>NZ_JBIWEU010000001.1:218209-805306 GCF_044762675.1 Peribacillus sp. NPDC096448 | reverse complement strand
GTATAACTAAATAGCACAAAACTTTCCAAATACGGTTCATTGGAAGGTTATTTGGCATGCACAAATTTAGTATAGCATGAAATATTTTAAGTTTTCATTGAAAAATGTTGACTAACTATTAGCTGGTTTAGTTCCATAAGAAAAAGCTGCCTTAAAGACAGCTCCGATCTTCAGCTAACGCCTCCGTTCATTAAGAAAAGCATCGTCTCTAATTTTTTCAAAATGCCCACCGTTAACTAAATAGGAATTCTTAAAAACCTTGTGGACTGATCTCTAAGCTAATTATTTATTTCGAACCCGTTCACAAAGTATCCAATTGTTTCAAGCTCTTCTTCATTTAGCTCTCTGTTTAGCTGGAGTTGATAAGATTTCTTTATATCTTCAAAGCGTCCCTCATATTTATCTGTCAAGGTGGCTACAGTCCTTAATAGTATTGCTTCTTTCTGATATTCATCCTTCGATATTGGCTTCCAATGGGATAGGACGTAGATTTCAGCATCAAATTGATCGATTGTGTCCAATAATTGAATCGTACTTTGAGTCGTATAATTCCTTTTGTTTGAATAGATATCTGCATAAATAGAGTCGCCAAGGAATAGTATTTTTTCTTCTTTGATATAGACAATGATAGAGTCTGGGGAATGATTGCCACCTACATGCTGCAAAAGACATGATACTCCTCCAAGATCAAGCTCCATTCTCTGTTCAAAGGCTAAATCTGGTAATTATATGATAATATTCCTTTCACTTCCAAATTCTTTTTTGATTGCATTGGCACAAAATTCAATTTCCAATCCCGATTTCACTCGTTCTTCTAAAGCAGAATCTGTCCATTCGTACGAAACAAGGTTCTTAATTTTAGCTTTCGTTTGAATAGAAGCAACAGACAGCATATTCAAAGCAGACAAACCAAAGATATGATCCCAGTGCCAATGTGTAAGCACAACGATGTTTGGAAGTGGAATACCTTGTTCTTTAAGCTCTTTAAGAAAACAATTAGCATGTGCTTCTGAATTTCCTGCATCAATCATTAACGATCTGTTATCTCCAACCACTACACCTAGAATAGGTCTATCCGTTTCTGAAACAGGTGTTTGATACCAACACCGATTGCTGATTTTTTCCAAAGTTTGCATATACTTTCCCCCTAAAGATGCTATCCTTCAGTAATTCCATAAGTATCTTAATAAACCCTTTGTCGCCTTTTTAAACGTATATACTTTTATTTCGTGAGTTACTGCAAATGATGAAAACGTACCCAACGCTTTTATGAGATGGGAACTACACCTGGAGAGTTGTCCAATTCCCTATTCTGGAATACTTAGATCGTGGAACGGGTTCAAAAGTTCAAATAGATTAATTATTGTTAAGTCCTAATTGCTTGATAATCCATTTTGTACGCTCTTGATAGGCAGAATCGCAACTCGTAAACAGATGATCAGTTTTATACCAAGAAATTTCCTTTGGTGAACTTGCAACAGAATAGAATGCATCTGCTTGATGTTTTGGTACAAATTCGTCATCATGAACAAATTGAAATAACAGTGATGCAGGAGTAGCTTTATTTATATAATGAATTGCATCTAATGGTTCCAATTCTGAAATGAATTTATTAAACTGCTCTCTTGAAAGCTTGGCACGAATTAATGTCGCTAATGGATGGTCACTCGTTTTATGCCACTCAGACACACTAGATAATCCAGCCATTAAAACATATGATTTAATACGTTCTTCGATGCCAGCGAGAACTCCACCCCAAGTAGCCCCCAAACTATGTCCAATATAGGCAAGACGATTTATATCAATATTTTCTAAACTACAAAGAAGGTCAACTCCCCTTTGAATGTCAATAACTGTCTGAGTATATTGTCCAATATTAGTTATTGTCTCTACCGTGAGATTTAACATCTGTTCCTCAGATAAATCTTTTGGATAATCGTTTCGCATGGCAGGTGCAGCGATTAAAAGAGAAACTATGCCTTTTAAAGCTAAAGCTTTAGCTTCTGACAAAAATGTCGTTCGGTTGCCTTGACCTGGATGCATAAAAACAACTGATGGGAAAGGTCCGTCTGTTTTTGGAACGACAAGATATGCGGGTACTTTACCACCATACGGACTTAAATAAGACACATCTCTAACCGTATAACCATCCTTTTCAATATACGAAGATTCCTCGAAATCTAACGACAAAGAACGCTCATAATCAAGCAACTAATAACACTCTCCTTGGACTTCTAAGTATTTTTATCAATATTACCACAATTCACCTTTTTGTTTTGTGAAATATTTTATAATACTTTTTTAAACTTTCTACCCGTTCAATAAGCCTTATCCCATTAAATGGCCCAATTGTTGAATGAAGATCAAATAGCACTCTTCACCTATCCTGCCCCGTTAGTGCCATAAGAAGAAGGCTGCCTCAGCAACCTGCCTTATTGAAGTAAAGCACTTATAAACAAGGCTAAATTTTACTTCGATTAAGAAAATGACAAAAAAAAGATCTAGTGCAAATGACTAGATTCTCTCTTTAATATCTTCCCTTATTGATTCAATGATAGTACCTGATAAATTCGCTGGAAGAGATGAACCATCCTCAAAAACCCATGCATTTATCATTTCAAGATCTTCTTTTTTTAAAGTAATGCTATAATCTTTATCATTGTGAGTAAAGTCAGCTGTAACCGATTCTTCACCATTAAACTCGTCATCAATAATCATATTTTTTATTTCATATGGTTTCACGATGTAATCTCCTTTTTAACATTCTTTTTTATAGAATTGGCCTTATATGATTGTTTATTCATTTTTTTCACGCCAAATCAAAAAACGAAGGGCTATTTTCAGAAGAGAAAGCATGTCGATTCGCCAAGTGCACTGTTAAATGTCCTCTTCCTGGCTTCTTATAAACCAAACAACAATAAAACAAGTGTTACTCACTGATCAAAGTAAGCAACACTTGTCATAAAAAACAACCTAATTATTTTTAGGATTCCTCATCCCCATTATCAAAAAATGAATCAAATCCACCGTCAAAATCCTCAGTTGCTTCTTCAAACATTTCCTCAATATCAAAACCTTCCATCATCTCAGTAAATAACATAGTCCCTAAAACACCCACTGCTAATCCACCAACCATTCCAGGGATAGCGTTTCCCATTTGGAAAGAGCGACCATGAGGATGGTTTGTGGAATAAGAGAACGGCTGTGTAAAAGCGTAAGGCTGATCAATAGCTTCCGATATATATTTCCCAAAAAGTTTATGAAGATCTGCTTCTTGCTCAAGAACTTTTTGATTTAAATGAAACTCACGTTTTGCTTCAATTTCCTTGTAGCCGCTTTTACAGTCAACTTCCATCCAGACGCGGATACCTGATTCTTCATTGGCAAACCGCAATTCAACTTCATTTACTTGTCCCATGAATTGTTCAGTGGGGAAAAAAGCAAATTCCTGTCCATATTGATCGAGTTTACCTGAGTCCGCTGTCTCGCGAAAACCTAATTGAGCCATTGCATTAAAAATGGAAGTGATAGATTCCTGGGATTGGATGACTAACCGGTCTACATCTTTGCGGTCGACACCGCCCTCAATATCAAGATGTGTATCCAGATAGTATGAGACATATCCCCTTGAAATAGGTATATTCGTAGGTATGAGGTAATGAAAAGGAATGACCTTACGTTCTTTGGGGTGAATACAATCTCGATTAACTAATGGTATATGTGCAACTTCCTTAGTAACGCTTCCTTGTTTTAATACCACATTCATCATCAACCGGACAGTCAATTGATTGATTTTCTGTTCAACCTCACCACCCTGGATTACTACCTGCCCTTGAATGCTTTCTCCAGCTTGGTAATTACCCTTGTCACATTGTAAATCTACAGTTGCAGCTCCTTTTCCTAAGCTCGCTAAGATTTTTTTTAACATACGTCCTCTTCCCTTCGTGAAACCTCTATTAGAATTTATATATTAAATGGGGCCTAATAAGAAAGAACAAGAAATCCATTTGTATTCCATGACATTTCTAAATTATCCCTGATAGTATTACGTCAAAAAATGAAAATAGTTTCAAATAAATTACCGCAGTAAGTGATCTTCATTTGAAAATGGAGTTCTTCATCTGTTGATGGATTATTGGCCTTCATTATTCTTGAAATAGGGGAAAAACCAATGGATGTCACACCGACCGAATACAACAAGTTAGGTTCCCCCATTGAAAGAAGTTTATATAATGCATGTGATGAATGGTTATCATTTAATTGAATGCGCTTACATTCAAACGACCAAAAATGCATGCGCCTACATTTATATGAGCATAAACAGCCTCCCAACAGATCCGATCTTAATTACCTTACTGGGCGAAAGGTATATTCCTATCTAAAAAATATAGAAATAACCGACTTCCTTATTATATAAGAGATATAAAACCCATTTACAATTTCTTGATCAAGGATTGTAATTCCTCTTGAAGGTTTCCTTTTGAAAGAGCAGATTGCAGAATTTCATGAACAGTATTTAAGGAAATTTGTAGTTTTTCTTCACCTAATGTAGTTAAACGTGTGTAAATACCTCGTCGATCATCTTCACATATTTGCCTTTGTAATACGCCGCAGCTTTTTGCTTCTAGCCTGACTACCAGCCTAGATATAGCACTTTGACTTAATCCTACCATATCTTGTAATTGTTGCAGCCTCAATTGTTTATCGCTTGTTTTGGATAAAAAGTAAAGAACGTAAAATTCTTTTAACGAAAGGTTATGATTTTTTTGCAAAGCACTTTCCAGCTCATTCGTGATGCCCATTTGAATATTTGTAATAGAGAGCCAATTATCTAAATACTTCTTATCTTGGTTGTTTTTCATGCTCATTCCACCCTGTTCTACCCTATATAATTAAAATATGGCACTTTAATTGATTATCATCATGCATTTAAAAGGTTCTAAAATACTCCATAAAAAATAATTTTACCAAAGCCAAACTTTAATGGCCAAACCTTGTTTGAAAAAGCACGTGACAAATTGGCCGTTTCCATGAATGTTATATTGTTCTTTTCATTTTAGACGAGTTTCTTCTTTTTGTCTAAAATTGAGTTATTCCATAAAAAAAACAGTCACAATGACTGTCTTTTTTCATGAATGGAGTGTGACTGAACAGGATCCTATTTCATTTCCGCCCCAGTTTAGTGAAAGCTTGTCTTGATCTGAAAGAGGACCGACGCCACTTGGAGTACCGGTAAAAATTATATCTCCCTTTCCGAGCCCAAAATGCTCTGCTGTAAATTCTATAATGGTTTGCAAATCAAAAAGTAAATCTTTAATATTTCCGACTTGTACACGCTCTCCATTTTTTAAAAGGGAAAAATCCAATTGTTCACATGCTTCGACACCTGGAAACGGAATAAAATCACTAACAACTGCCGAATTTTTGAATCCTTTAGCCAAAAGCCAAGGATGCTGTTTTTGTTTTAACTGTGATTGAACATCTCTAAGTGTCAAATCTAACCCAATGGCCATGGAATCTACTATTTCATCTACTTTCATTCCTGATTCGAATTGTTTTGCGATATGTATGACAAGTTCAGTTTCAAAGTGAACGGAACCCTGGTTAGCCGGCAACGTAATTGACTGACCATTTGCTTCCACGAGCGAATGAGTCGGTTTAGAAAATAAAAAAGGGGAAGTTGGAATTTCATTATTCAGCTCTTTTGCATGCAAGGCATAGTTTCGACCTACACAATAGATATTTTTAATGTCTTTCATCATAAAACTCACTCTTTTCTTTTAAGGAATAAATATTTAAATGATAGTGAAGTAGGTGGAAATTCCCTACTCAAGACAAACTGTTAATAGAAAAAAACATCCGATTTAAGTATATTTTATATTTTTCTGACTTTTTATACAATGATTAATATATTTCCCTGTTCGATCGATGTAAGGTCAGTCTGGATTTTAACAGAATGAATGGTTACAGTTATCTTTTTCCTTTACTTATGGTCAAATAATTATAACGGATTAGAAGAATGGCAAAAAAAGAAAATTTTTCTCGTCCTTAGTGGAAAACGAACCGGATGTGGTGCCTTCTCTTCTTTTTCTTTTAAAAAGTATCTTAACATCAATAAGACTAGTTGTTATAAAAACACACAAAACACCCCCTATTAACCGGATGGTGTTCAATATCGTTGATTAAGTTTAGTTGATGCCCTATTTTTTGATAACAATGGATAATTTATAGTTCGCATGGTTGTTTAAATTTCCCAAAAATTCATCTAATGCTTCATTGGATGGAAATTTACATTCGAGAAGATAACAACCATCTCCACTGATTTTATAGTTATTTATGATATATTGATTCTGTGTTTTTATGAACATCAAATAAGGTTGATGATGAGTGCTTTGTATAATGATTGTAATAAAAGCATGTATGAAACATCCTAATTTCACTTGATTTACTTGAATGGTATACCCCTCAATCACTCCATTATCCTCTAATTTGGCAACTCTAGCTGCAGCTGCTTGACCAGTCAAATGGACCTTCTCCCCCAATTCTTTCATCGTGATTCGACTGTTTTTGGAAAGTTCATGCAAGATACCTTCATCTGTATTATCTAACATTTATTCAAATCCTTTCAATTATCAAGCTAAATGGCCAAAAGACTTGATTTTATATATGTATTTGGTAATTGGCCATAGTATAAACTATATGCAGATCAAAGAAAAGGAGAGATAAAGATGAATATAAAACAAATTAGAAATGCCACACTCGTTGTCGAATATGCAGGTAAAAAGTTTTTAATAGATCCGATGTTAGCTGAGAAAGGTACGTACCCACCTTTCCCAAATTCATTAAGACAAGATCAATTTAATCCTTTAGTTAGTTTACCAACATCCATTGAAAATATCATTCATGATATAGATGCCGTCATTGTCACTCACCTTCATCTGGATCACTTTGATGATGTGGCCAAAGAAGTATTGCCGAAAGATATCAAAATGTTTGTTCAAAATGAAGAAGATGCTACAGAAGTTGAAAAAGCTGGTTTCAAAAATGTAGAAGTATTACAAGGAGAAACAGTATATGAGGGTATCCAATTAATCAAAACAAAAGGAGAGCACGGAAGAGGGGAAATATTAAAACTTGCTGGTGTAGTATGTGGGGTGGTCTTCAAACACTCAAATGAAAAAACGTTATATATAGCAGGAGATACGGTATGGTATGACGCAGTTCAAGAAGTTATCGCGACAAATAAACCAGAAATCATTGTTGTAAATGGTGGAGATAATCAATTCATTGAAGGCGGTTCTCTCGTCATGGGGAAAGAGGATATCTATGAAGTGAACAAGGCTGCCCCGAACGCCCAAATTATTGTGAGCCACATGGAAGCTGTCAATCACTGGACATTATCAAAAAAAGAATTAAAAAGCTTTATTGATGAAAAGGGAATTTCCACTAATGTATTAGTACCAGAAGATGGCGAATTCTACACATTTTTATTGTAAAACTGACAAAC
Source organism: Peribacillus sp. NPDC096448 (assembly GCF_044762675.1). Classification (NCBI taxonomy): domain Bacteria; kingdom Bacillati; phylum Bacillota; class Bacilli; order Caryophanales; family Bacillaceae; genus Peribacillus; species Peribacillus sp. NPDC096448. The sequence goes on along the minus strand of NZ_JBIWEU010000001.1, from coordinate 797,799 downwards.
ATGGTGGTTTTCATGTTAAAAGAGGGTAGAGATTATCAACTCATTTGAAACAAAAAGGAATTAGTGACTCGTCTAATCTAGTCCATTTAGCTAATCAAGGACCCTAAGTGGGTCCTTTTCAGCTTCTTCATATATCTAAAAATATCATTCTATCCTCTACCTTTGCTATCATAGAAGGGTTTGATAACCTCACTACAAGCTATTCCATCAAAAGGGATTTCCAAAGGGAACCATTAGCAGTAAAAAAAATCATACCCCTTAATTAGAGGAATTTACCTGATTGGATGAAGTAAGAATTATTGAAATTACAATTTCATCATGACAAAAAAAAGAGCCAACAAGCTGTTGACTCTTTGATTTAAAAAGTAGAAGCTAAATCTTTTGATCGTGCTATAGCCTTTTCTTTAATCTCTTGTGCTTTATCAGGCATTGCTGCATGTCCTTCAACGAATACACCTTCAAAGGAAGGCACTCCGAAGAATTGCATTATGATATTTAGATATCGGTGACCCATTTCCATTTCAGCTGCCGGTCCTTCTGAATAAATACCGCCACGAGCTTGAATATGCAAGGCTTTCTTATCAGTTAAAAGACCAACTGGGCCTTGTTCGGTATATTTAAATGATTTACCTGCAACAGCTACGGAATCAATATATGCTTTCAAAACTGGCGGGAATGAAAAATTCCATAAAGGCGTTACAAATATATATTTATCGGCAGCTATAAATTGCTCACATAACTCTGAGAGTCGACTGACTTTTGCTTTCTCTTCCGACGAGAGTTCTTCAAAACCCTTCCCAGCTTGAAGTTTCCCCCAACCACTGAAAACATCTACATCAATTTCAGGAATGTTTTCTTTATAAAGGTCAATATTCACAATTTCATGGCTGGGATTTACTTCTTTATAAGTGTCAATAAATGCTTTTCCAACGGCCATACTGTAAGATTGTTTGTCATCATGTGGATGAGCCGTAATGTACAATACCTTTGTCATTCAGTATCTTCCCTTTCTTTTTACATATTTGAACATTTTAGTTTGTCTAGGGAATTCAACATTTATACATTTACTCGAACTAAGTATCTGGTAATTGATATGTATAAAATTGATATGAATTAAATTAAATCCGTAAAATAGAAATTTTTTTTCGAAGGGTATTTTTAAGGAGTATAAATCTTCTTTCATTTGTGAGAAAGAGTATGAATTTTGGATATGATAAAAATAAGACAATCCGGTTCACTTTAGGAGGCCTAAGAATATGACGAATTCAATAAAATTTGATCTGCACACTCACCATGAACGCTGTGGACATGCTATCGGCACAATTGAGGATTATGTAAAGCAAGCCATTGAATACGGCTTGCAATATATTGGGATTTCCGATCATTCTCCATATTTCTATAGTGAGGACGACCATCTCTACCCGACTATTGCAATGGCAAAAAGTGAACTTGTCCCTTATATTGAGGAAGTACTTCGCTTAAAAAAGAAGTATGAAGATAAAATTCACGTGCTATTAGGAATGGAAAGTGATTTCTTCCCTGATCACATTGATGTCTACCGTGATCAATATCTTTTACACCCTTTTGACTACATAATTGGATCAGTTCATTATGTTCAAGACATTAGCATTTTTAAAAGAGGGCGCTGGAATGGTTTGACCGCTAAAGAACAGTCAAGAATAAAGGATGAATACTATAATTTAATACAGCAATCTGCAAAAAGCGGAATATTCCAAATCCTAGGCCATATTGATGCAATGAAAGGTTTTTATCCAGCCTTTTCTTCCATTGAGACTGACAGTATTGAAAAAACGTTAAAAATCATTAGTCAAGAAGATATCGCCATTGAGATCAATACTTCTGGTAAAACAAAAGATTGCGGAGGATGGTATCCAGCTGATGACATTTTAGAACGAGCTCTTTTCTATAAAGTGAAAGTAACATTTGGATCAGATTCGCATACACCTAAACGTATTGGCGATGATTTTGAACTAGTTAAGAAAAGACTAAAAGAAATCGGCTTTTCCGAGTGGGCTTACTTTGTTAACAAGCAAAGGATTCTCACTCCACTTTAACCTTCCAGTCAATTGAACTGGACCAATCACTAGAGGGTCCTGTAACAATGTGTATGCAGGTATGGAATGATTTTTTTCACTCCTTTTGCTACTAAGAAGGCCTAAGAATAAAAAATAATTCGTGGATAAGGACTCGATAATGATCCTGCTTGGAATTTCATTACACCCCTCATCTGATAAAAGAATCGGTACCAATCTTTTTTATGAACATAAAATAATCATTATACATTCTATAATTAAAATTTTAGCTCGATCGCTTACAAGTTCTTCCCGTTCACTTCAACTAATGCAAGTCATCGCCATATTTTTTAGCATAAAATCAAAATATTCAGGGAATTAATAACTTACCATTCGTTAATCTTATTAAAAGGAGTTGATTTGGGTATGATTGATAACCCATTGCATAAAGAGAATGACGAAACCCCTGCAGAGTCAGTTGAAGGTGGTATCAACTCTTCTATAGCGCGATCCGAAGCCCCTCCAATAACTCAGTCAAAAGATCCTGAATTCGAACTTTTCGGTACAGGATTAAATGGGTACCCATATTAATTCAAACTTCCTTATTCAAGATACCTTCAGAACAATGGAAATGGTATTAGAGGATCTGGAATCAAGACCTAATTATAAATACCTATAAAAATAGAAGAGCACATATTGGTATGTGCTCTCCTTTCATTAAATTCAAGCGCCCTTTTTTGGATTAAAGCTGGTGTACCCAAATAATAATTAACGTTATGATCTAAAGATATACACCATTATCAAAATCGAATGTTACGCCTGTATAACGCTTGGCTCTATCTGAAGCGCACATCTCGGCCCGTTCAAAACGCTTGCTCGCGAGACAGAACCAAACCATATGCGCCCGATTTCTATGTTGATCAGTAAGATTTCTTGAACAAAAACAAAATGGTAAAAATCGGACTTGGTCGGCGTTTCATCCTTCTGCAGTCTGCGGCTTTTCGCTTGGAAGTCCGATGAACTTCTCTATGGTTATTGCGATTTACGCCTCAATTTAGAAGGATCTTGGAATTCCGTTGCTGTTTCCTGGCAAGCCGGGTGCTTACGATAGCCTCATGGAGTTGACAGATCGCGAAGGCAACATAGCGTGATGCCAATCAAGTGTTTAACATAACAAACGGCGATCTATTCCGTTTAAATGAATTATGGCCGAAGATCGCTAACTACTTCGGCTTGGGGCCGGCGCCTCCGCTGCAGATGTCACTGGACATTGTCATGATGAACAAGGAGCAGCTTTGGAACAAAATGGTCGAGGATCTAAGGCTTGCTCTCGTAAACGCAATGATCATCCCATATACCTAATGCCGGCCTTATATTAGGCCGGCTTCTTATATATTTCGTACGTTATCAAGCAGCAGGTTTGCGAGAACGACATTCCCCCGTACTTTTTCCCTAAATGCGAATCCCCCAACCACTCCTCGGCTCCCTTTGTCGAATATTCCGACATAAATCACTGGTCGACATCGGAGTATGGGACCATAGCATTAAATTCCTTCGTTGAACATTATATCTGCAAGCAAGCTATTACGCTATCCTGCCCCCTTTCATTGAATAATTTATCATTCCATTTCTTACGAATAATCCCTTCTCTTAATGCCTTATCTCATACTTTTAATCGTGAAACCAGCTTGGTTTAAAGGTTGGTAATATTCTTCAATCGTTCGTTTAGGAGAAATGAATCAACCTATACATGAATAATATCCAAATTATATACAAAATATAAAAAGGTTAAAGGTTTAGCCTTTAGTAAATATAATGAAGGAGACTTTTTAAATGACACAAAAACAACAATATCAGCAAGCTATCAATGCGGCTCAACAAGCCAAACAGGCCATACAATCTGCCCAAGCTAATGATAATCCACAACTATTCCAACAAGCACAGCAACAGCTTGAAGAAGCTCAACAACAACTTCAAGAAGTTCAACAGTCTTGGTTCTAATCTCATGCGTAATGTAACGTTATGGCATCAGAATAAATAAAATCATGTTGAAGAGAATAAAGAAGAGGGATTAGTGAAAAACATTAGCATTGTCATAGACTTCTTGGAGCCATTCACGATATTCATGTCGGGGATTTTTTTTCGTGTCTATCCTAATATTTGACTTAAAAATATGCCTTGCTATTGGTCTATGCAGGCAAAAGCAAATTTGATTTCATTTCGACGTTTTTTCCTCTATTCGTACAAGAACCATATAAGATTCCTCGTCTATCTCACTGAATTCTACTGATGGCCTGACTCTGTTTTACCTTCTTCTACCAAACCATGGGCTATTACAAAAAAATATAGATCATCTCATATGCCGTTTATTTAATTTAGAAAGTTAAAGGGAATCCTTCTCTTTTTGGACTCCCTTTAGAAAAAATGTGCATTTATTTGGCTTTGGTAAGGCAGCTCGTGTTTCACACTTTCATCGCATTAATTAATAGGCCTAACTCATTTGCTCGCTGCAGCCCTGTCTGTTTAGTTTCCCGAGTTCGCCTCGTTAACCGGCTGCTGTACTTGAACCTTGTCCCCAATTTCAATGGTCAGCAAATCCTCACCTACTAAAACAGCTCCTTCATATGTTTTTTTTGTTCTTTCGAGCAAATCAGCTTTTTCTTCTGTTAATCCTCCCAATAATACAATATGTGAGTACACGGCAAGTTTTGGTTGTATTTGGCTAAAGACTTTACCTGCTTCCTCCGGTGTAGTGTGAAGATCAAGTATATTGGCTATTGATTCTGATTCATTATCTGGTTTTGCCGCTGCAACCTCATGAATAACCACATCAGCACCTTTGGCAAATTTAATTAGATTTTCATTATAGCGGGTGTCACCTGAGATAACTACTGAATGTCCTTTGTAATTAACCCGATAACCGAAAGCAGGCTCAATTGATTTATGGTCTACTTTGAAGGCTATTACTTCAATTCCGTTTTTCTTATAGACAATGCCCTCCTTGATATCATTTGCCGTAATACTTGCTCCTTCAACGTTGCCATTTCCAGAGTCATCCCTTGCATCCAAATCGGCTTTAAATGCTTTATTCATATGTAACATCATTTTCTCGGTTCCCTTAGGACCCCAAATGTTAAATGCTTGCTCTCTTTTCCCTCCTGTCGGTAAAGAACCTGTAAGCCATACGTCCGGTATGCCGATTGTATGATCCGAATGCAAATGAGTAAGAAATAACTTATCAACACTGCCTGGTAACATATTCGCTTTATATAATTGTAAAGCAGTTCCGCGCCCAGCATCAAAGAGGAGTTTTTCATCACCAATTTCTACAAGAGTAGCTGGACCGGAGCGGGAGGTACTTAATAGAGGGGAACCTGTTCCTAATAGAGTTACTTTAAAGTCCGGTTGCTTTACAGCAGTTTGGCCAAAAGAAGGTAGAAATATTGATATTGATAGAATTATGGAAACTACCAACAATAAACCAAAAGAAGTATTCCTTATTCTTTTCTTCACTAACAAAAACCTCCTGTCAGATAATTTGACTTTCCAAAAGGAAAACCTATTCGTTTTTAATATAAAACATCGTTTCGAAAATAAATGCACAAACTAAATATTACAATATTTATAATATTCAGTCAATAATGCCCAATTAATATTATGGATGTTGTTTCAATCTTCCATCAAGACTAGAGGTCTCAATTCGGGAAAGGTGCTGAAAATAATCTTAGTGAATATTGGATCAATGGTTCATACTAATTAAAAAATATCTGTTAAAGAAGGAGTTTATATGCCAAACAAAAAAAATAAAAACCAGGTTGATAAATTAAACAACGACGTAATGGAAGTGGATACAGATGTCAATGAAGATCCTAATCGGGAAAAATTATTAGATGAATCAGTTGATGCTTTTCTAAAATCGAAAGAAGGACGGGAATATTAGGGGCGAATTGTGGTCGCTAATTTCTTGTTTAAGAAATGCTTTTATTCTAATTCAAACGGGCCCCTCATGAAGCTTTTGAGCGGCCCTTTTTATATCTTAGTGCACTAAAGCTCCCCATTAGTTGAAAATGACGATACAATGTTAGTGGAATAATTATATTCGAAAAAAGGAGGTTCGTTTCTATGAATATTTTAATTTTGGGTGCAACTGGACGAGTTGGGGGTCAATTAGTTACTTATGGTCTGCAGGACAGGCACCATGTTACTGTTTTAGTTCGCACTCCAGAGAAGATTGGAATAAACAATGCCAATTTAACCATTATTCAAGGTAATGTTTTAAATAAAGATGATATCGTACGTGCCATGCATGGAATTGATGTAGTGATTAGTGCACTGAATACTGATGGGACAACCACTTTATCAGCAAGTATGCCACTAATTATCGAAGCAATGGAAAATGAAGGTATTCAACGAATTATAACCATTGGAACGGCAGGTATCCTGCAAAGTAGAACAACCCCACAATCACTGCGTTATCAGTCAAGTGAATCAAGGCAGAAGTCTACCCGTGCAGCGAAAGAACATCATGTAGTTTTCGACTTGCTAAAACAATCAACACTTCAATGGACGATTGTCTGCCCAACGTATTTGCCGGATGGAGAAAGAGTTGGTACATATCGTGTAGAAGGTGATTTTTTGCCGCAGGATGGCGTTAAAATATCAGTTCCGGATACAGCAGAATTTGCATTTAGCCAAATAAAAAGTAACGATTATTTAAAATCACGTGTAGGCATCGCCTACTAAGAATTCCAATAAGCATTAATCCCCTTCGAAAAAGTTTGTTGAACCGAATAGAAAGCCGGTTCAATTTTCGTAAATGAACACTGTCAGGTGAACCATTGCCAAGAATATTTTCCGGTTTCTTTTGTGCGAAGATTTTGCCTGTACCTTGTTCATGGACTTTCTATTCCAATGTCTATATTTCCTCTCCAAAAATAGCCACATTCTGCCGATCAGGAGCAAACACTTTCCCGTTCCATTTCAATACGGTCTGTACAAATCCCAGTGAGTCGGCATTGTACCTACCTGCGATCCTCTGATACGCTTCGAGCTCATATATGCCATCCCTATTGTAATCAACCGGATATAAACCAGATAAAGGATTGACCCATCCTTCTATAGGGGCCTTCAATACACCATCCTTGTTATAAATTTCAGATAAATATTCCTTATCCTTATAAGTAAGGTCAATAATGTACCTTTCTTTTAGGTAATGGCTGATCACCTTTACTTTGTATCGGTTTTCATAATTAACATCGAATTTAAAGGTTTCGCTGAATGTATCTGAATTAAAAATGGTCATGAGTTGACCGTTAAGGTAGGAAAAAACATACGCATAAATGGAACCGCCGCTTCCTCCTGTATCAATGACCACTAAAATGTCATCCCTCTTATTACCTGTAAAATCACCAAGAAAAAGCGTTGGATTATATCCTGCGTTATTTTTCATGGGAACTTGTTCATATTGATTAGTCCTCCCATTTTGGATAACCAAAGTTATATTCCTCCAAAAGGGGCTATCAGGGGTTTTGATTGCAGTAAGAAAAACATTGTCCCTTGTCCCGTCCCCATCAATATCTCCTTGTTTTGAGGTCACTATGACTGATCTGTTGGAGTTCATTTGTCTTGAAAGAACGGTTTCGAGGTTCAATTGCATGTCTTGCAGTTCCTGCTTTGAAGGATAAGGATTTTGAAACGACAAGGCGTTATCAATCGTTTGCAGTGCTTCATTTGTTAAACCGGCCCTACTTTGGGCCTCAGCCAAACAGTACCAATAATAAGGGTGATTCGTTTCTTGTATTTTTGTGTAATAGTAATGAATCGCTTTTCTGATGTCATACGTATCCAACTTCATCCCACCTGCCTCTTTATTATCCATAAAGAATTATATGCGGGAATTTTGTGAATAGCCTTGAGTGCATATCTATTGCTGGTAACAACAATATTGCCCTTTTCAAATATAGCGTCATAATTATGAAGGATTTCAGGCATACTACCTTTTTATAAACATATTCGCTTGCATATATTTATTTAATTTGCTATGATAACTGACGAACGTTCGTTAAATTATGAGGTGATATTATTGAAAAGTAATGAAATTAAGGAAGCCGCTCTAAAATATTTCACGATTCATGGTTATGAAGGAGCGTCGCTTTCTCAAATAGCTGAAGAAGTCGGCATGAAAAAGCAATCCATTTACGCTCATTTTAAAGGCAAGGATGATCTTTTTCTCCAAGTTTTACGTGATGCGAAAGAGACGGAGCTATCTTCGAAACACCAATATTTCAATAAAGTGGATTCAAAAAATCCTGAAAAAGATTTATACGGATTCCTTCAATTGGTCATTGACCTTTTCCAAAAAAATGAGCATATAAAGTTTTGGCTGCGTATGTCCTTTTTTCCGCCAGCGCATCTTGAAAAAGAAATCGGGCAGGAAGTGATAGATATCGAGGAAAAGGTGCAGGCGATCCTGGAATGTAAATTCCAGGATTGGATCAATGCAAAATTAATCGTCGAAGACGAAGCCATAACGCCGACCTATGCATTCTTAGGAGTCGTGGATTCCATTTTGCTTGAACTTGTATACGGCAATGATGAGAAACGGCTTAAGGATAAATTAGCAGCCTCTTGGAAAGTGTTTTGGAGGGGTATTTCACAAAAATGATTCACAAAGAAAGTGGTGTTAAAACATGAATAAACCAATTAAAGAACAAAAGGCGGTATTAATTATTCTTCTAAGCAATATATTCATTGCTTTTCTGGGAATTGGACTGATCATTCCCGTTATGCCGTCATTTATGAATATCATGCATTTATCAGGAAGCACGATGGGCTATCTGGTTGCCGTTTTTGCAGTTTCACAGCTTGTTATGTCTCCATTCGCAGGTCGTTGGGTTGACCGTTACGGCAGAAAGAAAATCATCATCATCGGCTTATTCCTTTTTGGTGTTTCAGAATTAATCTTCGGTGTAGGGACAAACGTGTCGGCGTTTTATTTATCAAGGATCCTAGGCGGAATCAGTGCTGCTTTTATCATGCCAGGTGTTACTGCATATGTTGCGGATATTACATCCGTTCAAGAAAGGCCAAAAGCAATGGGCTATATTTCAGCCGCCATTAGCTTGGGCTTCATAATAGGACCAGGAATCGGTGGCTTTGTTGCAGAATATGGTATACGCTTGCCCTTCTTCCTTGCAGCGGCCATTGCTTTTATAGCATGCCTTTCATCAATATTCATTTTAAAAGAGCCCATGACAAAGGAACAGCTTGCAAAAGTTTCTGCTAATGCAAAGCAAACAAACTTTATGGGCGATTTAAAAAAATCACTGAATCCGGTTTATTTTATTGCGTTCATCATTGTATTTGTACTCGCTTTTGGTTTATCAGCCTATGAAACTGTTTTTAGCCTATTTTCTGATCATAAATTCGGCTTCACGCCGAAGGATATTGCAATTATCATTACAATAAGCTCTATTTTTGGAGTTGTTGTGCAAGTCTTCATGTTTGGAAAACTGGTAGATATTCTCGGCGAAAAGAAGCTTATCCAATTATGTTTAATCGTCGGTGCCATTTTTGCGGTAGCATCCACTATGATTTCCAGCTTTTTGGCAGTACTAGTGGTAACTTGCTTCATCTTCCTTGCATTTGACCTGCTTCGTCCGGCATTGACGACATTTTTATCAAAAGCGGCCGGTAAAGAACAAGGATTCGTTGCTGGAATGAACTCCACCTATACGAGCTTAGGGAATATCGCCGGGCCATCCATGGGAGGATTGCTTTTTGACGTAAACATCCATTACCCTTACCTTTTCGCTGCCGTCATTATCGTCATTGGGCTTGGTATTACAGTTATTTGGAAAGAAAACCGATTGACAGAAAGCCTGGCGAATAATTAAGGTCCCGGATTGTTATTCTCCTCCTATCTGGAAAATTCTCAAACTTTAAAAATGATATTCTACTAAAAACCCCCCTTGTCCATATTGGGCAAGGGGGGTTTTATTAATCTTTAAGAACGTGATTCTTACTACCATTTTATTTTTGCTCATGATAACCGCTCCAAATTGATTTTGAATTTATACCGATCAGCCCGGAAGACAGATCTGACAACCCCAAGTAGTTGATTGATGAGACTTTCCATGGTAATACAAGTAACGTTCCCAAGGCTACCGGTGCTGACTTCGATGTCATCCTTGGAAACATGACCTTTCTCCTTCATATCTGAAGGGATGTATAGATGCTTTTTAACCATTGAAAAAGAGTGGAAGGCACATCGTTATTTGATATGCCTTCCACTCTTTTTTTGCCTGAAGAATCATGGCGGACTCTTCTCTTTTATTTACTGGCCAAGCTGCATGGAGACATACTTCACTTCTAAATATTCATCCATGCCGTAGTGTCCCCCTTCCCTGCCTATACCGCTTTCCTTCATGCCTCCAAATGGTGCTTGGGCTGTGGATGGGGCACTGTCATTAATACCGACAATCCCATATTCAAGACCATCCGAATAGGCAACTGCCCTATTTAATGACTCGGTATACACATAAGCTGCCAAGCCAAAATTCGTGTTATTGGCTCGATCTATAGCTTCTTGATCGGTTTTGAATGTACTGACTGGCGCAATTGGCCCAAACGTTTCTTCCTGCATGCACAGCATATCATCCGTTACATTGGAAAGTATGGCCGGTGCTATAAAATGCCCTTGTTTTTCATCGACTTTTGAGGTGTGGATGATTGCCCCCTTATTTGCAGCATCCTCCAATTGAAGCTGAACTTTTTTAACTGCGGCTCCATCTATCAATGGACCAAGATCGGTTCCTTCCATTCCATTTCCAACCTTCAAAGTTAAAACGGCTTCTTTAAAAGCTTGTAAAAACGGCTGTTCAATTGTCTCATGGACGAATATCCTGTTCGCACAAATACATGTTTGTCCAGCATTCCTGAATTTCGATTGAATCAAACCATTAACTGCTTCTTCGATATTCGCATCCTCTGAAATGATGAACGGGGCCAATCCACCGAGTTCAAGCGAGACTTTTTTTACTGTTTCTGCCGCCTTTTTCATTAGATTTTTCCCTACAGGAGTGGAGCCGGTAAATGTGATCTTCTTAACACGTGAATCATTCATCCACACGTCTGATACATCTCCCGGTTTTTGTGTAGTTACAATATTTATCACACCAGCCGGAATTCCTGCTTCATGAGCACTTTCAACCAATAGCAAAGCGGTCAAAGGCGTTTGTTCCGCGGGTTTGATGACCACGGTACATCCCGCTGCAAGGGCTGGCGCCACTTTTCTCGTGATCATGGCAGCAGGAAAATTCCACGGGGTAATGGCAGCAACGACACCGACTGCCTGCTTTTGCACTAAAATACGCTTTGATGCAACGGAAGCTGGTATGATTTCCCCATAGTTGCGCTTTGCTTCTTCAGCGAACCATTTCACGAAGCTTGAGGCATATTTCATTTCACCTTTTGCTTCTGCCAACGGCTTACCTTGTTCCAGTGTCATGATCGTTGCGATTTCATCCAACCTGTTCTCAATGATCGTGTACCACTTCTCAAGTAATTCCGCCCTATGGTATGCACTGGCTTTCGACCAAGTCAGAAAAGCAGCTTGAGCTGCATCAACAGCAGCCTCAGCCTCTTTTTCGTTAGCATCCGGAACATAGCCCACAGGCTCCAATGTTGCTGGATTTTCCACTACAAAATGATTTTCTGTATGAATAGGTGCGCCGTTTATATAAATTGGCCATTTTTTCACTACTTTTTTCATGATGCTTTAATCTCCTCTTCTTCTCCATGATCTGTAAAAGTCTTATCATTCTCTCCTTTGAAAAAGTCCTTGCCATATAATAGGGCACATAATAGAATTCCTGCTGCAAACGCCATGCCAGCACCTTTTATAACAAGGATGGCAGCAACGACACCTGCAATTCCAAGGTCGCGTTGGCTCTTCGCCTGCATCACGCCAACTCGTACGCTAACATATCCTTGAACCAAAAGCGTCAAGGCCAAGGCGACACCGAGAATTGGTTCCACCAGGCTGACTACCGGCAATAAGAATAACCCTGTATTCGTACCCCAACGGAACGAGCCGGCACCGCCGAAGAAAGAATTCATGGCTTTCTTGCCATTCTTGAACCGTTCCACAACCACGACCTGCATGGCTGCCCACAACGGACCGCACATTGTTATATCAGGTCCGATAAAACTCATGATCACATTTCGGCCGCCAAAAATTAAATGAGCTCTGTTTGGGTTATAGTCCACTTTTTCATCTTCCCTGACCTCATCGGATTCAGAAAGCAGCGCTTTTGTTTTGAGCACATCCCCGAATACGACTAAATAAGTAGCAAAAACAGCTGGAATCGCACTTAAAAAGAAGGTCAAGGCAGGAAAACCTAAACCGAAAACAGTATAGTCTGACCAAAGCGTAGCAAAATCCGGACTGCTGAATCCCCATTGGATATCAGGCCATTTCGCTTCTCCAAAAATTGGGGCTACAAAGACTGCGAGCAAAATTGCCGGCAATATCCCTAAATTGCCTATGAATACCCAAACTTTATTTCGCATTTTCAATTTTCCAAAACTTTTCGAAAAAAGCAGATAAAAGGCAAAGCCGATACAAATGCTTATTGTATAAGGAAATAAATCAAACTTGCCACCCACTTCAAAAATGGAAACGACAGCACCAATACCCGCTCCTAAAATAATGCCTGATTTGATTGCATTCGGCACTAATCGCACGACCTTACTGGCAAGTCCGGTCATTCCCAGCAATATCGATAAAATACCTAATGTTAATTGAAACGCAACGAGTGCATAAACCCGATCAGGCCCCTCCGTAAATTGCCCGACGAACAATACTAGCAATGGAACCGCAGGTGTAATCCAACCTGGTATAACCGGGTCCCCGAGTAAATGATGCGCCAAGTATAATAATCCATTCAAGATAACGACGGCTAGAGCCACATCAAAAGGCATACCGAGGTGGTCTGCAAGCAGTGTTATCGCTCCAAGGTCCACTGCACACATCAATAATCCTTGAACGTAGTCAGGCCACTCAAAACGATAATGGACAAATGGGAGTCTAATCTTAAAAGGTCCCGCAGGTATATACGATGTCTCTTCTCCGTAGCGACGGTTTTTCCATTTCATATTGTTTCCTCCACTTAAGAACCATAGGCTGAACGGTATATTTTTTCGATATCCCGAACGTTTAATGCACGGGGATTATTGCGGAGTAAACGGACTTGTTTGATGGCCTCGGCAGCCATTTCACTTAAAGCCGATTCAGGAATCTCAAATTCACTTAGTGACTGTGGTATATCAACATAACGACATATTCTGGTCATCGCTTCTATAGCTTTATCCGCTGCCTCATCCTCATTTAAATGATTGACTTTCTCTCCAAGTGCTTCAGCAATGTCGCGGAACCTTTCCAAACATGCAATTTTATTCCACTTCATGACAAATGGCAGTAACAATGAATTGCTGACCCCATGTGATAAATGGAAGCGGCCTCCAAGCGGATAAGCTAAGGCATGAACAGCTCCAACACCGGCATTTCCAAAAGCTAACCCTGCCATTAGGCTTCCGGTGATCATGGCTTCCCGTGCTTCCAGATTATCCGGCGCAGCATAAGCCTTTGGTAAATGTACAGCGAGTAACTTCATGGCCCCAATTGCCAAGGCATCTGTAACGGGCGAAGCAAATTTGGAAATATAGGCCTCGACCGCATGAACTAGTGCATCCACTCCGCTCGCAGCAGTCACACTTGGCGGGCAAGTCAGCGTCATGACGGGTGATACAATCGCTACATCCGGTAAAAGATACGAACTTACAATTCCCTTCTTTACCTGTTCTTTTTTGTCCGATAAAATCGAAATATTCGTCACTTCTGACCCGGTCCCTGCCGTCGTCGGTATGGCTATTAAAGGTAGGCCTGGAACTTCAATCAAGTTCGTACCAAAATAGGTCTCGATGCTACCCGAATTCGTAGCCATGACGGAAGAGGCTTTCGCAATATCCATCGCACTTCCTCCGCCTACCGCAATCAGTCCATCATGATTTCCATCCCTGATTGACCGTACACAAAGCTCAACGATTTCAATTTCAGGTTCTGGATTCACATCCGAAAAAATACCATATGCTGATGGAAGTAAATCCTCAACCTTTTGCACAACCCCGGCACCCACTAAAACTTTATCTGTAACTATCAACGGATTCTTCATCCCTAATCGCGTAACCTCATCAGTCAGCTGCTGCAAAGAATCTGCTCCTGTCACCAATTTGTTAGCCATAGAAAATATAGAAATATTCATGGTTATCTCCCCTTTCATGTTTTTACTAATGCAGGAATCATGCCAAAGTGAAAACGCTTAATTTATAAGGGGGATAACCTTTTTATCATAGATAACAGCATAACTAATGAGTAGAAATCAAATCAAAAAAACTAATTCGATTCGTTTTCTAATCGAATGTGAAATTTTTTCATTTTTTGCACCAAAGCGCTTTGACTGATATCCAAAGAGATGGCCGCAGCCCTTGTGGTCCCATATTTTTTCATCGCATTCAGGATCAGTGAATGTTCCAGCTCGGAAACGGCCTCCTTCAAAGAATGTTTTGTAGTTTTTCTTGATAAGACCGGCTGGATGAAAGATGGTAAATTAGGTAAATCAATCGTATCATCATAAGTCGTGACGACCAGTCGCTCCGCAAGACTCGCAAGCTCACGTATATTACCAGGCCACGAATAGTTCGTCAGCCATTCATAGCATTCCGGTGTCATCTTTTTCTTTTCATTATATTTTTCATTGAATTTTTTCAAATACATTTCTAAAAGTGGTATCGTTTCTTCCTTTCGCTGTCGTAAAGGAGGGACTTCAAAGGAAACGATATTAAGCCGGTAATAAAGATCTTCGCGGAAAGATCCTTCTTGCACGAGGGAGGCCAGATCGCGATGGGTGGCTGTAATTAACCTGACATCGACCTCTTTCATTTCGGTGGAACCCACTCTCATGAACTTGTTTTCTTCTACCACTTTCAAAAGTTTCACTTGTAACTCTAAAGGTAAATCCCCAATTTCGTCCAAAAATAACGTGCCACCATTCACTTTCTCAAAAATCCCCATTTTCCCATTCTTAAGGGATCCGGTAAATGCCCCTGGTTCATATCCAAAAAGTTCAGATTCCACCAAGTTCGCTGGGATGGCTCCGCAATTTAATTCAAGGAAAATTTTTTCCTTCCTGGAGCTTTTGGCATGTATGTACTTGGCGATTAAACTCTTCCCTACTCCCGTTTCCCCCTGTAACAAGATCTTCGCATCCGTTTTAGCTACTTTATCAGCCAGTTTGAATAAAGGCGTTGTAGAAGGACCAATGATAATTTCCTGTAAATTCACCTGTTCCGAGCCAGGCAATAATTGAGAAATAGGTTGGAAAGATAATTTTTGGCTGTCAATCGTATACTTCATCCGGATTAATTCAGTAATATCCCTAACACTATTTATGACAAATATGACTTCATTCTGTGGCGATAGAATAGGTGTGGCCGATACGATAATCTTTCTTCCATTTCGAATTCTTTGTGTCAAAGTAACTTGATTCTTCGTTCGAATAGAATCCAATGAAGCTGAAACGGATATCATACCTTGCTCAATTAAATAACTCATCGGTTTTCCGATGATTTCCTCTTCTCTTATTCCAGTAATACGCTGATAAGCTTGATTGATAAATAATGTCGTTCCATCACCATCCGTGATATACACGCCATCATACAGGGCATTAAATACAACCCTGCATAAATCACTCTCAAAGAATGCTTGAAACTGTTCATATGGTATTGAGTAATTCCGCAAATTCTGCAGCGGTGCATTCACAGTAATGAAATGAGAAATAGGCTTCGTTAAATCACTCTGCTGCACTGCCGCAGATAAAGCCTCTATTGTCAAAAACCCGATGAAATTTTCTGAATCATCCAAAACTTCCGCTTCAGTGCTTCCGATGGGGAAACATGATATTGCTTCCTCCACTGTCATATCGGAATAAAACTTAGTCATCAATATCCACTCCCTGACTGGTCTTTACTATTTGATAGAGCACTTCCTCCTTGATTGAAGACTTTTTGAAAGTTCTGGCGGCTCCCTAGTCTTTTCAAATTAAAGAAGGCAATGAACTTATTAACTTATATTGTGAGCATTATGTAATGTTCATTTCTTTTTAATGATACTATGTACTACAACCAAAGGCACCAACATTAAGTGATACAGCGGTAAGAACAGAACTAATTCAATACTTTCGATTAAAAGCGATAAAAAAGCCTTATGTTATATAAGAAATAAGCTTGTAAAATGTCTGAATACCTTGACTCTAAGTTATATAAGCTTAGAATCAACAACATCTTTACCTTCTTTTAGAAGACTTAAAAGGTTTCTCGACAGTTTGAAAAAAACCTAATCCGCATTTGGATTAGGTTTCCGACTGTAGACAAACTCGATGAAAACTCAGTTTTGCCTGCAGTTTTTTAATTGAAAAAAGTTGCAGCTGATTTCAGAAATCCGCTCCCTTTCCGCCGACTGTCTGCCAAGCCTTATCAAAGCAAGCGCCTATGGGGTCTCGCCTAGCCAGTATTTCGGCAGGAGTGTCGCAAATCTCTTCAATCCAATGAGGATTACAGTAAAAAACATTCTCTCTATTCGGACTCCAAACCCCATTTTGTCGCCAAACTGAATCTTAATCCGTATTTGGATTAGTTTTTTTGGTTTGATTAAAGAAAGTAATTTGCTTCTTTCTAATCATATGCTTAATTTGGAAACCAGCCGACCGGTTTTACATCGAGATTAATGTTGATTTGTTTAATTTCTTGGTATTCGTCCAAGCCGTATTTTCCTAAACTGCGTCCAATCCCGCTCTGTTTGTAACCGCCCCATGGCGCCTCTACATATGTTGGATGATAATCATTTACCCATGTGATGCCTGCCCGTACCTTCTTGATCACACGTAATCCTTTTGCCCCATCGTTAGTGAAGACGCCGCCTGCAAGTCCGTAGTCTGTATCATTTGCCAGATTAATAGCTTCTTCTTCATCTTTGAACTTTTGAATGACAACGACTGGACCGAAGATTTCCTCTTGGACGATGCGCATGTCAGGTGTTACATCGGTGAAGACAGTCGGTGCAATGAAATATCCTTTGTCAAGACCGTCATCAACAAGACGGTAACCGCCTGCTGCAAGCGTCGCACCTTCCTGTTTCCCGATTTCAATATAGTTCAAAATGCTATTCATTTGCGCTTCACTGACAATGGCCCCCATGTTGCTGTCTTCTGCAAGTCCAGGTCCAACCTTGATTTTATTTGCGCGTTCAACATAGCGTTTTACATATTCATCATAAATACTTTCTTCAACTAGAATTCGGCTGCCTGATGAACAAACTTGGCCGGCACCAAAGAAGATGCCAAATAATCCATAATCGACGGCTGTCTCTAAATCTGCATCTGCAAAAACGATATTAGGTGATTTACCGCCTAGCTCAAGGGAAATTTTCTTTAAGTTGCCCGCGGCCGCCTTCATGATTGAGCGGCCAACATCCGTACTTCCTGTAAATGAAACAATGTCAACATCGTTGCTTTCCGCAATGGTTTGACCGACAACAGTGCCGCGGCCCATCACCATATTAGCCACACCTTTTGGGATGCCTACTTCCTCCAGGATTTCGAATAATTTCATTGCTGTTACAGGTGTCACTTCAGCCGGTTTATATACAATGGTGTTACCTGCCGCAAGGGCCGGTGCGATTTTCCAGACACTCATTAGAAGAGGGAAATTCCAAGGGACAATCAAACCGGCTACACCCACTGGCTCACGAACAACCATCGCTTGCACGGGAGCGGGAACTTGATAGGTTTCCCCTTCTGGATGAAGGACCAAACCAGCGTAGTAACGGAAACACGCGGCGGCATCGGCAATATCGAAACCTGCCTCTGCTTTAAGTTTCCCGTTGTCCATTGTTTCAAGAATCGTTAACTCTTCGGCACGTTCATCAATTTTATCAGCGATTTTATATAAGTAGGAAGCACGCTCCTGTGCTGTTAGGCCTGACCAGATCCCACTTTCAAAGGCTGCCTTCGCTACTGAGATTGCCCTTTCTGTATCTTCTTTGGTGGCACGTGGAGCTTTTGCAATGATTTCCTGTGTTGCAGGATTGATTACCGGGATTACTTCATTTGAAGATGAGGCCTGCCACTTACCGCCGATGTAATTTTTAAGCTCTAATACTGCCGTTTCTAAAATTGTCATGTTTCATTCCTCCGGTTTTCATTATTTTTTTATTAATCTGTACGGAATTTAATCGTTACAATTTTAAGACCAGTCTTTCGTCCTTCGCACGTGAGCAGCATGTCAGGATTGACTTCCGTGTTTGACGGTTTTCTTCGCTAAGGAAATAATCACGGTGATCCACTTCACCTTCTGCAACATCCACCTCACAACTTCCGCACCCGCCAACTTTACAAGAATAAGGCGCATCGATTCCTTCCCTTAAAAGCGCATCAAGCAGTGTTTCACCCTCATGAACGCGGATGGACCGATCGCTGTCTGTAAGGTCGACGATGAAAGGATCTCGCGCCCCATCATTTTTTGTCGCAAATAATTCGAAGTGGATCGCATGTTCCGGATAACCATAGGAACTGGCAGCTTTTCGATACTCTTGCACCATCTCGATTGGTCCGCAAAAATAGACATGCGTGCCAATGCGATGATCCATCATTGTCTCGGGCATCATTCTGCGTTTGTCTTCTGCCTGCGAAAAATAAAAGGTGCATTGATCAGGGTATTTGGCTTTCAGCAGATCATAAAAAGCACATAACTCCGGAGTGCGTGCTGCATAATGGAGTTCGAAGGTTTGCCCTTCGGCGGCCATGTCTTCCATCATTGCCAGAAATGGGGTTATGCCGATTCCAGCTGCATAAAAAGCATGATGCTTAGCTCGAAAGCTGAGAGGGAAATTGTTTTTTGGAAAACTTACTTCCAACCTGGAATCTACCTTTACATGATCATGCCAGAAAGCCGAACCTCCGCGTGATGCCTCATCGCGCCGAATGGAAATTGTATATTTATTGCGGTCCCTTGGATTGCTGATAAGGGAGTACTCTCTCTCGTAAATAGTCTTATCCCCAGCCGGCATGTAAGTAGTCAAATGCGAACCGCCTGTAAATGCAGGCAACGGCTTTCCATCAACTGGAATCAACTCGAACTGTTTAACGAATGGAGTTTCTTGAATGATCTTGTTTACTTTCATTTGAATATTTCCTACTACTCGCATGAGGATCAGCTCCCTACTTCTTCTTTTCCGATCGGGATGAATGGGTAACCAATATAACCTTCCCGTACGATTGAATAAAAAGGACCTATTTCAAGACTGGCTCTGCAATGGTCACATTCTGCAATTTCTGCTTCTTCTTCGACTTCCGACACTTCGAAACATTTCATGCAATATACGTATCGTCGTTTAGGCCCGATAATCACCGTCTGGATCTCAGCTTCAGATAGACCAGCCTCCACTCCGAGCGAGAAGATCATTACGGCATTGTTCCATGCAGCCGCAATATAAAATTGGGTGCCCATCTTTTGTGACAAGATGACTCTCTTAATCTCCTCTTTATCTTCCATTCCGTTAATCGATAGGCATTCAACAGGCACTGTACCTGCGATTTCAGAAGTGAAACTTTTCGCCTGATCATATCCGGCTTGATCGGAAATGACGACAAACTTTCTTCGATCATTCCGGGGGGTAAATTTATTTACGATCGTAATGGATTTATCAAACAATACTGGACTATTGTACAAGGTCCTATCCTCCTACTCATTGTTTTTCTTCGCTTTTTTGTTTTCATCAATACTCCTCAAATATTCGACCGATTGTGGAAGGAATGGGGCAATTCCTTTGTATTCAGCCATTGGTCCGGGAATATCCTGCAGTACGCTATATGTCAGATCAAACCACTCCTTGCGCAATGCCAAATCCTCTAGTGGCAGGAATTGAGTATTCAATACGAATAGAATGGCATTGCTTCGTGGCATGCGATAGAATTTTTGTTCTTCAACACGCAAACGAACAAGTTTACCTGCATTTTCCGGAGTTATTTCAGAACGTTGCGGTCCCCAGACATCCATCGTTTCATAGTTGACATCCCAACGGTCTGCCATCAGATTCCAGTTGATGCGTGTCCATGGCTTTCCTGGCTCGATGGATAATAAAAACTTACGAACGCGCTCTGCCAGTTCATCGCCTTTCCGCGATACAAATGGAACAGGTGCATGGATTTCATCAAAGGACATGCCTTTATTCCAGTTAGCCGAGAAGAGTGCGGCGTATGAAACTTGCCCCACTTCCAAATAGAAATTACTATCGCGGTGGACCATTAAAACAAAATCATTATGGAAGTGGCGGCCTATATAATCAAGCGGCTCATTTGGAAGCGTGCTGGCATCGCCATACACGAATGAATCGGTTTCCCCGAAAATGTGGTTCTTGAAAGTCCAGTTGTCCCCATCTTTACTGACCTCGAAATGCTCCGGATAGCGATCAGCTGCCATATCAATCAGCATTTCCAATACTTCCCATTGCATTTCCATTGTGTGTGGAAAAGATTGAAACCTAATATGCGGCTGTTCTTGAAGGAGACGACGCTTCGTTTCTACTTGGAGTTTGTATTCTGGTGTAACTTCAATACAGTTAATGTTTGAGAGTCTTTTCAAATCGTTTGAATAGCGATAGTTACCTGAAGTGAATGGAAATGGGAATGTATCTAAATCAGTTGTTTTGAAATCTAAACTTTGTGTAAACATTGAACAATCTCCTCTCGTACCCTAGATTCTTTAAAGTGAGTTTTTTTCTATTTAGCTTCCTTTAATTCCACGGATGGACGCTCCATGTCAACTTCAAAACGGAAAATGTATTTAGATGAAACATAATAAGTGACTAAAGCAACAAAGTATGTTGGAATTCCGGCAGCCGTATAAAGGAAAAAGTCACTTGCTTCAAAAGTCAATGGATTATAGAGTGCCCAGTAAACGATCGTTCCAATGACCACCGTGAGAACGGCAGACGGGTTAATGCCTTTCCAATAAGTATAAGAGCCTTGTGTGTCATACAAATCCCTTATTGAAATGCGTTGGCGCTTTACAAAAAAGTAATCTGCAACGACAATGCCGCCAAGTACAGCCATAATGAAGGAAATGACAGCAATGAATGAGCCAAATGCATCGTAGAACGTTGAGCTTAGAAGTAAGAATATAGTCGGTACGGTCGTTCCCATCGCAATCATCCATGATTTTTTCGGAAATACAGTTTTAAAGCTGACAGCTTGTGAGTACATAAGGAAAATGGCTGCCCCGACATTCCCTACCGAAAGTAAAATCAAGCCAATGAAGCCGCCCCAACTTCCTGCGATGGAAAACATCCAGTCAGAAGGATTAAGTGAACCAGCGACTAATGCAGCAAGGGCCCCAACTAAAGCAGCGATACAAACGATGATTCCATAGCTGTAGAATCCCGCTTTAAATGCGCCTCCTTCCGTTTTGGATAAACGGCTGTATTGGCCAAGATACGGAAGCCAGGAAAAGCCGAGACCGATATTTAATTCCAGGGCTGTCGCGAATGAACGAGAAGTCGTTTCAAAGGGTTCAGAAGGAAGTATATGGGCAACTTTCGTGAATCCCTGTCCAAACAAGACAATTGCGAGAAGGCCAAACATGAGAACCATAAAAACCGGTACGGCCACTGCGGTATATTTTTGAATCGCTACCGGTCCCCTCACGGTTACAAGAAATGCACAGATAAAGAGTAAAATCGAGAAAAACGGCGCCCCCATTGCTTGGCTTGAAAAAATGGCGGGCATACCCAACCAATTAGCAGCCTCTGCCAACGCCTGGCCGGACATAAAGAGCGCAATGGAAATGTAACCGAGAGTTAAAATAAGAAAAACAAAGAAAAAGATATTGGATCCTAAATACCCTAGTGAACTTCGAAACCCTACAAAAGTGTCTATGCCATAACGCGCAAAATAAAGGGTAATGGGAACAATCAACAGCATAGGGAAGGCGTTACCGAATAAAATCGCTGCAAGTGACTGCTTCGCGTCAAGCATTGTACCTGTATATCCGCCAGTCAACAGCCCAAAAGATGAGAGGCCAATAACAACTTGAACTAAAATTAAATCCCGTAGGTTAAAAATCCGGTCGTTTTTACTTGCCGGTAAGAACCCAAAGGCCACATCCTTTGAAATGGAGGAATTCTCTTTGCTCACACGCTTCTCTCCCAACTATTAAAATAATGATTGTATGGCTTGGAATAAGGCTGTCATTGTTCTTGGTGACCTAAACAACATTTCAGACAAATGAATAGATTAGGTAGGCGATGATTAAAATCATGAAAAAAATAGAACCTGTCGCATCACTCCATTTCATTTTTTCGATTTTCACGGCATCTTCCTGCTCATACGCATTGATCCGCTCATTCAAATCTGAATATAGATTTTTAATAAAGGGATCTTCAGAATTGATATTCTGTTGGAACTGATTCTCTTTATTCAAAATCGCTTCTCCCTCCTTTGCAATCATGCTTTCTAGTCCCTTCTCTTTACTTATTGCAATAACCATGCCAATCAGAAAACACCGTGCTAACAGGGTTTTCAAAAGGAAGAATATTCATTTTTGAAACTATTGAACAATTGTGAAATTTCTGTAATATAAAACTAGGAAGTTAAATGAAAGGCAGGTAGACATAAATGGATCACTTCACCTCTGCACTCTTGTCTATTTACGATCAGCTTATTGTGACAGATAAAAATGGCACCATCCTGAATTCGACAGGAACAGGGAATTCCTTATTCCATACAGTCAAATCCGCTAATGTCGGTGGTTCCATCAAGGATGTTGAACAAGATTTATTTTCTACTAGCTTGGCAGAAGAGATAATGGGCAAAAATGAGAAAAGATCTTTTATGCAGACCTCATGGCAGGGTCCAGAGCTGCTGATGACGGCATACCCGATTGAATCCGGTGCATGGGTCTGGGCTTACAAAGAAATTAAAGATTCCTATCCAGATACATCAAGGAGGCAATCGGGACCATTATTGGAATCGAAGAAGCCAACTTTTCCATTTGTGATCCGCAGTAAACCGATGCTTGATGTTCTGCATAAGATGCAAATGGTTTGTGATGTCAGCGCAACCGTCCTTTTATTGGGGGAATCCGGTGTAGGAAAGGAAATAGCCGCCAGGGCCATACATAATATGGGTAATAGAAGCGACGGACCATTTATTCCTGTCAATTGCGGCGCCATTCCGGAAAACCTGATTGAAAGCGAACTGTTTGGCTATGTAGAAGGGGCTTTTACCAGCGCACGGAAAGAAGGCGCCAAGGGAAAATTCACACTGGCCCATAAAGGTATCTTATTTTTGGATGAAGTGGGCGAGTTACCGCTTAACGTACAGGTAAAACTGCTTCGAGTCCTTCAGGAACGCGTTGTCACACCAATTGGAAGTACGACCTCACACCCTGTTGACATTCAAGTGATTGCCGCAACAAATAAATCGCTCGAAAAAATGGTGAAAAAAGGTGAATTCCGAGAAGACTTATATTATCGTCTTCATGTCGTGCCTATCCATCTTCCGCCGCTCAGGAATCGTGTGGATGAGATCCCCCACCTGGTTCAGTTTTTTTTACAAAAGTACAATACACTGTATAATCGAAAGGTAGCGTTCACCCCAGATGCAACCGACTTGCTTTGTATCTATCAATGGCCCGGTAACGTGCGCGAACTTGAAAATACAGTTGAGAGACTTGTAATTACTAGCGGAATACAGGAAGTGGATGTTGCTTTGGTTAAAGAGGTGCTTCCATTTAAAGGGCCCAAACCCCCTTCTCTACCTGTCATCGATTTCCTAATGCCTTTGCAGGAAGCAATTGACCTTGTGGAGGAACAACTCATCAACATGGCGATGGAACAATATAAATCATTGAAACTGGCTGCAAAGGTATTGGAAGTCAGCCAGCCGACGATGAGCAGGAAATATAAAAAATTACGAAATAAAATGGAAGAGGCACGCTTTTCCCCAGTGGATAAACGGGCCATTTTAGAAGAACAAATAAACCAGCGGCTTCGATCCATTGCCGTTGTAACCGCAGCTATCATTCCAGCTGAGGAGGTTATCAGTCTACAAAAAAATATGAACCGGCAAACTTCCTTTTCCCAGAAATTAAAACAAAAACTTACCATGATTCAAGAAAAGGAAGGCGTAATTGAATGGGTCTTTATATTTATCATGACGGAGGATGCACGTCTGATTCACCTCGTTGCAGACAAAGGCTTTGTAATTGAACCGGGGGAAGAATATATGGGTCCCCCGGAAATGGTCAATGTCGCTTACCAGGCGTTTAATGGTAAAGCAGGTGTTACCCCCATTTACGAAGACAGGTACGGTGAGTGGAAAACAAGCTTTGCGCCAATCATTGATGATGACGGCAATATCGTAGCTATTGTCGGATGTGATTACAGCAAAGCCTATTTCAATTCAGAAATGCAACGTCTCCGTAAGCAACTCAACATACATGTTTGATTTCAGAACTTGGGTAAAAAAAGAAAAGCTGATTACAGTAGCCGTTTTGAACGGGCTTCTGCAGTCAGCTTTTTCGTTATTATCAAACCATATATACATCATGAACGTTATGAAGGAATTAAAATGGCAGTAAGCTTATATAGGCATTATTGTATCCTGTTCCCCCTCAACCTCCCTTAAAAAGGAAACGGTTAAGAGGATTTGGCAGAGCATATGGATATTACAATGCTTTTAGGGAACAACCCAAAGACTTATTCCCATAATACAAATGAGTGCTATCAGCCTTTTTGCCATGAAATCTATATAATTTTCTCTTTGTTTTCTCTTTTTTTCACCAAAAAATAAGCAGTAATCAAGGCTGTAATAGGAATTATCAGGGCGACTCCTGTTCCAGCACAAAATATAGTGATCATTTCAGCACTGAATATTTTTGAGTTTACGATTTCTCCAACAGAATAGGATAAATCTTTAAACCATATAAGCAATGCCAAATAGCCTCCAAAGAAAGCAAAAAATAGTGTATTCGTAGATGTTCCTAAGATATCCCTTCCAATACTTAATCCAAATGCGAATAATTCTTTCTTACTAATGGATGGACGGTGATGATACATTTCTCGCATGGGAGATGCAATAGCCATGGCTGTATCGATAATCGCTCCAATAGTACTCATAATAATTACTGAAGCTCCAATTTTAACAAAATCTACCCCAATATAAAGGGAAAAGACGCTGAGCTCTTCTATTTCTTCTTCACCGAAACCTTGTATCATCGCATTTTCCGTCACAATGACAATAAAAAAGAGTACAATAACAATCGTGATAATAGTAGAAATGAATGCTGTTTTTGTTGTACTATTCACTTCGTTAATAAAAAATAAATTAATATAACTAATCACCGTACATGCAATCAATGTTACGATATACGGATCAATATTTGGATTAGTCATAAAAATGATGGTGAAAAGTAACACACCAAAGTTTAGGAACAAAGCAAAAAATGAACGTGCCCCTTTTTTTCCGCCAATCAAGATCATTAATATAAATAGTATAAACGCTAGCAACACTAATACATTCATTATCTTTCCCTCTTTCGATTAATGAAAAAAATAGAGACATATAGTCCGATTGGGATAGTTAACACGATTCCGATACCACCAGCTAGGGCACGGGCCAATTCCAATGTGAGGTTCATGGAAAGGGTAAATCCCAATGCAGAATCATTTTTCAAATACAAAATAATCATAGGAATGGAGCCACTTATATAGGCAAAAAACAAAATATTTGTCATGGTTCCCATTATGTCTTTTCCAATCTCTAATCCTGAAGTTTTAAGTGCTTTTACTGATATGTGGTTATTCTTTTCATACAACCCGAAAATCGAAGAAGACATGGTAATGGCTATATCCATGACAGCTCCTAAAGAACCGATAAATAACCCTGCCAAAAACACCATTTTATAAGGACGAGTGATAAATTGCATCTCTTCATATCGAAGGCCCTTTTCGGACGTTAACCACATAACAAGATAAGCAATGAGCAGAGATAAAAATGTCCCTAACAGTGTCGCAATAACGGCTGCATATGTTTTTTCATTAAAACCATTAACGAGTAAAAGGGAAAAAACCGTAAATAGTATGATGCTTATACTGCATATCAAAACCAAACCAATGTTTGATGTATTCAAATAAAAATCTAATGCATATGACAATAATATGGCATTGACTGCCAAACTAATAATTGAAAGCAGGCCTTGTTTTTTTCCAACGATAAGTAATGTCAAGATAAAAACCCATGCTACGATCAACACAAATTTATCCCGTTTTACGTCTTTTATGGTTCCAGTCAACTCTGAATTTCCTTTTGTCTTCGTATCAATCGAAACAAATAAATCATTTCCAACTCGATATTCTTGATCAAAAGCTCCGGATGAGGAATATTCATTCTTTAGATGAATAAGTTTTCCTTTTTCTTCTCCATTTTGTAATTCGGCTATTATACTCTGGGTAAATAGTCGATCTTCATTTTGATACATATCATTCAATTCAGTTGTATTTTCCAGATTTGTTTTAATGACTTTGGCTATTGGACGTTCATAGAATGAATAATTGTGATGAACAAAGAAAACAGACAAGACAAAACAAAGTGCTATGACGGCGTACAAAGAAACATGCTTGTTTCCCATTTTTTTAAATTTATTTACGATAACATTCAAAATAAAACCTCCAAATATCGGGTGGGCAAAAAAGGCAGGGAGGAGCCAGAATTGACTGACTCCACCCCGCCTTACTAGTATTTGATTTATTTATCTTATCATGAATGGATTTGGTTTGCGAAAACAAAGTCCGATTTACCTTCTTAACGTCTCCCCCGGTAAAATGGGAAGAAGCAAATTTCACAAAATACTTGTCAAGCCCCTCATTCCTATTTTTTCACTTCATTGTCAATATCATCAGTTGTGAAAAACTAAGGGCAGTACTACAATTCGTAAGTAGTATTGCCCTTAAATTCGTATAATAATCGTTTAATAAAATCGTGAATTTCAATAATACAATGAAAATCCTCTTCATTTAAATAGTGATGGGAAAAATGAAAATACCTAAATTCATTGCTTAGAGGGAAATTCCAAAGTTGGAGCAATGGAAGTAGTCATGCTCTAGATATCCACCATGCATCTCCCGCAAAAAAGGAGATACTAGATTTTATAATGACTACGATATTTATCACTTTTACTACCATCTTTTTCACTTTCTCCACCTAATTCATCATTAGAAAACGGTATTTCCTCTTCATTTTTTTTAACACAATACTTCAACGTTAAATCCTCCAGGCGCTTCTACGTAGAAAGTATATCTGTGTAAGTGTTGTGGAGGTTTTACCTTGAATCCATCATCCTTCAACAGCTGATTGATCCTGTCAACTTGTTCTTCATTTTCTTGTATGAATCCTACATGAAAAGTCTTGGGGTATTGTACATTGCTTCCTTTCATTAGTGTCAATATGGAACCATCATCATCTTTCATTGCGGCGAAACCATCTCCTCCACTTCCTGCACATGTCAATCCAAAATATGTTTCTAAAAACTCACGTGAAGCTGTAACATCATTAACTGTTAAATTTATGTGATTGATTTTCATTACTTCCCCCTATTCTTTTTTCCGTCTCCATCCGGTAAGATAGTTAGTCTTTCATATGCTTTCCCTCAGCATCATTAGAAAAGCGTTCCTGTTTAATAGAATTCTTATCACCCAATCTGCTGAAGCTTTTCCAGAAGGTAGTCGAGGCGGTAAAATTGTGAGGCACATCCTTGGACTACACCCATTTCCATTACTTGCTGAAGTCCCTCAACTGAAGCGAATCGAGAACGCATGATAAGTTTTGTCTTACCCTCGTGTTCAACAAACGTCAACGTTACCAGTGTAACTGGCATACCGTCGGCTGCGCTGCCTTCTTCATCTGCAAACATGTCCGTGAAGACAATCTTCTCCGGTACGATTATTTCTTGATAAACAGCTTTACCCCAAGATTCTTGGCCATAAAATTCACCTTGGGTTTCATCTGTGCACCGCATGCAATAATGCCATACACCGTCAGGCTTAAAATTAAACTCCCGATTTTCCGTTTGCCATCCACTCGGTCCCCACCATCCAGCCAAGTGCTCAGAATTTGAAAATGCTTTAAAAACATGTTCCCGCGGCCCGTCAAATATACGCTCCATGACAAGATCCCGCCCCTCTACGCTCGTTGTGATGTTATTAGTCACTTTGTTATCAGACATTTCAATTCCTCCTTCCTATTTTGTAAGATATTCCTTCTACTTCGTCACAATGTCAGTATTTTCCTCTCGATTCAGTAAATAATCATCCAAGTGACCGCAGCTACAAGAAAAAGGTCAACCAGTAAAGACTGGCTAACCTTTTAATACGAAGGAGCATCGATATAGCACTCTATTACAATATTTTTTCATTTTCAAAGTTAGTATTCGACTCCACTTTCTTAGCCAATTTAAATTTATAGAATAATATACAGGCTACCAAAAATCCTATTCCATAAAACAAACCAACTCGTTGGGTAGGGTCAAAGGCAAGGAATACTAAAATCAGCAAACAAAAGCCTAAACAAAACAACGGGACAAATGGGTAAAATGGTACTATGTATTGTAAGTCTTCCGTTTTACCACCTGCTTTAATAAATTTCTTTCTAAACATATATAGTGATAAAGCAATTCCCATCCATGAGATCGTTACGGAAATACCGGCTATGGACATAAGTATCACGAACACAGTATCCGCCGCAATGAAGCTAGTCAATAACGAGAGAAGCGAAAAGCATATCGTAAAAAGAAGGGCATTCAAAGGCACTTTCCTTTTGGACAATAGACCAAACACCTTTGGCGCCATCCCATCATGGGCCATCGACCAAAGCAACCTTGTAGATGCATAAAGACATGAATTCCCCACTGAAAGAATGGCTGTCAAAATAATGAAATTCATGATACCTGCTGCATAAGGAATCCCCGCAATCTTCATCAAAGTTACAAAAGGACTTTCCAATAAACCTAATTCCGAAGAAGGGAATATGGCGGAAAGGATGATAATGGACGAAATGTAAAAAACGATGATTCTAAATAATACGTTTCGAATGGCTTTAGGGATGTTTTCTTCAGGTTTTTCACTTTCACCTGCCGCTATTCCTATTAGTTCTGAGCCTTGATAAGAAAATATTACATTCATCATTGTTACAAAGATAATTGTAATGCCGCCTGCCGGAAAAAGACCGGAAGGAGCCAAATTCTCGAAGAATGGGGTCGGACGATCAGATAAAGAGACAAAACCAAAGATACCAGCGATTCCAATCAAGATAAACAAAATCACTGCAACGATTTTTATTCCAGCGAACCAATATTCCGCCTCTGCAAAACCTCTTGTCGTTAATGCATTCAATGTAAATAAAAGCACTATGAACGCAGCACACCAAATCCAGGTAGGACTATGGGGGAACCATTGTTTCATCAATATTCCTGCTGCCGTAAATTCAACTCCTGCAGTTGCGGCTGAACCTACGAAATACATCCATCCTAGAGAGAAACCGGCAGAAGGCCCAATATATTCGGTAGCATACTTTTGGAATGATCCTGTAACCGGCATATGAACGGCTAGCTCGCCCAGGCAAACCATGACCATATACAAAATAAGACCGCCGGCTAGGTAACCGACCAAGGCACCTCCTGGCCCCGCTTGGTTAATTGTATAGCCTGCATTTAAAAAAAGACCTGTACCAATTACGCCGCCAAGTGAAAGCATAAATAAATGGCGTCTTTTCATTGAGCGTTGCAGCTGATCATTATTCTCCAGTCCATACCCCATATAATCACGTCCTTATTTTATCTATTAAGCATATGCCTTCTCCCAAACCAACTTAGAACCTCAATGAAAGACAACTAAGCCCGCCATCTTGTTTTTGAAATTCTGACATTTCCACTTCAATCACTGTGTATCCCAAATCTTCAATTTTTTTCTTTGTACCCTCAAATCCTTTAGGGACAATAACGCAATCGTTCATTCTGACGCAGTTACCGGAATATTCTTCTTCCTGTTTTACGGTTATTTGATTGAAGCTAGTAAAAGCCTCGTGATTAATGAATTCCCCTGCCACTAATAAATTATTGTCTCCCAGGTAATTGACGCCCGTTTTTAAATGAAAGAATTTCTTAAGGGGAATGATGGTCGTGCCATAACCATATTTACCCATAATATCTTTGAACTGCAGAGCACCAGCTTCATTTGTTCTAGTTGAAAGACCAACATAGAAGTGATCTTCAACTTGCATTACATCTCCGCCATCTAACATACCTGGAGATTGAATATATTCGATTGTGTCATAAAAGTCCTTTAAAACTTCTTTCATTTCATTAATCTCACCATTCCGGCTTTCTGCACCAGGATTGGTTACAAGGGCACATTTTGGCGTCAACACCGCGGTATCTTCCACAAACGTGGAATCAGGGTATCTCTCATCCGATTCGAGAACGGTCACTTTCACACCGCAGCGTTTTAATGCTTCTACATAAGCCTCGTGTTGTACAAGCGCTTTTTCATAATCCGGGTTTCCTAAATCCGATGTTGTTAATCCATTTACAAAACTTTTTCCAATCTTTCTTACAATCGCGTGATTAAACATATATATTCCTCCTGAATAGGTAGCTTATTTTTTAAAAATTCGGTAAATTAACCTTTTTACTGTTCAAGCAGCTGCTTAACTATGACAAAAGCGAGAGAATAGGCAACCGAAAGCCTTTCTTAACTATAATGGGTGTCCCTTCTGAGCCCATGCTTTCTCAATTATTTTGATGACCGCATAATTTATCCGCTATTCCTACAAAATATCTTACTCCATACCCTAAAGCCTTCTCATCGATTTTAAATTTAGGATGGTGCAAGGGATAAGCTTTTCCAAACTCATTATCATGGACGCCTAGAAATTGCATGGAAGAGGGAACGATTTCGGAAAAAGCCGAAAAATCTTCTGTCCCAAACATAGGATCATCAACCTGGATGATATTATTTTCTTCAAAAATCCCCTCCATGACCGTTCTTGAAATATCAACGGCAGCTTTATCATTTACCACTGCTGGATACCCTAAATACCAAGTGACTTCACATTTTGCCCCATGCGCTTCTGAAATCCCCTTAACGATTTGCTCTAGATACTCCCTTGCTTTCACTCGGCTATCAGAGTCCAAGGAACGAATGGTTCCACCGATTTCTGCATATTCAGGTATGACATTGAGCGCACTTCCGGAATGGAACTGGGTGACTGAAATGACAGGTGTCCTAAGAGCTGAAATTTTTCTGGAAACGATATGTTGAATATTCGTCGTGATTTCTGCACCAATGATAAGCGGATCTACCGTTAATTCCGGAGTCGACGCATGACCGCCCTGACCAATAATTTTAATTTCAAAATCATCGGCTGCTGCACAAAATACCCCTTCCCTTAAACATATTGTTCCTGTTCGTTCATAAGGAGTAACATGCAGTGCGAATGCATAATCCACTCCTTCCATGACCCCTTTTTTCACCAATTCCTGAGCTCCTCCTGGCAGAACTTCTTCGGCGTGTTGGAAAATAAACCTGATTTCCCCATTAATTGCATCTTTTTTTCCAGAGAGGACTTTAGCAGCACCTAATAACATCGCAGCATGTGCATCATGTCCGCAAGCATGCATAACCCCAGGATTTTTTGATTTATATTCAATATCTGCTTCCTCTTCAATCGGGAGTGCATCAATATCTGCACGAAAGGAAATGGTATTCGATTTTCGGGGTGATTTTTTAGCTCCTTTGAGAACCGCTAAAACGCTCGTTTCGGTAGGTCTTGTCACTTCTAATCCTGTAAAGGTTTTTAATTTCCTATAGATGAATTCGGAAGTCTGGTGCTCCTGATACGAGAGCTCGGGATTTTCATGAAAATGACGCCTCCATGAAACCACTTCATCCACAACTGTCTCCTGTATTGTCTTCATCATAAATGCCTCCTCCATCCCATAGCGCCAATATTCTGATTTTTAATCTTTAAAAAGGGCCATACTGTATGCTTTGAGCAATGATCAAAAAGATAATCGCTATCGCAACCTGAATCAAAAGATAGGGAAATACCCATTTTACCCATTTCGTAAATGATATGCCTGCCACTGCCAGTCCAGCCAATAGCACTCCAGAAGTCGGAAATATCATATTCGATATCCCATCCCCTAATTGGAAAGCTAAAACTGCCGTTTGTCTTGTCACACCCATTATATCCGCTAATGGAGCCATGATCGGCATCGTCAATGCTGCTTGTCCACTTCCGGATGGAACAATGAAGTTAAGGAATAATTGGACAATGAACATTCCGATTGCATTTATGGCGGGAGGAAGCTGCTCAACCAATCCTGCAGCATAATATAAAATAGTATCAAGCAATCCGCCACTTGTAATGATGACCAAGATTGTCTGCGCAACGCCTATTATCAATGCCCCTGAAACCATATCGCCTGCTCCCGAAATAAAACCATTAGCCATCTTGGACGGAGTTAAGCCTCCAATTAGGCCCATTATGATCCCGCTTAATAAAAACAAGCCGCCAATTTCACTTATATACCATCCTAATTTAATAACTCCATATACTAATAGAATGAAATTCACCAATAAAATAATTAAAGCAGCGCAATGTCTTTTGCTCATCCTAAAGTTTTTATCAAGGTGTGCATGTTCTTCACGCCTGAATTTCCCATACTCCCCCAGTTCAGGGTTTCTTTTAACCTTCATGGCATGGAAATAGATGTACAATACTGTAACGACATAAAACACCGCAAGAAGAGCGATTCGTAATCCCATTCCTGAATACATGGGCAATTCAGCAATGCTTTGGGCAACTCCAACATTAAATGGGTTCGTAATGCCCGAAATGAATCCAGTCGCCAATGTTCCAAGGATGACGATCGCAAAACCAGTAAGTGCATCAAAGCCTAATGCAATCGTCATCGGAACAATGATTGCGATATAAACTAATGCATCTTCAGCAGACCCGATCAGTGTCCCTAACGATGCGAAGATTAATACCATCAACGGAATAAGCAATTTCTCTTTTGTTCCGAATCGGACAGCCACAAACTTAATGAAAGAATCCAGTGCCCCTGTTGCCTGCATGATTCCCAGTGCTCCGCCAAACAAAAAGACGAACAAGATTATTGACGCTCCTTCAATCATCCCTGCGTGAATACTGCTGAACATTTCCAATAATCCCACTGGTGTTGATTCAACGAATTCAAAAGAAGCAGGATCGACTACACTTCGGCCATCCTTTTCAATTCTCTCATATTGGCCAGCTGGTAAGATATATGTTAAAACCGTCACTATTACAATTACGATAAACATTAATACAAAAGGATTAATCCCATTTTCCGGTAACTGCGTTAGTTGGTTAAGTGGCTTATTATTCGGATTAAGCGGCTCGGAAGTGATTTGACCACCAGGCAGGTCATTCATATAAATACCCCCAGTTAAAGTTTTATACTTTTAATCCAGTTCTCCTGTCGGACCATCACTTCTCTACCAAACACTTAAACATACTCTTTATTAACTTTTCCAGCATAACCGGCGTATGGACGAAGGCGCTATCGATGTGAAGGCGCTCAGTACGCTGGTGTGCATCCTTGCCGAACGGACCCACATTAAGTACGGGTGCCTGAAGTTTTTGCATATCGGCAAAAGGAATGCTGTAAGTATCGCCCCAGACTGGTGTATTTTTTTCAAAAGCCGTCCAGCCATCGGACTCATCACTATATTGAACATAGCTTAAATCGCAAAGGCCATTAAAATAATGAATTTGGCTGACTTCACAATCAAGCAAGCTGGCAGTTTCCTTCATTAATTTCACAGATTTGATGATAAGCGGATCATCGGACGTATTGACGGCTGGATAATATGGCGGTGCAAACAACAATACAATGGCGGGTGAAAGCTCCTGACATTGTATCATCAATTTTTCAGCGATCCGCACTGATTTTTCCCGCTCATCCAAATCGGTGTTTCCTTTAACTTCACTCTTTATTTCCTCAACAAACCTCCCGCCAAATTTACCCTCGGCATATGAAAGTAACTTTTCATAGCGCAACACTTGTACTTCGCCTACACCTTCAATTTGTTCACGTAGACAAAGCTCTTTATAAGATTCATTGCATTTCATCGCTGCTTCGTTTGCAACCTGCTCGAATAGATCCATTATTTCTGCAGCTGTTCTTTTCATGATGAACACATTATAAAGCGCTGCTGCCCGATAAGGTGTCTGTGTTGAATATTGTAGTTTTAGATCTTTTTGCTGAAGCGATACTGGTAAAGGTGTTTCCTCGCCAAGGTCACTTTCCAGAAAAAGAGTGTTCCACTCCATGAGCTGCGTGAGGAACGAGGCTATATAGTTGGCCGTTATGCCCTTTAATGGCTCACCTACATGAGTTTCTTTCCCATAAAAAAGGGCAGCCGGCATGATTTTCCCCAAAGTTCCTGAATAAATATAATGTCTATTATCGCCCGGTTTCTGTGAAAAGGACGGTTCACTATTAAAAAACATTTTATAGGAAAGGTCATATTTATCACGTAAAGTCACAAGTTCTTTAACTGCAGCCCTCATTCCCGCAGAATTCACTTCCTCATCTGGAACCGTTAACAGCAGGAGATTGATCGGCCATTGTTCGATGCTTGCCTTTTCGATGATAGCCATATGAAGGGCAAGCCCCATTTTCATATCCATCGTTCCTCTGCCAAACAAGTACTTTCCTGATTCCAGATCAATGCGAGCTTCTTCCGGCAGTTCATCTTTCCTGTCATGAAGTTTTTTCGTGAGCTCCTCTGGTTGAAATGCAAGAGACTCAAGATCACCGTATTCTTCAGTATGAACCGTATCAAAATGGCTAATTAATACAACAGTCTCCTTGCTATCGGGATGTTTATAAAAGGCATTGACAAAATTCCTTCCTAAATCTGCCTCGTGAAGCGATAAGTATGCCGGATTCCTTTTAAAATAATCAAGCTCCCTTAATTTCTCTTGTACTTTATAAGGGAACATCCGCTCCCCTGGTGTAAGAGAACGGCTTTCCCAGCTAACAAGTTCACACAACAAAGCACGGAGCGTTTCTGGAGTACCCCATAGTAATTGACTCATTCCAATCCCCCTTCATCATTATTTGCACGCACCACCGGGCAGGTTAAACAGGTAGGACCGCCAGTGCCTTTGAAACTGATTTCAGTCCCTTTGTACTCATAAACTGTTGCTCCCGCATCAATAAGCCTTTGCTTCGTGTAAGCGTTCCCAGAAGATATCACGCAAACCCGCGGAGCGATGGCAAGCACATTACAACCCAAGTTCAAGTACTCATCAACCGGCACTTCGATAAGCTGAATGCCTCGTTCAATAAGCAGTTTTCTAAAAAAGACAGGCATAAGACGGGAATGAACTACCGCTAAATCATGGTCGACCATACTGATGAAAGACATAAGATGGAGACACTCTGCCTCTCCTTGATCATGCGGAAGCTGAACTACGATGAATTCATCCACAAGATGTGCGGTCATTTCCTTTAATTTCCGAATGGCTTCAGCGTTTGTACGATAACCATGTCCGACAACCAAGGTCTTATCATCAAGCCAAACGATATCACCCCCATCCGCGACCGCATCACCCGTTAAATACCCAATGATCGGGATGTTCTTTTCCTTACAAAATTCCTTGTATACATTCGCTTCAGGCTGCCTCGATTCTTTCCCGGACTTTAAAATGATGGCCCCTTGGCTTGTGAATTTGACCGGGTCATGCGCATATAAGGAATCAATGCCGACTACCGAAGATGCTGGCAAATAATCGATGTTTGGAACATATTTCTCCAAAATGGAAATAAAGTCACGATACTCCGTTAGCGCTTCGTTGAAATCTGGCTCTTCCAGAAAGTTGAAGTTCCGCCATGTTTGGCTTAAATGCTCTTGACTAATGAAAGCTTCTTTCGGATGTTTTACAATGACATGTTCCAATGGTTTGTACATGGACGAACAATAAGTCACTGCCTCCCCCTCCTTTTCCGCATATCGGAAAACGTTTCCGCTAATAGGAATTTTTTCTTTTATTATAAATTTAGTTTTGTTATAATGTCAATATGTTTTAAATTTTCAAATAAATTAATACTTCATTTAACTTGGATTGAAAGATAGGTGGTTTGTTTATGCAATCAATTGACCGTGCAATGAACGTTATAAAGGTGCTGGTATCCAATTCATCGGAAAACTGGCTGTCAATTACGGAACTTTCCCAAGAATGTGATCTTCCTGTCAGCTCCATGCATCGTTTGTTAAAAGCAATGTCCTTGCATGGATTAATTCAACAGGACGGGCAATCCAAACAATATGGTTTGGGGAATATTTGGCTCGAATATGGTTTACGTATGTATGACAAAATGGATTATATTAGCCAAATAAGGCCTGAACTGGAAAGGCTGATGAACAAAGTGGAAGAAAGCGTCTATCTTAGCCAACCAGTCGGGATGGAATCACTCGTAATCGAAAGAATCGACAGTGAAAAAAGCCAAATCCGGGTTTATGACCAGCTTGGCTCACGAGTACCTATGCATATCGGCGCTGCCAATAAAGCGATGCTCGCCTATATGCCATATAATCAAACAAAAAAAATCGTGGATACTCTTCTGCCACCTCAAGAAAGAGCAGCTTTTTGGGATATATTGCAAGAGACTAAAATGAAGGGACATGGAATCAGTCACAGTGAAAGAACAGAGGGAACATGTTCTGTTGCCGTGCCGATATTGAACCATTTTGGGGAAGTTCACGGTGCGGTGAGCATTGGTTTTGTCAGCTTTAACCTGACAGATGAAAGACTTGATTTCCTCATTAAGAATGTGATGGAAACTGGCAATAGGGTTTCTGCAAAATTGGGGTATAGGGGAACATGAAAATAAGAGAGCAGTGGAGGGTTATCGGATAAGCCGAAAAAGAAGATGAATCATTTCATCTTCTTTTCGTTTATATATCAATCGCTGCCGGTCACGAATAAATCTTCCCTGAAATAGGCGAGGACCTCGCCGGCCACCACTGGTTCGCCCTCCAATACCTCCAATGATTCTATTTTCCCGCTTACACCAATATCAATGATTTCCACACTTCCATCTGCCTTCTTAACCTGAAATAATTGTTCCCATTCGTAAAATCTGGAGTTTTTGGATATTGAAATTTTTTCAATCCTGCCATCACAAGGGCTAAGAATCACATCTACGTACATTTATATCATTCCTTCCTTCAGTATTCTTCAAAATGAAATGGGGTTTGTAAAACTAACTTGAGAAAGTTTTGGAACTCAGATATATCTTCTTGTTCAATGCCAAGGGTCGGAGCCCAGTATTGATCTAAATTAATATCATTGGCACAAAGCAGGATCATTCTTCCGCTTTTCATGGAAGTCACCATTGCTTTACCGAAAAACTGGGCCGAATATACAATGGTCACATCATATCGATAATCTTGTGACAATAAGCAATAATGATGAATGGCCTGGTTTTCTTTATTTTCGGAAAGAATATCAAAATTCAACGGATTGCCTCCTTTCTTGTAAGCCCTAAATTCGTTCAGAACCTGACCCACCCCCGAAGCTGGGATGCTTCTGCTATTTTGCGAATCCCTTCAATATATGCAGCCACTTTCATGTTCACGGAATATTTTTGGGAAGTATGGTAGACATTCAAAAAGCTGGCCGTTATCTTTTCCTTCAAACGTTCATCTACAAGCTCTTCCGTCCAGTAATAACCTTGGTTGTTCTGGCACCATTCAAAATACGAGACTATCACCCCTCCTGAATTCGCCAAAATATCCGGGACTAGCACTATACCTTTATCATCGAGAATTTTGATCGCTTCCTTTGTCGTCGGCCCATTTGCTGCTTCAATCAGGATTTCACATCTCAGTCGTTTTGCATTATCCTTATTCACAACTCCGCTAATAGCTGCGGGAATCAGCACATCACACTCTTTTTCCAATAATTCCTGATTGGATAATGAATCTTTGTATAAGTTCGAAACGACCCCAAAAGAGTCCCTGTTCTCCAAAAGGTAAGGAATGTCCAATCCATTCGGATCATATAAACCTCCAAGCTCATCCGCTATTCCGACAACTTTGGCCCCCATTTCATGTAAATACAATGCTAAATGACTGCCAACATTCCCGAATCCCTGGATGATTACCCGCATGCCTTCAATAGGAATCCCCTTTAAATCACATATCATTTGAAGTGTATATAATACTCCCTTGGAAGTGGCCTTTTCCCTGCCCTTCGATCCTCCTAATCTCAGAGGCTTTCCTGTAATGAAGCCTGGTGAATCGAATTCCCTGATGTGATCATATTCATCCAGCATCCAGGCCATGATTTGTGAATTCGTATACATATCAGGTGCCGGAATATCTTTTGTAGGGCCCACTATTTGACTTACTGCCCTGACATACCCTCTGCTTAATCGTTCAAGCTCAGATGAACTCATCTGTCTGGGATCACACACAATGCCGCCTTTTGCCCCTCCATATGGAAGATCGGTTATTCCGCATTTCAAGCTCATCCATCCGGCCAATGCCTTAACTTCTTCAGGAGTGACATCCGGGTGAAACCGAATCCCCCCTTTGGTAGGACCGGCTGCATCATTATGTTGAGCCCGATACCCTTGAAACATCCTTGTCTCGCCATTATCCATTTGAATAGGAATACAGACTTCCAGAAAACGCATTGGCGCTTTTAGAAAATCAAAAACCTGATCTGGATAGTCCAAAACTTCAATCGCTTCTTTTAAGATATCCTGGAATTCTTGCAGTGGATTATCCAATTGACGTTTTTCAATAACCTTAATTTCCGCTGTCATTTTAGCACCTCACTTTTATTCTTATTACTTATTAAGCAACTTTCATGCCAGCTTTGAGGATACAGTACGGATGGCAATACACCGCCATTTGAACACACATACAATCATCAGGATATATGTATTAATTCATAAGCAATTCAGGTTTGCATATGTAACAAGTGATGATTAAATACATAGAAAAAAACGCATCCTTTTAGGATGCGTCAGTCGGTGACAAACTGGATGACGCCTACTTTCGCTGTGATGAACTTAAAGAAGAAGGACAACTGGAGTTGGCAAAGGGGCCGAGGTCAACCATTCCCTATACCTGCTTCATTCAAATAAAAAACCAAAAAGGTTTTTGGAATGAAACGATTCCAAAACCTTTTTGGCTACAAACTGACTCATTCTTATCGGATGAGTTTTTACTTGCAAAGTCTCATAGCTGAATTTCTTCAACTTGGTATTGGGGCGGAGCCTTCCGGAATGCCTTTGTGATATATAATAGATAACAAAAACCAATAATGAACCAACTTGTCCCCATTATTAGGGAACTTGCCTCAAGGTTGATCCATAGAATGCCAATTGCTATAGCTCCAATTAAAGGCATTATTAAGTATTGAATACACCCCTTTATCGTTCGGTGCTTCTTTCCCCGAATGATAAAATGGCTGATCACTGACAGATTTACAAAGGTAAATGCCATTAATGCACCAAAGTTGATCAGTGACGTGGCTGTCACTAGATCAAAGAATAAAGCCGACATTGAAATGACTCCAACTATGAGTACATTAATGGCTGGTGTTTTCCACTTAGGATGAATAAATCCAATCCATTTTTCCGGAAACACTTTATCACGCCCCATAACATACAAAAGACGGGAAACGCTGGCATGCGATGCTAGTCCCGAGGCTAGCGTATTGACGAAAGTCGTACAAAGAAAAATGGATTGAAATAGCTTCCCACCTACATAAAGGGCGATTTCCGGTAATGCAGCATCCGGTTCCTTAAAACGGGAAATATCCGGGAAAAAGAGCTGAATAAAGAAAGATGCGGTAATGAAGATGATTCCACCCCAAAGTGCAGTTAAAAATATCGCTTTTGGAATCGTTTTTTTCGGATCCGGCGTTTCCTCAGATAGTGTCGTTACCGCATCAAATCCCAAAAAGGAAAAACAAAGGATCGTGGCCCCGGTAATTATTGCCGAAAAGTCCATTCCTTCATTTACAAAAGGCGTTATCGTAAACACTTCTCCTGTACCTTCGCCATCATTCAACCCTTGGACAACAAGAATGATGAACACTGCCATGATGGCAATCTGAATTAAAACAAATAGCGCATTAAAGTTAGCAAGTACATTGACGCTCCGGAGATTGAGTATGGTGACGATTGCTACGAATAATACTACCCAAATCCATGTAGGAACTCCTGGAAATAATGCTGTCAGATAAATTTTGGTTAACAATGCATTTACCATAGGTAAAAACAAATAGTCTAACAGCGAAGACCATCCTACAAGGAATCCTAAATGCGGGTTCATGGCCTTTTGCGTATAAGTGTAAGCAGAACCTGCAGCAGGAAAAACCTTTACAAGTTTTCCATAGCTTGCAGCTGTAAAAAGCATCCCCACCAATGCAACGATATAGGCAGTCGGCACATGGCCGCCCGTAATCCCAGATACAATGCCAAATGTATCAAATACGACCATGGGTGTCATATATGCTAACCCCATCATAACGATTTGCCATAATTTCAGTGATCTTTTCAATGTAACTTCATTTTCCACCTATCATTCCTCCTTGAAACCGCTTTCAAACTAGTAGGTTCAATTTCTTAACTAGAATAATCCCCATGCCTCCCTCTTTTTTAAAAGTTTTACCTGTTTACCTTTATGCAAATTCTGTGCCATATGATTAAGGTTTACTTCGAAAAACGAAATAAGCCAAAAACGCTACTTAATTCCTGTATTTTTAACGGTAAATGATTGATTCATAGATATGATGTCTTTCAGCAACTCTTATTTGGCGATTCAATTCCCCATAAATTATTCTTCTTTGCATACCCCAAGCCAATGTTTTTGGTTAAACCCCTCATAAAATCACTTACTGTAACTTGGCATGATAATTGCATAATAAATATTCTATAGGAATTCACCTATATGAGTTTCAAAACAATAATAGTTATAAGAAAATGGAGGAATAGAAAAAATGAAATATCCTTTATCCCCTGATGTAATGCCAGAGTTTTGTACCACCGGATCATTTATGCGCTTACCTTCTTCAAGAGAAAATGCCAAATTGGCAGTGATAGGTATGCCTTTTGATACAGCTGCTTCATTCAGGGTAGGAGCCCGGTTTGCTCCACAGGCAGTCCGCCAGGCATCGATGACGTTGTTTCCTTATCATCCCATTCACAAGGTATTTCCGTTTGACGAATGCAATGCAATTGATATTGGGGATGTTTCGGTGATTCCCCATAATATACATCGAAGCTATGAGTTAATTGAAAAAGCTATGGCAGACTTGATGAAAAACGGCATCATTCCAATAGGCATCGGAGGAGATCATTCAGTAACATTGGCTAATCTAAGAGCTGCCGCAAAAATACACGGTCCTGTTGCCCTTCTTCATTTTGATTCACATACAGATACTTGGGATACTTATTATGATGAAAAATACTGGCATGGTTCCCCGTTTATCCGTGCATATGAGGAAGGCTTGCTCCAAACAGATAAAGTTTTCCAGATTGGCATAAGAGGTACGCTCAATCATCCAGGAGATATAGATTCCAGTACGGATCTAGGCTACAATGTAATAACTACGCCCGAGCTGAAGAAAAGAGGAATCGAAGACGTCGTGAAGGAAGTCAAGAAAACCATTGGGGATACACCATGTTTCTTGACCTTTGATATTGATTTTGTCGATCCATCCTGTGCTCCTGGAACTGGCACCTTGGAGGTCGGCGGTCTAAATAGCTTTGAAACCCTGGAGATGATACGCTCACTGCATGGATTCAACTTTATTGGGTTCGACCTGGTGGAAGTCCTCCCACCGTACGATCCAACACAAATTACATCACTATTGGCAGCCACCATCATTCATGACTTTGCCAGTTTAGTAGCCTTACGACTAAAGGAAGAACAAAAAAAGGAGAATTCAGCCGAAAAAAGTTTATAGGAGCAAACACCGACAATTAATGTAGGGACATTTCAGGTCCAAACTGTAATCGTTCAAAAGGCATCTGCTATCAGTGAAAGCAGATGCCTTTTTTCTATGTAATCTTTATTCTTGTTCTGCTATTTCCACTATAAATCATTTCATATAACAAGTTCGTACTTCTATCGGTGTGGAAAAATAAAAAACACATCCCTCTGAAAATGGGATGTGTCATCATTTTATTCGTCTGCTTCTGCCCCAGGACGATTGGTTTGTGTTGGCAGGGTGTCCCAAAAGCTTGCATCAACAGTTTCAATTGAATCATCGGCAAGAGCTCTTACAGCTGCATCCAAAGTGGTTACTGTTTGCTTAATTAGATAGCCATTACTTTTTTGCCCAAGCGCTACTGACTCGACATTGTGGTCCGACATACCTCGCATCTCAAAGAGCAGTGTGGCAATATCATAACGGACGGCTGCACCATTACGGCCTATATTTTCTCCAGAACCGCCATCATACCTACCAATATGTCCCCAACCAGATGGTTCAATGGAGTTATATACGACAGCACCCAGTTTTTTTGACGCTTCTAACACTTCAGGCTTTACGTTAGCGTTTGTTGGATAAAGAATTGAACCTGAAACAAGTTCACCATATGTTTCGCTTAGCGTCCCTTGATGATGTAAATCTATCATGTAATCTATATCGTATTTCGCAAATACATTTTCGTGTAAAGCCTTTACCTCTACTTGCATCGAATCAGTTTTTTTATCATGCTCACGGTTTAAGTCGATCCCATTTGCATTTGCCCGTGTTAGATGTCGATCACCTTTTGCTAAATAGTCATCAAGAGGGAAATTAACATCTCCCATGGCCCCATCTGCATTTAGCATGGGAATGATCAGTATATTAACATTTTCCAAAATACCTTTAGTCTTGTTCGTGCCTAGATGTTTAATGAATTCGAGAGCACCCTCTGTAGTCAGTTGTTCATTTCCATGCTGTTGAGTTAAAAATAGTATTGTAGGATTCTTAGGATTTGAAATGTACTTCGCCAGGTAAATATCCCTCCCTTTTACCGTTTCCCCGATTACTTCCAGTGCCAGCCTTTCTTGTTTAGCGTCCTGCGTTTCAAGATAGCTTACCAGGCTTTCATATGTATGAAGATTTGAAGTTGTCACTTGACCATTTCCGGCACTTGGACCATTACCAACCGCTCCGACTGGTAGTGAAAAAGCCGTTACTGCACTTAACGTCATTAAACTAGATAATGAAACTGCTAGAACTTTCTTTTTTAAATTCAATAAAAACCCTCCTTATTAAATATGATAACCATAAAAAAATAACTATTAATACTATTCTGACATTTTTAACACTTTGTGTTAATAGTGAAAAATGACTATGTTTCCAAATAGTTTTCTTCTACACAATATAACTTGAAAGGAATTACTTCTACAAAGGCGATATTCAAAAAAACACTTTCTGGTTGCCGAAACCGATCATGAAGGAAAACCAGGCGGATTTCCGTCTGGTTACTTCAATCCAATCTATACTGGAAGTTGATAAAAATCATTTCCTCACTCAATTTTTGTTATTGCCTGCCCTCCGTCAGTGGAATTGACTCGTATTCTTCCGGATTGATTTTATATACAGAGCCATCAGTAACTCCATCAATAATTCCATATAACCCTCTTTCAACCGCTTTAATAAGGATGCCTTTTTTCTTTTGGCCAAAAGACTGTGTTTGACCTCTTACTTCAAAGAGTACTGTCCCACTTCCGTTTAAAGCAAAGGCACCTAAAGCCGTTCCAGGAAGGTTTTGGTTTTGCGGATATAAGGATATATTCCCATATGGGGAATTACCTTGTTCTTTCATAGCATTATATACCGCCACATTCAATTGTCTGGAAAAATCATAATTATAGTTTTTGGCATATTTGGCATAATCTTGTCCTGAAGGCGAGCTTGGATCAGGAACAAATTGAGCGGAAATCGAGTAGGTGACTAAATCATCCGTTCCATCAACTTCATAATAGGGAGCTTGGTGATGCAAGTCCACAAAAATCTCCACCTTTCCGAATTGCTTCAGTAGAGACTTGTAAACATCACGTGTTGTTTGTGATTCGGGTGTTATGAACCAACCAGGGGTGGATGATTTTCCAGGGAAGTCTTTAGCTTGGGGAATATAATTTAAATC
Organism: Peribacillus sp. NPDC096448; assembly: GCF_044762675.1. Taxonomy (NCBI): domain Bacteria; kingdom Bacillati; phylum Bacillota; class Bacilli; order Caryophanales; family Bacillaceae; genus Peribacillus; species Peribacillus sp. NPDC096448. The sequence continues at coordinate 753,379 of NZ_JBIWEU010000001.1, read as the reverse complement.
AGGATTAAAGTCACGATTGACATCGAAACCAGGTTTGGACTCATAATCGAATGATTCATTTTTGTATGTCTAATAGTTCCAAGATGGATTCGCTCCTGCTAACTGTGGAAACTGCTTCGCGACCTCTGCCCATGTCATATCATTTCCCCGACGGTCCAATTCAGCAGCATCGGGATTCATTTTAGGCAAAGCGACCAGGGTAATTTCTTTACGAATTTTCTCCGCTTCAGGAGAATTGGTCCCCAAAAACTTCAAGACATTCAAGATGGCATCCGTACCAGTTTTCTCATTTCCATGGATCTCACTTTGAATTAAAACGACTTTCTCGCCTGTTCCCACGGTTGCTTTGTAGATTTCTCTATTTCTATTGGAATATCCAGCTACATCCACTTTTACTTTACCTTGGCTATCACTCGCAATTTGTTCCAGCTTTTTCCCTAGTTCAGTATGATCTGTAAAACCTGAAACCGAATAAGTTTGTTGAATGGGTGTTCCCGGGGATGTTTCATTGGCTGCAAATGTTGGTGTCGCAATACTCGCCGATAAAATGGCAACTCCTAGAGTCGAAATAACTTTCCTGTTTTTCATAATACAACAATCACTCCCTTAAAATATTTTTTATCTCATTATACAAAATGAAAAAGTAGAAATATGTTGGAATTTGATGTCGTATTATGGCTATTTTATGATGCGGGCACCTGCTTTAACTATAAGTTGGGTGCAAAAAATGCATATTTTCCCACAACAACGATCCCCGACATTGTTATCTCAGATCGTTGTTGCCGAATGCCTTTAACCATATATATATTGGCTATGCATTTAGTCGAATTGATGATTTGTACTATAACATCACATTACGTTATAATAAAAGAAAAAAATAAGAGAAAGGGGAAAATATGAAACTCAACACTCATAGTTCTACACCTTTATACATGCAATTAAAACAATCGATTATCGAAGATATTAACAAAGGAATATACTCTCCTGGCGAAAGATTACCAACCGAAACAGAATTATGTGACATATATGGGGTAAGTCGCATTACTGTTAGAAAAGCGGTTTTGGACTTAGTGGAAGAGGGTCTTCTAATACGCCAACAAGGAAAGGGAACATTTGTCCAATATCCTAAAGTAAAAAGGGAACTTTTTGCTGTTAATGGTCATGCTGAATATATGTCAGAACTAGGGAAGATACCTCAAACTAAAATCCTTTCATTTGGGATCATACCCGCACCGGCTAATATTTCTAAATCCTTGGAGATTACTCCTGAAAATGATGTTCTTGAATTACAACGGATCTTATACTATGATAAGCAACCTCTCACCTTAGAAATTTCTCATTATTCCTTAAAGGTCCTGCCTAATTTAAATCAACATGTCCATAACTCCGTTTCCATGTATGACATCATAAAGCATAAATATAATATAACTCCTGTTCATAACACGAAACTTTTAAATATGGTATTGGCAAATGCAGATGAAGCAAAATTTTTAGAGTGCGAAGTGGGAGATCCCCTTTTCAAAGTGGAGAAAGTGGCATACGACGCAAAGAAGCAGCCCATCCATTCCTCCTTCTTATATTATCCTGCCAATCGCGTGACCTTTACGATTGATAGTTCCATATCGCAAGAAAAAGGTAACGAATCCCCCTCCTAATCCGGGATCTCGTTACCTTTTTCCATCTATAAATCATGTTAAACCAGCATATGGTCAGGAATATATTCTTTACCATACCCAAAAGCTCCATAATCCTGACAGGTTTGGGAGGCAGCTAAAGCTCCTTTTTGTAATGCTTTATTTACATCTTGCCCTTGGACATACGATGAGAGAAAACCAGCAATAAATGAATCTCCCGCCCCCAATGTATCTATAACTTTAGTTTGGATAATAGCTTGTTCATATAATTGATTTTCAATTGATAAGAGTGCTCCCTTTTCCCCACGAGTAACACATACCACTTTTGAGCCGAACGAATGCACCTTTTGAATCAGTGCATGGCACTCTGCAGTGTTTAAATTACTTCCTGAAAAAAATGCATATGTCACATACGGACAAACTTTTTGTAAATAGTGATCCTTTTGATTTGTCGAAAAATCAAAAGAAATGTCAATGAGTTGGCTTAATTTTTGGAGGTTATGCTCTATATGGCTATAAACACTTGTATGTAGAAGGTCGTGTTGCCGAATATAATCCAGATCCTTGTCATTCAGTACAATTCCCAATCTGGATTGAATACCCCCTCTATTGGAACCAATAAATATTCGGTCCCCGTCCTTATCCAACGCGACCACTGCCATACCATTCTCTCCTACTGCTTGTCTTACTCTACTAATCTCTATCTTTTCCTTTTGCAATACCTCTAACACATGGTCTGCCGCCCCATCATTTCCTACAATGCCAATATATGAAGATTGCTCATCATTTAAACGATTATACATTACTGCCACGTTTAATGAATTGCCGCCGGGATATATCTTTCCTTGGTCTTTATAAAAATCCACTACATTATCTCCTACTCCAATTAACTTCATGCCGGTTCCTCCTGTTATCATTTTACACTTCCACTGGCAATTCCACGGATAAAATACTTCTGCATGAATAAAAATAAAATGACGATAGGCGCCGCTGAAATCGTTAATCCTGAAAGCAACACTCCCCAATCGGTTTGCAATGCATCTCGGAATTGCATTAAACCGGCAGGTATCGTACGTAAACTATCATCGTCTATAAAGATGATAGCGAACATGAATTCATTCCATGTATAGTAAGCTGTTAAAATTACCGTCGTTAATAAAATAGGCTTACTCATGGGAATGAAAATTCTAAAAAGGATTCCAAGGTTTGTGCATCCATCCAGCCGGGCAGCCTCTTCCAGTTCTTTCGGAATGGACAGGAAGTAGGCCCGAATCAACAAGATGGTTAGCGGAATTCTGTATGCTACATAAGGTAAGATTAACGCCCAATGGGTGTTATATATCCCTAGCTTCTGAATGATATTATACAAAGGGATCAGGCTTACTTGGGGAGATAGCATCAAACCGCCTAAGCATATGACCAAAATGAAAGCCTTTCCACGAAAATCAAAGCGAGATAATCCGTATGCACCTAACGCACTTACTAAAACCGTTAGAATACAAGTCATGCCAGTAACCATGACACTATTTAAAAAGTAGGAAGAAATCCCACTATTCCAAGCTGTAACATAATTTTCAAACAACCATGTATGAGGAAGTGACCAACTATGGTTGAAAATTTCCTCTGTGCTTTTGAAAGAACTGATGACCATCCATAATAAGGGATAAGCAACAACAAGAAAGTAGGCAATCAAACCTGCATAAACAAGCGCTATTCTCATATTATAGGCTTTTCTTTTCCTTACATACTTTAGATTTTCCCCAACTAATTCCGGTACTCTGATCGTTGATTTCGGCATCTCCATTATTAGTCCTCCTTTCCTGTTTTAAATATTTTCATTTGAACAAGAGAAATAAGTAACGTAATAATTAAGATAACCGTTGCAATGGCAGAAGCATAACCCATCATATCTTTTGAAAAAGCCGTTTTATATAAATAGGTACTCAGGACTTCCGAAGAAGTTCCCGGTCCCCCTCCGGTTAGGATATATGGCTCATTAAACACAGTAAAGGCACCTGTCAATGTTAATATTACGGCTACAAATGTCATTTCCTTGGTTACTGGAACCGTAATGTGAAAAAACGTCTTTATTTTATTCGCTCCATCCATTTCAGCTGCTTCATATAGTTCAGGTGAAATTTTTTGAATGGATACGATATATAACATGGCTATATAACCAATTGATTGCCACTGTGAGACAGCAATGACTGCATAGATTGCCGTTTCACTATCACCCAACCATGGCAGTGCTAAATTATTCAATCCAATCATTTTAAGAAACTGATTTAACAACCCTACTTCCGGGTTGTAAAAAAATGAAAACAGCAATGCGATGACTGTCATTGAAACGACGACTGGTAAAAAATAGACTGTTCGAAATATAGGTGAAAATTTACGGATTAATTTATCTTCTAAAACAGCTGCAACAATTAACCCTCCAAAAACCTGGAAAACAATTGAAATGACTGCATAAAGGATATTATTTTTTAAAGCTTCATAAAATACGGGATCTTTAAATAATGTAAAGTAGTTATCCATCCCTACAAATGCTTTATCTGGTGAAAATGTACTCCAATTATACATACTATCGCCAATATTCTGGAAAATGGGGATATAAACTAGCAATAAAAAAACTAAGGCTGGAAGAAGATATAGATAAGGTACAAATTTATCGAGTTTTATCATTAAAATATCACTCCCTTAATAAAACGGAAAAATGTTTTCCCTTATTTCCCCGCTTCAAATCTAACAGTATCAGCAGCTTTTTGAACATCACGCATAATTTGTTTAGGTGTTTTATCTCCATTTAACATCATTTGTGTTCCTGTTAAATAGGCATCTGCAATACGAGCATCAATGCTCATGTCAAACCATGGGGCCATTTCTTTTGCGTTTAATATACTTTGAACCGCTTCAAGCTGTTCTGGGGAAGAATTATTTTCATTCACCGTACCTTTAACTGCACTATACTTCCCCACATCAGTGACTAGTTTTTCCCCCATATTTTTAGTGGTTAGAAACTTTAAAAACTCCATCGCTTCTTTGGGATGCTTTGTCTTGGAAGAAATCATGAAGCCTTCAGGCGATCCCGTTAGATTTGTTTGATTACCCTTTCCGCCTTCTACCTCAGGAAAGTTAAACATTCCAAGTTCAAACTTAGTGGGTCCAAATAACATGATCTCTGCCGTTTCTGCATAAAACATAGGTGCTTTACCATTTGAAAATTGCTGCCTTGCATATTCATGATCTATTGAATTAGTATTCTTATTAAAATAAGGTAACAACTCTTGGAATTTCTCAAGCGCTTTTATGTAGTCGTCATCCTTGAATTTTCCGGTTTTTCGATTATAATCCATTGCCAGAACTTCCGGACTAACAAGACGTTGATTCAATGTGCCCACATAATGGGAAATTGTCCAAGTATCTTGACTGCCGAATTGAAGAGCTGTGTAGTTATTCTTTTTTAAAACTTTTAATACATCGATAAATTCATTCCAGGTTTTAGGTGGGTGTATGTTCAATCCTTCGAAGACATCCTTGTTATAGAAAAACATTTTCCCATCCATTGTTACGGGGACACCATATACCTTATTATTAAATGTATATGGTTTGACTTGGGATGGAACGAGTTGAGAAGACCATGTCGGGTCGTTTTTATAAAAAGAAGTTAAATCCAAAGCTTTATTGCCTCGCACAAACTGGCTTGCAAATTCATCACTCCATGAGAAATAAATATCAGGTGGATTATTTGTACCAGTCATTACTTTAATTTTGTCTTTATACGAATCGTTTAACACTGCTTCGGTTTTAATATGGATATCGGGGTTTTGTTTTTCAAATTCTTTTACAACTTCATTAAAGTAAGTTTTTTCAGGTTCCTTTGGCCACCTATGGAAAAATGTTAATGTAGTATTTCCAACATCTGATTCTGAAGATGTTCTTTCACCAGAACATCCCCCAAGCATTAAAGATAGACTTAAAAATGATGCGAATATGAGTTTTGTTTTTCTCATGAATACCCTCCTTTTTATAAATGCTTTTATCATCAGGAAATTATACTATAATGTTATAAAACATTATAGTATAATTCGTAAATAAAATATACAGAATATTAAGTTTTCTCTAACTGTCAGTATTCTACTTTCCACATATAACGCCTTTTGCTTAAGGGATGATTACGCGCTTCCGCTAATTCTTCTGCATATTGACGTAATACTCGATTTAAGATAAGCGGTGCAATATATCCTTTTACTTCTTCATCAATTCCATCAAGATCATACTGTTTTGCATCTAACACCGTTAGCTTTTTACCATACCGCTGAGAAAAAGATAATGCTCTTTCTTCCAACGGTCTTGTTTCATCCAATCCCAATAGAATGATAAACGGTACATTTTCGTCAATAATTTCGAATGGTCCATGGAAGTACTCACCAGCATGAATGGCATGTGAGTGTATCCATTGCATTTCCATTAAGATACAAATGCTGAAAGAATAGGCTGTCCCATAGTTTGAACCACTTGCCATTGTATAGATAACAGGTTCTTTTGCATGAGATTGCGCGAATACCCTGGCATGAGAAGCTTCTTGCTCCAGGGCTTTTTCATACACTGGCTGTAAGTTCTCTAAACTTGATACTAGTTTTCCAAACTTTTCATTGTTTTCCGCTATATGAAGTACACCAAAAACTAATTGATATAAAACACTGAGGTTTGTATCGAAGGCGTTTACACCGTTCCCCCAGTCATATTTAATATAAAGGTCCGCATTTTGGGCTAATGGTGATGCTGGTTCGTTCGTTAATGCCACTGTAAACGCACCTTTACTTTTTGCAAACTTAGCCGCTTCAGCTGTTTCAGGAGTTGTTCCAGACATAGAGCATAAAATTACTAAAGTTTCTTTCCCTAGTTGTTGCGGATTGCGATGTATAAACTCATTTGAACTATACAGATCGGAAGTTATATTTTTAGCTTCACGATCCAGTATATACTTAGCTGAATACATAATCGCAGAAGAGCCCCCACATGCTACCAAATAAATATTGTTAATTTTCCTCCCCTTTAATTGATCCAATACTGTTTTTACATTACTTTTTACATTAATAACCGATCTACTCATTTTCCCACTCCTTTAATATTTGATATACAACATCATGTAATGTTATATATTGTTATATTAAATCATCATCTTTCTTTAGTCAATGAATTTGTCAGAATATTTTATTTACTCCCTTCCTTGAAACAGTTATCTGCTGAATTGCCCATCAATTTTCATGACGTCCACTAGAACATCAAATATGATGCAACCCCTTCTTACTTTTTTCTAATTTTCCCAACCATTAATAATAACAATGGCAGAATAAAACAAATCGTTAAGGATAATGGTGTCCAAGCTGTAGCCATGAAGTTTTGATAATGCACGATATCGGGATGCGAAAAGATGGTAAAAGTGAGAATTAGAAAAGCTAATGGGAATAGAAGTATTTTGTAATTTTGCATACCCAGCAATTGAGCTAGTCCTAGGGCGAGTCCATAAAAGCATATGGTCAACTTAAAATACTCTGTAAAAACCCAAATGAAGGCCACAATGACCTCGACCCTTTCGAAAAAATTACCAATGCTTATCATCATTCCCAGTTTATAAGAAGGGTAAGTTAACCTTGCTGTATTATCAGCACCCAATACAAGGATACTGAAAACGATCACTAAGAATAGAACGCTGCCACCTAATATAGTCCCTAAATAAAAGTTTTTCTTTATTTCAGCCTTTTCATTTACATATGGGGTGATCATTAAAAAGAAAACAAGCTGAACATAAGGCAGTGCTAATGAGTGATATGATCCCCTCACTATCGGTTTCATGCCTTCTTCAAATACAGGTTGCATATTTTCGATTTTGATATCCGGGATAAGAAATACGAATAATATGAAAAGCAGCAGTACAAGCCAAGGAAAAAAGATTAATGCAGTCCTGCAGATAACTTCCAATCCTAGCCGTGCACCAAATAAGCTTGTTAATATAAACAAGATCATAATCATTTCCATAGGTGTCTCAACCAGAACCTGTGTTGAAAAAAAATTCCCAATTTCACTAAGTAACGCGGAAGAAAGGTAATATAAATAAAATAGGAATAGCAGGGCCGAGATTTTTCCGATCCATTTCCCAAATATTTTTTCATTAACTTCTATATAAGTCATGGATGGGTAGAGCGAGGCGAGCCGGATAAATAAGAAAACGAAACATAAACCGATGAGAGTAGCGATAATATAGGCAATCCAGCCATCCTGTTTTGCTAATGAAACAAGTACGGAAGGTAAAGTAAGTATCGCTCCTCCTATGGTGAATATGATGACCATTATAAGAAATTCACCAGAGCTGATTTTTCCTTTTTCGAGCATATCCGATACCCCCCTAGGATAAAATACGATCCATGAAATGAGCGAGTGGACTATATATTTTCGTTATCCAGTCTATAGGAGTAGGAATGGTAATATCCTTGATAATTAAAATACTCAACGTCATGCCAAGTAATAGTAATAAAATAAAAATGACAATTTCCTTCCAGCATTTTTTTTTAATAAGAGGAGGTATTTCGAAAAATGAAATAATAGCTCCAGTACACACTGTTCCAATAATTGCCCACATTGATCTTTACTCCTCGATTTCTTTTTGAAAGGATTCTGATATCGTTCCTAAATTGCGAATCTTTGCTTTAACGGTTACATTCACGTCTAAATTTGCGAATTCTTGCTCCCAATTTCCTTCTAAACGTTTCCATGCTTCAGGATCGGTTCTATGAATTTCTTCACCAAAACCGAAGATGTCACTTTGATACTTCTCTTGAAGCGTTTTTATCGATCCTTCTATTTTAGTTTTAATATCTTTTTCGTATCTTTTATTCAATTCTTCGATTTTTTCGGGTTTAGTTAAATCGATTGTGCATTCTACCTCACCTATACTCCCTTCTGTGGTGACATTTATATCAATTTTGGGATTTCCTTTTTCCATTTTCCCCTTGATTTTCGTTTTTGAACTAGTCGTGTTAACCGTAATTTGGTCACCTTCACATGGAATATTTACCGCAGTGGACTTAACATGATCTGTAATGTAACTAACACCTTTACTATCGTTCCTGTTTAACCAGCCGACAAGTTTATCCTTCTTGAATACTCCAAGATAATCCAAACGCAAGCCGGATTTCGGGGAAATATTTTGTGCATTCGTAACATTGCTTCCTGATTCGGGATCACCATAAACGTAAATCCCCGTTAGCATGGCCTGTCTACCTTTACTGACGATACTGCTGACCAGCTCATCCAAAGTGACCGTCCTTGTCGGTGCCCATCTTCTCTCTGAATTTTCCAAGGAGTCAAACACTTTATTTGCCGGTATTTTTTCAAGAGCCGTTTGCACATTAAGCGTATCATAAGCAGTAGAACCCTTCGCAACGGTCATATAGAAATCGGAACGTAACTCCTTTTGCCGGGAAAGAACATCCAGAGGTTTTGCAATTCCTGCCCTGGCCATTTCCTCACCAAAGACAATTTCACGAAGATGTGCGACATATAACCTTCTTGGTATATCAGTTGATAGGCTTCTAATTGCTTCAGCAATGGTTTTACCACTTTTCCTGAAGGTTACAACTTCCGTACGGCCGGACCTGGCATCACCTGCCAGCTCACTCGAATTTAGAACTTGGACGCTGACAAGATACCCATCTTCCGTTTTATCAATTCCCATGGCAGTAACGATGGCAAGTTCATTCAACTCAATGCTGCTCCAACAGCCGGATAAACAAATTATAGGTAACATTAAAAATACCTTTAGCATTTTTTTCATCGTAAAACCCTCATAATCCCATCAATTTTATCTAGGTGGTTTCGGAGAACTGACATCTCCTCTGTCTGTATCATTTTTACTGATCAATCGAGGCCGCTTTACTAATGACCAATGTGGCATACGAATGATGTTGTCTTTTTGATCTTGTAAAATGAATGGTGCATTTGGAGCTAAATATGGTAAACCAAAAGATCGTAAGCTATTTAAATGCAAGACCATCACGATCAGCCCCAAAATGATCCCGTATAATCCAAATGTAGCGGCAAGGATCATGAACAAGAAACGAAGCATCCGAAAAGCAATGGCCATACTATTGGATGGAAACACAAAACTACTGATGGCTGTTAATGCGACGATGATAACCATCGTTGCTGAAACGAACCCTGCTTCGACAGCAGCCTGCCCAATAACTAATGCACCAACGATGGAAATGGATGAACCGATTGCCCTAGGCATCCTCACACCTGCCTCACGCAAAATTTCAAACACTACCTCCATCAGCATCGCCTCCACAAAAGCAGGAAAAGGAACTCCCTCTCGTTGTGAGGCTAGACTTATGAGTAATGGAGTAGGAAGCATTTCTTGATGAAAAGTCGAGACAGCTACATAAAGTGACGGTGTAAGCAAAGCAAGGAAAAAGGATAAATACCGTAATACTCGAATTAATGTTGCAATGTCTGCCCGTTGATAATAGTCTTCACTCGACTGGAAAAAATGCACCATCAGTGCTGGAACGATAAGGACAAACGGCGTTCCGTCAACCAGTATCGCAATCCTTCCTTCTAAAATGGCAGCGGCTACAGCATCAGGACGTTCCGTATTATAAATGGTTGGAAATGGAGTGTATACTTCATCCTGAATAAGCTCTTCAATGTATCCACTCTCAAGAATCGCATCTATATTGATTCGATTTAACCGGCTTTGCAATTCTGAAACCGTTTTATCATTGGCAACACCTTTTAAATACATAATCGCAACGTCCGTTTGCGTTTTTTCTCCAATCTGCTTTGTTTCAAGCCATAGGCTAGGATCTTTTATTCTCCGTCGTATTAAAGCAGTATTTGTCCGCAGCGTTTCAGTAAACCCATCCTTTGGTCCTCTTACTACTGTTTGGGAGGAAGGTTCTTGAACCCCGCGATCGACCCAATTTCTTGAACCGAGTGCCATTCCTTTAGTGGAGCCGTCCAATAATAACATCGTGTCTCCCGATAAAACATGGTTAAAAAACTTTTGAAAATCAGTTATTTCAACTATTTCCCCTATAGGCAGAGTATGTGATTTTATCATTTCAAAACAATCAGGGACCTCCACGTCCAAGTCAGAGTTCCGAATTTCAACCATCAAAGTGTCGAGGATTAAATCTTGGATGGAAGCTGAATCCGTTAATCCATCTGTGTAAACGATGCCTAACTTAATTTCCCCATTTTTACCTGCTTGAAAATCCCTTATAATTATGTCTGAACTATTTCCTAACGTTTTCTTAATATGATCAAAATTATATTGAAGATCAGAGGATATAAGTTTGGTTTGATGATTCTTTGAGTCTTTACTTCTGTTTTGAGCATTTTGAACTGGATTTTGGCTTTGATTTTTAGTTTTGCTGGAGTTTGGATTTCCGCTTTGATTTAGCTCTTCTTGTTGTTTTTTATTTTTCACTGATTGTTTATCTTCAATTAACTTCCTCAATGGGATAGGAACTCGAGATTTCAATGCTAACCCCCTCATAACCATAAGCTAGTTAAAATTATGTTTTCACCTTGGCTGCAATTATATCCATCTAAGTAAAATAAATTGCAATTAATAAAGTGCTAAATCATTGTAGACATGATAATTTTTTTCTCCAACAATCACGCTCCATTCATCGATAATTTAAGTAAAGGTTGCTGAAGGTGGCTCGGATATTAACTTTCTGTACATAAACTATTTTCCAGAGAATTCAAAACACGATAAATACAAACCACTTTCCGCCATCTTTGCAAACTCTGACACTATTTGTCTTTTGGAGTCAGATCAGCAGGTATAATCCGGCATAAAAAAAGGATTATCTTAGCATCAATTGCAGGCAGTTTACGATGAAAATACTTAAGGTAATTTGGATGTTAATTTTCTTTTAATCCCAACTTTCTTGCCTATGGCGACAGTTGCCTCATCTAATCGTTTATAGGCATCCTGCAGTACAATCTAAATCAAATTCATTGAAAGTCATGTTTAAAAGTATCCTATGAGTAAATGCATAGATTGCCAATATTCGCATAATCTATTATCGGACTAAATTGACAGAAAATAGGATGGTTAGGGGCAAAAAAAGAAAAAACCCTGCAGACCTCCACAGAGTTTTTAAAAGCTTTCAACCAATTTTTGGATGGCAGGGCACCATTCCCTTAGATTAGGTGCATAGAACTTTTTTTCCTTTAACTTATTCAGATATATGTTTCATCCCAAGTTTCTTAAATACCTGGTTTCCTACTTAACTTTATGTTTTACCCCAATTTCCCCCACACTCTTGAAGTCGCAAAATTCCATCTCTGGTATATATATACGAAAAAAAGGCTACACCCAATAGATACCGTCTCCATCCAGAAAATTGTACATTTATGGATGTCAAAGGGCCGAATTTCAAGATTCCAATGTAATATATTCAGCTCCTTGTTCTTTCGCCCATTTATGTATATAACTGAGCAGATTATATCCAAGGCCACTAGGACGATGATTTACATCAGTAACCAAATCTTGTACATAAACATAGCGTTCATTATATGAATCTTCGCGCCAGCTAATACCTGCTAATGCTACGATGCTTGTATCATGATATAAAGCAAATAACTGTTTACCCTCCTTACGCATATCATTTAATAAATCTAGATAATCCTTTAAAGTCAAATCAGTACGTAACTGACTCAATATAGGATATGCCTGTAAAAATTGATGTTCAACAGTTAACTCTACTATATTTTCCACTGGTATTTTCATGCTAATACTCTCCTAACCTTTTTAAGTTTAATTGCTTCGCCGCCCTTTACGAACCCTGTTTATCTTCCTGACATATAAACCTGTCCAATTTGCTTACAAGGGCTTAAATGTTTTTCAATGATTGTGTGTCTAACAGTTTCCATTCCTTTCTCCATAAATTAGATATACCAATAAATCATATGCAAGGATCGTGCCATACCGAAGGAAATATACTACTTATAATACTAGTGCAATTAACATGCTTAAAAATTCATTCCTAACATTTGCACTAAACTCTAACCAATAACAAATCAGAAATTTAAAAACCTTCTCATGGACAGGAGTTCGAAGATTGTATAGTGAAGCTACATCAGGAAAAAGCCATAAAAAAATTGAGAAAAACGTAACGGGATGGATTGTTGAAGAAAGGCAATTGATTTCTGTGTGAATAACTTGAACATGAATAGCCAAAAATAAGGAGTATTAAGAAGGAGGGAACCAATAGGTGAATAATAATGCCTGGTAGTTTCAAAATTTCATCACATCAATTGATGATTTTAATCCTTTTGTACTCGGTAGGAACGGTTATTTTACATACCACTTCTCCTTTAGCTGGTTTTGCAAAACAGGATGCGTGGCTTGCTGCATTATTTGGAATTCATACCCGTATTAATATTACTGACTGTTTTTTTGATTTCCATCATTCCTCAAGCAAATATCCAAAACATTCAGCCGGTATTTGATGATGGAGCCAAACCTGTCATAAGGGCGACACTTTTTTATGTCAGTGTGTTCACGCTGTCCCCTGTTATGTTCTTAATGATTTTCCCTTCAAAAGTCAATGAAAGGAAAAAAGGGGGAAAAGCTTTTTATATTGGCACTTTGATCGGAGGAATCATTTTAATTCTGGTTATCATGTTGGATATCTTGGTTCTTGGTCCCGATACGACAGCAAGAAATATCGCTCCAAGTTATACGATGGCAAAAAAATAAATGTAGGGAATTTCCTAATGCGGATTGAAGCTATTATTGCCACGATTTGGATCTTTACAACCTATACCAGGACGGTTATGTATTTTTATGTATCGGTTGTTGTATTTTCAAACATATTTAATATAAAAGATTATCGCCCCTTTACTACAGCTTTAGGGATGATAATGGTTTTTTATTCATTGATTGTTTTTCCGACGGTCCCATCATCCGGGGAATTCAATAAGAATATATGGTTATTCTATGCATCGACTTATGGTCTGGTCATGCCTTTATTATTGTTTATTACGGCTAAATTTAAAGTCATCATTAAAAAGCTCCATCATAGCCAACAATGATAATACTTAAGTGAGTTGGGGAATTTAAAAAAGAACATCATAAAAATACCCTGAAAATTCAATTTTGCCGGATTCCATCTGGCTGAATTGGATATGATCGTAATGAATATTTACGAATGAGGTGAGTATATTGAAACATAAAATAATCATTATTTTTAGTCTGGTTTTTATTGTATTCATGACAGGTTTACTCATCTTTTACCTCAAAAAAGATGATTCTTCCCGATGGATGGTAGCTCTTGGGGGAATATTGGTTAGTGCTATACCCATTTCATTACTGTTTGTAAAAAATAATCCATTTAACATTCCAATCATCATCGGTTATTATGTTTTTGTTTTCTGTACGACATTTTTAGGGTCCATCGCAAATTTTTATGTTGATTTTAAATGGTGGGACTCTGGACTTCACTTCTACAAAGGTATTTTCGTTGGTTTTGTTGGGATTGCTCTTTATAAACTATACATCCCTCAAAAAGCGAGAAAAGATGTTTCAAGGTGGGTCATTTTCCTTTTTGTTCTCTCACTTTCAGTCACTTCCACTGTTTTTTGGGAAATATATGAGTTCGCAGGAGATCTCACTTTTACTCATACCATGCAGCGAGGCGGTAACAAAGATACCATGTACGATATACTTTTCGGTCTAACGGGCGGCCTGCTCATTTCCATTTATTCTAGTGTACAAAAATTAAAATTATGATGATTTGTTGAGGTAATCATATGAATCGTAAGCTAGTTATTTCATTAAGTTTGGTGTATGTACTTTTCATGGCAGCTTTATCTATTTATTACTTTACAGCCGATGAAACTTTCAAATCACTGGTTTCGATAGGCGGTGTAGTATGTGGGGCAATTCCCCTTTTACTGGCCCTATTTACCAAGCTTCAATTCAATTTGCCAATTATCATTTCCTATTTAATCTTCTTATTCGGTTCACAATTTTTAGGATCTATTTTAGGTTGGTATGGACTGGGGTGGTGGGACACATTTTTGCATTTACTAAGCGGTTCCCTCCTTGCTTTTACGGGAATTGCTTTATATGAACGATTGGTATACAGAGATGCAGGCAAAGAGATATCCCCTTGGTTCATCTTTTTGTTTACCCTCTCTTTCTCAGCACTTGGAGGCGTCATATGGGAGATTTACGAATTTAGTTCTGATCAATTATTCGGAATGACACTACAAGGCGGGGGAAATAAAGATACAATGATCGATTTAATCGCGGATACGATTGGAGGACTTATCATTGCAGTGTGGGCCGGTGTACGGACAAAGATTAAGTTAAAGAAACTATAAAAAAACATTCCAGTTGATTTCAGAAACCCGCTCCCTTTCCGCCGACTGGCTGCCAAGCCTCCTCGACGCAAACGTCTCCGGGGTCTCGGCTAGCCAGTTATTCGGCAGGAGTGTCGCAAATTTCTTCAATCCATTGAGGATTACGGTAAAAAACAGGAAGGGTAATCTAGTTTTTTCTAAACAAACGTTTCAGTTGATTGGAATGTAAGGTACGAGACTCCTGCGGGAAAAGCGTGGCCAAGGGAGACCCCGCAGGCGAGCGCCGAGGAGGCTCCCGGACCGCCCGCGGAAAGCGAGTGCCTGGAATGGAAATCAAAGGTCAGAATTACTAACCCTCAAAAAAACGTTCCAGTTGATTTCAGAAACCCGCTTCCTTTCCGACTGTCTGTCAAGCCTCCTCAGCGCCAAAAGTCTCCGGGTTCTCGGTCAATCCAGTGGGGGGAACAGTAAAAAGTAAGCATTCCCTCGATAAAATCGTGAAAGGGGTCCGGGATGAGACCGTACCCCTTTCATAGACAAACTGAAACGACCATCTTATCGATGGTCGTTTTCATGTTCATTTAAATATGATGGAAATTATTTTTTCCGTCGTCATCGCACTGTCCACCACATATGTTCCAGGTCTTAATCCGTTGGCCTTGCCTTTCTTTTCAACCGCGTCGGAAAACTCATTGGCATTTTTAATGACTTTTGCCTTTTGCAGGGTTTTACCCACATCGATACTTGTCGAGCCTTTAGACACAGTAAGAACTGTGCGGTATATGATTTTTTCCGTTGGTTCTTTTACCGTTTCTTTTTCCGCCTCCGCCTTATCTTTAACAGACTGTGCTTCAGCAATCTGATCTTCCCATTCTTTTTCGGAATGGATGACATACCCTTCTGAAGCCAGAGACTCTTTCATTTCATCTTCCGATAGTTTCTCGGATGTGCTGGTCGCTTCACCTTGACCAAAGAAGTACACTGCTCCGCATAAGCCTGCTGCAACAACAAGGCCTCCGGCAAAGCTGCGCATTGATTTAGATGTCATTGGCCACATTTCTCCTTTCATTCGTCGTTTTCATGTAAGGAGTAAGCATCCGTTCTATTTCTTCTTCCGGCTGTTTTGTCTTCAGTGCGATGCTTTCAAATGAATAGCCTCGCTTATGTAGGTCGAGTACCTCACGTAACATGTTTCGCTTTTCGGAAGACATTGCTAGAATGCCTGCCTCTTGCACCGTAATTTCAGCATCTATCTCGATGTTCCTGATTTTTTCCTGTAATACATTCATTTCATCTCCAAAAGTGCTGGCAATCTGTTCCAATTGACTGTCCACTTTTACAGAATCCTTTTTAATAAACGATAAAATGAACAGTAATACTGCTGCAGCAAACAAAATGACCAGAGCCCATTCCATCATTCTATGTCCCTCCTTAATCTTTGAATCTAATATCTCGCTTTCTAATTATATATGGATTTGTTCCAAAACTCGATTTAAAAGTACTAAATGCCACAATAGTCACGAATTTATGACAATAAAAGGCGCGAAAAGGCCATCCATAATTATTAATAATCAAAAAACGAAAAATACAGCTTCCATTTAAGGACCATTTTACCATAATCCATTCATCATTTATACCAATGTTAGCATATTAAGGCAACATACTGTAATAACGCTGTCTAACTAGGTAATTTAAACGTATAAATGGCATTCTTATTCACATCACTGCTTGTACTTTCCCTTTAAAAAAGTCCAAGGGTTATATTAAATGACAAACACGTTTCCGAACGATAAGATATATATTATTAGGTTCCTTTTCCTGTTTCATTTACTAGGTACGAATTTTCAGTGCCATTGATTTATTGGATACATGCAAGATAATAAGGAGGTAGCAATGAATATCAAAATAAATAATATACCGGGTTTCATGCAAGACGATATTGAACAACTTCAATCAAAATTGTCCCCCTTGTTGAAGAAAAATATGAAATACGGTTTTTTTTCGACGGTGATGATAGGCTTTTCCATCATTAATCTTTTTTTTCTATTATTTAAGAACGGCTCTTTACCCATCTCGAAAATCGCACTCGGAATCTATGCATTGGTGGGAGCTGTGGGATTTGCCTTATTAAAAGAAAATAAACACAACCAAAGAGAAATAGTGAAAATGAGTCAAAAATATATGTTGGAGAGAATCAAACAAAGCAGCTATTTAACAGATGCCCGAAAAAGTAATTACTTTAAAAGAGTTAATGAGCATCCGCTTACTGCCATGAATGTTTTTTTTGAGTTTCTTGCTGAAGAACAACAATGGAAGAACAAATCCTCACATCCGGAATAATATCTGTTGAAATAAGCAATAAAATTAGCACTAAAAAACAACTCAACCAGTGTGATCCGGTAAACTGCCGAATCACACTGGTTGGTTGCTAGACTATTGAATTCAAAAAATGTCTGGATCACGTTTCTTTTTTTAAGTACATTCAAATTGTCAACTCAGTTGTTAGTTCTGGAGCTTTTCATCAATGAGTTCATGAAAATAGACTGCAGCATGCTCAGTTGGAGAAAAGATACCATTTGTAAATGCCTCGGAACTTAATCCTTTTTGCAATTTTTCCACCAGTTCAAAATCTTCCTGCCGTACTTGATCAACAAATTTAAAATATTCTTCTTTTTCTATGGTTGGTTTTTCATCCAGGGAGTAATCACGATAAATACCTAACGACGTCACAGCATCAACAGGAATTACTTGAATGGTATTCACATTCCCGTCTCCTGGATAAACGTTAATCATCATATTTGGCCATACCCAATAAAATCGCGCTTGGTCCCCTTCGCCATTCTTGCTTGCTGTCATATATTGATAGGTGAATTTGTCGTGTGTCGTTGTGCAAAAGTTTGATAAATCAAAGGATTTTGCAAAGCCAGGATGAGCAATGGAACAATGATCACATTCAAGGTAATTGTCAACAACGGCTTTCCAATTAGCTTTTACTACACGGCGGGTTTCCCTGACTAGTTTCAGTGAATCAAAGAAAGGATACTCTTTCATTTCCTCTAAGAATTCCTGATATGCTTCTGCCATAGAAGGTGCATTTTTGTCAAGATTGACAAAAATCATGGCATTCTGAACTTCTAAGCGAATGGATTTCATACAGCTGTGTATTCCCAGTTCATTCGTTTTAAAATTAGGTGCTCTATGCACACTTCCGTCTAATTTGAACGTCCATCCATGGTATCCGCATTGTAAAATTTTCTTATTTCCTTTATCGGAGTTTTCTACTTTCATTCCGCGATGGGGGCAAATATTGTAGAAAGCACGCAGTTCACCATCGGTACCGTGAGAAACGATAATAGGCTCTCCGGCGATATCTAATGTCATGAAATCACCTACCTTTTCGACTTGGCTTGCATGCCCGGCCAATATCCAACTCTTTCTGAAGATTTTTTTACTTTCTTCATTGAATACCTCTGGATCGACATACCGTGAATAAGGCAGTGTAGGGCTGAACTGTACATTTTCTTTCGTGGACATATTGAAATCCCCTCCTGTTTTTGATCTAATTTAATAGTTTAAAAAACGTTTAGTACAATTTTAGTTATACCCGATCCATATAGACTGTCTTGACTTCTGTATAGAATTCAACTGCACTCTTCCCTTGTTCACGGCTGCCTGCACTTGAATTTTTACATCCGCCAAATGGCATTTGCGGTTCGGTTCCTGCTGTTTCCGAATTGACATGAACAAGACCCACTTCAACGTCTTCAATAAACCGTTGAGCCGAAGTTAAATTATTCGTACAAATGGCTGCGCTCAATCCATACTCTGTATCATTTGCCATCTTAACTGCTTCCTCATAATTTCCGGCCTTAAAAAGGGCGATGACTGGTCCAAAGACTTCTTCACGTGCAATGCGGGCATGTTGAGGAACATTTTCAAAGATAGCTGGCCTGACATAAAAACCATTCGCCAATTCCTCTTCTGCCGGAATCTCTCCTCCGCACAAAAGTGTAGCTTCTGATTTCCCAACATCAATCATTTCAAGCACGCCATCGCGTTGTGATTTAGATACAGCGGGACCGATATATGTTTCTTCGTTGAGCGGGTTGCCCACTTTTAATTCTTTCGTACGAGCCACCAGAAGTTCCCGGAATCCTTCATAAATTCCTTCCTCCACAATCACGCGGCTAGTGGCTGTGCACTTTTGCCCTGTGGATTTAAAAGCTCCGCCTATGGCTATTTCCACTGCTTTTTCAAGATCAGCATCAGCCAGGACGACGAGCGGGTTTTTCCCTCCCATTTCCACTTGCACTTTCTTACCATGTTCAATGGCTTGTTTTTGAATTTGCTGACCCACTTGATTCGAGCCCGTAAAAGATATAGCCTTCACATCAGGATGTTCCACTAATGCAGCACCAATGACGGAACCCCTTCCGAATACACAATTGATGACACCAGGCGGTAAACCCGCTTCATCAAATGCTTTTATCACATGATAGACAGACTTAGGTGTAAGATCAGCCGGTTTAATCACGACTGTATTCCCGTAAATCAGGGCCGGCGCCAATTTCCATACAGGGATGGCGATAGGAAAATTCCATGGTGTGATCAAACCCACCGGACCGAGCGGTGTACGGGTAGTGTATAAAAATGTATTGGCATTAGCTGAAGGAATTACTTCCCCTAGTGGCTGCCGAGCTTCAGCAGCATAATATTCAAGTATGCTGGCAGCCCGAGTGGCTTCCCCCATCCCTTCAAAGAATGTTTTCCCTTCTTCCTTTATCAAATCTTGACCTACTTCCTGTATACTCTTTTTCAAAATATCAGCTGCTTTTTGCAAGTATGAAGCACGTTGCTGAAACGACAGTTTTTTCCAGTACGGGAATGCATTTTTTGCGGCTGCCACTGCATCTTGTAAATCAGCTGCCGCACTAGATGGAAATTCTCCTAAATTTTCACCATCATGGGGACTAAGATTTTCTTTATACTCCCCTGTAGTGGGTTCTTGCCATTTTCCATTTATATAATTTAAGTAACGCATATCATTTCCTCCTTATTCTATTATTCTACTTCTCTAAATTATAGGTTTGCTTTTAACTCGAAACTTCTAGATGAACGACCGTTTTCTTTTTTCTGGCATATAAAATACTATTGAATAAAATCATTGGTCTGTTCATTTGTTAATGCTGGCACCTCGACGTTCCTTCTCGCATATCTAAAATAGTAAAATATATAACAAGCAACGACGAAACCCAATCCCCAATACAATGAAGTTCGCTGTGTCGGATCATAAGCGGTGAACACGAAAATACCTAGACACATCGTGATGCAGAGAATCGGGGCAAACGGGAAAAAAGGTACTCTAAACTTCAGATTTTCAACCTTTCCGCCTGCTCTGATATACTGCTTACGGAATCTGTACTGTGCAAACGCAATCGCCATCCAAGTAAGCACCCCTCCGACCCCGCTTATGGAAAGTAGCACAACGAATAACGTTTCTTCGGCTACTACACTAGTAAGTAGCGACAGCAAAGCAAAGACCATGGTTACGAGCAAGGCGTTAAAAGGTACACCGCGCCGATTAAGCTTTCCAAATGCAGAATGCGCCATACCATTTTGAGAAAGGGAGAAAAGGATCCTGGTACAAGCAAACAGACCCGTGTTCCCAACAGAGAGGACCGCAGTCAAAATTACAAAATTCATAATGTCGGCTGCATAAGGAATTCCAACCATTTCAAACACGGTGACAAATGGGCTTTCCAGTACCCCAACTTCTTGCCAAGGAACGATAGCCGATAGAACAAAGATTGCTAGTACATAGAAAAGCAGCACACGTATTACAATGTTTCGAATCGCTCTCGGAATGCTTTGCTGCGGGTTTTCCGTCTCTCCTGCTGCAACACCCATGATTTCCGATCCCTGGAATGCATATACGACTGTCATCATCGATATGAATACACCCGTGAATCCTGTTGGGAATAGTCCATCACCTATAAAATTGGAAAATAAAGGAGCGGGTTGTGCATCCTCCATATGAATCAATCCAAACATCGCTGCCGCACCGATAATTATGAAGAGAATGACGGCAAGTACTTTAATCCCGGAGAACCAATACTCTGTCTCTGCGAAACTCCTCGTAGTTAATGCATTTATAGTGAATAAAAGTACCGTAAATATCACACACCATATCCATACTGGTATATCGGGAAACCATCTAGTCATGAGCAAACCAGCCGCTACAAATTCCAAGCCTACGTAAAGTGCCCAGCTCAGCCAGTAAATCCAGCCAATGACAAAACCAGTGGCGGGTCCAATAAATTTCGTTGCATGAACCTGAAAGGAACCGGACACCGGCATCACTACCGATAATTCGCCGAGACAAATCATCGCCAAGTACATTAATAAACCACCTACCAAATAGGCAACAATCGCTCCTGTGGGTCCGGCTTCACCGATTGCATATCCTGATCCCAGGAAAAGACCTGTTCCAATTACCCCACCTAATGAGAGCATGAATAAATGTCTGCTCTTCATTGAACGCTGTAATTCTTTTGGCTGATTTTCATGTTCTGTTTGCATGAATTCCCCCCCTTTTCTGATCGATAAACTGCCTAAGCACCTTTATGGTTAACACAAGTTAACGAGAGTTCCCCGATAACGCTTCGGATGGCTCTTCATATTCCGGCAAGTCGCTGATTGTCGGTTTAAATATTTCATAAGCTACTTCTCTTTGATATTTATTTTCGTTTTTAGCCTGTTTAAACAAGTGATACGTATTTTTCCTGCATAGTTTTTCAATATCATCAACGACAGCTTGTGGATTTGGTTTAACTAGTCCGAAAATAATCGCATCATAAAATCTTATCGCACCCAGGTTGGCAACGAAATCATTGACAACATCAATTCCTCTTTGTTTTATGATTGCGTCTCCCTCGGAAGAAAGGGGAATGTTTGCCGCCTCCACAATCAAACTCGCTTTTACGCTTTTAGCATTGGATATGTGGATGACATCCTCCAGTGCGGACGGAATTAATATGTCGCAATCAATGTCGAGCCATTCCGTGTTGGGCCTTACATCATAACTCGGTTCAAAAAAGGCTTTATCCATTTCTCCGTACATATTCTTATGATCAATAAGCTTTTGGACATCTAATCCTTCTTCGCACGTTACCAAAAGAGCTGCATCAGAAATTCCAACAACTTTATAACCTAACTGGGACATTTTCAATGCACAGCTTGCTCCTACACAGCCGAACCCTTGAATGACAACTCTCGCTCCAGCTTTCCCGCTTTTAAATTTCCATGCCTCATCCGCGGAAAATGCCACACCATAGCCTGTTACGACATCGTTTAAAAACAACCCGTCGATTTTTGTCGTCAACAGTTCATCGAAGTCTTTTATCCCCTGCAGAACATCCGGATTCTGCTTCATTGATTTCGTTAGAGGGATATCAATGCCAAATTCATTGAATATTTTCAGCACATCTTCATATTTGGTGCCTAAATCACTGCCTAAAGATACCCCTATATCTATATAAGGCATCATCGCAATCAGAAATCTTCTTAACACTGCATATGCGTCTGGCGCTTTATAATCATAGGCAATGCCCGCTTTACAACCGCCAGTCGTCTCAGACTCACAGGCTACATACTTATAAGCCATAGCCTCGGCCAACCTTTCGACCTCTTCTCTTGTAACCGTTGGGTGCATTCTTGTACCGCCGCCTGTGTATCCTTTTACAAAGTTATGGACGACCAGCCAGCCTTTAGCATCTGTTTCAGTATCATTCCATTCCACAACTAAATATGGTTTTGACAACTATGAAACCTCCCTTAAATGACTTACTTTTATTGGTTTCCGTTAACTTCCAATGTTAATTGTTCGACACTAGCTTTTCGTGTACTTCCTTCTTGTCCTGACCTACGGATAGAATCTTTGGATTGACTGCAACTTCGATTACAGCCGGCAGCCCTGAATTAATCGCCCGTTGCAGCGCTGGCGCAAAATCGCTATTTTTTTCAACCTTTTCACCATGTGCCCCAAATAAGCGGGCCAATTCGGCAAAATCAGGATTAAATAAGTCAGTTCCAATGACCCGGTTTGGAAAATGCCTTTCTTGATGTGCTCGAATTGTTCCATAAATATTGTTGTTCACAACAATTGATATGGTCGGAATTTTATACCTTACTGCGGTTTCAATCTCTTGGAGAGTCATCATAAAGCCGCCATCTCCTGAAATAGAAACTACATGTTTGTGCGGCTGCGCCAGCTTTGCCCCAATAGCAGCAGGCAGTCCATATCCCATCGCACCCGACGTTGGCCCGACGTATGTGTTTTCTTGTTCAAAACGATAATATCTTGATAGCCATCCAAAAAAGTTGCCTGCATCATTTGTAATGATGGTATCCTTCGGCAGGCAGACAGCTAGATCATGCATCAATCCGTCCATATCCACGAAATCTTCTGTGTAGTCGGCCTTTGTTTCAGAAAATTCTAAATATTTATCATGCAATTCTTTCAAATGATCGCTTGAAATTAAAGATTCAGATTCTGGCGCCTGCAGTGCTTGTTCCAAAAAGCTCTTGGCATCTGCTTCAATGGCAAGAGAAGGAGCATACACTTTACCAAAAATATCGGGACAAATATCCACATGGATCAGCTTTGAATTTTTAGAAAGCAAGGTGTAATCTTGTGTTCCTACTTGAGAGAATCGTGTCCCTAATGCCAAAACTACATCTGCTTCCCGGATTGCATCAAGTAAATATTGAGGTGTCCCAAACCCAAGCCATCCTGTATAGCAAGGATGTGAGTTCGGAAACGCGTCAAATCGACGGAAGGCTGTAACGACAGGAAGTTTCATTGCCTCCACAAACTGTACAAGCAACCTGTTGGCCTTAGCATGAATCACACCTCCGCCAGCAATCAATACGGGGCGCTCCGCATTTCGTATCATATCCATCGCCTGCTTCACATCTTCCATATGTGGTTGAGGAGGAAGCGAGCGATAAGAAGGATTTATGTTCAACTCTGCCTCATCTTCTAACATGTCATGCGGCAAAGCCACTAATACAGGGCCCGGACGCCCCGATCGCGCAATATGGAAAGCCCGTTGCAATAATTCCGGGACTCTTTCCACACGATCGATCTCTACCGTCCATTTACATAAATGACTGAAAAAACCAGTCAAATTCACTTCCTGGAATGCTTCCTTTTCTTTAAAAGGGCGTTCGACTTGGCCAATAAGCGCAACCAAAGGGGTTGAATCTTGAGCAGCAGTATGAATGCCGATAGCTAAGTTTGTAGCACCCACTCCACGCGTTGCCATACAGACCCCTACCTCTCCTGAAGCCTTGGCATACCCTTCCGCCATAAAAGAGGCACCTCCTTCATGCCTGGCGGAAATAAGTTCTATTTCAGGATGTTGATATAGTGCATCCATCACACTAAGATAACTTTCACCTGGTACACAAAAGGCTTTTTTCACCCCTTCTATAGCCATTACTTCTACGACTGCTCTTCCTCCACTGACTTTCATAATCAAGCCTCCCGCTCTCAAAAACGTGTTTTTATTCTAGTAATTTATGATTATATTAATTTTGGACTCATTCCCACTGTCATTTAACAAGCTTTTCCATTCCCGAAGCCTGTTTATTATCTTCTTTCATCCCGATTGAAGTTTTTCGTGTAACGGCACTCACTCCCAAAGTTACTGCAATGTTGATGAATAATACAGCCAACCCTACATCAAGATCTTGTATTACTTGCGGCAGGGATGGAAATAATGTAGCAAGTGTCGTACCTGATTTAGTCGAGTATATGACAATTAGAATTCCAACGATCATTCCGGCAAAAGCTCCTTGAACGGTGACAGGATTCTTTTTCCACAAGCTGAAAAATAGCGCTGGAAACAACTGTGCCATGAAGCTATATGCCATAAGATACAACGTAAAAATTGACTCCCCTCCGTTGAACGTAAAATATAGAGTCACTATAGAAATGACAGGTACTAACATCCTGCTCAATCTTTGAAGCTGGTCATCTGATGCATTCGGCTTCCACACCTTATATACATTTTTGGAAAGTATCGTGGCCGTAGCCGTCAACACGAGTGAACTGGGAATAAGGGCGGCCATTGCCCCTGATGCTCCAATAACTCCAACAAACCAGGGATCAAATGACATCTTCGCCATTTTAAATAAAGCTAAATCTGCTTCTGCGCCCTGTAAATTCGGGATTTGGAGAATCGCAGAAAAACCAATAAATAACGAAAAAATGATGATTACTTGATAAATTGGCATAACCGCAGCATTCCAACGAAGTGATTTTGGACTTTTTGCAGAAAACACTCCCGCTAACATATGTGGAAACATATAGAATGCCAGTGCTGTCATGATCGTAGCTGAAATAAACCAAGAGATACTCAAACCTTGTTCCGGGAAAATCAAAAATCCTTGTTTTGCTGTATCGATTGCTTCAAACATCGGCTGTATACCACCGTAATAATGAAGTGGAAAATAAATCCCCATAAAGACGACGACAGTCAGAATCATGATATCTTTAATGACTGCGGTCCACGCTACTCCATGCATCCCTGAAGCAGTTACATAAATTGTGATTGCAATTACACTAACAACTATAGCTACATTCGGCGAAATGGACCCATAGGAGGCTTCCGATACGATTATTCCTAACCCTTTCAACTGCATGATCAAATATGGAATAATTGAAATGACGCTAATTACCGCCACAAGAACACCTAAAGCAGGACTGTTGTACTTTTTGTCATAAAAATCAGATTGAGAAATGACATTATTTTTTTTGGCATATCTCCAAATAGGCGGCAACAGCCAATAGGCGATTACAAAATAGAAGCAATTGAAAGCGTATAAGGCTGGAGGCATACCAGATCTATAAGCTCCGCCGCTTGCCCCCAAAAACGTATATGTCGTAAACATTTCACCTGCTATCAAGAAGAAGAGCAATAAGCTGCCGAAACCTCTTCCCCCTATAGCCCATTGTTCCAAACTCATATTTTTACCTTTTCGAGCTTGAAGCCCTAACCAAATACACAGAACCAGAAAGAAAAGGATAACGAGCAGGGCTTCATTCATCAGTCTTCTTCCTCCTCGGTTGCAGGATCAAGTTTATTAGCAATTATTAAAAACACGGATGTAAGACAAACCCATAATATAGCCCAAAAAAGAACAAATGGCATGCCTAACACATAAGGTTCAATTCGATTGATAACCACAAGCGAGCCAAGTGCCGGTATTGCACTTATCACATAGATTATTTTCTTCATTTGTTCACCATCCTTATCAACAAATGCCAAACTTGAACCTTCTGGAATTTTTCTGAAAAAACAGATAATTATTTCTGTTTCATTACATTGACAGCCTTTTAGTTAAGGGCTCATTTACAGCCCAATTCGGTTTCACGCCAGTAAGAACTTGTTCCACTTGCATTGCTGCATGTACAGCCATGCGTATCGAACCTTCCTTCGTCAATGCCGCATTATGAGGACTGACAATCACATTATCCAATTTAAAAAGGGGGTTCCATTTATCAGGAGGTTCAACCTCAAATACGTCTATTCCAGCACCAGCAATCTCCCCCGCTTGCAAAGCATTTACTAAATCAGCTTCCTTCACCACACCGCCTCTGGAAGCGTTTACAAAATAGGAGGAAGGTTTCATCCAGGAAAGCTCACGGCATCCAATTATTCCTTTTGTTGTTTTCGTTAACGGCAGGTGTAGACTAATTACATCAGAGTTCCTGAATACCCATTCTAAATCTGTTGCTATCTCCAACTCCGAATTCGTGCAGGCTGTAACATAGGGATCGTAGCCAATTACTTTCATATCAAAGCCTTTGGAAGCCTTTTTCGCCAGTATTCTGCCGATTCTCCCTAGTCCAATAATCCCCAAAGTCTTGCCTTCCAAGTCCATGCCGAAAAGTTGATTACGGATCGCAAAATTCCCGCTGCGCAGCTCTTTGTCAGCCAAGCTTAAGTTTTTGGACAATGATAAAATTAATGCCATTACATGTTCAGCTACAGAATTTGCATTTGCCTCTGGGGTATTTGTTACATAAATGCCACGCTCTGTAGCGGCTTCGATATCAATATTATCCAAGCCCACTCCATACTTGGCTATTACTTTGAGGTTTTCGGCTGCTGTAATGACTTCTTTATTTATCACAGCCGTTGATCTCGTTAGTACTGCATCACAATCTTTGATTTCTTCCATAATAATTTTTTGCGACAGATCTGACCCTACTTTAACCTTATAGCCTTTTTCTACTAAATAACGTTTCCCCTCTTTCTCAATATCTTGAGGAATATACACTAAATGACTCACATTGCCACCAACCTTTCATGTTAACCTTGAAGGAAAAATCTTTCCTGCACCATTGTATATATACAATTATTGTGCCAACATAAAAAACATCAGTTTATTCAAGAAAGAAGCCAATTAGTTCTCAAACTAAGACATAAATAAAGTTAACAAAATGTTTCAATATGAATTAATTAGTTTCATTACGTTTCAATTTGTTTCAATATTCAGATTTTTCATCTTTCTCCATAAAGTCGTGCGGCTCATCCCTAACTCAAAGGCAGCTTTTCCTTTGTTAAAATTCACCTTTATTAACGTTTGGACAATTCTTTCACGCTCGGATAAATGTATCCCAGGTGACAAATCCATCTCTTCGTCTTGTTCAGATAACAGTATTTTCTTTTTACTTTTATTCGGAAAATACATTTCGATATCGTACACATCAATCAATTTGTTCTTATAAAGAGCGCATAATCGCTCACAAAAATTTTGCAATTGGCGAATATTCCCTTCCCAATTCCCTTCACTTAGCTTTTTCATGGCAGTATCCGTAATCTTGATTTGTTTTTGATCCGACTGACCTTTCCGAATAAAGGCATTCACCAATAACGGAATATCCTCTCTGCGTTCCCGAAGCGGAGGCAATACAAGGTCCAGCACGCTCAAGCGATAATACAGATCCTCCCGAAAGTCATTGCTCTTTACCATTTGCATGAGGTCTTTGTTCGTTGCCGACACTATTCTCACATCAACCGGGATTACTTTATCATCACCGATGCGCATGATTTCACGCTCTTGCAGGACACGTAGCAGCCGGCTTTGCATTTTTGGGGAGATTTCTCCTATTTCATCTAAAAAAATCGTACCTCTATGAGCCAGTTCAAAAAATCCTTGCTTTCCGCCTTTCATTGCTCCCGTGAAAGCTCCTTCTGCATATCCGAAAAGCTCACTTTCCAATAAATTTTCGGGAAGCGCTGCGCAATTAATGGCAACAAACGGGTTATTTTTCCGGTTGCTATGATTATGTATGCTTTGGGCGAATATTTCCTTGCCCGTACCAGTTTCTCCAATTATAAGAATGTTTGAATCCACTTCACTATAACGTTGAGCTGTTTCAATCTTCCTCTTAATTTCCGAACTCCGGTACAATATATCATCAAATGTGTACTTAGCCACATGTCCGCGTGAATGAAGCTTTCTAAAGAACTTTCCTTCCATCTCCTGAATCCGTGTAACATCTTGAAAGGCGACCATATCCCCCACTTTTTTACCCTTTAAAAATATCCCAACCTTTTTTACCGATAATTGAATGGATTGGTAAGCAACGGTATCTTTTTCGTATTCATCGTCGCTTAAAAGCATATTACGAAATTTCCCGGGCTTTATTATATCGTTTACAGAATTTCCAATTAAGCTCCCCTTGGAAATGGATAATATCTCCTGAGCCGCCGTATTAAATACGGATATCTGTCCTTTTAAATCTATTGCAATAACCCCTTCATAGGCATAATTAAGAATCGTTTGGTAACGCTTGGTCTTCTCCTGTTCCCTTCTGCTGACAAGAGCCACTCTTTTCGCCTCAATCAACGCCTGCCGAAATGATTCCTTTCCAGTGTCAACAAGAATGGCTCCCAACCCTATCTCTTCAGCATATTTACAGGTGCTTAAACCACTTAACACAACCTCACAGCCATCTCTGGCGGCTAAATCCACTAGACTGACGGAGGACTCGATATCATTTAATATATAGGACTGAATTGGCAAATCCACGATATCCGAAAGGTTTTCCACGCCATAAATCATATTTAACGCTCCTATAACGGCCACTTTTTTACTGCCAAAACGTGCCTTGCAATCATGCAGGGAACGAATGAGGTCAATTCCTTGTACAGGTATATCAACGATAGGAATGAATTCATTGCATTCTTTTAATAGTTTCGTGATTAATCCCCTTGAGATGATTACATCAGCATCCAGCTTCAACTTCCCAATCTTATCGGCATCCTCAACTACTTCCTCTAAAACAAACTTCACTGAACCGTTATCATTGTTTTCCGATTCTTCCAACTTGTTGAACTCCTCAAATCTTTCAAAAGCATCCGTAATATACCCTTTTCGGGGAACAACTAGTTTAATTTTAATCAAAACACCCACCTCCAACGTAAAATCATTTTGGTTTATTGGAAATACTAGCAACCTGTTAATCTAGCCCCGGTCATAAAAGAAGGACAAGATATAATAAAGTTTGCCAAGAATGCCGTCAAAGTTTTCATTCAAAGCCGAGATTAGAAAAGTAAAAACCATAATACCCTTGAGACTTTCTAAAAAAGTAATTCTGTATTTTATTAAGATATTTCATATTTTACTTAGAAAAATAAAAAACCCTGTTACCCTGGGTTTTTAAAGGATTTCGATTGATATCAATTATAATTAATACAAAAATAATAAACATTCAAATCATATCATTAAAACTTACTTTTCATCGCTAGAATACGATTTTTCACATTAACATCAGTATAATGATTCTTAAGGTGAAAGGTCATCATGAATAAAATCCTCATTAATTTCTTAAAGTGGCAGTGTCATCTACTTCATTTTCCATAATTCCCCTTCCTCTCACGCTAACAGGACTATATTCCTTTTATTCTTCATACAAATGTAGAATTCCTTTTGATTTTATAGTTACTGACAATAAAATTAGTCTACAAACATATTAACCCCGTCCAAGAAATCCTGAACGGGGTTTTTCAATAAATAATAATGTTGAGTATTTGCGGGCTTGAGCTCAGTTGTCAAACTTCGTAAATCTGTTCATTCAAGTGGCTTTACTGACGAACTTAAAAAGGATCGGCGATGACAAGGATTTTCCCTGCCTTAATATCCTCCACATATTGATCGACTTCGGCTTCCTCCAGTCCAATGTCCAATAATGGCTTTCTCAATCCGCCTGCTCCCGATGCTGCTCCGGCTGCTGCTCCCCCAAAAGTGGTGAAAATCGGTCCTGCTGCCAATATCGGACCTATTCCTGGTGCGGCCAATGCACTCATTCCAATAAGCAGGCCTGTCAATCCGACAGCTCCGCCGGCTGCTGCCCCAGCTACTAATCCATCAGTCTTTGCCGGGCTGACTTCCTCGGCTTCATTTGGTAATTTATCAATGTTTTTTGCCACTACTGATATTTGATCGGATGTATATCCTTGTTCCTTTAAATTTTCGACTGCTGAAGTCGCTTCATTTTCAGTTTCATATATTGCTATAAACCTCTTGTCCATGGTATCTGCTCCTTTAAAAGTAATGTATTATACAATACCCTTAATTGAGTTTTAATAACCTACCATGAAAGAAATGAATTTCATTCCCGGATTTGCCCCTGGCCATAAATGAAGTACTTGCTTGATGTTAATGCAGGTAAACCCATTGGTCCACGCGCATGCAGCTTTTGTGTGGAAATGCCGATTTCTGCGCCATAACCGAATTCAAAGCCGTCGGTAAAACGGGTGGAAGCATTGTGATAAACTGCTGCGGCATCCACTTTATTCAAAAATGCGGAAGCATTTTGTTCATCCCTCGTTAGGATTGCTTCAGAATGCTTTGTACCGTAGCGGTTAATATGTTCAATCGCATCGAATACGCCTTTTACAGTTTTCACGCTGATTTTTAAAGCGAGGTACTCAGTTGACCAATCTTCCTCCGTAGCCGTTTTCGCTCTCGGAAAGGCGCTGCAAACCGCTTCATCTCCATATACTTCAATACCCTTTTCATCAAGGAGTTCCAAAATGCGCACTCCATTTTCTTCAAACCATTTTTCATGAATCAGAAGCCCTTCGATAGCATTGCATACGGATGGACGCTGAGTTTTACCGTTTAGGACAATTTTCTCGACCATCGTGATATCTGCAGTCTGATCGATGAAGATATGGCAATTGCCTGCACCTGTTTCAAGGACGGGAACAGTGGACTCCTTAATGACCGTTTCAATTAAATTCTTTCCGCCGCGCGGAATCAGGACATCTAAATAGTCATTAAGATGAAAAAGTTCCTTAGCGGTTTCACGATTCGTATCCTCGATCAACTGAACAGCTTCTACAGGAATTTCCGTATTCTCTAATGCCTTATGAATGGAAGAGACTAGTGCGATATTGGAGTTTTTGGCTGACGAGCTGCCTCTTAATAGGACGGCATTCCCCGTTTTCAAGGATAATGTAGCTGCATCGATGGTCACATTCGGCCTTGCTTCATAAATCATCCCGATTACCCCGATCGGCACCCGTAACTTTTTAATCAATAAACCATTTTCTTTTTCGATCGTCTCCAATTGTTCCCCAATTGGATCATTTAATTCGATTAGAAGCATAATGGCCGCTGCCATGTCATCAATACGGTTACCATTCAACATAATTCGATCTAATGTAGACTCACTGAAGCCTTTTTTCCTGCCTTCTTCCAGATCCTTTTGGTTTTCCTTTATCAAAAAATCTTTATCGATGATAAGTTGCTTAGCAATTTTTTCAAGTGCCTCATTCTTCTTTTCCGTACTCAATCCGATTAGCTGATAACTGGCTTTTTTGGCTTCCTTTCCTTTCGCCGTCACTTCACTCATTTCTAAATGCCCCCTTATCTTTCATGAAAATTGATTTTTTATGCTTTCACCCATTTATCACGATGGATCACTTCTATGGAAGTGATCACAAGCTCGGATGTCCTCTTTCCCATTGCCTGTTTTAATTCTTCGTCGGAATAAAGGACCTCACCCCTCCCTAATAATCCATTTGCACCAAAGACTTCGACAACATCCCCCTTATTGAATGCTCCTTTAATTTCATAAATCCCGGCTGGCAACAGACTGCTGCCATTTGAAACCAGAGCCCTTTCGGCACCTTCATCAACGAAAATTTTTCCGGAAACTTGTGAATGAAGGGATATCCATTGTTTGTTTTTCGTTACCGTCGTCATGTCTTCATTCCCTATATACGTGCCATCACCATTGCCTTCAAGGATCGTTAAAAGTTTATCACTCCCCAAACCAGATCCGATGAATACTTTCACCCCTAGAGACAATGCAGTTTGTGCTGCAATCAGCTTCGATTTCATCCCCCCGGTTCCGACATTAGATCCTGCACCTTCTGCCATTTGCAATAAATCCGCCGTTACTTCGGATAATTCATCAAATCGTTTCGCCCCCGGATTTGTCTGTGGATTGGAATCATAGAGCCCATTAATGTCCGTTAATATAATCAAGTTCGTCGCGTGGACCAACCCGCTTACTAAGGCGGATAGCATATCATTATCACCAAAAGTCAACTCCTCGACCGATACTGTATCATTTTCATTTATAATCGGAAGGATGCCGCGTTCAAGCAATTCCATCAATGTCGCATATGCATTTTTATATCTATCTTTTTTCGAGAAATCTTTCCTTGTTAATAAAATCTGCGCCGGAACGATTCCAAAATTACCTAATTGTTCCATATATGATTGAATCAATAGGCTTTGCCCTACCGCTGCAGCAGCTTGTTTTCCTTTGAGAGTGACAGGTCTCGTAGGGTAGCCGAGCTTGCGAAAACCTGTCGCTACCGCACCTGATGAAACAAGGACAACTTCATGTCCCGCTTTCCTTAATGCTGCCACTGCCTGGATATGATCGGAAAATTTGTTTTGGTCGATTTCACCTTGTGTGTTGGTCAAAGAACTACTTCCTATCTTTACAACGATGCGTTTCTTTTCCATCGATTACTTCCTCCAATAAATATCTAAGACATGAAAAAAAGCCCTTTTCATCCTCGAAATAAGGACGAAAAGGGCTGCTCTCCGTGGTACCACCTTCATTGAATGCAAGTTCATGCATTCCACTTTGCCTGATAACGCCAGGATTTGCGCCTATGTTTTGCATAGGACTCAAGAAGCAGGTTCTGCGCTTTCCTGTCGCGGGTCTTCCAGCAATTGACGCCGCTCTCTGTCACAGTGATTCTCGCATACTAATCTTCTCTCAACGTTCATTGTTTTAATATAGTATGCAAAATTATCTGCTTAATGTCAATAACATTCCTGCGATGAATGAACCTTATAACGCAATTGCCGGGCCGAAGAACTCATAATGAATTTTATCCGCATCTATCCCCAATTCTTTCAGGTAAGTGATGACCGCCTTCATGAAAGGAACAGGCCCACACACATAATAATCAGCTTCAGGTTTAATAAAACTGCTCAATAATTCCTTATCAATATACCCTTCCTTTTCAAAATTCAGCAGCTTCTTGTCATCCTCACTCGGATTTTTAAAGACAAAGGATAATTGATAGTTGGTAAGCTTGTGGGCTAGTTCTGTCAGTTCCATTCTGAACGGCTGTAAATTGCCATTATCGGTCGCATGAATGAATTGTACATCACGCTCAGGTGTTTGTTCAGCTACCGCATGGACCATGCTCATGAAAGGCGTTATGCCAACGCCTCCGCTCAAGAATACTGCCGGTGTTCGTTTTTCCAAATCGAAGGTGAAATCACCTGCAGGAGCCGTTACCTCAATACTGTCACCCATCTGAATGGATTCATGCAAGTAGTTAGAGACCCTTCCATCAGGAGAGGTTCCCGGCTTTTCTTTTTTAACGGAAATCCGGAAATAATCTTTTCCTGGAACATCAGACAAACTATACTGACGGTTGAATAAATAGCGTTCACCCGGTATCTCGATCCGAACAGTAATATATTGTCCTGGTAGAAATGCCGGAACCTTATCTCCATCTGATGGCTTTAAATAAAAGGATGTGATTACGTCACTTTCCCGTACTTTTTCCACCACTGTGAATCGTTTGAAATCAGACCATCCACCGGCCTGACTGGAAGCTTCGTCGTACATTTCTTTTTCGATGCTAATGAAAACATCCGCAATGACTCCATATGCCTCTCCCCAGGCTTGAAGGATTTCTTCTGTAGCCGAATCTTGTAACACTTCCTTGATTGCACCTAATAGATATTCTCCAACAATGGGATAATGTTCGGCTTTAACTGCAAGACTTCTATGTTTTTGTGCTATTTGCTTCACGACAGGTATTATCGTTTCAAGTTGATCTATATATTTAGCTGCTGCCAAAACCGTGTTGGCAAGTGCAGTTTGCTGGCGCCCCTTTTTTTGATTGGCATGATTAAAAACATTTAATAATTCAGGATGTGCTTCGAAAAGATTTTTATAGAATACAGTTGTGATAGTTGTACCATGCACTTCTAATACAGGTACGGTTGATTTGATAACATCGATAGTTTTCTGGGATAGCATAGGTAAACCCCTTTTCATAAACAAGTATTTTAAATACATGTTTATATTAGAACTTAAATGCGTTAAAAGCAATATTTTTTATACATCTTTTTCAAATAATAAGTTTTCATGTTTATAAAATGTTCACATTTATGATATAGTCAAATGGGGATAGAATGTGAGGCGATAAACATGAGGTTGACGAGTTATTCCGATTACTCACTTAGAGTGTTGATTTACCTGGCTTCCCACGACCAAAGCAAATTATCAAATATTAAAGAGATTTCTGAAGTCTATCAACTGTCTAAAAATCATTTGATGAAGATTGTTCATAATCTTGGAAAATTAGGCTATATTGAGACGATTCGTGGAAGAAATGGCGGTTTTCGGCTTGCAAAATCACCCGCTGAAATAAATGTAGGGGAATTGGTGCGGCGAACCGAAGAGGATTTTTACTTAGTGGAATGTTTTAAAGATCACGATAACTGTGTGATTTCTCCCGTTTGTTCATTGAAATTTGTCCTTAACAATGCCTTGGATGCTTTTCTAAAGGTCCTTGATCAATATACGATTGCAGACTTCAGCGAAAATAAAGTGATGCTCAAAACCTATTTCGATTCGGTAAAGCAGAATGACGAAGAGCCCGATTTATTATAATCGGGCTCTTTTTCCATTAACCGATGATTCGTTTGATCTGCCATTCTTTTTCCATTCGCAAATCTATGATCTCTGTACTGGTTTTCAATAAAACCTTAAGGGGATTGTAGGGATTGATCATGATGATCGTCCCAAATTGTCCATTGGTAAGCATGACTTCTTTTCCGACCAAAGTGGACATTAATCGGCTAACCAACACCAGCAGGATTTCTGGATTGAATTTACTGAACATATCACTGTTCATTTGCTCAATGACCTTATAAAACGGCATGGCCTGATGATATACACGATTTGAAGACATCGCATGGAATACGTCGGCTATAGCGACGATTTTCGCATGATGATGGATTTCATTCGCACCCAGTCCAAGTGGATAGCCTTGCCCATCTTCCCGTTCATGGTGCTGGAGGGCTGTTAATGCAATCGATGGGGGGATTCCAGGGATATTTTTAAGTAATTCATACCCATAAATGACATGGCGTTTCATTTCTTCATATTCTGCCTCAGTCAGTTTTCCCGGTTTTTCCAATATACTCTCCGAAATCCTTGTTTTACCCACGTCATGCAGTATGGCTGCCAATGTCAGGGCTGAAAGGTTTTCTTTAGATAATCCAAGCTTCATCCCCAGATAAGTGGCAATGATCCCGACACCGATATTATGCCTATACGTGTACTCGTTATTTGCTTGCACCCCATCGAAAAGGTAATAAATATCAGGATTCATTGCAGCTTCTGCAATGACTGGTGCAACTTTTGCTTTAATCAATTCAAACTTTTCAAGCTGTATTTTTCCTTCTTTACGTATTTCTTGAAAGATGTTTTTCATTTGAAGAGAAGCTTCGTTGATTCTTTCATGAATCTTTACGTTAGGTTGTGCATGATCTACCGTTAAAGGAGATGAACCTTTTTTCAATTCTTCCATTATAAAATCAATTTCAGGTATGGTAATAGGCGGTTTGGCATTATTTAGCTTCCCTCTTCTAGTTTTCATTGCTCTCACACTTTTCTCTATTTTTTACCTATAATACCATATCCTTCATTAGCTTGTATCTTAATGAAACCAACTTTTGGGCACTTAAGATCGGTCCCTAAGTTCATTGCCCAGCTGTTTTAATTTTTCACCAACCGTACATTCTGAAATACAGAACTGATGGGCATATGTACGCCCCTTCTCTTTTCGAAAATGCTTTCTTAAAAAACAATCTTGGCAAAATGAAATGAGGACATCTTCCACTTCTTCATATATTTTTTTCCTGTTCATTGTTGTTATGGCTCCTTTGACCCAGCAATTTCTATTTTGCTGAAAATGGCTTTTCCCTGCAGTGCAAGTGTGGCCAGGCGATCGGCTTCCTGGTTTTCCTTTCGAGAAATCGGCTTGCAGACAGGAATGATCTTTAATTTATCCAGTTTCGCTTCAATGCGGTCCAGCCATTTATTTAAGTTTTCTTCCATACAGGGCCATTCACCGGAGAGTTGATTTAAGACAACGAGAGAATCCCCTTTAAAGACACAGCTTTGATGGTGGATTCCAAGATCCTCCATCTGCCTGACCGCTTCATGAAAGGCCGCATATTCAGCTTCATTATTGGATTCGAATTGCTCCAATTTCACATTGGTGCGCAACCGCCAGAACTTCTTTCCTTGACGAAAATAAATCGCAACACCAATTCCTGCCACCTTTTCATCTTTTTGAAAACCTCCATCAAAAAAAACCGTCACATCCTGCGGTTCTTCTTCAACTTCCGTCAGGAGTTTCTTTAGCTCCTTCTTGGTCCATGTTGTATCGAATTCATCCTTGAATTCCACTTCTTTCAGCTTTCCTGCCTTTTCAAGATCTTCCGTAATGACCAGTGCAGTCCCGGCATCAAGCCAATCCGAAACGAAATCGGCAGATGGTTTTTTTGAAGCATGATATGTCCATTGCATAATTACCTTCAACGATTTCCAGCTCCTTATCCATTCACGATCCATACTGAACAGCTTACAATTTTCATACCTTTTTTTCGTCATACCCTTTATAATATATTGTAAGCATTTGAATCACTCTTTTTAATTATAGTTCCCATATCAGCCTGAAATTCTCATGTTTCAATCTTAATTTTATATATCGAACATTTTAATAGTTAAACTCGAGGAGGAGCACATCTTGATCGAAGTGTATATTGATGGTGCCAGTGCGGGCAATCCCGGTCCGAGCGGCGCAGGTGTTTTCATAAATAATAACGGTGTGGTCGAGAGGCATTCCTTTCCGCTTGGCAATATGGAAAACCATGAAGCGGAGTTCCATGCCTTAATCAAAGCATTGGAGATTTGTGTTGCCAATAAGTATCAAATCGTTTCTTTTCGTACTGACTCCCAAGCCATCAACCAGGCCATTGAAAAAAGATTTGCAAAAAATAAGTATGCCCTTTTGCTGGAACGGGCGTTAAAGCTTTCCGACGAACTTGATTTATTTTTCATGAAATGGATTCCAAATATCGAAAATAAGTCCGCGGATGAGTTGGCGCGACGGGCCATTCGATTGAATAAGGCTGAGGAAATTCATGAAGAAGACAGCTGATTTTTCATTATTATTCGTTGTATTCATCTGGGGCGTAACTTTTGTCATGGTCCAAAATGCGCTATCTTTTCTTGACCCCTTCACTTTTAATGCCGTCCGTTTCTTCATGGCGTTCGTATTCTTGCTCATCCCTTATATATCGACTCTACACAAAAAGGGGGAAAACTGGAATAAGGGCCTTATTATAGCCGGGTTTCATATTGGGGTTTGGCTTTTTCTGGGATATGGGCTTCAAACGATCGGATTGAATTATACAACGCCTGCGAAGACAGGCTTTATAACAGGATTAAGTGTTGTCATGGTACCTGTTTTTTCCCTGTTGCTATTAAAACATAGGCTTTCCCGCAATACAATAATAGGTGTCGCAGCCGCAACCATCGGGCTTTATTTAATGACTTTCGCTGACCGCTCCAATTTGAATATCGGTGATTTACTGGTATTTTTATGTGCAATCAGTTTTGCCATGCAAATCATTACTACCGCTAAATATGCCAAGACCCTTCCCGCTTTACCGCTGACGCTGATTCAGGTTTCCACCGTATCTCTATTATCATTTGTTTCAGCCTTCATTTTCAAAGAGAATCATTCCGTCATCTTCAGCTCGGAGGTTATGTTACAGAAGGATGTATGGACTGCTTTATTGGTTACGGCAGCCCTTGCCACGGCGTTCGCCTTTTTCGCACAAACCTTCTTCCAAGCCTATACGACACCTACAAGAGTGGCGCTTATCTTTTCAATGGAACCGGTTTTTGCTGCGTTATCCTCATACATATTGATAGGGGAAAAATTGACTTCCGCTTCCATCATCGGCTGCGCATTCATTTTTTTGGGAATGATATTTGCAGAACTGCCTGTTAAGAAAAAGAAACCGGTGACACAGGAGTTTTCTTGAAAAGGCCAATAAAATAAATCGGACTTCCAGTTATGAAGTCCGATTTATTTAAGCAGCCCCTGTTCTTTTGCAAACGATACCGCAGCACTACGCGTTTCAATGCCATTTTGTTTTAAGTTTTCCAAAAAGGAGATATAAAAACTGCCATCAAAATTCTTTTGTACCTTCAAAGTCAATTCTATTGCTGCATTGACTAAAACATCACTTGCATCCGTGTAGCGCTTACCAAAATAAATAAAACCAATCGCGTCATTACCAAAAGTGAACCCCTTACCCTCTAAAAAACTAACATACTCTTCAGTTGATTTCGCCACTTCTGCATCCACTCCATACTTCTTGCCTTATTTTTATCTTACCGTATATCAAAGATTTTGACTATCCATTTTTCGACAAAAAACTCACCGTGCAAAATAAAGGAGCTCCCATTTGGGAGCTCCGCTTGTTTGATTAAATCATTCGCAGTAAAGTCCTGAATTCATGATCTCTAGCCAGATTTTTGACCTTCTCGCGGTCATACTGATAGACGGCATCGTCCAAAGGACATGAAATTGGTACATCACATTTTATTTCTGCTAGCTTTCTGGATAAATGAAGCATATCGACGGCGGATTCAATTTTAGCCCGTTGCCCATTCGTCAATGAAGCAACATTTTCAAGAATGCCTTCGATACTTTGATACTGTATCAATAATTTCAATGCTGTCTTCTCCCCGATTCCTTTAACTCCGGGATAGTTATCAGCTGTATCACCCATTAAAGCTTTTAAATCGATCATTTGCCTTGGCGTGATCCCTTTCCATTCAAAAAAGCTATCGGGATTATGCACCTCATAGTTACCATACCCTTTTTTTAACAATAATACGGAAATGTTTTCATCTATTAACTGAAGCATATCTTGATCGCCAGTCAATATACCCACTCGGCTATGCTGTGCAGATGCCTTGGCAATTGTCCCGATACAGTCATCCGCCTCATATCCAGAGAGCCCTATGTTAGGGATATCGAATGCTTCAACCGCTTTTTTCGCTAAGTCGAATTGAGGGATCATTTCGACTGGAGCTTCTGATCGATTCGCCTTGTATCCATCAAATAATTCATTTCTGAAAGTCTTGCTGCCCATATCCCAACACACCGCTACATGACTGGGTGAAAAGTGATTCACCGCCGTCAGCATATGCTTCAAAAAACCCTGAACGGCATTGGTCGGGATGCCTTTGGAGTTAATCATGAATTGACCAGTAACGGCCGTTGCATAAAAAGCTCTAAATAAAAGCGCCATCCCATCGACAAGCATAAAGGAAGGATGCTGCTCATTTTCTTTCATTAACACATTATCACCTCTATCATGATGTACTTCCATTTTAACATAACTGTCCCCTTTTTTAAGGATCGTTTAATTGGAAATAATATTATTCAATTGGATTATCATCATACGAGATCCAGTCACTGAAACTGCCAATATAAATCTTCACATCTTTAAAGCCCGCTTCTTTCAAGGCGATATAATTGGGTGAAGCCGTTACACCTGAACCACAGTACACAATGATTTCCTTATCTTTACCGATACCCGTGAAATTCGACTGAAGATCTTCCTTCTTTTTAAAATAGCCATTTTCCAAAACGTTCGTCCACACCTTATTTACTGCACCAGGTATATGGCCGGCTTTTTTATCAATTGGCTCCTCGATTCCCTCGTAGCGCTTAGATTCCCTTGAATCCATTAATACGATATCCTCAGGTCTATTCATAGTGTAATCCTTCACTGTTCGAAAAGATGCAAAAACGGACTCATTTAAATCGATATGATATTCTGTTGGCATATAATTCATTTGATTCGAGTCAATCGGATAGCCCGCATCCCTCCAGGCGCGATATCCCCCGTTTAGAACAAATACTTTCTGATGCCCAAGGTAGCTGAGCAACCAGACAAACCTGGAAGCAAAAGAACCTTCCCCACCATCATAAGCAATAAGTACCGTATCATTATTGATTCCATTTGATTCCAGTTTATCTTTAAAGGTTTTCAGGTCAGGAAGAGGATGTCTTCCGCCATGTTCTTGAACCTGACCCGATAAGTCCTTTTCAAGGTCGAAATAAACAGCGCCTGAAATATGGTCTTTTTGGTATTCATTATACCCTGCATCAGGAAAACCTAGCTGAAAGCGGCAGTCACAAATTCGGATATCTCTAGAATTCAACAACGGCAGCAGTTCTTCTTTTTCGATTATGAAACTCATTCTGAATAACCCCCTATTCCAAAATGGCCCAAATTAATTCATTAAGCTCCATTTCCATGTTCTTGCCTTGATGTAGCCTAGTTATCTCATTCTTTATGGAAAGTGATTTCCCTTCTATTAGCGAAAGATTATTTTCACTTTCATTGTTGCTTATACATTCTTCCATTTGTTTTGCTTTAAATATCCGGGTCATCCTGTTTTTCATTCCTTGATCAATTGAAACCAAATCAAGTAATTCCCATACCGATAATGGTGGCAGCGAACCCCGTTGGAAGATATATTCCAGTATTAAATACGAACGGTACACTTGTATCCATATTTTTAGCTCTTTTCTTTCCGAATCCATTGTTTTTGTCAATTGTTGAAGATTGTCGCCCATCATCCGATGGTAATGGTGCCCCAGTGCCTTTTTGGAATAGCAATCCACTATCAAACCTTTCATCTTCCTATAATAATCAGGATGGGTTATCAACTTGATAGGCGACTGAAACAATTCAAATAGAGCAGGATTACTCTTTAAGGTAAGACGGGATGATTTAAATAGATCCCAGCCTTCCATGTCAAATCGGCCTTCTTTCACTTGAATGACTTCAACTGGCAGACTCAAGCTCAGGTATGATCGCTTATCATTATGAACATATATAAACCGAACATCGTAATCCGATTGGACCGATGATAAACCAAAAGAATGGCTGCCAGTAACAGCAGCCATCAATATGGTTATATCCTCTTTCTTTTCCAGGTATCTCAATCGGGAAATAAGGTTTTCTTTCATGAATGAACCCCGTTTCTATTTCGAATGCATTTTAGCCAATTCCGCTACAGCATTTTCATAATACGGCAAATCAACCGTTTCCTCCAATGCTGCACGTAAACCTGCAAAGATATCCGATACTTCCGTCTTAAATTCTTTTTGAATTGCGAGTAACTCTTGATTGAGGACATCATTATACATTTCGAAAATCCTCTCTCCCTGTTCTTTTACATATAAAAGGGCAGGTTCATCCAAACGCTTCTGAAGCCCTTCGCTCATTTTCGCTTTTTCATTTTTTTCAAAAAAAGATTTTGGATTCTTAAATAATGCCAATTCCTTTTTGAATTCCCCCGTATCCAATTGGGCAAAAGCTCCTGTAAATTCGAGGGACTCCCTCTCATTGGGTTCATATGGCTGTAATGAAAGGGTTCTTCTTATTTTTTGCATTTGCTGAAGCAAACTGCCCTGTTTCTCATTCAGTAATTTATTTACGAACATTTCCGTCCTTAAAGCCGTTGCCCGCATTTCCTGGGCAAGGTCAAAGCCTAACGCATCCAATAAGTTCTTCATCGATTGCTTGAGGACGATTTTCAGATCGCCTCCATCATCTTTTAAAACAGCTGGATTGAACGATTCTTTGAAGAAATCATTAAACCGGAAGAAGACCCGTTGTTTACTATAGAAAGTCAATTCGTCTATCTCTTTTTTCAACCGTTGCTTTTCGGCATCCCCTTTAATGACTGAAAGGAGTTCCGAAATGGCCTGTGACTCATGGGAAAGGGTCTCCAGGGCATTTCGTTTCGCTTTTTCATCCTGCCTGGAAGCTGTAATTACATCTCTTAGCAGTTCTTCGGTTCTTTTTACAGCCGCTTGAGCCGATTCAATTGCAAGTCCAGTTAAATCGTTTTCTATGAAAGAATCGAATTGGCCTTGGAATTCCATGATTCCGCTATTTGGAAGGAATGAATGCTTAAACGAACCAGGCGTTTGTTTTTCCATCAACGCCCCTTTACTCGTAAGCGGGAACAGTTTTGGAAAACGGATTCCGAATCCATTCAATTGATCTGTGACATAATCCATCACTTCGTCCAATTCGTCAGTCGTTTGTGCCAGGTCGACGGCATTGACGATGAAAAACATCTTATCCATAGCGAAAGAATCTTTCACACGTCCAAGCTGTATCAGGAACTCCCTGTCTGCCCGTGAAAATGGGTGATTATAATAGGTCACAAATAGGATGGCGTCCGAATTCTTAATATATTCGAAAGCAGCTCCTGTATGTCGTGCATTTATCGAATCGGCCCCAGGAGTGTCAACAAGGACCATCCCCTGCTTTGTCATTTCACAGTCATAACGCAATTCAATCAGATCAACAAGACATGACTTGGACTCTTCTGCAGCAAAACGTTTAAATCCTTCAAGGTCTACCGTAACCACATTTCCTAAATCATTCTGGTACTCGGGAAGCCCTTGATGAAATGCCCTAAGAAACGATAAATGCGTTTTACCCTTATCAACTTCCCCCGCCTTCGCAATGATTTGCCCTGCTAGTTGAAGAGCTTCATCTAGAGTCTTGGCCGATTTATCAAAAGCTGCCAACGCCAGGCTTACATCTTCCAACAGCATCGCTTCCGTCTTTAATTTGACGGTTGCCGTTCCATGTGGATGCTCAGCGTCCGAAGACATGATTTTGTTGATTGCGGCAGTTGTCGGATTTGGTGATACAGGAAGGACGCTTTCTCCCATCAACGCATTGGCAAAGGAAGATTTTCCCGCACTGAATGCACCGAAGAGGGCAACCGTGAATGTCTGTTGTTCCAAGCGATTTGCCTTCTCTTTCAATTCTTTATAAAGTGATTGAAACCCTCTCAGAGGTTGGATCAGCTTGGCCGCCTGTTTTAGACTCGTTGCAGTTTCCATCAGCTTTTCTTTTCCGCGTAAATCAGTAGCATCAGATGAAGAAACGGTCACGGTAGGTGCAGTTTCCTTGATTTCTTTAACATGATCCGTTTCAGGTTGTTCATTGACAGACCTTGAATTACTTTCTTTATCGGTTTTCATGATTTTGACTGTAATATTTTTTTCCTCTTCATTCCATTGCGTTAACAGCATATCGATATCGCGCTCATCGACTAATGATTCAGTTTGATGGGCGATGGCCTCTAAACGTTCCGTTTGGTACTGGATTTCCGCGTTCATTGCAGCAGTAACTTTAAGAGCTTCCGCAAATTCAGAAAAACCTTCAAGTTCCTTATCGATGGATATAGACTGCTGTTCCACTATTCCATCCATAACGGTAACCATATCATTCAAAAATCCTTCAGATACATCACGTGCTTTCTTTTTGATGGCTGATGCCAAATCATTCGTATAGTTTAAAACGTATTCACCCGTAATATCGACTTGAGGCTTCAAAGAGTTTTTTATGTAAGATTCCGTTACCTCGATCTGAAGTGCCTGAGCCTTACTTTCAAGCGTTGAATCATGGATTTCCGCTTGATTAAGCGTTTTAACCGCCAGTTCTTTAAGATGCCATTCAAGCTGGGTTTTTACCTTTTCTTGCAGATCGCTCAAGAACGCCTTGATGCGTGCCTCACGTTCGGCATCCGTTTTTTTCTTCGCAAATAATAGACCCATTTTAAAGTCTGGCTGAGCCGATTCCAAGAAAGATTTACCTAGGTCCCGTGTAGCCGCGGGCATGATGTATGCACCTTTCAAGATGGTTTCTAATGCATCAGCATATTGGACCTTGATTTCCCCTATGCGTCCAGTTAATGATTTTTTTTCTTTCAATAGGCTGTCCACCTGATTCGTCAGGTGTATTCTTTCTTCATGAGGAAGTTCTGATAATACTTCAAAATCATCGGCATGTTCCTCTTCATACTGCTCCTTCAGCCAATTAAGATGCCTTTCGACAAGGGCATTAGCCGATTGCATGATGGCATCTTTCCCATCATTCAAACCTTTGCCCGCCATTTCATATATG
The DNA here is from genome assembly GCF_044762675.1 of Peribacillus sp. NPDC096448. Taxonomy (NCBI): domain Bacteria; kingdom Bacillati; phylum Bacillota; class Bacilli; order Caryophanales; family Bacillaceae; genus Peribacillus; species Peribacillus sp. NPDC096448. The sequence goes on along the minus strand of NZ_JBIWEU010000001.1, from coordinate 708,689 downwards.
AATTGCTTGACCACTTCTATTTCATTTTCGCTATTGTTCAAGTCTCTTACGGATGTATAAAAAATACCATCAGGATATACATTCCAGTTCGCAAATGCTTCAGAAACAGAAAGCTTGAAGTCTTGAAAGCCAAGCTCGTTCTCATCATGCTTATCGATCATATTGATAATTAAGTATGTCGGTTTTTCAGCCTCTAACAATTCTTTCGTGAATAGGAAGTTCACTTCTGATTGGACGTGATTGTAGTCCATGACATAAAAGACGACATCAGCTAGATGCAAGGCGGATTCCGTAGAAACTCTATGTGCATCGTCTGTCGAATCGATTCCTGGCGTATCCATGATCGCACATGAATCCGGCAGTGAAAAATCATTGGAACTTATCGTTATTGCCGATACTGAATCTCCATCCTTGGCAAATTTCTTGACCTCTTTAAAATCATAAGGTGCAGGAAATAAGACTGGTGGCTGATGATGGTAAAAGACTTTGGCATAGTCTTCCCCTTTTTGTACTTTTACCGTATTTGCACTAGTTGGAATCGGACTTGAAGGCAAAACTTGATCACCAAGGAGAAAGTTGATCATACTAGATTTCCCCGCGGAAAAATGCCCGCAAAAAGCAATGATGAACTCCTCTTTATTCACTTTCATGATTAACTGTTTCATTTTATCTGCATTGCCTGTATCACCTGCCGATTGAAATTTCTCATACATGGCAGTCAAAATCCCCAATTTGGACTGTTGCTTTAATGTTTCTTGAATCATGAATCCATACCCCTTAATCTATCTTCATTTTGATATTCTTATTGTAAACGATTTCGTTTGTTATTCATACCGTCAGCTTTATTTTTACTATATGAATCATTACTTGCCATGTTCAAAAAAAAACCACCGATTGGTGGATTCATGCAGTTTGATCATATTGACTTCGAATGCAAAAAAAAAACCAGGATTTTTACCTGGTTGTTGGGGCGGGGTTAAAAGCAGCTCGGTTTTCCATTGGTGACTCGGTATAAGGTTTTACTGCCTTTGCCGGTTTTTGAATATTAGCCAATACATATTTCATCACAAAACCATATGTAGCGATTGTCAATAAAATGAATACCCAAACCATTACCAACACCATCCTCTTATATATTGATTAGCTTTTAGCTTTTAGTTTTAAAATAAATTATAGAAATCCGAATGAGAATAATTTTCATCTTCATTTAGAATCTTATCACGAACGATAATCATTTTCAATAAGTAATTAAATTTTTTTATTATTTTCCCTTAAAAACCGTAGAATATTCCGTATGTTCCTTTAATGCCTTCTCCTCCAGTGGGATTCTTACCGTCATCATCCAAACATTCAATAAACTAAAGATGATAGCAGTATAATATGCATTGAATAGTAAGGAAATAACTAAAATCTCAGTTGCCACTATGATATAGTTCGGATGTCTAAAAAATTTATAAGGACCTTTAATGACTACATCGGCATCAGGAACCACTATGATTTTTGTATTCCAATGTTTTCCCAATGAACGGATTACCCAAATCCTGCCTGACTGCATAATTAGAAAAAGGGTCAGCCAAATTGGCCAAAGTCCAGAAATATCCCTTTCAAGCGTGACCACTTCAATAATGAGAACGATAAAAAAACTAAGATGCATTAGAACCATCCATCTGTAATGGGACTTACCGTATTCTACTGCTCCTTCAGATTTCAGCTGTATTTCATTTTGTTTGGCGATATATAATTCAACAAGGCGCTGTATAGCGATCAAGATAATGAAAATGGCGAAGATCATCACTTCCACCTCATTAACACAAGTTCAGATGAAAACCCAGGCCCCAATGCAGCAGCCAGGCCTACCTCACCTTTATTCCCGCCCCGCTGCATGAACCTCTCCAGAACGTACAAAATAGTTGCTGAGGACATATTGCCAAATTCACGCAATACGCCCATTGACTCTGCCGTCATGCTTTCATCGAACCCGAGGGCTTCGTGATAAGCATCAATTACTTTCTTGCCTCCAGGATGGGCGATGAAATCTTTTATATCGTTTAGATCGAAACCATTCTCCATTAGGAACTCTTGGACATTCGGTTTAAGCCAATCCTTGATGATTGTAGGGATATCTTTCGAAAAGATGACGTATAACCCTTGATCTTTAACATCCCAACCCATTACATCCAATGAATCCGGCATAAGCGTCGATTGCGAATCCAAAAATTGCAAATGTCTTACTTTTTTTGAAAACTGTTCATTCGGCACTTCATCACCGCAAACCAAAATACAGCTTACCCCGTCGGAAAATAAGGAAGTTCCAATTAAATTGCTTTTGGAGATATCATTCCTTTGAAATGTCAGACTGCATAACTCCACGCTTAAAACAATGACCTTCGCATTCGGGTATGCTTTGCAATATTCAAAAGCACGCGATAGGCCACTCGCTCCCCCTGCACAGCCAAGCCCCCAAATCGGAATCCTTTTAGCATGCGGGCTAAATGGAAGTTCATTCATTATCCTGGCATCAATGGTCGGGGTGGCAATCCCCGTGCTTGAGATAAAAAAGAAAGCATCTAGCTCGTTTGCCTGCAGTTCTTCTTTTAAAAATTCTGTGTTGGCTAAGCATTTTTCTATTGCTTCTTTCCCAAACTTTACTGCCTGCTGTATATATAAATCATTCCGATCGGCAAAAGAATGATCCTCTTTAAACCAATCGAGATCATTTGAAAAATATCGATTTTTCACTTGTCCATTCTTAAATGCCTTTAGTAACCGTTCTATATTCTTAAATGATGCTCCAAATATTTCTCTCGAAAATTCCATGATTTTTTCCTGTGAAAGTAAATGTGGGAGCTTTACATGTGATGCAGATAATAAATACGGCATGATTCCACCCCTAATTATTCATGATATGGTTAATATACCCACCAGGATATCAATTATGCTTTATAGCTAAATGGTTATATTTATAGGCATTTAATAATATTTTTCTTTTTTTTCTAAAAAAATGGGTGAAAAAACCTATAAGAGAACATAACCATACAAGCGAAGGAACATCTCCCACGGATATCACCTGTCATGCCAATAATGACGCTAATGGATTCCTGTTCGAAAGGCTGTCTTATGAGGTACGGCTTTTGAATGTCCAAAAGAAAAAGGAATAACGGACTTAATGATTGAGGGTATAAACGGATGAGCAAAATAGGTGAAAGCATGTTTGGCATGCCGTTAGAAGGTGAAAAGCTTGAATCTTTTGCAGCAGTATTCGGCAGCATGCTTGCCGGTAACATTGCCACCTCTTTAGCAGAAACAAAGCATTGATTGATATTCCACCGCCAAACGTCATTGGGGGCACTAGCAAAATGAAAGGGTTCCATGAAGCAATCCATTTACAATTTCATTAAAAAGCGTGGGTACCCTTCATATCATCTTAATGATCGAATTGTATTCACGATATTATAAAACCCCCTTACCTATAATCGGTAAGGGGGCGCTTTCAGTCTTCTTTCTTCACTGAAGATTGATTTTGCACTTGTATAATGATATTTTGAAACTCCTCTTTTCCACACACACTGCACCTATACTCCTGACTTAGTATGGTCCGGCAATGAATACAATATTTTTTCTCCATCCCTATCACTACTTTCCTGAACATATACTATCAATATATTCAAAAAGTGAAGAGAGTTTCCTTTTATCTGACAAAACTCCAATTTCATTATTAATGATATTCTTCTGCCTAAACGAAAAAATGCCCAAAATCCTCATCACCTGAGGATTTTGGGCGTGTAAACGGGTGAATCTATCAAGATTACGAATCTATTTTTAATCAAGCTACATTTTGCCCTTCAATACGCCCTTCCTTCACTTTCCCTTTTGTAGGGACGATGTTAAAGACGATATTCAAGAAAATGGCTGTCAAACTTCCGGCTACAATACCATTTTCCGTTAAGATTTGAAAGCTTTCCGGAATTTGTGCAAATAGCTCAGGAACGACGGTCACCCCAAGTCCCATCCCTACTGAACAAGCGATGATCAATAAATTTTCTTGAGAAGCAAAATCCACTTTGCTCAACATCTTAATTCCAGCGGCAATTACCATCCCGAACATCGCAACCATTGCACCGCCAAGTACGGATGAAGGGATAATTGTCGTAAATGCACCGATTTTTGGAACAAATCCAATGAAAATGAGAATGCCCGCTGTTGTGTATATGACATTCCTTGTTTTAATGCCCGACAATTGAATCAAACCGACATTTTGTGAAAATGCCGTATAGGGAAACGAATTGAACAAGCCGCCAATCATGATGGCCAGACCTTCAGCACGATATCCGCGAGCTAGGTCGTCTTCTGAAATCTCTTTGTCCGTGATTTCACCAAGAGCATAATAAACACCAGTCGATTCCACCAAGCTGACGATCGCCACCAATGTCATTGTAATGATTGCCGTGACGTTGAATGTCGGAGTCCCAAAGTAGAAAAAATGTGGCATATGCAGCCAATTAGCACTGACAACCGAGCTAAAATCCACTTTTCCAAGGAAGAAGGCTGCAAAGGTTCCGACTAACAGCCCCAATAAAATTGAAATGGAGCGGACAAATCCCGTCGAGAATTTATACATGAATATGATGAATAACAAAGTTCCAAAACCAAGAGCTACGTTGTTCAAGTCTCCGAAATCAGCAGCTCCCTGGCCTCCACCGAGGTTGTTGATGGCAACAGGAATGAGCGTAATGCCAATAATCAAAACGACCGATCCAGTGACAATGGGCGGGAAGAACCTTGCCAGTTTTCCGAAGAACTTACTAATGATAATGACGATTAAACCCGACGCCAAAATAGATCCATAAATGGAATTGATTCCATATTGCGTACCAATTGCAATCATCGGGCTAACTGCTGTGAATGTGCAGCCCAGGACGACCGGAAGCCCAATTCCAAAGAATTTATTTTTCCACACTTGCAATAAAGTTGCTATCCCGCACATCAAAATGTCTATCGAAACTAAATAAGTCAACTGCGCAGCAGTCAATCCCAGCGCCCCACCGACTATCAATGGAATGACGACTGCACCGGCATACATGGCAAGAACATGTTGTAATCCTAATGAAGCAACTTTTAATGGTGATTGATTAGACATTGACTGCTGCTCCTTCCTTTTCATCGGCGAACGTTATCTCACCGAATTTCAACTCAGCAATTCGTGCAAGTGATTCCACTTGGAAACCTTGTTCCCTAAGATCCTTACCACCACTTTGGAATGCTTTTTCAATCACGATGCCGATTCCGGCCACTTCTGCTCCAACCTGCTTACAGATTTCCACCAAGCCCCTGGCAGCCTGTCCGACAGCAAGGAAGTCATCGATGATCAAAACCTTATCTCCAGCTTCAATATATTTATTGGATACGGTTATGGTATTGGTTTCTTTTTTTGTATAGGAATGAACGGACGCCGTCACTAAATCCTTTGTTAAAGTAAGTGATTTACGTTTACGGGCAAAAATGAGCGGAACTTCCATTTCCAGGGCAGCCATCAAACCAGGCCCAATGCCTGAAGATTCAATCGTCAGCACTTTCGTTATTTCCTTTTGTTCGAAACGTTTAACGAATTCTTTACCAATTTCTTTCATTAGCATAGGATCCATTTGATGATTTAAGAATGAATCTACTTTTAAAATGTCTTCCGATAAAGCTTGACCCTCGGACAAGATTTTTTCCTTTAAAAGTTGCATGAAGGTTCCTCCCAATCTTGGATGTATTACCCATAAACCAGGCAATTATTTTCCGGCATATAAAAAAGCCCAAGAAACATTGCGGCACTTTTTTGGAGTGAAGCAATACTTCTTGGGCATGAATGAAAAATGAATCAGCAAAAGCCTTCATTTACGCAACAAGATCTATTACTCACCCATAGTCGAATTATTTACGGTAATCCGGTAGAAACTTGCAGGCCATATCCCTGCTATTATACGAGTGAAACTTTATATTTTATTAATATATGAATTATAACAATGCTGGCTCTATTTGAAAAGTAATTTTTGATAAAAAAACCGAACTATCATTCAAAAAAATAAATCATCATTCGTATTATTAGAAAATTGGTAAAATCACAAGCATAAGTAACATGGGATATTCCCATTTAACCCCCCCACTTCATATAACATTTACTGGCATTTTGCTCATGCCCTTTTGTGGTGACCCATAAAAAAGAAGAAGGCTTTGACATTTAATGCAAGTCCTTCTTCCTTTGATTCATTTGATTTTATAAACTTCTTTATATTTATTTTCAAGATACTTTATTAAATACTGAACATTCAGGCCTTCCCCTGTCGTTTCTTTCAAAATCTCCATAGGTTTTTTGGTTTTTCCGTATTTATGTATCTTTTCATTAAGCCATTCCCTGATTGGCGCTATATTACCCGCTTCCAACAGTCCATCAAAATCAGGCAAATCTTTAAGCATAGCTTGCTTGATTTGGGCTGCATACATATATCCCAATGCATAAGAAGGGAAATAACCAAAGCTGCCATCTGCCCAGTGTACATCTTGCAACACGCCCATGGCATCATTTTCAGGAACAATTCCCAAATAATCCTTGTATTTTTCATTCCAGACTTCCGGTAAATTCTTCACTTCGAGTTCTCCATTAAAGAGAGCCTTTTCCAGTTCATACCGAATCATAATATGTAGAGGATACGTCAGTTCATCTGCTTCAATACGGATGAACGATGGTTTCGATTCGTTTATGCCCCGGTAAAATTCATCCAGCGTCACGTCATTGAATTGTTCGGGGGCATATTCTTTTAATAAGGAGAATTTATTTTTCCAGAAGCTATGGTTCCGTCCAATGAAGTTTTCGAAAAACAAAGATTGTGATTCATGGATTCCCATGGAGGTCCCGCAATCAAGAAGTGTTCCGGTTAACTCTTTGGCGATATTCTGCTCATAAATGGCATGTCCACATTCATGGATGGTACCAAAGATTGCCCCCCTAAAATCACTTTCATCGTAACGGGTCGTCACCCGGACATCGCCCCTATTCATTCTTATTTCAAAAGGGTGAACTGTTTCATCCAGCCTGCCAGCCTTGAAATCGTATCCTAGCTGTTTTAATATTTCCAAGTTGAGTTGATGCTGTTTTTCTTTTGGAAATTCTTTATAAAGGAACACTGTTTCAGGTTTATGTTCGCTTTTTGAAATCTGTTTTACCAAAGGGACGATGCTCGACCGAAGGTCACTGAATACGCTGTCAAGTATATCTACAGTCATGCCTGGTTCATACATATCCAAAAGGGTATTATATTTCGTCCCTTCATATCCCCAGTACTCTACGAACCTACGTGTATAAGCTACAATTTGCTCCAGATAAGGTTGAAATAAAGAAAAATCAGCTTTTTCCCTTGCCTCTTCCCATGCACTTTCAGAACGCGATTGTAAAATGACGAATTCCTTATATTCGTTTGCAGGAATTTTCTTATTCCTTTCAAACTCTTTTTTACACTCTTGCACCATTTTATTAGTAGTTTCACTAAGAGAGGCCTTCTCCATCGAAAGTTCTGCAATGAAGGATTCCATTTCTTTACTTGTGCTCATATTAAACACTTCGGAGGAAAGCACGCCGATAACTTCGGAACGCTGCTCAACTCCCTTTTTCGGTGCACCTGTACGCAAATCCCAAAAAATTAACGCGAGTGCTTCATTATACGCCGAGATTTTCTTTACATACTCTTTAAACTCTTTTTCCATCAGATCGATACCCTTTTTTGTCATATTCACTGCTCCTTCCAACTACACTTTACCATATTATACAAAAATCATTCATATCAGAACCACTCCGATTAATAAATTAAAATAAAATAAGAGCCAAGGGGCGCCTTGGCTCTTATTTTGGATAGGATTTAGTTAAAGCGTTACAGGAAGAATGGATACAATCTTCTCTTTCACCTGTTCCGAAAGATCCTTATCAATCAAAATCTGGACTGTCCCCGAATCATTGCTCGTCCTGATCAAACGCCCTATTCCCTGGCGCAATCGAAGGAGCATGTAAGGAAGGTCCACTTCTTCAAATGGGTCGTTAACCGAATTGCGTTTTGCCTCGAAAACTGGATCGCGTGGCGGGAATGGCAGGGAGTGTATCACAACATTTTGTAGTGAAGGTCCTGGAACATCAAGCCCTTCCCATAAATGATAGGAGAAAAGGACAGATTGCTCATCCTCTTGGAACTTCTTAACAAGCTCGCTGATTTCCGCTTCCCCTTCAAAATAAAATGGATAAGAAGATATTGGGCAGTTTTCCTTGAACCAATGCAATTCTTCTTTTGACTGGAACAACACTAGTGTTCGACCTTCATTTTCCTCAATTGTCTTCATCGTATATTGAAGTTTAGCCAATTGATCTCCATTTTCGAAGGCCGGCATGTTCATTTTCATGACTTCATCGTAATCAAATGGTGATTCAACGGAGAAGCTGTCATACTTTTCTATCCCTAAACTATCTGCAATATATTGGAAGGATTTATTATCCGATAATGTAGCCGATGAAAAAATGTAAGGGATTTTTTTAGAGAATACCTGTTCAGACAAAATATCCTGTACGAGTCTTGGCATGATGACCAATGTTTTGGTCATTTCATTTTCTTCAAACCAGGATACGGCCTGTTCATCCTTTACAAATAGAGAAAGGGAGTAGCCCAGCTGCTCTAAATATTCTTCCGTCACTTTTAAATCATAATCATTGATCGTGTACATTTCCGCTTCAAAAACCAGGTTCTCCTCTAACTCTTCAACCTTTTTGTGAAGCTTATGGGCAAAGCTTGTTATTTCTTTGGACATTGGGATTTCATAACGATTAGATCCGCTGACATGTATCGCTTTTTCACCCAACAAATCAAAAAATTCCTCATTGATATCAATTAAATCCTCAATGATGTATAAGGTTTCTTCACGAACCTGATTGGCTGTAAGCAATTCTAAAACCGAGGCAAGGGTTTGTTCCCCAACTTTATAAGTTAAAGCCTTTTGAGCAGCAAATTCCAGTAAGTGACCTTCATCAAAGACAACGCAGCTATGATCAGGCAGCAATGGTAGCTGTCCTTCACGCTTACGCTTTTCCTTAGTCCATACATGCTCCATGAAGAAGTCATGTGAACAAATGATCAAATCACTTGATTTTCGATAGTGGTCCCGTGAAAGGGTTTGCCCACATCGATGGCGTTTATCACATGTAAAACAGTTTTGGAGTTGATCCCAGCCAACTTTAGACCAGTCTTCATCATTTAAATATGGGTATTGCTTACGGTCCCCATATGCTGTATAGGCGTTCATGGATGAGTTATCATGGACAAACTTGGGAAGTTCATCATAGAGCTGATCTATTCCCTCTGAATCCTCATGATTCACTGCATAATCCAACTTCTTAAGACATACATATTGATCGTGATATTTGGCAAGCCGAACATCCACTTCAATACCTAAAGCATTCTTGATTTTTTGGATGTCGCCTTCCTCTTTGACAAGCTGTTCAATCAACGTTTCATCTGCACACGAAATAATTGCCGGTTTATTCGTATATCTCGCATAACAAATCGCATATAGTAAATAGACCAATGTCTTACCGGTCCCTACCCCTGCTTCAGCAAAACTTACATTCTTTTCCTTAAAGGCTTTTTCTAACTGAAAAGCCATGAAAATTTGTTCGTCACGCAGCTCAAATCCTTTTTCGGGAAGAATATCGTAAAAAACATCACCGATCCATTCTGAGAGCTTATCGTAAAAAGAATCTTCCTTTGTTACCGAAAAAGGCAGTGTTTTAAGCATCCTGGTCTCCCCTTTTATCTATCATCAGTATATAGAATCCGAATCATTATAATCTTAGGCAAAAGTATATTATCCTTTATTTCACATTAATAGTCAAGGTATTTACCAACCATTAGAAAATGAAACGTATTATGTATGTTTTCTATGTATGCTGCCTGGTTGCCCAATTCGTAAAATAAAAGACAGGCTCCAAAAGAGAGCCTGTCTGTAAATAATATAGGGTTGAATTAAGCTTTGTTTACGTTTGATGCTTGTGGTCCACGTTGACCTTGTTCTACATCAAATGTAACATCTTGGCCTTCTTCAAGTGTTTTGAAACCTTCGCCTTGGATAGCTGAGAAATGTACGAATACATCGTCTCCACCTTCACGTTCGATGAATCCAAAACCTTTTTCTGCGTTAAACCATTTTACTTTACCTTGTTCCATTTTTGTTGCCTCCTAGTGTGTTCTCCACACATTATATTACTATCCTTGCTCAAAAGAATATTAAGGTATTCCTTAAATCTGAACAAAAATAATTCATTATTAGAATAACAGAAAAGGAAATGATAAGCAAGACTGGAACCTATTATGAATAATTCGTCCTGAGTAGCAAAATCCTCCGTTATATTCTACCTACTTATTCACCTTGAGGCTGTCTTGGCGGCCTTTTCCCCCAATATTGATAAAGGTCCGCACGGATGAAACCATTGAACAATTTCCTTTTTTTCGTTGCAGGCTTACCGTAATGCTGTTCGAAGTCAGGATTCGAGGTAATCATGTATACTGACCATGTATCAAGCTTCTTGAAGGCCTGGCCCATTTCTCTATACATCTGCTCAACCGCTTTTTTCTCACCAAGACGTTCTCCATAAGGCGGGTTCCCGACAATGACACCATACTCTTTCCTGGTCGAGATATCCCTCACCTGCATTTGTTTGAATTCAATCAAATCACCAAGACCGGCTTCAAAACTATTCGCTTTAGCTATATCGACCATTCGATGGTCAATATCACAACCGGTTATGTCCAGGTACTGATCATAATCGGCTAAATCTTCAGCCTCGATTCGTGCTTCATCCCAAACCTTGCTGTCCATCCATGACCAAGTTTCAGATACGAATTCCCTGTTAAACCCAGGTGCTATATTCTGTCCAATTAAGGCCGCCTCGATGGGAATCGTTCCAGATCCACAAAATGGATCTATGAAAGGTTTATCCGGTTTCCAATTGGTCAGCATGATTAACGCAGCCGCCAATGTTTCTTTAAGGGGTGCCTCCCCCTGCCCGGTTCGATATCCCCGTTTATGCAAACCTGCACCTGAAGTGTCTATGGTAAGTGTCACAACATCTTTTAAAATAGACACTTCAATTTTAAACAAAGGACCAGTCTCTGCAAACCAAGACACTTGCTTATATTTACTTTTCAATCTATCAACAATCGCCTTTTTGACAATAGCCTGACAATCAGGGACACTGTAAAGCTTTGACTTGACGGATTTTCCACTCACGGGGAACTCGACATCGGCTGATAAGTAATCTTCCCAATTCAATGCCTTTGTTTTTTCAAACAACTCATCAAATGAATATGCTTTAAACTCAGCGACTTTTATTTTCACCCTATCGGCACTGCGCAGCCATAAATTAGAGCGGGCAATGGCTGATTGGTCCCCTTTATAGGTAATTTTACCATTTTCAACTTGACAATCGTAACCAAGATCTCGAACCTCCTTGGCAACAATTGATTCCAATCCCATTGCTGATGTTGCGATAATATCGAATTGTTTCATTAACTCTGCACCTTCTTTCCATTAATCCAAATCAATGGCACCTTTTCCGAATTTTTTCATTTATGTATATAAGAATCAGGCATTGATTTTTTACATGTAAACCTTATTTAAAAGGTCCACCGCCTTTTTATATTTAGTTAGAATTCTTCATTGTTTGCCTAGCTTATATCATGATCATATAGCGGGAACATTTATTAACTACCATGAAATAACGCTTTATTCAATTATCACTGCATCTTAAGATACACGTTGCAACTATATGATTGAAATCACAACCAATTATGTATGATCCTCATCCATTATCCTGTGATTTGAAGTTATCTGGCTTGTTACCTTCATTTTAGGGCTAACAGAAGAGTTAAGGAACCTTTATAAATAGGATACCCAGAATCAAGGAAATGCTTAACATTCCAACACTATTTTTAAAAACGTTTCCGTCGGCCCTCATTCAAGCCATTTTCTTTCCTCTTGACCCTTTTCGAATGGAATGAAAAACTTGCCAAGTTCTAAGTTTAACACAGCGGTGTTTAAGAATACGAAAAATAAATGGTAATGCCCAATTTTTTTATAAATAGGGCAATCTCCATAAACAAAAACTCCCCTTTAAAAAGGAGAGTTGTGCTTTTGGTGTTATATGATAACGTTTTGTAAGCCATGTTTTGTTCCTCAGTACTGCAAGCGACTCGCGTCTCGTACTTCGGCGGTAATCATCTATCTACAGAAGCATGTGCTTCTGTCCTTCTCCTCGTTCATTTCCAAGGAAGAAAGCGCCCCTACCATTAATTTGGGTTTCTCGCTCGTGGGGTTTACCTCGTTCCACCCTTTACATTTCTGTAAAGGCTACGTCACTGTGGCACTTTTATAGGTATTCATACCATATCCAAAAGGACTTAGGCATTTTCCCAGCCGTCAGCAATCCAAGATTGCTGCCCAAGCTTATTTTTTCGCCAGGCACGAACACTACGGACATCGCAGTCCGTGCGAGCATGGACTTTCCTCTACTGCATAAATGCAGCAGCAATTACCCAAACGTTAACATAACATAATTGATTATACTCCATTATTCATGAAAACACAATACCAAAATAATATTCACTTTTACAATGCAAAACCTCAGTCAAAAAGCTTGTTACCAAAAACGTGCTTTTCCAAGTTGGATAACCGTTTTAGGATGTCAAAATTAGTGGTTCCCGGAGTGGCACTTGGAGCAGGTTGATTTGGACGTTTTGTACTCTCTTCGGCTTGTTTTTTCAATTTAAGATTTTCTTGTTTAAGATCTTCAATTTCCTGATGGAACACTTCATAATCTTTAATGATCAAATCCAGGAATTGATCCACATCTTCAGGTTTATAACCGCGCATGGCTGTTTTAAAATCTTTTTCAAGAATATCTTTAGCCGTTAATTTTATCTTATCGGATAGCATAAGACTTCACCTCAATACTTTCGCCAATACAATCGACTTTTTATTATTTTTTCAAATCTGTTTGGGTTTGTCAATGAAACACCTTTTTGTATGCTTACTGTTTCAGTGAACGATATGTATTCCCATTAAATCTGTATCTAAATTTCATAATAATATGAATATGCTTTAGAAACAACTTTTAATCCATAATTATTTTCACTCCGTCATTCTTCGGACCAGCTCGCTTCTTCCGCAGCCAGTTGCAGATCATCAAAGTTTATCTGAAAGATGGGGTATGGCTGTGTTTCGGCTTTTTTCATCGCCTCGAAATATGGATATCGGGCTGACCCTTCTTTTTCGGCTTCGAAAATGATGAGCATGGCATCGCTTTTATGGACCATGTACCTATTTTTGATTTTAAGCTGTTCCGGCCCTTCATAAGGTTTGTTGAAAATGGACTCAACAAAATCTGCACGGGCCAATATGGATCGGTAAAACTCTTGATTCGTCTCGTTCCATGACTCTTCCTGTTTCAGGAAAGGAGTAAGCACCCCTAATTTAAGCTGATGATAATCTTCCTGTAATTCGAAAACCACTTCGGCACCCCATAATTCCGTACCCAACTGACCTGAGATGATCACCCATTCCAGCCCATCTTCCACCAATGGCAGGAGACGCTGTTTCATCGCTTTTTTTATATATTTTACGGCTTCATGGTCATTTTTGAATATCCCGAATTCAAAAGCTTTGTAGCCCGTCATATACAAAACCTTCATTGCATAGTCAATCTCCCTTTTAACATGTTATGTAAGAAAACAAGGGCTTAATAAGCCCTTATTTTTTAGTATCCGAAATGCCTAGGTGGACAGCATGGGTTTTGCGGCGGCCTTCCACATATCAAGTGTTGATTATAGCACTCATTCACCACGGATTGAGTATGTGGGAAATAATGCTTAAACGTGTTCACATGTTTATTGACATTTGTAGTATGTGATGGATGAACGACAGGAATCACTGTGTTCGATACATTCGTATTGACATATTGCTGTGTTGGAGAGACTTGCACTGGGGCAACTTGAGATGGAGATGTTTGTGTTGGGCCATATTGCGCTGGAGACACAGCCATCGGACTAAAGGCTCCCATTACGTTAGAGTTTTTACCGGTTGTCGCTCCCATTACGTTGTTGGGGTGTTTACCGGTTGATGCGCCCATTACTCCAGGTGCGTTCCCGTATGCTCCCATTACATTGTCGGATGCGCCCATTACATGGGGTTTATTTCCTCCACAATTACGAAAATACATTTATAATTCGTCCCCTTTCATCATGATAAGTTTAGCCTTACCATTACAGACTATGAAAAAAAGGGGATACGTGTACTGATGAAATGACCTAATTATACAGAATAAGTATAAAACGATGTATGGCTGTCGATAAGTACACTATTTATATTAATGCTATCTTCAAATGTACAGAGGATAATTTTCTACAAAAAGGAATAGAGACTGTCTTTTAATGAAGTAAATAAAACAATCGTTAAACAAAGGACAACAAAAAATAGAAATAAAGTCGTTTTATACATTTCTCCGCTCCGCTTTCACCTTAATTTTATTTGATGTAAAGGTATGAAATGAACGCTTGGAATTTCACCCTCAACTCTTTCCATTTTACACACAATAGTTGAAGGCTACAATAATTGTATACATATTTTTTATTTTCAGCCTTTTGCACTAAAAGACCATTCTCATTCCTTTATTTTATACAGAAATATCCTTTGAATCCTCTTTCATTTCAAGCCGCCGAATCCTCTTTTCCAATTCCAATTGTTTTTTTCCCGGAGCGATCCCTTCCCTTACCATCTCTTGATGGGCGATCATTGAACATTTTAGAGCTTGACCGACTTCTTTAAATTGATGTTCGTATAATTTTGCACATTCAATCTGTGCCTGTATCCTCATTTGCACATTCCCTTTTAAGGCGACATCCTTCCAAATCTCCAAAGCTTCATTGAATTGTTTTAGCCTCTTTTTCTGGAAGGCTAAAGCATGGCCAGCCATTATCCGATCTTCCTGACTGCCCGCTTCCAATATTTTTTGATATGTCTCTACTGACTCCTCTTTTTTCCCCAAATAATCGAGCCATCGTGCAATTTCCATGGACTCTTCCGTATATCCATCGATTTGGAGGATTTTTCGGGACAAATGAATATACAATGTGATCAGTGATAAGATATCCAATTCATTATGTTTCATGATCCCAAACAGAATTTCCGGATTCTTCCTCTCAACAAAATCAAAATAAATCATCGGCGCCAAATATCCAGGAATATCATTTTCTCTATGTACACCTAGAATATCTGTTTCGACCGCTGATAATTTCACTCGCTCCAATTTGTTTCTCCAAAGGCGTCTTGAAGCATGATACAAATCGAAATGTCCGAACTCCGGTAATTTTGGTACATGTTCTTTTATCAAGGTATGTCTTGTTTTTAGCTGGGGCCAATCAAAGGATTTACCATTATATGTGACAAGCGTTTCGTAATTTATATTTTCAAGAAAGCTTTGATAAAGCGGGATTTCACTTCCGGGCTGTGGAAGGATATGTTGTTTCACGACAACTTCTTCACCTTCTAAATACGCATAACCAAGTAAAAAAATGGTATTGCCCGCTCCGCCTCCAAGGCCTGTCGTTTCCGTATCGAAGAAAAACAGATCTTCACATTTAACGCCCCTGGCGGAGAGTGGATGCTCCAGTGAAGTTTGATTCCACTCTTTTACGACCTTTTTCAGTTCGGAAAATGCATATAACCCGTGTTTGTGATTTATAGGGTAGCGGACTTCCCTAATGAAACAATAGTCACCATCGAAATGAAAGGAAACGGTATCGTTCTCCAGCCACTTTTCAAAGTAGGGAATTTCTTCATTCTCTTTCTGGTCATTCACTTGTATAGGAGAAGGATGTTTCCCTAGGTTCATATGGGTTTTCATACGGTTTAATTTATTTTTTAAAGACATAAAATTACACCTCTTTTCACTTATCACTACAACCTATTAATGTTTTTGCTTACAAAATTGACCTAATAATTGTTTGGCATCACTCTTGGCTGTTTTCGTTGCGGATTCCGTACCGATACAGGAAGGACAGCCGCTTTCACATGTGCAATTTTCGATCATTGATATTGTTTCCAGCAGGATGACTTCAGAGTTTTCATATACTTTATCACTTAACCCTATGCCACCCGGATAACTATCATAGATGAAAATGGTCGGTTTTTCATTATGCGCTGCCTTAACCTGAGGATACACATGAATATCATGCGGATCGCACATGACATATAGCGGAATCATGTAATTTAGCGCATGGGAGGCACCTATCATTCCTTGTTCTATTCGATTTTCGTCCCAATTGAATATATCAGGATCCATGGAAAGCATGGCCGAACTCGTATGCAGTTCCATCTCCGGGAGACTGATTGGCCCTGAACCAATATTTTCATGAGTTTCGAATTTGATTTTCTTGAAGATCGTAGGCATTGCCCGAATTGCGACATCACCAAAAGCAGCTGCTGTGGAAGCGAAAGTTCGCTGTTTATCCACTTCCAATACAGACAACTGAACAGCAAGGTTAGCATCCGTATAATAGTCCACATTGACTTCACGTACATAAGCTTTCTTTTCATCCCAATCAAGTTCTTCCACCTGAAATTGAATTCCCTGGTGCAAATAAATGGCTTCATCGTGAAGAAGGGTCATTGCACTGAACGTATCCATTTCCCCGATGACCCGATTAACCGGTGCATTCGTTTGGTCGATGATCACGACATTTTCCTGTGCTGCTGAACGCAGGCTGATATTGCTTGCGGGAAAAGCATCATTCATCCAATGCCATCTGTCCCCATTCAGGTGTAAGACCCTTTCTTCTGTAAGGAATTCAAGAACGTCCATAATCTCTGTTCCCCCAAAGGTATCGCCTTTTTTAAATGGCAGTTCATATGCTGCACATTTTACATGATCAACCAAGATCAAAAGATTATCCGGATTGATTCTTGCCGTTTCTGGATTTCTGGTAAAGAAATAATCGGGATGCTGTACGATATATTGATCAAGGGCACTGGAACTGCCGACCATTATGATCAACGCTTCCCCATGCCTTCTTCCTGCCCTTCCCGCCTGTTGCCAGGCACTCGATATGGATCCAGGGTAACCAGTCATTATGCAAACCTGAAGCTGGCCGATATCGACACCCAACTCAAGTGCATTTGTGGAAACCACTCCATAAATGGAACCATCCCTGAGGCCTTGTTCAATTTCCCTGCGCTGTGTTGGCAGATATCCACCGCGATAGCCCCTGATCGATTTTGGCCCCAATTGCTTTGACACAAGCTCCTGTAAATATGTCAATAGAATTTCCACACGAACCCTGCTTCGCGCAAAAACGATGGTTTGAATTTTATTTTTCAAAAATTCATTTGCCAGCTTCCTGACTTCCAAAACCGCACTCCTTCGTATGTTCAGCGGTTTATTGACTATTGGGGGATTGTAAAACACAAAATGCTTTTTCCCACTCGGGGCTCCGTTATTATCGATAAGGACCATTTGTTTTTCCGTAAGCTCTTCTGCCAACTCTTTTGGATTATTGATCGTAGCGGAAGTACAGATGAATACAGGGTCGCTTCCATAAAAATTACAAATCCTTTTTAACCTTCTTATGACGTTGGCTGTATGACTTCCGAAAACGCCGCGGTAAATATGGAGTTCATCGATGACCACATACTTCAAGTTTTCAAACAAAGAGACCCATTTCGTATGATGGGGCAAGATTCCGGAATGGAGCATATCAGGATTGGTGATCACGATATGCCCTGCCTGGCGGATTTTTTGCCTGATATTTGAAGGTGTGTCCCCGTCGTATGTATAACTATTTATCTCAGCATCCATTTCATGGATCATTTCATTCAATTCGCTTTTTTGATCATTGCTTAGCGCTTTTGTCGGAAAAATATAAAGCGCCCTGGTTTTTTCATCTTCCAGTATTTTTTGAAGGACCGGCAAATTATAGCATAATGTTTTACCAGAAGCTGTAGGCGTGACCGCTACAAGGCTATTGCCACTGACAGCAGCATCAAATGCAGTTGCCTGATGGGTATACAACCCATTTATCCCCCGTATTTCAAGAGCATGCTTGATTTTATCATTCATTGCATCGGGAAAAGGAACATGTTTTGCCTCTTTTGCTTCAATTACTTGCCAATGTACTATATTATCTTTAAAGTCTTCATTTGTTTTTAAATCCTTGATGATTTCTTGTAAATTTTTTCGCAGTTTCATTTAACCACCTCATACTCCTATTCTACCGAATGAACGTTCTATGCAAAAGGGAAACTATTTCCTATTCAAAAAAAAAGCTGGAAACGTCGACATCTCGTTTCCAGCCCGGTCATTTTTTCATTAATTCTTCTCGACAAAGCGAATGATTTCTTCGATTAGCCTTCCTGGAGCTTCCAACATTCCCATATGGCCGCTGCCCTTAAGTATAACTTCATTGATATGGCTTCCTTTTACAGAAAAAGTTTTTTCAACGGGAATCACCTTATCCTGTTCACCTGCAACTAAAAGGACAGGCAACTTCGTATCTTTGAGAACATGATTTCTGTCTATTCTGTTCCTCATGGCATGTAAAGACCCTATCGCACCAATTTCACTTGTTTTATATCCAATTTCCTTTGTATGCTCAATATTGGGATCATCTGAATTAGCAAAAAGCTTTGGTATAAGTCCGTCAATGAAAGCAGGGATTCCCTCACTTTCGATTTTCTCGACAGATTTTAAGCGCCCTGCCTTTCCAGACTCATCGTCTGGGAAAGCGGTAGAATGTACCAATGAAAAACCAGACAATTTCCCAGGAAACCTTTCTGCGAATGCCAAGGTGATATATCCCCCAAGCGAATGACCAAACATATATACCTGTCCGATTTCCAGTTCTTCCAAAAATGACGCAATATCAGCAGCCATATCTTCAATCGAGAAAGATCCCCCTATTTCCTCACTTGCACCATGTCCCCGTAAATCAACGGCAATAACCCTGTATTCTTCCTTTAATCCAGCAATGATGTCACTCCAATATTCATGGCTTCCGCAAAATCCATGGATAAACAACAATGTTTCATTACCTTTCCCGGTATCTATGTAGGAAAGTTTGCTATCTGTCATATTAAACCCTCATTTCCTTTATTAATCATTCAGTAACGTTATTCCCTATGAAACTGTATCTGAAACCCAACAGTGGATTCACATTTCTTCATTCCTCACATAGCTTATAGGCAAAGGAATTTTTTAGAAAGGAGCACCGTGATGACCTCTTCTGAAAAAAATAATAATCGGAATCGAATAGAACCCTTTTCCCATTTCATAAACAAAATGGATCGGCTGTTTTCCGAAAGGCCCCCAAAAGGCATGCTGAAATCTCTTGACGATTTCTTCGGTTCGGCGAAAGAACGCAGCTTTCCGGTTGATATTCACGAAACGCATTCAGAATATATAATTACTGCAACCTTACCCGGAATTGCACGCAGCCAAATATCAATTGATGTTCTGGCCCATGCAGTAACCATATCTGCAAACCATGTAGATAGAAAGCATAAAAATCAAGGATTGTTCCAAAAGGAAGTTTCAGCCGGTACTTTTTCAAGAACCATTTCTTTTCCAAAACCGATTGATGAAGCAAAAGTGACCGCTCGACATCGCGATGGCATCCTCACGCTTCACCTACCCAAAATCAGAGGGAATCGGATTGAAATCCATTAGGCATGAATAAAAGCAGACTTAAAAAAGTGGCTGGTCACTTGTAAGTCTGCTTTTCCTTTATTCACAACCATCTATGATTTAAAGAAGCCCCCTACTCCTTTGACCATTGAAGATACTTGAGAAACTGTATTCATCATTTGTCCAGCTGTGTTCATCATCTTCGTTATATCCATGGAGCCATCTTGTGTTTTGAATTGATTCATGACCGATTTAAAACCCGATGGCTGGGGTTTTTGCATGAATTGCTGCTTAGGATATGGATTATGAGCCTGCTGCTGACTTTGCGGAGGCCTTTTAGCTGGCTGTAACGGATTGGCGAACGGACTAAAAGCTTGCGGTGGAAGATTGGACTGGATTGGCTGCATTTGTGTCATTGGCTGCATTACACTGTTGCCCGGATAAGCTCCTACAGGCATCGCCTGCTGCTGGACTGGTTGGAATGGGTGATAGGCCGCCTGCTGATAAGGATCATGATATGGCGTCATATAGCCCCCTGTATCCTGGTGATGATATGGATACATAAATGGTTGTTCAAGATTATGATTATTTGGCGGAGGATACGGCATAGGCTGTTGGTATCCTCCCCAATTTTCCGGCATTGATTGAGGAAACTGTCCTTGATTTGGGGAGATTTGGTTATAACCGGATCTCATCATGTCAATGAGCCCTCCTCTTTTTTCATTACATGGTTCTGATAATATATGAAAAAAGAGATAATAAAGTGTAGGTGTTTTTATGATAAAATCCGATCGATTTCCGTTTTTACATTATTAAGGATGAATTCAATCGACTGGACATGGCTTTTAAATCGCTTATAACTTGTTTTAGGAAAAAATGCCTGAACGGCCACATCGGAAAGGTTATGGGCGGTTTGTTCGATTTGCTCGGGGAAAAGATGCCTAAATTCGGTTTCTTTCATCCACTCCTTCATTCCGGTTTCCCATTCGATGCATACGGCCCTGACCTGATCTGCAAACGGCTTTACTTCCGAAAAGAAATCCATTTCCTTTCCTTCCTTCCGTACACCTTCATAAATATCATCCGCTTGGTCCGTATATTTAATTAATTGTTCTGTTAATAGCTGCAGTTTTTCTTTTTGCACAATATATTCCTCCGTACATTTGTTTCCCTTAGTATAATCCAGTTCTTTATAAAATGATATTCCTGGGATTATACGTGCAATTCAGTGAAAACCTTGTGTTTTATAATTGTTTTTTCCGGAATAATGGAAAAGGAATGGTTCACACCTTCAGCATTCACCCAATAATCCTCGGCTTTCTCAATGGCTTCCTGGGCTTCATTAACTAATGTATATTGCTCCGCCCATAGTTTACACCGCACTGTATTTACAGTTTCCCCATATGAAATTTCCAAACGATCCAGGCTGGTACTGATCTCAGCTATCATCCTTAATATCTCTTCTGTTGCGACACTTTTATTGACCATTCTGATCCCTCCCATTCTTTACCTGTACTATTCTTTTTTTTATCTGAAAGCCCTTCATGACTGACAAAACTAGAAGCGAATCGGCAAAGAAAGTGCAATTCACTTAATTTATTATGCCCTTCGACAACAATGGCAGAATGAAGAATGAAGTTTTAAACAAGAATACAGACAGGAGGTGATTTTATGCAGTCGAATGAAAGCAGACAGCAAAAAAACGAAAAACGACAAAAGCCGCCCACTAAAAAGGCAGGAATGGGAAACCCGAAACTTAGTGGAGAAAACCGCCCCTCTACGTAAGACATAAATGCTGAACGATAAACAGGGAAGGCTTCATCGACGCCTTCCCTGTTTCCTATTATAAAATCCATTTTTTGATTATTGCTGCCGTATGCAGCTGCTTTTGTTTATGATCATACCATTCGGTCAAATGCGGGTCTTCTTCCCATTTGGGTTCAATGAACCATTTCTTTTTAACCTTTTTTTTCATATCCCATTGCTCTGTCTCCCCTGCTTGATGATGAATCAATGGATATACTCCCCTCAGCATCGGGGTTTCATGGTACCTAGGCTTTTTTCGATATTGTTCATAATCATATCTGGCACCCGTTGGTTCTGTCCTGCAGGAAAATTCATAAAATAGCGGAAATAGATCTTCAGAAAATAAAAGCCCAGCCAATCTTTTCCCCAATTCAATCCTTTTATCGATATTCCTAAAATGCGAAACGGACGAGCCATACAGTTCTCCATTGCAAGTAGGAAATAAAACGGTGCTAAAATGCATCCAGTCCTGCAGGAAAAATAATAGAGAATGAAAAACGAAGGATTGCTTTTTAATAACCGGTTCTTCAATGATGTTTTGTTCATTTATGATAAGCGCAGTGACTAATTTTTCACGATTTCCATGTTTCCAAAAGGAATACCATTCGTTCTTCATGAATTTGGTAATAAAAAAATAATGACATAAGTGAAACAATGGACGTCCATACTTCGTCGAATAATGATAGAGAAGCAATTGCGGATACGCATCTTGGAATATTCTCCAGTTGGCTTCTTCATACGTTAGGAATAAGTGATGCCTGTATTTAAGGCCAAGTAAATCGGAAAACCAAATCCCTTCAAGATCACACATATTCCAGCCTGCATTCCTGGAAACCATCCCAGCTAAAAAAGACCATTGTATTTCTGGATGGATTCTGAAAAATTGTTCATATGCTTTTGTTCTTGATATATTATCCCTATTCCCTTTTGCAGTTTGGGCTTTTATGGATTGGAGCAATTGCTTTTCCGTCTTTAACATTCGCATCTAGCCTTTCTATAGCGATGAATTGTGACATATAGTTGTACATAAATCCTATCGTTCTAAGAAACAATTCTTTTTATTCACATATTGGATTCTTTTTTTGCTAATATAGATAAGTGAAAAAAAGGAGGGGTAAAAGTGGCATTTCATTATCCCAACGGACGAAGATTTGTACCGCAGGCTATGGAAGAAAAGAAAAGTCCACTAAAAAAAATCAGTTACAGCAACCGGGGAAAAACATTGGAAGACGATTTGAACGAAACCAATCAGTATTATTTAGCACACGGCATTGCCGTCATCCATAAAAAACCGACACCCATTCAAATTGTCGATGTCCACTATCCGAAAAGAAGTGCTGCTGTCATTAAAGAAGCTTATTTCAAACAAGCATCGACCACCGATTATAATGGTGTTTATAAAGGAAAGTACATTGATTTTGAGGCAAAGGAAACGAAAAACAGCAGTTCGTTCCCGCTGAAGAATTTTCATGACCATCAAATTGAACATATGAAGCATATCGTTCAGCATGACGGAATTGCGTTTGTCATCATCCGGTTTTCCGCAATGGATGATATATATCTAATGAGTTCCGAACAACTGAGTTTTTATTGGAAGAGAATGAAAGAAGGCGGACGCAAATCTATAACTCTTCAAGAGGTTGAAAACAGTTCACGAAAGATTACTCTTGGCTTTCAACCGAGAATTGACTATATTAAAGTAGTAGATTCGCTCATCGCAGAAAATTTTTAGTTTTTTAGAAAGGCAGGTTAGCTGTAATGGCTGAAAAATATAATACTAGAGAAGAACGCCGAAAGCAGGGGCAGACTCAAAAAAAGGGACAGAAGAATGGTCCTAAAAAGCCAACCAATATGCTTAAGCGGATTTTCCTTATACTTGTTACAATCGGAATAATTGGCCTGGTTGCCGGAGGAGCAGCAATGGCTTACTTTATAAGCGACGCTCCAGAACTTGACGAAAAGCTTTTGAAAGATCCGGTCACATCCAAGATTCTCGATGAAAATGGTAAATTGCTTGCTGAAATCGGAAAGGAAAACCGGGATTATGTAAATTATGAAGACATACCCGATCTTGTCGAAGAAGCTTTCCTGGCAACGGAAGATTCCCGCTTTTATGAGCACCACGGGGTCGATTTCTTACGTCTGGGCAGTGCCGTAATAGCCAACTTCAAAAACGGATTCGGCTCAGAGGGTGCAAGTACATTGACCCAGCAGGTCATCAAGCGTTCTTATTTAACGCCTGATAAGACCATTAAAAGGAAAGTCCAGGAAATGTGGCTATCCATACAGCTTGAAAGAAAATATACAAAAGAAGAAATTTTCGAAATGTATGTGAATAAGATTTTCTTTGCAAACCGTGCCAACGGGATCTTAACTGCATCGCAAACTTATTATGGTAAAGATCTTAACGAATTGAAATTGAACGAAGCGGCCATGCTTGTAGGATTACCGCAAAGCCCGAGCAGGTATGACCCGTATAAATACCCTGAACGTGCGAAAGAACGCCGTGATATTGTCCTGCACTTAATGAATAAACATGGATATATCACTGAAACGGAAATGAAAAATGCACAAAGCATCGATATAACAGAAGGACTTCAAGAAATCGATAAGAGCCAAATCGATACCACCGCATACGATGCATTCATCGATTTGGTAATTGAGGAAGTCGGAGATATGGGTGACTATAACGTATTTACCGATGGTTTGGAAATCCAAACGACCATTGATAAAGATGCCCAAGAATATGTTTATAACATGTTGAACAGTGATGAAATCATCAATTATCCAAGTGAAGATCTCCAAGCCGGTGTCACATTACTCGATACAGAAACTGGTGAAATTAAAGCAGTGGGCGGCGGCAGGAACACGACGGTTAAACGCGGCTGGAATTATGCAACGGATGCCAAGCGATCACCTGGTTCTACCATTAAGCCGATTCTGGATTACGGTCCTGCCGTGGAATATTTAAATTGGTCCACCTACCACCAAATCAAGGATGAGGAATACACTTACAGTAATGGAACACCGCTTAAAAATGCTTCCGGACGACATTATGGCACTGTAACGACTCGCGAAGCACTGGCACGGTCATTAAATATTCCTGCCTTAAAAACGCTTCAAGCAGTCGGCTTGGACCGGGCACGTGATTTTGCCACTGATCTTGGCATTCCTTTCGACAAGGAAATTACCGAATCGGCAGCATTGGGGGGCGGTAAGGATGTCTCTACGCTTGAACTTGCCGGTGCATACAGTTCATTCGGAAACAATGGTATTTATAATGAACCGCATAGTGTGAAAAAGATTGTTTTACGTGATAAAACAACCATCAAAAACAAGACGGAATCAAAACCGGTCATGAAAGATTCGACAGCTTTCATCGTGACGGACATGTTGAAAAGCGTCATGAAAGAAGCTTATGGAACAGGAAGGTTAGCCAATATACCTAGCCTCCCGGTAGCCGGTAAGACCGGGTCAACCAATTTCACGCCTGAACAGCGTGCAAAGAACAACATCCCATCTTCCGGTGTAAAGGATAGCTGGATGGCAGGTTATACAACCAATTATACAGTCGCAGTTTGGGCTGGTTATGATAACGCATCTGGTGAGAAAATGGAATATCTGGGTGAATCATCTCAAAGAATCCCTAAATACATCTTTAAGAATTTAATGGAACATATGGCCCAATCAAAAGAAACGAAAGACTTTGATCAACCTGATAGTGTTGTCAAGGTCGGAGTCATCAAAGGTTCGAATCCAGCTGTTAAAGCCAATGAATATACACCAAGCAGTAAAATCACTTATGAATATTATGTTAAAGGTCACGAGCCTACACAAGTGACGACAGAATATGAAAAAATCGACTCTCCTGGCATTAACGCTTCTTACAACCAGGAAAGCAATGAAATCAATCTATCTTGGTCATATCCTAAAGGTAATGGGAATACCCAATTCGAGGTTAAGATGTCCGTTGACGGCGGAGGACAGAGCGTATTGAAAAAATCGAAGGATACTAGTTTAACGATCCCTAATCCAACACCTGGAAGTAAATATACTTTCTCAGTGGTAGCTCTAGTGGATAACCAACAAAGTGATCCTGCAAGTACATCTGTCAAAATACCTGCTGTAGCGGAAGTCCCTGAGGATACTGAGGACGTGGAAATTGAAGATCCGGCCGAAGGTGAGGATACGGAACAAGAAACCCCTCCTGAAGGCGAAGAAGATAAACAAGATGAAGACAAAAATAACAATGCCGAAAACGGCGAAAACGTTAATAACGACAATAATGGCAATAACGGCAATGATGGCAATGATGGCAATGGCAACAATGATAATAATGGTAATGGCAATGGCAACAACACGGATGACGGAAATGGCAATAAGGGTGATGAGGACGTCGAAGGCGGGGATGATACCACTGACCCTGGTACGGTAGAAGAGGAAAAACCAGGCGAGACCCCTGATCCCGACCCTAACCCGGACCCAGATCCAAACAAAGATACGGAATAAATATATATAAAGATTGACTTAAAAAAACGTCTAAGCTTTTGGCTTAGACGTTTTTTTGGCTGTTCTTATTTTTGATCATGAACTTCACATATTGTTTTTCAAATTCCCGGAACAACTCACTAAGCTGTCTATAAGAATGAAAAAAAGCGGGTCTTGCAAGGATGAAGGAAAGCCTTTCATCCATGTTCACCGGAATATTGTTACAGGATTGTATGTGGAAGCGGAAATCATTCAATACCACTGGCTTCCCATGCATCCAGAAGACTGCGGTTAAAAATAAACCGATCCCCTGCTTCATGAGTCCCAAAGTCTGTCCCGCTTTTCGCTCAGAAAATAGCAAACTGCATTCCGAATCAATTCCCTTCCATCTCTCCAGCAGTTCCTTTACATGCATTGCCCCCTTTGTCCAAGGAGCATACGCCTCTACATTATTATAATAAAGTAACTCATACGGGAAAGCCTCGAATGGAATCGTTTCACTCCAACCTGCATATCGTTCTTTTTCCAAGATGGTTTCCTTTTCAGGAAAAAACAAATGATGGTCCAATTCTTCAGGGACTTTTAATGATATGGACTGTGTCAATTGGCTTCTTTCCTTTTCATTCTTTTTTTTCCTTCACGGCATAATTCGAGAAGCGGGCAGGTTTCACATCTTGGTGACTGTGCCTTGCAATGATAGCGTCCAAAGAATATCAGGCGGTGATGCGTAACGGACCATTCATCCTTTGGTATCTTAGCCATCAACGTTTTCTCAACATCGAGGACACTATCCTTCCAACGGCATATACCCAAGCGCTTGGAAACACGCTCTACATGGGTATCCACAGCGATCGCTGGCACATCAAAAGCAACAGAAACGACCACATTCGCCGTCTTTCTGCCAACGCCAGGCAATTTAACAAGCTCATCACGCTCTCTCGGAACTTCCTTACCGTATTCTTCGATCAGCATGCGCGACAGCTTTTGTATATTCTTAGCCTTGTTACGAAACAAACCGATTGAGCGAATGTCATTTTCCAACTCTTCTATCGGAACGCTTATGTAATCCTCAGGCGTTTTATATTTCTGAAATAAATCCTTCGTCACTTTATTGACTAATACATCCGTACACTGAGCTGACAGGGCAACAGCAACCACCAATTCAAATGGATTGGAGTGATTCAGCTCACAATGGGCATCCGGAAACATTTCACCCATCGTATCCAGACAATATCGAATTTGTGCTTTATTCAACATATTGGTTCTCCTTCAATTAACATTACTGCTCGAGCCAATTATAGAAAGGCACATCTTTCAATGGTTGTGCAGTTTCCATCTTTCGGTCCCTCTTTTGATGAACTCTAAATTTTTGTCCTTGCTCCCTTGCCTGTTCCAAGGTTTTAATTCCATTCTTTTTCCACTCGAATAAAATTCGATCAATATATCGGAAATTCAATTTTCCGGAAATGACAGACTCCCTCAGAGCTGACTTAATGATTTCAGGTTGATGGTCATCCTCCATCCACATTGCCAATGTCTCACATTCAAATGGAGATAAAGGGCGGCCGAACTCCTGTTCAAAAATCGTATAAAGGCTCTCCCCCGCTTTTTGGATTTCAGCAGACTCTGACTGTTTCAAAGTTTTCAAGAAACAGTCCATCATTTTTTCATAAAGTGGAGACAACGAATATTTTTCCTGGCCGATTTCTTGGCTCCCCTCAACCACCATTTCCACAAATCCCCTTTGGACCAAGCGCTGGATCAAGAATAGACATTCCGTTTCCTGCAATGTCATTCGGTCAGAAAGTTGGGATGGTGCAGGGAAATGGTTACCTTTATCGATGAAGCTTTGCAATTGTAATAATAGGACCATTTCTTGTTCATTCAGTCCCATTGTACTATAGTTAGTCAACAAAAAGGATGGAATCGTTATCGTTCCTTCCTTAAACCACGCATATAAATGTTCTTTATTCATGTTTTTGGACACCTCTGATTCAGTATAACATGAATACGGCTCTCCGAATAAGTTTATAATTTTAACAAAAAACGGTTATCTGCCAAAAATGGCAAGATAACCGCTTCATTACGGAATCAAGGATATAATCGATTTAATAGACGTGGGAACGGGATGGTTTCACGGACATGCTCGACTCCACTGATCCATGCTACGGTGCGTTCTAATCCCAAACCGAAGCCTGAATGCGGTACAGATCCATATTTTCTTAATTCCATATACCACTTGTAAGCATCTTCGCTCAAGCCATGCTCATTGATTCTCTGTTCAAGCAATTCCTGATCATGAATCCGCTCTGAACCGCCAATTATTTCTCCATATCCTTCCGGAGCGATCAAATCGGCACAAAGAACGACTTCTTCCCTGTCAGGATCTGGCTGCATATAAAAAGGTTTGATTTTGGTCGGGTAATGAGTTATGAAAACGGGCTTATCATAACTTTCCGCTATCGCAGTTTCATGCGGAGCTCCAAAATCATCACCCCATTGAATATCATCAAATCCTTGTTCATGAAGGAACTTAATGGCTTCATCATATGTAATACGCGGGAAAGGAGCTTGGATTTGTTCAAGCTTCGCTGTATCACGGCCAAGTGTATTCAACTCAAGCTGACAGTTTTTCAATACGGATTGAATGATGGAAGAAACGAATTTCTCCTGGACCTCCAGGTTTTCTTTAAATTCGATAAAAGCCATTTCTGGTTCAATCATCCAGAACTCGATTAAGTGTCTTCTTGTTTTCGATTTTTCTGCCCTGAAGGTCGGACCAAAGGAAAATACCTTCCCAAGTGCCATGGCAGCCGCTTCCATATAGAGCTGACCACTTTGTGAAAGGTAAGCATCCTCATCAAAGTATTTAGTCGCGAACAATTCACTCGTTCCCTCTGGTGCGCTTCCAGTTAAAATTGGGGGATCCACTTTAACGAAACCTTCTTCATTAAAGAATTCATATGTAGCACGGATTATTTCATTCCGGATTTTCATGACTGCATGCTGCCGTTTTGAACGCAGCCACAAATGGCGGTTATCCATTAAAAATTCAGGACCATGCGCTTTAGGTGTAATTGGATAATCCAATGATTCATGAATGATTTCAATATCTTTCACCTGTAACTCAAAACCGAACGGTGAGCGTTCATCCTTTTGAATGACACCTGTTACATACAAGGATGACTCTTGCGAAACCGATTTCGCACGAGCGAAAATCTCTTCACCCACTTCAGCTTTCACGACCACCCCTTGAATAAAACCGGAGCCATCACGTATTTGAAGGAAAGCAATTTTCCCACTGGACCGTTTGCTGGCAAGCCAGCCTCCAATGGTTACTTCTTGATCGACGAATTTGCTAGCATCTTTTATTGTAATTTTCACGGAATTTACCTCCAAAAATAACTTAACTTACTAATGAATTTACTCTACTTATTATACCCATAGCCCTGCTTACAAGCAAATAAATCAATTGAAGCGGAGGTTCCATGCCTTTTATATCATTCTTATTATGTTTTTGTTGTATATTCACCAAATTGCATGGTAGATTACTATTCACTAACGTCCATGCTCTTATTACAGCAAAATCATCTCGGTATATGTTATCGATCGACATTTCCATTTCCTTACAAATGATTGAATCCAATCAACGAATGGTAATCAATTTCGCCTTTAACAGGGTTTCAAATGATGCATATAATTGAAAAGCACTTTTAGGGTTTCTTATTTGGCAGGAAAGCAGCTCTTCAAGTCTTTTGATCCGATAGCGTAAACCACTCATTGAAATGTTCAATTCTTTCATACTGCATTCAAGATTTCCACCGCATTGGAGAAATACATAAAGCGTTTTCAATAATTCATTCATTTTGGGGTCATCTTCCATCAATAAAGGACCCAGCATTTTCTCAGCTTTTTTCAGTACCGCCGGATTACTCCCAGTATGCATTAAAATGGATAAAAGATCGACTTCTTCAAATTTGATAATATCCCGAGTTCCTTCATTCATATTCAAAGCGGTTAAAGCTTCTTGAAAAACCTCGTGAGCCCGTTCCAATTCATCACTTATTGTACCAAGTCCCATTTTAAAGTTATATCCGCTGAAAACAGTATATAAATGATCGATGCATTCCTTAGTTCGGAATTGGAATTCATTCCCTGGACTCAACGGTATAAGCAATACGATATTGCCATCCCTTAATGCTGTTAAGACGACTTGATTCCGCTTTTTAAAGAAACTATAAATCTCTTCGATGATTTTCTGCTGAATGAAATAGTCATTCTCTGTCCCCCGATCGGAGGAAAAACGGTAGCCCAGCACCGCAATTGTGAAAAGATGATCCAATGAAGCGTCTAAATACAGGCTTTTTTTGATAATTTCTTCTTTAGAAGTAAACTCCCCATTTAATATTTGTTCAAGAAATAAGCCTTTTACCCTTTCAAGCGCTTCAAAACTGCTTTTCTCATTTAAGAGGAATAAGGAACCAGTCATGGACACCCTCTCAAGGATCATTCGATTGATTTCCAGGTTCGTTTTACCTGCAACTCGATCAGGTTGCACGAAGGCACAATAGCCGTATGTTTTATTTTGTAATGTAATGGGAGTATAAAGCAGCTCCATCCCATCTTTCACGATTCTTCCGGTCTCCAAAATGACAGGACCATTTTCCCTCATTAGTTTAAGCTGATTCCTGACATCCTCTGCCTTCAATTTGTGAAACCCAGCATGATAAACCTGATCGTTATTGAAATTCTCCATCAACAAAGGTATTTTTGTTTTCTGATAAACCATCCTCACTATCGATTGAAGGCTTCTTCCGTTAATCAACTCTTCTGTCAGCAAATTATGAATATCCATCACTGTTGACAAACTATTGCGTTCCTCCAGCAGCTTTTCATATGTTACGGCAAGCTCTTGAACAATCGGTTTGGTTTTATAATATTTCAACTCATCCTGAATCTCCATGCCCCATAAATGTATCGATTTACCTTCGTATCTGCACTCTGAATGCCCTGCTCCCTTACAGGCGCTTTCCTTAAAAATTACTTCATGACCGCAGACCGTTGAATAAAATCCACTTGCATAACCCGTCAATGTATAACAGACTGGCTTTTCCGCGATTCCAGTCTGGGTGATATGTTCCTCTGCCTCATAGGAATTCACCCAAACCCCTTCCACCTTTACATAGTGTACAT
The DNA here is from genome assembly GCF_044762675.1 of Peribacillus sp. NPDC096448. Taxonomy (NCBI): domain Bacteria; kingdom Bacillati; phylum Bacillota; class Bacilli; order Caryophanales; family Bacillaceae; genus Peribacillus; species Peribacillus sp. NPDC096448. The sequence continues at coordinate 677,455 of NZ_JBIWEU010000001.1, read as the reverse complement.
CGGCTCGACCATCCATCGATAATTCCAGTTTCGTCGTATTGACTTTTGTATAACCTTGCAGCATATGTAATATGGGGCCTTGTCTCAATATCTCCTTTACCGTTGTCAAATTCCCTTTTAGTGCCTTTTTAGCATCATTGACTCCGATATTCCAGCCATAACGTATTAAAAAAGACTTCATTCTTTCAAATCCAATATTCTCGATCAGGTTCTTTCTTAAGGTACCGAAAATTGAAGAGGAGGTCAGGATCATCCTCTCATCATTTAAATGAATTTCACCTTCATCATTCTTAAGATTCAAAAGATTCGTCATGATTCCCCCGGCTTTCCTTTTACATAATATTATACTTTTTCCACACCTTACCTATCAAGATAAATGTAAACGCATTCATATCATGCAGTGGCGGAAAAACCGGTGGGGTCGATACATACCATTCTTTTCACGTGTTCTTAAACAGTTTAATTCATTCGGAGCTGAATCAAATCATTAATGCCTTCATCTTCATTTATCCACTTATCATTTGTCCAGCCATTAAGGTCATAATCGTCCATTGCCAAGTCCACAAAAGCTTTGAATTTATCCGATTGTCCATCAGAATCAGCCATTTTCATGGTTTCAAGCCTAATATTTTCATGGTTACCCGCATAATTGATTTCATATAACTCATTCCTGCCACCAAATTCCGTTCCGATGGAATCCCAGATAAGTTTCATCAGTTTTACCCTTTCCACTGCCGAAACCCCACCTGAACCCTTATAATAATTATCGAGATACGGACGGACCTCAGGGTTTAAAAAATCCTTGGAGCTTGATGGGAGTTGAATGAGATTACCTGCTACAACCTGTTCAAATATCTGTTTCACCTTTGGCCAAACCAAAGGTGCGAACACTCTATAAGCAGTTGCATATGTGCTATTGGGCAGAACAGTGCCATTCGGCCCTTCCATCGGGTCTGTAGCCATCGCTGTCGAGATTGCCCAAAACATATTCCTGTAAGCAAGCACTTCCCCGATATTGGCCTGCACTCCCCTAAATTGATTCGTTCCTGCCATTTCCGTAGCCTTCATCAGAAGCCCAGCCATAAAGTCCAATTTCACCGCATAGCGTGTGCAGCCATGAAATGTATATCGATTCATCCACCCAGTCTTGGATCTAAATCCATTTGCAATTTCCACATTATTATAGGCGAATACATTCTCCCACGGCACGAATACATGATCAAGGACGATGACTGCGTCATTTTCGTCGAACCGGCTAGAAAGCGGGTAATCGAAAGGAGTGCCTGTCTTGGCAGCCGTTTCTTCAAAAGACTGTCTGCTGATCATTTTTAATCCTGGCGCATTCATCGGCACAAAGAAAATCAAGGCATGGCTTCTATCACCTTCCCCAAGATCGACAGGAGAATAATTCGCGACGAAATTATAATTCGTAAGTGCTGCAGAGGTTCCGACCATTTTGGCTCCGCTTACAATTATTCCATCATCCCGCTCTTCCACCGTACGTACAAATACCTCTTTATTTTCATGTAGCGGTTTATTCCTGTCCATTGCCGGATTTATAATTGTATGGTTACAGAAGGGAACGTCCCTTGTGGTTTTTTCATACCATCTTTTCGCATTATCCTCAAACCCCTTAATAAAAATCGCTATACGGTCCCAATGATCCTGTAAATGCAGCTTTGTAATCAGGGGTACGACCCATGAAACCATAGCTTAACTTAGACCATTGTGCTATGGCATCCCTTGCTTCAAGCAGCTCTGTTGCGTTCTTTGAGGCCTTGAAGAACTTATGGGTAGTATGACCTTCATCTGTCTTAGCCGTTAAAATCCGTGCAGTATCCGGATCATGTAGAGCATCATATAGCTGGGCAATTGACCTGGCAGAATTGCGATATGCTGGGTGCGTCGTCACATCATCTACCTTATTACCGTTCAAGAATACCGTTCGTCCATCTCGTAAACTTTCTAAATACTCTTTGCCATTCATCATCGGAACATCCCCCATTCACATCATTCAATTTGAATTCCTAGCTTCATACTAACTAAATGTTCAAGGCATTTTTCTGTTAAAATTCATCTTTTTTCTAACATTTTCTGTCTAATTATACTGAATAATCTAAATATGTTGAACTTAAACAAAAAATCATATACGATATCATATATGATTAATTTTAAATTCAAGGGGTGGGTGTCCATGGCAAAAGCAAGAGTGAAACTTCAAAAGTCAGATTATTCAGAAGAAATGGAAATACTGTCGAACCGCTATATATTAATGAACGGTGATAAGTATGAGATATCACAAATCAAGTTGGATAACCCTATTTCAGGAATGGTATATGGAGCATTATTAAACTATAAAGGATCATTGGAAGCATTGAAGGGTAAGATCAACCATCCTCCTTATAATGAACCTCCTAAAGGGCCGATACTTTATATTAAACCCAGAAACACGTTTTCTTTTTTTTCAAATCCAGTTCCCCTTCCAACCGGCGTACCTGAATTGGAAATCGGGGCCGCACTTGGAATAGTAATCAGTAAAACGGCCACAAGAGTCAAGAAAGAAAAAGCATCGGATTATATAGAAGGTTTTACGATCGCCAATGATATTAGCATTCCACATGAAAGCGTTTTCCGTCCTGCTATCCGCCATAAAGCCCGTGATGGATTTTGCCCCATTGGTCCATGGGTCGTATCCAAGGATTCCATCTCCAACCCCGATTCTTTAGGAATTCGTGTATATATTAATGGAGAGCTACGACAAGAAAATTCAACTTCAAATCTAATTCGCTCCATATCCCGCCTTATTGAAGATGTAACGGACTTCATGACTTTGAGTACGGGTGACGTCCTTCTAGTTGGAGTTCCTGAGAATGCACCGCTGGCCAAAGCAGATGATCATGTCAGGATAGAAATAGACGAAATCGGTTATTTGGAAAATAAGATCATTTCCGAGGAAAAATTATCACTGGAGGGGATTTTATGAAGAGAGCACGTGTAGCCTATGCAGGTGCTGTACATCCAGCAAGTGAATATTATGGCCAGCTGCAATTGGCGGATGGCAGGCTTGTCAAAGAGCAGGACGTTGTCTGGCTTCCCCCGGTGGAACCACGAACTGTCTTCGCGCTTGGCTTGAATTATGCAGACCATGCGAAGGAACTTGCTTTTAAAGCCCCGGAAGAACCCCTTGCGTTCTTAAAAGGTCCCAATACATTCATCGGCCACCGGGGACAGACAAGACGGCCTGCTGATGCAGCTTATATGCATTATGAATGTGAACTGGCAGTCGTCATAGGTAAAAAGGCGAAGAACATAAAAAAGGAAGAAGCCTTTAAGTATGTAAGTGGATATACGATTGCAAATGATTATGCAATACGGGATTACCTGGAGAATTACTACCGACCTAACTTAAAGGTCAAAAATCGCGATACCTGCACCCCCATTGGTCCTTGGCTCGTCGATGCCGAAGATATTCCAGATCCTTCGAATCTTGCTATCAAAACTTACGTCAACGGAAAATTGACTCAGCAAGGCAACACGAAAGACATGATTTTCAGCATTGCAGATTTAATTGAATATTTCAGCAGCTTCATGACATTGAGTCCAGGCGATATCATATTGACAGGTACACCTGAAGGCTTGGCGGATACTGCTGTAGGCGATGAAATCATCACTGAAATTGAAGGCATCGGAAAACTCGTTAGCACAATAGTAGGTGACGATATATTTACAGAAGGCGAAGATCGGCCGCATCTAAAAATCCACAAATAAAGGAAGGGACTAATCATATGCCTCATATTATTATTGAATATACGGATAATATCAAAGATGAAATCCAGATTGACGGCTTATTAAAGAAGGTGAATGATGTACTGATATCCTATCCTTCCATCTTTCCAATTGGCGGCATTCGATCCCGGGCCATCGAATTGAAGCATTATCGTGTTGCCGATGGTACAGAGGATGATGCCTTTGTTCATGCCATACTAAAAATTGGAGCTGGACGCGAGAACAGTGATAAAACCAAAGTATGTGACCATCTATTCGAAACGATGGAGTCCCATTTGGCATCCCTCTTTTCAAAAAGATTTCTTGCCCTCTCCATGGAACTTACGGAATTCAGTGATTTTGGCACATATAAAAAGAATAATATCCATGATCGATATAATAAATGAACAAGATTTCATATTTAAAGGCCTTCCACATCATCGGGAAGGCCTTTAAATTAAAATCTTTTGCCACTGCTACCTGGCTCAGTTGATTTCTGCAAGGTTTTCAGTACGGTTCAAGAACTCTTTGACACGGTCCACATATTCCTGTTTATCATATCCGTTATATAAAGCGCTTGCCATACGGACCGGATCCCCAAAAAAGAATCTTTCGTACAGCGTTTGCCTGGATCCAAATGAACTCATGCATACATCCCATGCGAGACGATACAATTTAACCCTGTCATACGCTCCACCATTCGCGGCTTGAAGATATTTATCCAAATCCGGTCGAAGCTCCGAATTGAAATCAGCTTCATTTGGTATCGCCATTAAGCCACTAGCTCCAAGAAGCTGCATTATTTCACTGAATCTAGGGTAGATCTTCGGATAATAATTCCGGGCTATGTTTAACGGTGTGAAATCGGGAGTCATCATTCCCCACTTATCCACTTTTGCGTTTGCCTCCGAAGCTGTAATGAAAGCCTTTACCGTTTCAAGCGCTATGATGACTTCCGAGATTTTCTCCTGAACATGCTGGTATTGCCCGATATTGATGGTTTCCACCATAAGCTGCAAAATCCCCAGAATGAACTCGGTTTTGGCGATATTCTTCGATACCACCTGATGGGTCATATGAACAACTGCATTGCTTTCATTATAGGCCTGGTTGCAAATGCTGACATCCCCATATGCAAATACCCGATTCCAAGGTACGACTACATCATCAAAAACGATAATCGTATCCATCTCCTCAAATCTTGAACCAAGGGGATGGTCAAAATGTGATTTGCCATAGTCGAATGATTCACGACAGATGAATTTCAACCCTGGTGTATTATTTGGTATGGAGAATGCGAATGCATAAGGGTTTTCTTCTTCTGATTGTTTTAGCAATGTTGAAGGGAAAACCATGATTTCATCCGTGATTCCTCCTTGTGTAGCTAATAATCTGGCACCCTTTATAATAAGTCCTTCTGAATTCTTGCCTGCAATCCGTGCAGCGATGTAAGGATCCGGAAGCTTTGCGGCACTAACTCCCCTATTAACCTGGGGTTGAATCAGGGTATGTGTCAACGATAAATCCTTTTCCCGGCAGAGCTCATAATAATCTTTCATATTTTTGGCAAACGCCGAATCCTGAGTGCCGAACATATCAGCTGCAGTACCGTACGCCATCATCCCACTGTTGATATAGTCAGGGGAACGTCCCATCATTCCATTATTATGTCTTGCCCATTCTTGAATCATTTTCCTCCTTTTTTCAAGGTCTTCCTTAGTCCGCGGCTGCATGAATGAGGTCCCTACTCTTTCGTTTGAGGTTGGTGAAATATAAGTCATGATGTCATTTTTTGCGGAATCATGCTGCAAATCATATAATTCGGCCTGTGTTTTCATGACCCCTTTAAAAGCTGGGTGTTGACTGATCTTATCTTTTACTTGCTCCCCGTTGATCCATACATTCGCCTTTGCTTGGTCCACCCTATCGATATATTCTTTACCTGTTTTAGCCGGCATGCTTACATCCCCCTTAGCATCAATGTAATGAAGCGCTTACAATTTAATAAATTCTAAATATTGAATTAATTCCTATAACAAAATATACCATATGTTATGATATATATATAATACTTAATAAATTCAATATGTATATGTTAATCATATGTATGAGGTGTATATAATGGACATCCGGCAGTTAAAATATTTTGTGACGATCGTACAGGAAGAACAAGTAACCAAAGCCGCAAAAAAATTACATATGGCGCAACCGCCTCTTAGCCAGCAACTTAAATTAATGGAAATGGAAATCGGTGAAAAACTTTTCGATCGGAATGGAAAGAAACTTGAACTCACTGAAACTGGCAAGGTCCTTTATAAAAAAGCTGAAGCTCTATTAAACCAGTTTGAAGAATCACTACTGGAAGTGAAGGAAGTCAGTAAAGGGGTAAAGGGCACTCTTTCCATAGGGTCAGTAAAAACTTGCTTTTCTTACATTCCGCAAAGGATAAGGACCTTTAGAGTTAAATACCCTGACATACGTTTCAAGTTAATGGAAGGTGATACGTTCCGTTTGACAGAAGGCTTAATAAACAGGGAAATCGAGTTGGCCATTGTACGGCTTCCTATTAACGGTAAGGAATTCTCATCGATTAACCTTCCGCCGGAAGATTTTGTGCTTGTCACCCCAAAAGATTGGGATATCCCAGACTCCATCGAATTCAAACAAATTAAAGAATATCCCCTCTTATTGCTGCATAGGGTAAGCGGTCAAGGTACTTACGAACTTATAGTGGATGAATGCTTCAGACATGGATTCGAACCTACGATTGTATGTGAATGTCCTGATGCTGCAATGATCTTATCTTTAGTGAAGGAAGGAATAGGCGCTACCATCATGCCACGTACCACATCCAAATCGTTTTCAACCCAGGGGATAAAAATAGTCGAATTGATAGATTGTGAAGTACAATCGGAAGCCGCTCTTATTTGGCTCGAAGAACGCTACCTTTCCAAAGGCGCCGTCAAATTCCTGGAAACATTTTCTGAATGAATGGCCAGTTATCCTTGAATATTAGTGCATCAGTACTTCTTTTAATTTTATTTGGTACTTTTAGAATCTCCTTATCCATTGAAAAGAAAAAAGCAACTCATCAGGAGATGGCTGCTTTTTCAAATCCATTCACAAGTGCGATGGCCCGCGATTTATTTATAGGCATGCTTTTACATCATTCAATGTCGCAAAACACCCTTAACATCATGACCGGTATTGGACTTTACCAGGATTTCATTATAATTATCTTTTGTAACCGTTTTCAAACCAGCCCTGCGATTACCGATCAGGGTACCTAAATAGCATGCGAGGAATCCAAGCGGAATGGAAATGATTCCTGGTGAATTCAAAGGGAAAATTGGGTCACCTGTCATAATGGTGACTCCGGGAACCGGGTTCCAGACATTTGGACTTAGGGCCACGAGCAAAAGTGTACCAAAAAGACCTGTCATCATGCCGACTATTGCTCCGGTTTTATTGAATTTTTTCCAATAGATCGTAAGAAGGATTACTGGCAAATTCGAACTGGCGGCCAATGTAAAGGCAATCGATGCCAGAAACGCTACATTGAATTCCTGAAGACCTAATGATAAAACAATCGCAAGTGCTGTCACACCAATGGAAGCCCATCTAGCCATCGTCATTTGCTGTTTTTCCGTCGCTTTTCCATCTTTTAATATTTCATTATAAAAATCATGTGAAAATGCCGTAGCACCTGTTAAAACGATTCCCGCAACTACTGCGAGTATGGTTGCGAAGGAAACGGCCGCAATAAATGCGAATAAGATATCCCCGCCCACAAGTTGTGCCAATAAAGGTGCAGCCATGTTACCCGCTGGATTAGCGGCCATGATATTCGATGTTCCAACCAACTTCGCAGCACCGAATCCGAGAAAAATGACCATGATATGAAAAGCACCCATAATCCACATCACCCAAACAACCGACTTTCTTGCCACTCGTGCATTCGGGACAGTCAAAAAACGTATTAAAATGTGAGGTAGACCTGCCGTTCCCAGAATCAGGCCCAGTGACAAGGAAGCTGCATCCCACCCACTGGCATACTTAATACCTGCCTTCAGGTAATCTGCACCCATGGGTGTTGCTGTTTTCATTTCCGTGAAAATTCCGATGAAACTAAAATTCAGCTTCCACATGACGATCATGAATAATATAAACACACCGCCTATCAGCAGGATGGCTTTAATGATCTGCACCCAGCTCGTCGCCGTCATCCCCCCAAATAGAACAAATACCAACATTACAATACCTACGATGATGACAGAGGTATTATACGGGATGTCTAAAAGCAATTTAAATAAAGCACCTGCTGCAACAAGTTGCCCCAGCATGTACATGACTGATATCACCAGGGTATTAAAAGCGGTCACTCCCCTGACCTGTTTATATTTGAACCTGGTAGTCACCATATCGGCCAATGTGTATTTCCCTAAGTTCCTTAATGGTTCAGCCACTAGGAATAGCACGACAAGAAATGAAACAAGTGCTCCATACATCAGGAAAAATCCATCATACCCCGTTAAGGAAAATGCCCCAATCAACCCTAAAAACGTGGAAGCCGACATAAAGTCCCCGGCCAATGCAAGTCCATTTTGCCTAGCGGTCAACCCGCCTCCAGCCGTATAAAAAGAGCCTGCCGTTTTAGTTTTTTTGGAAGCGAAATACGTGATGAAAAGCGTACCTATCGACATTAGCGTAAAGAGAATAATAACTGTCCAATTCATGATTCAAAGCCCTTCTTTCTCGATGATTTCTTTTATCTGTTCATCGATTCTTTCTGATTTCCGTACATATACGCTGCAAACCCATACAGACATAACCGTAATGGAGACACCGTACACCCACGCCCATGTTATGTCCCCAATGAAAGGGCGATCCAGGATATCTGTGTAAAAAACCAGGAAAGGCAAAAGCATGGAATATCCCATAAAGAAAATCGTAAAAGGGATGACGAATTTCCTTTTATCGGAAAGCATATTCTGAAACTCTTTGGAGGCAACAATTTTTTCATAATCCACTAGATTAGTTTGTTCCGATTCTTCAAGTTTTTTTTCCAACCGAACCATCTCTTCGCACCTCTTCTGATATTTATTTTTCCAAGGACGGTACCAGTATTATAGAGCCTCTCCAATGTCAGCCGCTTTCTTCTACGGTATATATCCCCCCGGCCTCCCAAAATCCCAACAAACTATTCTGCACAAAGAGGGTCTAAAACCAATTACTAAGCTTTCCGTACTCCTTTTGTATAACTGATGACACTTACAAATAGGGCAGCAGTAAGCTCCCACTGCTGCCCTGTCTCTGACCATATCTTTTAGAATGCTTGCACCTTCGCTATAGACTTGGCTCGCATATCCTTCATCTGTTTCGACTTCTTTATACTTTCACTTTTCCATTTGATATGAATCTTCTTTCCTTTCAAAGGAAGAGATTCATTGAAATGCAGATGCCAACTCCCTTGAAATGATCCGTCCATTATTTGATGGGCAATTCCCTCATGAACATTTCCTTCGGTTTGGATTTCGATTAAATACACGCCGGGCGGGGGTGTCAGGAATGCTTCCGATAATGTAACGATGACGTGTTGACTATCCTTGGAGTTGATTATCCCTTGACTTTCAAAATATGAGCCAAGGTATGCCGGGATATATGCAAACCGACCTTCCGCAATCAAGTTTCTAAGCTTGGTGGAACTAACTTTTTCATGATCAATTTCAAATTTCTTCAATTCCGTCTCTTCAAAAAATCGCTTACCTTCGATTTTCAACGTTTCCATATTCCCTTCCCCTTTATGCCCATAGCGGAAATCGAATCCAGCCACGGCATGTTTGCATTTAAATCCACATAGATAATCCTCGATTAAGCCTGAAGGTGATAGATGGGCAAATGCGGAATCGAAGTTCACGACTATCAAGGTTTCTACACCTAAATCCTGCATTATTTTTGCTTTTTGCTCTAAAGGAGTAATGTATGTTTGGGGCGTTTGATCGTTTCCAATGATTTGCTTTGGATGTGGAAAAAAGTCATGACTGCCAATTTCAAATCTTGCTGAATGGCAATCCTTTTGGCTAGATTTATCAATTCTTGATGGCCTAGATGAACTCCGTCGAAAAATCCAAGAGCCAGCACACACGGTTCTGCTTCTGCTGAATATATACTGGAAAGTGGGTGCTGAACATGAATGATATCCAAATTCATCTTCCTTCCTTTGCTTCTTGAAAGCTTCCATTATAAACTCAGTAAACGGAACTTCCATAATCCAGCATTCTTCCATCAACTATTCACCAGTTGTACTGGCGCCCTATCGAAAAGACCATGAGAATCGATGTATGTTTTGCCGAAACGTTCGATCATTCATCCTAAACCCCGCTTCTTTTTAGATGATGAATTCTGGCTTGCTTTTTGCCAGGATCGGTTCTTTAAGCGGGACTTCTTCTCCTGATATTATATCAAGTACAGAAGATGCCTCATCAAACCATGAATCCGGAGCTTTGGCTCCCCAGAATGTCTGGCGTCTTGGATCATTCAAATCCCAATGAATCGGTTCGGTATCCGGGTCAGATGTTAAGTAGTCCCCATTGTATAATTCGATCCTGTGACCGTCCGGGTCTCTTAAATATAGGAAGAATGCATTGGATAGGCCATGCCTTCCTGGTCCGCGTTCGATGGACTCTGCATATCCAAGTGATGCCAGTACATCACAGGCATGGATAAGTGCAAGCGGGTCAGGCAGAAAAAAGCCTACATGATGAAGTCTTGGGCCGATACCGTTCATGAATGCCTGGTCATGGACCGTTTGCTTTCTATGTAGCCACGTTGCCCATAATTTGCCCGACTCATCCACTGTATCTTCCGAGCAGGCAAAACCTAATTCTTTCACATAAAAATCGGAGGCTTTTTGCACATTTGGTACACAACAATTCACATGATCGATTCTTTGGACCCTCGAACCCCTATGCATATCGAATCGTTGCAGCAATCTCTCGGCTTTATCCATTTTGTAAAAAAACTCCACTGGCAATCCTGAAATATCCTGAACTCGCAGCGACTTGCCCAGTGCATGCTGTGTTCCTTCCTGCATCCACTTCATTTTCATTCCCTTGGACAGGAAGAAAGATTCCAACCCTTCAAGGTCTTCCTCTTTTTCAACCTTGTATCCTATTGCTTCAACGCTTGGCTTTTCTGCCTTTTGCAAAATAAGCGAATGATGATGCGCTTCCTCTAAACCACGTAAATATATGTGATCATTCGTTCTTTCCGTTTCAATAAAACCTAAAGCATCCACATAAAAGGCTCTTGATTTATCTAAATCTGTTACATTAAGTATCGTTCTCGCAACACGAATAATAGAAAAATTCATAGTATTCTCCCCTTCTTTAATGAAACCCGGATTATTTTTCAGCAGAAGAAACGGCATTTTGTTTTAAGTCTCCAAATTTTGGAATATGATGTTCTCCAATTGCCACGTGGATGACTTGTGTTTCCGTATAGAATTCAAAGCTATAATGGCCACCTTCACGTCCTACCCCACTATATTTCGATCCTCCAAATGGAATCCTCAAATCCCTAACATTTTGGGAATTCACCCAGACCATCCCACTATCGACAGCTTGAGCAAACCTATGTCCACGTTTCATATCATTGGTCCATACATAAGCAGCTAGCCCATACTTTACATCATTGGCCATTCTCAGCACTTCCTCTTCAGCCTTGAAAGGAATGACCGCCATGACGGGACCAAAAATCTCTTCTTGTGCCACCGTCATATCATTTGTACAGTTCAAGAGAAGCGTCGGGGCAATAAAATTCCCTTGCTTGAACGCACTTGGGATGGCACCGCTTACAATCTCCGCCCCTTCATCTTTTGCTATATCCAGATAACGGGAGACATTATTATAATGGTTACGATGGATCAGCGGTCCGATTTCCGTGTCTGGATCCATTGGGTTTCCAATTTTGATATTATGAACACGTTCCTTCAATTCTGCAACGAACTGGTCTATTATCGATTCATGGACAAATAATCTGGAATTGGCTGTGCAGCGCTCCCCATTGAATGAATAAATTCCCCATACCACTGAATCCAGGGCCTTTTCTAAATCGGCATCTTCAAAAATGACCGCTGGTGATTTACCTCCAAGTTCCATGGAAAAGCGTTTCATTGTATCTGCACCATTTTTAATGATTTCAGCACCGGTTGTCGTTTCTCCGGTAAAAGATATCAATTGGACTTCAGGGTGGGCAACCAAGGACGCCCCTGCTGTCTCCCCAAAGCCATGAACGATATTGAATACACCTTTTGGCAGACCGGATTGATCGATGATTTGTGCTAATTTATTGGCCGTCAATGGAGACCACTCCGCCGGTTTAAGGACACATGTATTACCTGTAGCCAGGGCCGGGGCGATCTTCCATGTTTCTAACATGAAAGGCGCATTCCAAGGAGTGATTAATCCTGCCACCCCTATCGGTTTATGAATTGTATAATTGATGAAAGTGTCATCCACTTGATATGACTCTCCTATTAGCCTGCTTTTCACCATTTCAGAATAAAAACGGAAATTCTCCGCTCCCCTTGCCGCTTGTTTTTTTGTCTGGCTAATCGGCAACCCTGTATCAAGTGATTCCAAAAAGGAAATTTCTTCGGCATTTTCTTCAATTAAATCAGCAATCTTATTAATGTACTTCAATCTTTCTTCCACTTTCATCGTTCTCCATGGGCCATTATCGAATGCAGCTCTTGCAGCAGCGACCGCTTGATCAATATCCTCTTTAAACCCTTCTGCCACATTATTGATTGCTTGATTATTAAAAGGGCTAAGATTTTCAAATGTTTTTCCTGAGATACCATCGACAAATTGACCATTGATGTAATGCTTCACATCTTGCACGGGAAAAGTTTGCATGATAAATCCTCCTTTAAAAATTAATTCGGGAAGATGACAATAATCGTTTGGATTTGCGCAATCTTCCCAATCTAGCAATTATGACTGGATTTTTTGGTCAATCAACCCGTATGATTGAAGGGTTTCACGCAGTTCTTTTTCCAATGGTTCCGAAGGAGGTCCCATAGGCGGCCTTAATGCGGGATTGATTTTCCCCATCATACCCATCGCAGCTTTTAATGGTCCTGGATTGGTTTCTTTAAACAAAACATCATTTAATGGCATTAATTTGTAATGGAGGTCAAGTGCCTTATCCACATCACCCTCCACCCAATGGTTATAAATTTCCGCCACTTCTTTAGGAGTGATATTAGCAGTAGCACTTATATGTCCTGCCCCTCCAATAGCCAACATTGGATAGCATAATAATTCAATGCCCGAATATAAGAGAAAATCCCTTCCGCAATTCAATAAGACACGGTTCACATGTTCGAAATCTTTATTTGATTCTTTTACACCAATAATATTTTCACAATCTTCAGCAAGACGTGCCAATGTCTTCACTTCTAAATTCGTCGCCGTTCTACCGGGAATGTTATAAACGATCAGCGGGATATCAACAGCATCGGCGACCGTTTTAAAATGATTGTAAAGTGCCTGTTGATTCGGTTTATTGTAATAAGGAACGATGACCAGAGCAGCATCCGCGCCCATTTCCTGTGCCCTTTTTGTCAAATGTAACGTTTCTTTCTGATTGGCAGATCCCGTGCCTGGTGCAACTGGAACACGGGCTTTTGCTGCTTTTATTGCCGTTTCCATCACTAATTCCCGTTCCTCAATCGTTAGTGAACTCGGCTCGCCGGTTGTCCCGCATACCGAGATTCCATGGGAACCGCTTTCAATATGCCAGTTTACTAGATTTTCTATAGCCTTTACATCAACTTCCATCTTGTCATCAAACGGAGTGATAACGGGAGCGATGGATCCTCTTAAACGACTTTTGATTTCCTCGTACATTTTTTCTACCACCTTTTTCATTATTTGAATATTCCGAATAATTTAAGTGAAAAAATCGGCTTTGCTTTTATCAATAATCGATCGACTATTACAAAACAAAGCCTGGGTCATCAAAGTGCCTGATCTTGATTAGTTTCCGCCCTCTGCTTGAAAGTGCTGATGGCATTCAGTTTATGCTTTCTCACCAATGATTCAATTTCTTCAAAAGATGCTTTTTCCTTTAGAAGCTTTATGATGCTTTCATGTTCGCGAATCGATTGGACTGCGCGTTGCGGCACCATGGTGAACATGGACTTTCTGACTCTATTCATTCTTTGTTGCGCCTGTTTAATTTCCTCCTTTAAAAAGGAATTTCCGCACTTTTCATAAATTTCCGCATGGAAACTTTCGTTTAATTTACCAAACAGCTCTAATTCAAAGTTATGGAGGGCTTTTTCCATTTCTTTGTTTAAATTAATTAGATTTTCAAAATCATGATCATTCATCGTTAAAGAACTGAGGGCAGCTGCATATCCTTCAAGCAAAGATAAAACAGAAAGAGTTTCAATGTATTCGCTCTCATTTATGCTTGTAACCACCGCTCCACTATAAGGCTTATATTGAATAAGGCCGTCAGATTCCAGTTGCCTGATCGCTTCCCTGACAGGAATCGGACTTAAACTAAGTTCTTTTGCCGTTTGATCGATAATGATCCGCTGTCCAGAACCATATGTTCCATCCAAAATTAATTTACGAAGGTGCTCATAAGCTATTTGCTTTTTGCTGGGGTTTTTGTTTTTCTCTTCCATATTTTCATCATATATGAAATCATATATGATTGCAATCGATTTTTATTAAAAATCATATATGATTTTTCTTCACAAGCTTGTTTTGCATATATTAATGATCTATTCCTCTGAATAGGCTTAATGTAACAAATAATACGGTAGTCTACCTTTCCTTTACAATTGTGAAGTGAGCTAAAATTCTTGTCCCGCCTTCTTCCCGAAGTACCATATCGAAATATAATCCAACTAAAAAAAACCTGCAGACCCTGATGTAGCCAGGCAGTCTGCAGGTTATAAAAAATTAGGCCATTTTTGATTTAACGAATGAATGTATTCTTTCAACGGCTGCTTCCAGCAGCTCCAGTGAAGTTGCATAAGAGAGTCTGATGTTATCAGGTGCACCAAACCCTGAACCTGGAATAACGGCCACTTGAGCTTCTTCAAGCAACGCAGTCGTAAAATCTTCGACATTGCTGTACCCTGTTAATTCAACTGCACGTTTAACGTTCGGGAATAAATAAAATGCCCCTTGTGGTTTAATGCAGCTTACGCCTGGAATTTCAACCAATTTATCATATATCTTATTCAAACGGCCTTCAAATGCCTGACGCATTTCCTCAACAGGCTCCTGCGTACCTTCATAAGCGGCAATCGCACCATATTGAGCGGTTGTGGTTGGGTTGGATGTGCTATGGCTAGCAAGGTTCGCCATTGCTTTAATGATGGACTCATCACCGACTGCATAACCAATTCTCCAGCCAGTCATCGAATGCGATTTGGAAACACCATTGATGATGATCGTTTGCTTTTTCAGTTCAGGTGAAATCTCTGCAATGGATGTATGTTTAGCATTTCCATAAACCAATTTTTCGTAAATTTCGTCGGAAACGATCAAGATATCATGAGCCAGGCAAACTTCCCCGATAGCTGCCAATTCTTCCCTGGAATAAAGCATGCCCGTTGGATTGCTTGGAGAGTTGATGATAACCGCTTTCGTTTTTTCGGTAATTGCTTGTTCTAATTGTTCTTTCGTGATTTTATATTGATTTTCTTCCGTACCGACTATATAAACCGGCTTACCGTCTGCTAGCTTGATTTGCTCAGGATAGCTCACCCAATATGGTATCGGAACAATGACTTCATCTTCTTCATCCAAGATCGCTTGAAACAATGTGTACAGCGAGTGCTTTGCACCTGAGCCAACTGC
The DNA here is from genome assembly GCF_044762675.1 of Peribacillus sp. NPDC096448. Classification (NCBI taxonomy): domain Bacteria; kingdom Bacillati; phylum Bacillota; class Bacilli; order Caryophanales; family Bacillaceae; genus Peribacillus; species Peribacillus sp. NPDC096448. The sequence continues at coordinate 661,802 of NZ_JBIWEU010000001.1, read as the reverse complement.
AATTTCAGACGGTTTGTAATCCAAGCCCTGATCACGTTTCAATTTAGCCGCTATTGCTTCTTTTAGCTTCGGCAGACCAGCGGATGGCGTGTATTTAGTTTGACCTTCATTCATGGATAAAAGTGCTGCATCTATGATATGTTTGGGAGTATTATAGTCTGGTTCACCAGCACCCAAACCAATTATATCTAAACCTTGTGCCTTAAGTTCCTTTGCTTTTGCCGTAATGGCCAATGTTGTTGATGGCGTTAATGACTGAACGCGGTTCGCTAATTTCATTTTAAATTAATCCTCCATTCTAAATGCTTCGATAATACTTTAGCCATTCCCCAGTTTTAAAATCATAATAGTCATAGTTAAAACGCTCGGATTCATCAAGATACGTTACTTCCCAGAGCGGAACGTTCTTTTCCATGCCTAGCTTAACCGAAATGATTTTTTGGGGATTAAGCCTTTCATTGACAATGTTCAAGATCTCTTTTTTTGATTTACCATCTTTATAGTTTTCCACTACTATTTCTTTCTTCTTGTCCTCAGGAAGCCAGACTATTTTTTTAGTCCCTTTTTCCCCCTTACCAATGATGACGGAGTATGAATCCTGCCCATTATAAAGGTAGAATTCTTCCATTGTCACAAGGCCGCCTTCTTCCTTTGCCTTTTTAAAAGCCTTATTACCAGCCTCTTTTTTAGGCTGCAACGCTTTAATGTATGCCCCGCTGACAAATCCGATAAAACAAAGGACTAGGATAGAAGCAATAATCAACCATTTTTTCAAAGCTGCTTTTCCTTCTTTCTATGTACGATAAATTGTAAATATCGCTTTTTCTTGATCTTGGGAATCCAATGCAAGACCGAACATTAAGTCATCTTTTTTCAATGTTCGGTTCAAAGAATCCACAATCTTATACAGATCAGGAGAATGTTGCAACCTGACTGTTGAAATTACTTCGATTTTACTTTCCATGAAAACGCCCCTCCATTTTAATAAATTGTCAACAACCACTGGTATGAATAGGATTTGAAGGCTTTACCACCTATCACATTATACCAGTTCAAAGATTATTTTTCTTTATAAATTCATAAAAATTCCTGGATTAATGAATAATCAAGATTCTTTAAATCCACTCTTCTATCATTTCAGCCATTTCTGATATTGAGGCTTGGTGCCAGTCCACTTCCGGAATGGCCTTTTGAAATTCAGGTCCATATTTGGCTGTGATGATACGGCGATCAAGTATAACCAAAATCCCTTTATCTTCTGGAGTGCGTATAAGCCTGCCGAAACCTTGGCGGAACCTTAATAGGGCTTCAGGTAAAGAATACGCAGAGAATGGATTGCGCCCTTGCTTCTCGAGAAGTTGGCATTTTGCAGCTGTCACTGGTTCATCCGGTGGCGAAAAAGGCAGCCTGACAATGATTAAACAAGATAAATCCTCGCCTGGGATATCGACGCCCTCCCATAGGCTGGTTGTCCCAAACAGGACCGCTTTCTCGAAATTTTGGAAATTCCTGAGCAGCCTCATCCGGCTTCCGCCAGAAATCCCTTGTGCAAACAGGGTGAACTCATCCAGAACGCCGCTGTCTTTGACGGAATGATAGGTTGCCCGCAGCATTTCATGCGAGGTGAATAATACCATCATTCTCCCTTTCGCTGCCTGAGCGGCAGCAATAATATGGTTTGCCGCGGTTTCGGAAAATTCCTCCACCGATAAACAATTGATATCTGGTAAATCATTTGGAACCAGTACTTTTACGAGTTCCTTATAAGGAAAGGGTGATGGAAAACTTGCTGTCTGCATTGGCTCATTCTCTAAACCGAGTTGCTCTTTAAAATACTTAAAAGAATCCTTCACCACAAGGGTTGCCGATGTCATGACCACACTTTTTTGGCGCCCGAAATAGGAATCCCATAGCCGTTTACTGCCTGAAATCGGCTGAACCGTCAAAGTCACCCCATGCTGAGGTGCCGCATTCGTATAATCAAGCCAATAAATATTTTCATCATGGGGCTTGATGAAAAACTCATGCAAGGAGTCCCTGGTATCCTGTAAATGTCCAAGCAGCACCTCGATATCATTCAAGTGAAATAATGAATTTTTCCCTAAGGGGGACTCATCATCCAATAAAAGAGCCAATCTTTTCTCTAACTCCGTGATGATGTATCCTAATAAATCCACCAATCGCTCAGCGACAAGAATCGCTTTACTCCATCTTCCATCATCTATTTTGAATGAAAGCCGTTTTGGACTCATGGACCTTGAAAGTTTTTCCGCCTGATTGGAAATGTAATAAAAAAGCTGTTCGAATTCATACGAAAAATCACTAAGCTTTTGATCTAATTCATGCGAAGACTTCCCATTCGTCAGTCCGCTATTTAAGAGCATCCTGTCCAATTTATATAATAATTGCTTTTGATCTGATGTCCCTAGTCTGTTCAAAACCGTCTTCACCGAAATGTAATTAAGCCTGCTCCCAAGCTGTTTTGATGCAGCCTGTTCCAAATGGTGTGCTTCATCGAGAACTAAATACCCTTTTTTTGGAATCAAGGCGTCTTCTGTAAGCAGATCCGTCATTAAAAAGGAATGGTTAGTAATGATGATATCCGCCTTTGCAGCTGTTCTTTTTGCCCTTTCAAAAAAATCCAATTCAAGCCAGGGCTGTTTTAAACCGGCGTATGTAAGACCATCACTTTGAAGCCTATTCCAAAATAGCTGACCGCCGCTTGTAAGATTCAATTCATCTTTATCACCTGTTACGGTTTCAGTAAGCCAAACCAATATCTGCATTTTCGTTAAGGCCGTTTCATAATTATCTTCCTTCTCACGCAAAGCCCTTTCGAACTTTGCCAAGCTCAAATAATTGCTTCTCCCCTTCAGTAAAACAGCTTGAAAGGTAAAAGGAAGGATTTTCTTAAGCTTAGGAACCTCATTTTGAAGAAGTTGATCCTGTAGCTGAAGCGTATACGTCGAAACGACGACAGATGTTTGATGTTTTTTTGCAAAATAAACGGCCGGAAGCAGATAACCTATGGATTTTCCAATACCTGTTCCAGCTTCAATGATTGCATCCTGGCTGGTTTCGAAGGAATTGTGAATCATGTTCATCATATCAAGTTGTCCGCTTCTTGCTTCAAATGAAGGGAATGCATTTTGAAGCATGGCTATTTTTTCCTCATCATCGAGCGGGAAATTCGACTCCGTGTCTTTATGATCACCTTCGTCCTCGGCCTTTTTAAACGCAAGGCCCCTATAAGTAATTAGATCAGATGAATGGACTTCTGCTTTAGCAAGTTTGCTTGCAATGCAAGCATCTATTAATTCGGAAACCTCACTTTGTAAGGAATAAGATAATCGATGTAACTGTTTAAGTGTCATGACTGGAAGATTCATCAGCTTTTTTTTCAATTCCAACAATAATAACGCGGTGGCATATGCATCACTATCCGCTTGATGGGGCCTGGAATGATCTAGGTTTTCTTCTTTAGCCAGCTGGTGCAGCTTATATCCATCGGATGTTGGTTTTAATATTTTCGCCAACTCCACTGTATCAAGGGTGGAACCATAAAACGGCTCAAACCCGCATCGTACTAGTTCTTCCTGTAAAAAAGATAAATCAAATAAAACATTATGGGCAACAAAACAAGCCCCTTCAATAAGCCGGGCAATATTTTCTGCAACATCTTCAAAGTCAGGTGCATTTTTTACCGTCTCGTTGCTTATTCCGGTCAATTCTTCAATAAACAAGGAAATTTCCTGTCCAGGATGGATGAATGTCGAGTATTCATCCACAATTTGGTCATTTTCGATGACCACTCCAGCAAATTGAATAATCCTATCTCCTTTTTTCGGAGAATTCCCTGTTGTTTCCAAATCAACCACTACATATCGTTGCATCATGAATTGTACACCTCAAACTTCGCTTTCTCCACTTCCTGATGGAATTCTCTTATCTTTTTTATACCATAATAATCGTAATAAAGGAAACAAGCCGTACATCAATAGACGAAAAGGGCCGGCACCTTTATGCATGATCCATGCACATGTGCCGGCCCTCCGCTTACATGATTGTAGCTGCAGGTTCGTTTGAAATCAGATCAATGATTTTGTTGTTTTCATCCATGATTGCAACTTTTGGTTTATGATCTCCCAGTTTATCCTCAGAAACCATCACATAAGAAATGATTATCACGACATCATCCGGCTGCACCAGTCTAGCTGCCGCTCCATTCAAACACACGACACCGCTACCCCGTTCACCTGCAATCACATACGTTTCAAGCCGTGCACCATTATTATTATTAACGATGGCGACTTTTTCATTAGGCAGAATACCCACCGCATCAATTATATCCTCATCAATCGTAATGCTACCTACATAATTCAAATTAGCTTCAGTTACACGTGCACGGTGGATTTTTCCATTCATCATCGTTCGAAACATCTCAATTCCCCCTGATCTTATGAATTATTCTACATATAAGGTGATATTATCAATTAGTCTTGCATGCTTGAACTTTACAGCCATTGCAATGATGATGTTTCCTGCCAGCGATTCAAGTGGTTTAAGTTCCGGGTATTGATAGACTTCAATATAGTCGATCACTCCACTTGTGTGGGCAGTAATATGTTCACTCACTAGAGCCGTGACGGTTGCTGTATTTCTTTCACCTGATTCCACCGCCTCTTTGGCCTTTAATAAACTTTGGTATAGCTCTTTAGCCTCCATGCGTTCTTGATCTGATAGGTTCACATTTCGCGAGCTCTTCGCTAACCCATCTTCTTCGCGTACGGTATCTACAGCAACAAGCTGGATGGGGAAATTGAAGTCTTTGATCAGTCCATCTATCACGGCGACTTGCTGGGCATCCTTCTTACCAAAGTAAGCTCTATCAGGGAGGATGATATTGAAGAATTTCGTTAAGACAGTCGCTACACCATCAAAGTGTCCAGGCCTTTGTCTCCCGCATAAAACATCCGTCCTGCTTTGGACAACAACTTTCACAGATGGTTCTTCACCGTACATTTCATGGACTGTTGGATAGAAGAGATAATCCACTCCGCCATTGGCTGCGACATTTTCATCCCGTTCCAAATCCCGCGGATATGTTTCAAAATCCTCATTAGGTCCAAATTGCATCGGATTCACAAAAATACTCAATACCACAATATCATTTTCTTTACGGGCCTTTTCCAAGAGGGTTGCATGCCCCTCATGCAAAAACCCCATTGTCGCTACATAGCCAATGCTTTTGTGATTGTTTTTTTCCTCTCTAAGTGCCAATTGCAAATCAGCTGCTGATGTAAAAGTTTTCATCTTTTCCCTCCGTAAAGTTCAGAAAGCTGCTCATCCTTCATCGTGAATGTATGTTCTTCCGAAGGAAAATCTTTAGATTTCACTTCATTCACAAAGCTTGTAATCGATTGGCCAATCAGTTCATTTGCATCTCCATAAACCTTTACGAATTTCGCAAGCCGGTCTACCCCATACTTGATGACATCATGGTAAACGAGGACTTGACCATCCGTTTCTGCGCCTGCCCCAATTCCAATGGTTGGAATTTCGAGGTTCCGTGTAACGAGTTCCCCCACTTGATATGGAACACATTCAAAAACTACTAGCATCGCCCCCGCCTCTTGACATTTTTTCGCATCTTCCAAGAGCTGTGCTGCACTTTCAGCATCTTTTCCTTGCACTTTATATCCGCCCAGGACACCGACGGATTGAGGAGTCAAACCAAGATGGGCAACAACCGGGATGCCCGCCTTGGTCAATGCTGATATTTTTTCAACAACATCATCCGCACCCTCGAGCTTCACGGCATCCGCATGACCTTCCTGCATGATCCGGGCTGCATTCTTGAGTGTTTCATCCATAGATAGGTGATAACTCATAAAGGGCATATCCGTCACGACAAATGTGTTTGGTGCCCCGCGTTTTACTGCCTTTGTATGATGGATCATGTCATTCACTGTAACTGGAATCGTTGAGTCATATCCCAATACGACCATTCCTAAAGAATCACCGACTAAAATCATGTCAACACCTGATTGTTCGGCTAATTTTGCTGAAGGGTAATCATAAGCCGTCAGCATGACAATCTTCTCTTGATTTTGTTTCATTTTCAAAAAATCTCCGGACAATTTCATTACGTTTCCTCCTTTTGATGGAGGAGATGAAAACATCAGCGAAAACTGGTGTCTATACATTCATGCGCAAAAAAAGGACTGACTAAAAAAGTATCTGTTTAGCTACGAAAAATGGCATGAACAGCCACAATTCGATCAATAAACAGCACTTAACTTTTTAGTCAATCCCTTTGTTTCATCAGAAGTTTCATCCCTCCGTCCCCGTCCAGTTCTCTGGATCAAGGCAGATTTTCAAATGATTTGGTATTTATGGGGGTGCAGTTCACATGAGATACTGCCCACTTGCATTATATCAAGCCAAATAGATAATTTCTATTTAATTTTCACGAATGTGACAAAAATCTAATGAATTTCAATATCTGCAGAATATATCGAATGTACGGTTCCTTTTTCGTCTTCAAGCAGTAAAACGCCTGAATCCGTTATACCCAATGCTTTTCCAACAATCGTGGCATTAACGGTATTGGCTTTGATTACCTGTCCAAGACTGATCGCATAACTCTCCCATAAATCCTTTATAGGCATGAACCCTTGATCTAAATAGAGTTCGTACAGATTTTCCAGACGAAACAATGCTCGTTGAATGACTTTGGACCTTGAAACCGTCCCTCCACTTTCTAAGAGAAGGGAAGAAGCTTTTTCCTGCAGTTCTACAGGAAAATCCTCCATTTGCTGATTGATATTCATTCCAATTCCGATAATGACAGAATGGATTCTATCTGACTCCGCCTGCATCTCCGTCAGGATGCCCACCACTTTCTTGCGGTTCACCAAAATATCATTCGGCCACTTTATTTGTGGCTTTAAATCAGTGGTATCCTCTATAGCCTGAGCCACAGCGACCGCTGCCAATAATGTAAGTTGCGGAGCCTCATGAATCGGGATTTTCGGTCTTAGGATGAGACTCATCCATATGCCGCTGAACTTTGGGGAATGCCAAGATCTCATTAGCCTTCCTTTTCCGGATACTTGCTCCTCGGCAACGACGAGGGTTCCCTCCTGAACTCCTTCATTTGCCAGCTGATGCGCAATTTTTTGAGTGGATTCTACAGTTTCCTGATAATGGATCATCTTGCCGATCGTTTTTGTTTCCAAGCCAAGTTGTATTTCGCTTTCGGAGACTTTTTCAGGCGCTGATATGATTCTGTAGCCTTTTTTCCTTACGGCTTCTACACTATAACCTTCACTGCGCAGGTCTTCTATATGCTTCCAGACAGCTGTGCGCGAACAGCCAATGTATTCAGCAATTTCCTGACCGGATATAAACGCACCATCCGCTTTTGAGAGAGCTTCCATCAGCTTTGATCTTAACTCAGATTGCATTTCACCAGCCACCTCTTTATTTCTTCTTTATCATTTCTTAATTCTTCATTCAAGACAGCATTCAATATTTTTTCCAAGTATTCTTTGACCCATGGACCTGGCTTTTCTTGATGCCAATTCAATAAATCCGTCCCCGTAACGGCAAGATCCGACATTTGCTTTATAATAAGTTCATTGTAGCGTTGGTCTGCATTCTCTTCAGCATCCGATACATTACCGCCAGTCAGTGCAGCCCTGACTTTAGCAGCTTGAACCGTTACGCTATGACCTGCCTGAAATACATCGATGGCTGATGGTTCTTTTTTCTTCACCATCTGTATTGTACGTTGAACGTTTCTAATGGTTTTCAATGGCAGCTTCCATGCTCTCAAAGCCTCTTCCATTTCTTGATCCTTTGTGTGAACCATGATGATAGACCATATTTCAGCCGCTTTCAGCAGCTGAAGCGGCAGGTTCAGTAAGTCCATTAGATGATTTTTTTTATTTGAGAATAGAGGCAGGTATTGATATAATCCGCTTTCCAGCAAGAGTGAGAAAGCCTTTATCTTATTGGAGCCTGCCGCTAGCTTCTCAAATTCAACCAGGATTCTTTCGACAGCGATTTCACTGATGTTCTGGGCGTTCTCTTTAAGGGAATCAAAGGTTTCTTGATCCAGTTCAAAATCAAGTTGACTGACGAACCTTAAAGCACGCATCATTCTCAATGCATCCTCATGAAACCTTTCATGCGGGTTACCAACCGTGATAATCCTTTTTTGTGCCAAATCGCGCTTACCATTAAATGGATCGATGATCTTTCCGGTCCTATCCATTGCTATTGCATTCATGGTAAAATCTCTTCTTTGCAAATCCTCAGTCAAAGAACGGACAAATTTTACGGCATCGGGTCTGCGAAAGTCCGAATACCCGCTTTCCGTTCTAAACGTCGTAATTTCATATGTACCCGTATCCGTAATGACAAGCACTGTACCGTGGTCGATTCCGATATCAGCCGTATTAGGAAAAATCCTTTTGATTTCCTGGGGTGTTGCGGAAGTAGCGATGTCCACATCGTTTATGGGCCTGCCAAGGATATAATCCCTTACAGAGCCGCCAACGAAATAAGCCTCGTATCCTGCTTCTTCAATCAATTCCAGAATGGGTACTGATTTCAAGAATAACCGATCCATCAGCATCTCCTCCCTATTCCATGGATTTACCTTCAAGTGCTTGAATGTAGATGGCTTCATACTCTGACATAATAGTATCACTGTGAAATTCAGTATTGGCCCTTTCCAGCGCAGCTTCAGAAAAGCGTTTATGTAAAATCGGGTCGCTTAAAAGTCCAATCGCTTTTTCAGCAACCATTTTGACATCTCCCAATTCACAAATATAACCTGTCTCCCCATCAACGATGACTTCAGGAATTCCCCCGATATTCGTCCCGATACAAGGAACTCCACATGCCATCGCCTCGAGCAGCACAAGCCCGAAGCTCTCTTTTTCCGATAACAGGAATATCAAATCACTGATTGAATATAATTCTGCAAGGTTATCCTGCTTACCAAGGAACAAGACCGAATCATCGATTCCAAGATCTTTAGCCAATTTCAATACGGTTGTCACTTCCGGCCCGTCTCCTACGAGCAGAAGCTTTGCAGGCATTTTCTTTTGAGTTAAATAAAACGCCTGGATGACGTCTTTCACCCGCTTGACCGAACGGAAATTCGAAACATGTATGATCACTTTTTCATCTTCCCTGATTCCGTATTCATCTTTAAGGTAATCTGAATTGGATTTATGGTATTCTCTTTCATCAATAAAATTATAAACGGTTTTGATTTCCTTATCCGGCGCGATTAATTCGTGCGTTTGCTGGACAAGGGAATTAGATACTCCTGTAACGACATCTGATTGCTCAATGCCGAATTTAATCAAATTGGTCAATGAGGGATCATGGCCCAATACGGTTATATCCGTACCATGCAGTGTGGTTACGATCTTCACTTCATTACCTGACATTTGCTTTGCAAGGATCGCACAAACTGCATGTGGAATTGCATAATGAACGTGGAGGATATCTAATTTCTCCCGTTTTACTACATCCGCCATCTTGCTCGCAAGCGCCAGGTCATATGGTGGATATTGAAAGACTGAATATGAGTTAACTTCAACCTGGTGATAAAAAATATTACAGTACATCTTATTCAAGCGAAAAGGGATGCTCGAAGAAATGAAATGTATTTCATGTCCTTTTTCTGCAAGCATCTTACCTAATTCAGTTGCTACGACACCAGAACCCCCAACTGTAGGGTAACAGGTAATTCCAATTTTTAATTTCATAAGATTATTTTTCTCCTAACAAGTCGGCATCGATCAGTAACGGTTTTTTTGTCTTGAATCCCTCCGCAAAGGCGACTCCCACTTCTTTTCCGAACATCCGCTCCCGTGCCTCTACAGTCTCGATATAGCCATTAACTAACGGTGTTTCTACAGATACTTGACTTTTTTCGAATTGGCTGCCATATGCCCTAAGGCTATCCAGCTTTTTCGATATTGTAGAAGTGATGTCCACGACGAAGTCCGGTTTGTGAAACCCATTGATCATATAATAGTACATATTTTGGACACGATGAGAATCCAGGCCATCTTCTTCCATATACTTTCTTACTCCTGCCGAAAAAACTGCTTCCTCGACTAACTTGGCACAGTTACCATGATCGGGATGGCGATCTTCCAAAAATGGTGCAAATACAAGTGCAGGTTTATATTGGCGAATGACCGTAATGATTTGATTTATGTATTCCGCCTTCATGTATAGTCCCCTGTCGGGTAGACCAAGGGAAATCCTCTTCACCCCAAGGATTTCAGCAGCCTTATCCGCTTCCTCTTGCCGCAATGGAACGGTTCCATTGGATGACATTTCAGCTTTTGTCAAATCACAAATGACAATTTCCCTTCCTTGTTGTACATATTTAGCGATCGTGCCACCCATACCGATTTCAACATCATCCGCATGTGCCCCGAAAGCCAGGATATCTATGTTACTTTTGTTTATCATTTATCTCACCTTGTTTTTGCCGTAGTTTTAGCCAGTCCATATACCCATGTTTCAAACCTTGTATCAGCACTTCTGCAGTGCCCATATTTGTTGCCAAGGGAATTTCATATACATCTGATAGGCGTATAAGCGCCGATACATCAGGTTCATGTGGCTGTGATGTCAAAGGATCGCGGAAAAATAGGACCATGTCCATTTCTCCGCGTGCAATCATTGCACCTATTTCCTGATCACCGCCAAGAGGTCCTGAGTGAAAACGATGGACTGGCAGTGATACTTCTTCGATGATTCGTTTCCCAGTCGTACCTGTTGCAAATAATTCATGCTGCTCAAATACATCTTTATAGGCTGTCACAAATTGAATGATATCTTCCTTTTTCATATCATGGGCAATTAAGGCAATTTTCATCGTAAATCCTCCTGATCCCTATTCAATAATATTTTCCAAGCCGTATACAAGAACATCCAATTTCATGACGGTATCGACAGCAAGTTTGACTCCTGACATGAAGGAAGCTCGATTAAAGGAATCATGCCGAACCGTCAATAGCTCTCCATCACTTCCGAAAAGCACTTGTTGATGGGCAACGAGTCCCGGTAGCCGGACACTGTGGATATGCATGCCATCTATATTTGCACCTCTTGCCCCCTGGATCGTTTCTTTTTCATTGGGGTGCCCTTGTTGTTTTGTTTCACGTACCGCTGCAATCATGTCTGCCGTTTTGGAAGCAGTTCCAGAAGGTGCATCCAGTTTTTGATCATGGTGCATTTCTATGATTTCCACATCCGGGAAATACTTTGCGGCCATTTGGGAAAACTTCATCATCAAAATGGCTCCAATTGCAAAGTTTGGCGCGATGATGCAACCAATGCCCTTTTCTTTTGTCAATGAATCCAGCTTTGCTAAATCTTCCTTTGTAAAACCAGTCGTTCCCACTACAGGGCGGATGCCATGATTTAGTGCCGTTTCGGTATGGAACATGCCCACTTCCGGTGTTGTCAAATCGATCAATACGTCTGCCTCTACGGAAGAAAAGCATTCATTTATATCAGAAAAAACAGGTGCTTCAATACCGTGAAAACCTTCTATTGCGGAAAGGCTTTCCCCGTTATGCTTGCGATCTATGACAGCTGCCAATTCAAACCCTTCTGTCCTGTGTACAAGCTTCACCGCTTCATTTCCCATTCTGCCACGTGGACCTGCTACAATCACTTTCACTTTACTCATCTTTACCTTCCTCCTCCATTTTCTCTTCTTTTCTTGTCCATCTATCTTTATCGCGGGTTGTAAACTTTTCCATGACCAAATCATGCGCGTTTTGAAGGTCAATCCCTAAAGAATTGGCAAAACAAATCAACACAAAAAGCATGTCCCCCAATTCCGCCTCAATGGTATTCTCTTCCTCCGTTGCCTTCTTTGGTTTTTCACCATGGTAATGATTGACTTCCCTAGCCAATTCCCCAAGTTCTTCAGACATGCGGGCGAGCATGGCCAGAGGGCTGAAATATCCTTCTTTAAATTGTCCTATGTATTGGTCGACTTCCGCTTGCATTTGTTGGATCGTCTTTTGCTTTTCCATATGAGTCACCCATTCTTGATTTTCGTTTTCAAACATCATACCTTCTCCATGTTAGCTAAAAGTGAAACAGATGACAACAGATACGTTCGCGAATCAAAATTGCCCATAGTTGGTTAATTAGTTATAATAAGTAAATTAATGCTATGCAAACCGTTGGAGGTATGGGACATGCTTTTGGGCTTAAAATTAAAAAATATCATATTCATCCTTTTTGGGGCTGGAATATTCGCATTTGGCCTCGTGCATTTTAATATGCAGAACAACTTGGCCGAAGGCGGATTCACCGGTCTTACCTTGATTATATATCAACTTATCGGGATAAATCCTTCTTATTCTAATTTGATTTTGAATATTCCCTTATTTTTAATAGGGTGGAAATATTTAGGGCGTACATCTTTCTTATATACGATCATCGGAACGGTTGGCCTCTCCGTTTGGCTATGGGTTTTCGAGAGATATGAAATTGAAATCGATCTCGGTAACGATTTGATGCTTGTGGCATTGTTTGCCGGGGTCTCGGTTGGTGTCGGGCTGGGCATCATTTTTCGTTACGGCGGTACAACAGGCGGAGTGGATATCATTGCGCGTTTTGCCCATCGTTACTTAGGGATGGGCATGGGACGGACCATGTTCATCTTTGATGCCGTCGTCATTGGCCTATCCATCCTTACCTACCTGGATTACCGGGAAGCGATGTACACCCTCGTTGCCGTTTTTATAGGTGCCAGAGTGATCGACTTTATGCAAGAAGGAGCCTATGCTGCCAGAGGTGCAATGATCATTAGTGATAAAAACAAGGAAATTGCTGAAAAAATCATGAATGATATGGAGCGGGGCGTAACTGTATTAAGGGGATATGGGTCATTTACACGCAATGACCGCGAAGTCCTCTATTGTGTTGTTGGGAAAAATGAGTTAGTCCGCTTAAAAAATGCCATAACGTCTGTGGACCCTCATGCATTTGTATCAGTAAGTGAAGTTCATGACGTATTGGGTGAGGGCTTTACCCTTGATGAGAACAAGAATCCCATTGAAAGGTAATCCATTGATTTGTGGCATACCGATGGAATGCAATCCTTATGAATGTTGCCCTGTCTAACTGAATTTTATTAGCGATGTGCAACAAATACTCTTAAAAATGAAAAAAGGACCCCATCCAAGATGGTGTCCTTTTTCAAATTAATCTTCTTCCCTCATTCCTGTATACATGAGAAGAAGACGAACTAATTCCAGTACGGCTACAAGAGCGGCAGCAACATAAGTCATCGCAGCGGCACTTAATACTTTTTTCGTTTCCCGTTCTTCATCATTCCGGATGACCCCAGCGGAAACGAGTTGATCCATCGCCCGAGAAGAGGCATTGAATTCAACCGGCAGGGTTATCACTTGGAACAATACAGCGGCTGCCATAAATACGATACCCGCCAATAGCAACCCAGGAAGTGAAGCTAACATCCCGATTAAAATCAAAATCCAAGATATGTTAGAGCCAAAATTAGCTACCGGTACTAATGCATGTCGGAAACGCAAGAATGCATAGGCTTCTTTATCTTGAATCGCATGTCCAACTTCATGGGCTGCAACCGCTACACCGGCAACTGAATGGCCGTGATAGTTATCCGTTGATAAACGCACCGTTTTATCCCTTGGGTCATAATGGTCCGAGAGCATTCCAGGTGTCTCTTCGACCCTGACATTGAACAGTCCATTTTGATCTAAAATGGCCCGAGCAGTCTCAGCACCACTCATACCGGAAGAGGCCGATACCTTTGAATATTTTTTATACGTGCTTTTCACTTTCATTTGTGCATAAATCGGGATTAAAATGATAATCGCCAAATAAATGAAATACATGGTATCCTCCTATAACTAGTATTACCCTTAATTCTATGGATTGAAGGCAACCGTGTCAAATATAGTGTTCTCTTCCCCTGTCTTTTTAATCATTATGTTCTTTCCTTGGTTTTTCCCTATCACCTTTATATTTTCTCCAGCCTACATAAGAAAGCGTCATGATGATGATTGAGCCTGTCGATATGATGACCCACCAAAGGGAAGGATCTGCATCATCTTCCCCCATATCATCAAAAATGGAGGTTAGTTCGTTTTGCAACGCATCCAGTTCCTTTTGACTATCCCCATCACTGATTACCTCCGGACGGTATTGGTTGATGTATTGAATCCTCGTGTCCAGTTGTTGCATCGTTTCTTTGGAAAGGTCGACTTTCAAGCTTGGATATATCATTTCATATTGTGATAGGAATAAGTTCAATTGGCTATTGAAGGTAATTGTGTCTTGGTTGATCGCGGCATTCTTTGTCTGCTGGAAAGAATTCATCATTTGATCCTCCATCTCTGTCCAGAGGGGCTGATGGGTAGACTTGACCGCATCAACAACAAGCCGGAACTTTGTAACAGAATTAACCTTTTCGGAATCACCCTTGTTCATATCCTTTATTGTCATCAACGCCTCATTATGAGCTACGGTGATAATTCGAAGTTCGTCCATGTCAAGGATCTGCTCTTTCGCTGTCTCTTTTAAAAACCGGTCAGAAAAAAACGTCAGCATCTTTTCCGAATCTCCATATCGCTTCAACTTGGTCATTTCCAAGGCTCTATCGGAAATGTTATCTAATTGCTCCAAACTTGAAGAGGATTCTGCATAGACAGGGAAATGTAAGACGACAAATAAAACAGCAATGGTTAATATGAATTTTTTTAACATGCTACTCGTCCCTCCTCATATCTCTACTAAAACGATATGAAAGAAAAAACATGAGTAGACCTCGTTCAACATAAAAAAGTTAACCCTGCTTTTACAAAGCTGTATTTAGAGTTAACTTTTTAATGGATGATGGATAGGGTGATTCGCTTTTTTCTATATCCAAAGTACCAGCCGACAAAAATGGATAGTATACTGAGCCAAAAAGTGAAATAACCTATCGAATTCATATATACCAATAAATCACGATAAATTGGCATCATTTCAAAAACATAATCGATTATGTCATTATGTATGGTCCAAATACCTGCCACTATCAAATGCCAAGGTTTTATTCGATAAAATGGTGCATATAATACCCCTTGTATCGCCATCCCCAAATGAGAAGCCATTAACATATAACCTTCCCATGGCAATGAGCCAGTTGTCACGAAGGTCATAAAATTCATTACAACCGCCCATATTCCATATTTGAATAGTGTTATAATCGCCAACGCTTCCATAAGTCCGAAATTCCTTTTTAACAGGAACCCCAATAAAACAAATACAAAGAACAGGCTAGCTGTCGGGCTGTCCGGTACAAATGCCAAAAAAATCGCCGGTGTGTTTTCCAATTGACTGCCGTACCAATAATATCCATAGGCAGTACCGAATATATTTATTAATAATAACAAAGCTAGCATTTGCCGATTTGCAAGCCAACTGTAAATAACATTCATTCTTTTACCCTCACTTATCATTCTCAAGTATATTCATTTTACAGGCCATCAACCAGAAAACCAAGTATCCATTTCAATTTCTTCTCATTTACGCTTCAATTTACCAATAAAAAAGCCGACAACCGTAGTCGTCAGCTTCATTTGCAGCATTTGAAAGAAAATGCTGTTGATGGCTATATTACTTTGTCGATAAACCAGATACAAATTCTGCTAATGTTGCCAATTCTTCATCTGTACCTTTGAACATGCCAGCTGGCATGGCACCCTGGCCTTTGACTGCGATTTTAGAGATTTCTTCTGGGCTCAAGCCAGTGTCAATTAAGCTTGGCGCTCCTGCTCCACCAGTTAACTCTGCTCCGTGACAGCTAATACAGCCACTGGAATCCATCAGTTTATACCCATCGCTCTCTTTATCAATGTCTGCACCTTCCACGATCGCTCCTTGTTTCTTGGAAGCTTCCCAATCGTGGTGGGCTGCAGACTCCCATGTTAAATAGAAAACGCCGGCAATTGCCAATAGCATGAAGCCTACAGCAAAAGGACGTTTTGCCGGGCTCCGCTCTGGACCACGATCTAAAAAAGGTGCCAAGAGCAACGCTCCGAAAGCCAAACCAGGTATTACTAGAGCCCCGATTGCATTATAAGGACCTGAAGCATAAGTATACTTAAGTAATTGGTAAAGGAATAGGAAATACCAGTCTGGCAGCGGAATATACGCTGTATCTGTAGGATCTGCTATCCTTTCCAGTGGTGACGGATGTGCGATTGTCAGGCAAAGATAACCTACAAGAAATACAGCTCCTACCATCCATTCTTTTAAAAGGAAATTAGGCCAAAATGCTTCTGTTTTCCCAGGATATTCTGAATAATCTTTCGGAATATTCGGTTTACGGTCTGCGGAGATACGCGAGTCACCTACGAATTTCATACCTTTCCCACGATGCATTGAACAATTCCCCTCCTTTATGAAAAGGTTTTTTTGGTTCTTGGTTCACCATTCTTTTATAGTGGACCTGAAATACCTTGTTTTCGGATCATCAGGAAATGAGCCGCTAGTAAAGCAAATAATGCTGCAGGCAGGAAGAATACATGAATTGCAAAGAATCGTGTCAATGTCTGTGCTCCAACGATGGTTGGATCTCCTGCGATCAATGTCTTGAGTGCCGGTCCCATCAACGGTACCGATTCGACAATTGTCAAAGTAACTTTCGTTGCGAATAGCGCTTTCATATCCCATGGCAATAAATAACCAGTCAAGCCTAATGCCAGCATGATGAAGAAAATCAATACGCCGACCATCCAGTTCAATTCACGCGGTTTTTTGTAAGCTCCCTGGAAGAAGACACGAAGAGTATGTAAAAACATCATAACGATAACTAGACTTGCTCCCCAGTGATGCATACCACGGACAATTTGACCGAAGGCAACTTCATTTTGCAAATAATAAACAGATTCCCAAGCATTTTTAATGTCCGGGACATAGTACATCGTCAAGAACATACCTGACAAGATTTGGATGACCGTAATAAAGAAAGTTAACCCACCAAAACAATATACGAATGCAGAAAAATGATGTGCGGGGTTAACATGTTCAGGAACCTCATGGTCAGCAATATCCCGCCATAACGGCGTAATATCTAAACGCTCGTCCACCCAGTCATATAACTTTGTTAGCAATGTTTACGCCTCCCCATGCGGTTTTAGTTGACCCAAATAAAGTATTCCATCTTTTTCTTTCGTGTCAAAGACATCCAATGGTGAAACCGGTGGTGTCCCCTTCACATTCATCCCATCTTTCGTATACCTGCCGTAATGGCAAGGACAGAAAAATTGATTCGGATTAGTCTTATCCGTATTCCACCCTACCGTACAGCCTAAATGTTTACAGATTGGAGATAATGCAACGATCTTACCATCGTCCGTTTTGTAAACCCAAGCTGTATTCGTTTCTTCAGACTCATACCACCCATCGACCTGTTTAAAACTAAAGTCGACACGGGTTGGTTCGGTAGTCAGTTCACCTACCTTCTGCTTAGTTGCAACGTAATCCCCGCCTTTATCAGCTGATAATACAGGATCAATTGCAAACCTAACCATAGGCATCAACATACCGGCCGCCATAAATCCACCAACGCCAGTAAGTGTGTAATTAAGGAATTGACGTCGTGAAACATTATGCTTGCTCATGCGTTTTCCCCCCCTCTATTACTATACTGAGAGCCCAAAGGACCAATAAATAGCGACACTATAAAACTAGGACATTTCCATGATATCTCAATAATTTACCAAGGTCAATATTTGTAAAACCCAAAAGGTGGCAACTATGTGTCAAATAATGCGAAAAATCCTACTTTTTTTCATTTTTCCAATTATAAGAGAAAATATCAAGGATTTGGAGAACTTGCTGGTTTATCATTTCCCTTGCTTGTTCAATTTCAAGCCCCTCCAAGGGAATGGCCGGAATCCATACTAAATTATTTTCTAATTCCCGCTCTTCCTTTTTCCACTCGAAATCCGATGTAAGAAGGAAAACATGCTCGAAATTATTTTCTTTCACTTCATTGACCCAACCCTTTAACCGTTCAACCTTATCCATTTCATCACTAAAATAATGAAATGTCGGCAATAAAAGAATTCTTCCTTTCATCTGCTTTTCAATTTCCAAGCTTAAAATGGTAAGAAATTCATTCATTGAGCCCGTTTGCTTCATTTGCCCTTTAAAAGATAAGGGAACCAAAGGAATCAAAACGGTATCCACATACTCTTTTGACTGCATATACATGTCAAGATCTTTTGCTGTCCACTTCATGTTTTTTCTTCACTCCCGATTTTTTGAATCAACTCCTTATCATTTTACCATTATTTTTATAACATCTTTACCATATACCCATAGTCTTTACAAAAATGTGGATTTTATCAATGTTTTATAAAAAATAAAAACCTTTCCTGATTACGGAAAGGTCAATTTATTTCATCCAAGTACTTTCAATTGATTCAATTGTTCGGTTAAATTCTTAAATGCTTGTTCATCATGCTTATCAAGTGCTTCATCGATTTCCTTAAGCAGTCGGTCCCTTTGAAAATACAACATGCTTCTTTCTAAAAATTGTTCAGCAAGCAGCTGATCTTTTTCATTCGATGCCGTCGATTTCGGCATGAAGGGATTGTGCTCGAGTACCGCTGCATATTGATAAGAAGAGTAAGACGATTTAAAATTGAGCTGTATATAAATGTCTTCATCCCGATTCAAACGGATATCATGAAAAGATTTCTCTGCATCGGTCGTCATGATATTGGACTTATAGAACCTGAAAGGGACTTCATCCACACAATGTGTCGACATAATCAGTCCACGTGGGCAATATTGTGCATTTTCTACAAAATGAACCTTTTTCATTAGTTGATCATGACTCATTAGATAATTCAATATCCATACGCATTCTCTTCGTTTCAGTTGATAATGATTTAAAAACCACCGAATAAAATCCTTCTTCTCATTCACAGAAACAGGGGCAGCCACCATGAATTCCCTCCTCTGTCTTGATTTAGTTTTGTTTCACTTATCTACATTTCATCTGTGCTTTCACCTAGCCGCTCCAAAATCATTGCATACTCATCATTAGCCGGGTTCATCTCAAGCAGCTTATTAAATACTTCTCTAGATGTGGCTCTGTCTCCTTCTTCAATTAAAAAGAAACCATAATCTTCAAGGAAATCTTGATTGCTCTTGAATGAATTATATGCTTTATGATAGCTGGTTAATGACTCTTTAAATTGTTCGGTATGCTGATAAGATACAGCAGCTATCCATTCAAACTGTGGATCATCCTCTCCATATCGCCTTACTTCACCAATACACTCCAATACATCTTCATACCTTTCTTGGTGCATATACAATTTCAAAAGGGTGAGTGCAGCTTCCAGATATCCCGGATCAATGGCAAGTGCTTCTTTAAAAAGATTTTCCGCCTCTTCGTCAAGTCCGCTTTTCAAGGCTATTTTTCCACCGAAGAAGTAAAGTTCCTTATTGAATTCATCAGCCTTGATTCCTTCTTTGACCGTTTTCAAGGCATTTTCCAGATCTTCAAGATGTTCATAACTCTTTGCCAGGTACAAATATAGAGAATGATATTCATGATCCAATTCTTTCAGTTCAATAAACTTTCGTACGGCTGTCTCATAAAGACCTGCCTGAAAAGCTGTAAATGCATATTCGAATAGAGTGTTGATTTCAAGTCCATCCTTTAAGGCCTTTTCAAAGTGCGGAAGGGCCTCCTCGAACTTCCCTGAACTGCTTAATGCTTCAGCAAGCCTCTGATTGACATTAACACCAGCGATTTCTTGTTCCTGTTCCAAAACCTTTATGTAATTTGCAATGGCTTCCTGATCCCTTCCTTGATGAAAGAACAGTTCAGCTAGTGCAAAATCAATGATGATCTCATCTGGAAGCATTTCCTTGGCCTGCAGTAATTTCCGTTCGCTGACCTCATCCATCCCCTGTAATTGATAAAGGTCCGCTTCCAAAAGCAAAGCACTTGGATATACTTCATCATCTGCACTTACTTTTTCAAGCATCAGCATCGCTTCATCTTCCTGGTCCATGTCAATCAGGATTTCCGCCAACGAAACAATCAATTCTCCTTCATCGGGATAGAGTTGCAGCAGATGTTCAAAAAGATCCTTTGCCTCTTCCGCAAAACCAAGCTGGAGCATTTCTTCGGCCAGCAATAAAATGTCCTCTGCTGACTCTGATGATTTAATTCGATTTATATGTTTAAGAGCTTCAGTTAATTCCCCTTTTTTTAAATGCTGTATAACTTGTTCCACTGTGTTCATTGTTGAATCCTTCCTTTTGCATGATAGACTTGGTCCCTAGTCATACACACTCACGCCATAATGTAACATATTCTGCCATCAAGAACAAAATACCCAGTAATCGCGAGATGCATAGTAAACAGTATTCATTAGTTTACCATACTGTAGCCTTGTATTCCATTGATGAAGTCCCCTCCATTCTCATTAAAAAAAGGTTACTAGTTAATTCTCCACGCTACGGTAAATCTCCTTTTTGATCATGAACCCCTTTTTCATTATTTTCATGATCAATACAGGCCCAAAAAAAGCTCTGATGTTAGCGCTTTCAATGCTTTTAAGCATTTAAAAAAAGTTTACAGACCAAATAAGGTATGTAAACTTTTTTTTATTTACTTTATCAATTGCGTCAAATGTCCAAAAAATTGTGGATATGATACATCGATGGCATCAGGGTCGGCAAGTTCCACTTCCCCATCCGTTATCAAAGCCGCTACAGCAAGCATCATCCCGATACGATGATCCCCATGGCTTGTGACCATGCCTCCATTCAGGGCTTTACGACCTTTGATGATCAATCCGTCTGCTGTCGGGGTTATATCTGCCCCCAGGACGGAAAGCTCATTTGCAACAGTATCAATTCGATTCGTCTCTTTCACTTTTAGTTCTGCTGCATCCTTGATCGTGGTTATCCCTTCAGCCTGTGTCGCCAGAAGTGCAATAACCGGTATTTCATCGATGAGACGGGGGATTAGATCACCGCTGATGGTCGTTCCTTTTAGCCGGGAGCTTCTGACCGTGATGTCCCCTGCAGGTTCACCCTCGCTCGTCTTCTTCTCAATCGTGATATCCGCCCCCATCGACTTCATGACTTCGATGATTCCAGTCCTTGTCGAATTAAGGCCCACATTCTTTAACACCACTTCACTATTTTCCGTAATCGCTGCAGCCACCATGAAGAAAGCCGCCGAAGAAATATCACCCGGCACATGGATGTTCGTCCCTTTGAAGACTTGATTTCCACTAACTTTAATCGTTTGACCGTCCTTTTCGATTTTCCCGCCAAACTCCTGGATCATTCGTTCTGTATGATCACGGGTCTCTTCCGGTTCGATAATGATCGTTTCACCTTCTGCCTGTAAACCAGCCAAGATTATCGCAGATTTTACCTGTGCACTGGCTACAGGCAATTCATAGCGAAACCCTTGTAATTTGCCTCCTCTTATGGCAAGGGGGGTATATTCGGCTCCTTTTCGGCCATCAATGATTGCTCCCATCTGACGAAGAGGGTTGACTACCCGGGTCATTGGACGTTTGGCTATCGATTCGTCACCTGCCAAAACGACTGAAAAATCCTGTCCTGCCAATATGCCCATCATTAACCTGATCGTAGTACCAGAATTTCCGACATCCAGTACTGATTCAGGTTCCTTTAATCCATTAAAACCTTTGCCTTCAATTTTGACGTGCTGGCCATCTTGTTCAATATGGACTCCAAGTTGCTTAAAACAAGAAATCGTACTTAAACAATCGGCTCCTGGAAGAAAATTAGTGACTGTCGTTTCTCCTTCGGCAAGGGCTCCAAACATTATCGAACGATGGGAGATCGACTTATCTCCAGGTATGGCAATCGAACCACGTAATGTTTGGATGTTCGTTTGTAATTTTTTAGTATTCATAAAACCATCCTCCCTATCAATATTATGCCAGGATCGTTTCATAATCTGTATGTCTTGAAATACACTCCGCAGCTTTTATGCGATCAACATCCGTTTGGAAGCTGATGACCAGCACACCGTATATCTCTTCCCTGGTTTCAATGATCCTTATGTTTGTGATGCTGATACCTTCTTGTGCCAAATATCCGGTAATCTCAGAAATTATTCCGGCATAATCCGGTATATCGATATATAAATCATAAAACGCTGGTATGGCGCCTTTCGCATGTGTTGGCAAATCATCCCTGAAAATCTTGGCATCGGTAAAGAATCGAAGGATTTCTTCACTATCTTCATTCGCAACCAGACCTTTTATATGCTCCATTTCATTCAGCCAATCATTCATTAATTCAAGTAGCACATCCCGGTTATGTAACAAAATGTCACGCCACATTTCCGGACTGCTTGAAGCGATTCTTGTAATATCTCGGAATCCGCCTGCTGCGAGCCTTGAAATCAACTTGTTTTCCTTACTGTAATTTTCTGCCTGCTTAACGAGCCCCGATGCAACAATATGCGGAAAATGACTAATGACCCCAGTCAGCTTATCATGTGTGGCAGGACTAACAATGAGAAAGTTAGCTCTTGTCCCTTGCAGCCACCCTTTCAGCTGCTCAACTCTTTCTTCTTTGATGGAATCCCCGGGAGTAAGCAAATAAAATGCATGTTCGAATAAATGCAATTTGGCTGCTGCAGCGCCGCTTTTATGGGAACCAGCCATAGGGTGCCCCCCGATGAAGGCCACCCCTTTATCTATCAATGGTTGCGCTGCCTTAACGACTGTATCCTTCGTACTTCCTGCATCGGATATGAGGACATCACTTTTTAAATCCATATCAGCCAATTGCGCTAAAATCTTCACGGTTTCATTGACAGGCACAGCAAGTAGAATCAAATCAGCTTCACATGCTCCCGCTTCCAAAGATGATACAGAATCATCAATGATCCCCAATAGCATCGATAGTTGAATATTCTTTTCACTTAGGTCCATACCAACAATCACGGCTTCAGGATGTGCATGGCGTACAGCCATGGCCAGTGATCCGCCTATTAGACCTAAACCTATTACAAAAACCTTACCCTTCACTCTTCTCTCCCCCGCATCTTTTATGCTCCTCTAGGTTTGATGAAACGTTAAAGCAGCGAATCAGAAGGTGCCTCAACTTCATTCAAAAAAGTTTTAATAGCATTGATCATTCCTTCATTTTCTTCCGTAGAACCAATCGTTACCCTTAGGCTGTTAGGAAAACCGAAAGATTTCCCCGACCTTGCGATGTAGCCGCGCTCAAGCAAATATTGAAACACCACATCTGCATCCTGTTTAAAATGGATAAAGATGAAATTACCTTGTGACGGGTAATAAGCCAAATTTTCCTCCTTGCAAAAATCATAGTATTGCTTGAGTCCTTTTTGATTTTCTTCCTTGCATTTTTCAATGAAGGCTTGATCTTCCAAAGCGACGATAGCAATATTCTGTGCAAATGTGTTCACATTGAATGGTTCCCGGGACGGATCTAGTTTCTGAATAATATCCTCATCCGCCAAACCGTACCCAACCCTAAAACTGGCAAGCCCATAAATTTTTGAGAAAGTCCGGAGTATGATCAAATTTTTATATTTATTAATCCATTGATTCGTTCTGGGGTAATCCTCAGCCGTTGCATATTCACAATAAGCTTCATCCAAAACGATAAGAACATCTTCCGGCACTTTTTCGATAAACGATAATAAATCCTGTTCCGAAATGTATTTACCTGTTGGATTATTTGGAGTACAAAGCCAGACAACCGCTGTTTTATCATCTATTACTTTAAGCATTCCTTCTAAATCATGAGCACCGTCAATATGAGGAACTTCCCTGATTTCCGCGCCTTCTAGCGTGGCATTATGGCGATACTGCGAAAAAGTTCCTGTTGCCATGACCGTATTCTTTCCAGCCCCCAATAAACTCCTGGAGATGATTTGAATGTTCTCATCAGATCCATTTCCAAAAATAAGCTGAGTTTCTTTCACACCTGTATGTTTTGCAACAGCTTCCCTAAGCAACGTTGCATATCCATCTGGATAGATTGCAAACGAATGGGTTGAATTCCTAACGGACTCCTTGACCTTTTCCGAACAGCCAAAAGGATTTTCATTTGAAGCTAATTTCGTGATTTTTTCCAACCCGTATAATTTTTTCACTTCATCAGTGGATTTTCCCGGTTGATAAGACTTCAAGGAAAGGACCGCTTCATTCCATTTCATGTCAATCACCTCTATTTTTTTATCACTTTAAAGTAAGAAAGTGTGAGAATAGTATATCATAATCATCTTATATCTGCTTTGTCAAATCTGGCCGTAATACCGTAGCCCCTGCCTGGTATACATGCTGTATCTCTTTTTGAGATTTCGTCGTATTTAAGTGGATCATGACCCGGATGCAAAATGGCAAGGAATTGCTTACCGGTATTTCTTTCATGCATGTAACCGGTACATAAGTCCAGCCTTCGAATTTCCTCAAGGCTTTGGCAGGGAAGACAGAACGAATCTCTTCCGTAGCAGAAAAAAATACAGAAGCCACCATATCCGGATCAATTTCGTTGACCTGAATGATTTCGCCCATCAACTTTTCAACAGCGGAAATCACTTCCATTTCTGTGTCTCTTTCTACTGTAGTGGCACCCCTTATTCCTCTAATCACACATAGTCCCCCTTCTCCTGAACTCTATATCATATCCGCCATTTCCTCTATCAGCTCAGAGTCGGCTATATCCATTAATAGCGGTGACCCCACTTCGGTTAGCAGAACAAAGGTAGCTGCATCATTGACCGATTTTTTGTCCGTTTTCATTAATTCAAGCAGCATCGCATGTTCAAGTCGTGTTGGAATGGTTATTTGATAACCTAAAGAAGAAACCCAGTCAATAAACTCATCTAGTTTAAAATCGAGATCGGCTTTCTTTCTGCTTAATTTAAGAGCATATACCATCCCGATTAAAATCGATTCCCCATGCGTAAAGTTTCCGTATCCCATTGAACCTTCCACTGCATGTCCAAGCGTATGACCAAAATTCAAAAAAGCACGAATACCGTTTTCCTTCTCATCCTCTTCGACAATTTTAGCTTTAATGCCAATCCCTTTTGTAATCATTGTTAGGAATTGCTCATCCGTTATATCATTCAAATCAACAATATTCGACTTTAACCATAGATAAAACTCATTATCTGCTATCAAGGAATGTTTAATGACTTCTGCAAAACCTGACCTTAATTCTTTAAGTGGCAGAGTTTTTAAAAATTCCAGATCGTAAATGACCGCTTCAGGCTGATGAAAGGCCCCAATCATATTTTTCCCTAGCGGGTGATTGATGGCAACCTTGCCGCCCACTGCACTATCGTGGGCGAGCAAAGTCGTCGGAACCTGTATAAATGGAATCCCTCTCATAAAAGTAGCTGCAACGAATCCAGCCAAGTCACCGACTGCCCCACCGCCTAGGGCAATAATCAATGACTTGCGATTAATCTGCTGGGATAAGCAGAAGCTTTGGCATTCATAAAACACATCGAATGTTTTAGCATGCTCCCCTTCTGGCACTACATGATGCAAGACCGGTTTTCCCGTCTTGATCAGGGCGTCCTTCACCGTCTGCAAATGAAGGGCCGCCACTTTCTCATCAGTTATGATTAGAATCTTGTTTAAATGATTTAATTCATGCGTTATTAATTCGGGCAATTCATTTATCGCCTTCTTGCCAATTAAAACCGGATATTGCTTGGAAGCCGTTTTTATTTGGATGGATTCCATGATTTAAAACCCCTTTACTTCTTCCCGATATGATCTTATGTATTCTGCTAATTGCTCATAACGATCTGAAGGGAATTGATCAACGATGGCAGCCGCCAGTTCCCATGCCACTACCGCCTCAGCAACTACTGCTGCTGCAGGAACCGCACAACTATCGGAACGCTCGACACTTGCTTCAAACACTTCCTTCGTATCAATATCAACACTTTTCAAAGGTTTATATAAAGTGGGGATCGGCTTCATCACACCGCGTACAACAATCGGCATTCCAGTTGTCATACCGCCCTCAAAACCGCCAAGGCGATTGGTTTTCCGGTAATAACCCTGTTCTTCGTCCCAAGCGATTTCATCATGGACATCACTGCCGAATAGATGGGCCGCTTCAAATCCAAGACCTATTTCCACTCCTTTAAATGCATTGATGCTCATAATTGCTGCGGCCAGTTTTGCATCAAGCTTACGGTCATAATGCACATAACTTCCCACACCCACCGGCATTCCTTCTACAATGACTTCGACGATTCCGCCGATGGAATCTCCTTTTTGCTTCGCTTCATCAATTGCATCCTTCATTTGCTGCTCCACGTTTTTGTCAAAACATCTAACTGAAGATTCTTCTGTTACTTGTTGCAATTGCTGAATATTTTCATATTTTGGCGGTTCTGCCTTCACTCCGCCAATTTCCAAAACATGCGATGCCACTTCTATTCCCAATAAAGACAATAGTTTTTTAGCGACAGCACCTGCTGCCACCCTTACTGTCGTTTCACGGGCTGAAGAGCGTTCCAGAACATTTCTCAAATCGCGGTGCCCATATTTAATCCCGCCGTTCAAGTCTGCATGACCAGGACGAGGACGGGTGATTTTACGTTTAATTTCTTCAGCTTCCTCTTCTGAAAGCCCTTCACTTCCCATAATCTTTGTCCAATGCTTCCAGTCATCGTTCTCAACGACCAAAGCAACCGGTGAACCGAGTGTGTAGCCATGTCTGATTCCCGAAGAAATAAAAGCCTGATCTTTCTCGATCTGCATCCTTCTTCCACGTCCATGCCCTTTTTGCCTGCGTCCCAATTCTTGATTGATATCCTCATTCGAAATCGGCATTCCTGCCGGTAATCCTTCAATGATAGTAGTCAGCTGCGGACCATGTGATTCTCCCGCTGTTAAATATCTCATCTTCCAGCCCCCTTTTAGCACTTTAAAGTGTATATGTATCAATATACCACAATTTTATGAAATGTGGGTATATGTAAAACGTAAAAACCATATTGTTTGAATTTAATCACTTTTCACTCTATTTTACAAGTACTTAAACATTTTCGATATAGTTTATCTTCCAAATTAGAGGTTCTACTGGCTATGCTATTACTGTACAAACGAAAAGGACTGAATGCCCATGAGCAGAATCAGTCCTTTTTTTAAAAGTATTTACTTTTTCTTATAAAAAAATGTGTCGATCGTTTCAAATTGATATTTTCCAGGGGTGAATATTTGCTCTGTACTTCCTACAAAAAAAATCCCGCCGCTTCTTAGTGATGCACTGAATTTTTCATATAATAAATTTTTGGCTTCTTCGGTGAAATAAATTAACACATTGCGGCAAACGATTAAATCGAACCCCTGTTCAAATCGATCAGCGAGAAGGTTTTGCTTTTTAAATGTTACCCTTCTCTTGATTTCATCATCGACATGATAAAAATCCGCTTTTTTTTCAAAGTATTTCCTTTTGATTTCTTCAGGCACTTCATTTAAGGAACGTTCAGGATATAGCCCCAATTCCGCCCGCGCCAACACATTTTCATCCAGATCCGTCGCCAATATCTCTATCTGGCTAAGTGGAACCAGATTGGATAATATCATTGCAAGCGTGTATGGTTCCTCGCCGGTTGAACAGGCCGCACTCCAAATTTTCAACTTTTTTTTGCTTGCTAATAACTCAGGAAGGATTTTCCGCTCCAACACTTCCCATCTTTTCGCATTTCTATAAAATTCGGAAACATTGATTGTCATTCTATCCAAAAACTCATTTAAAACGCCGGGATTGGTTTGAATGCCTTTATAGTATTCACGAAATGAATGATACCCTCTTTTTTCATATAGGGATGTCAGCCGCCTTTTCATTTGCCCTTCCTTATATAATGCCAAATCAATGCCTGTCAACATTTTGATATTACGGATAAACTCTTCATATTCTTGAGGCATTCCCACGACTCCCCTGCACATAATTATTTTAAGTGGCCCTTCCCTTTATATATCGGAGAGCGCCATATTTTCTTTAAACTAAAATAATTCCTTACCTTGCCGGGAAGCTAAAAAGCAATACAAAAAAGCGGGTTCCATCGCATTATGACGATGGAACCCGCTTCTTATAAAGTGATGAGTATTAATTAATAAACCCACTCGTTTACAAGTTTAGAATACTCAACAAGTTCTTCTTCTTTGAAGAATAAACCGATTTCACGTACAGCGCTTTCAGCTGAATCAGATCCGTGAATGATGTTTTTGCCAACAGTTACGGCAAAATCGCCACGAATTGTTGCTGCTGCTGCATCTTTAGGGTTAGTAGCACCCATCATTTGACGTGCAGTTGCGATTACGTTTTCACCTTCCCAAACCATTGCGAAGACAGGACCTGAAGTAATGAAGTCCACTAATTCGCCAAAGAAAGGACGTTCTTTGTGCTCGCCATAATGTTGCTCAGCCAATTCTTGAGAAATGACCATTAATTTTGCTCCTGCAAGAAGGAAGCCTTTCTTTTCGAAACGGGAAACGATTTCACCGATTAAATTGCGTTGAACGCCGTCAGGCTTAACCATTAAAAATGTTCTTTCCATGAATGTCACTCCTAATATGTATCATTGTTATTTGCCTATATAAGGCAATACTTTTAGAATATTACCATTGTTTGATGAGTTTCGCAACTCCCATTATCAAAACTTTCTTTTTCCGATATTTTTCGCGATATCCGATAAAGTTTTTCTAGCTTTAATGGCAGGAAGACCTTTCAACTCAGTAAAAGCCTTTTCTAAATACATATCACTGATCCTCGCTGCTTGTTCAATGGCACCGGAAGTTTTTATCGCATCGATTATATGGGACATTTCGTCTTTTGGCGTATCTTCCCGAACAGTTTCGATAAGCTTTTTTAACTTTGGATCTTCCATAGCGATCAATACGGGTAAAGTGATATTACCTTGAATCAAATCACTGCCGGCCGGTTTCCCAAGCTCTTCTTCCGACGCCGTAAAATCCAATATATCATCGGTGATTTGATAGGACATACCGACATAATATCCGAATTTAAATAGCTTTTGGTGAATCCTCTCTTCAACGCCTGCTGAAATGGCTCCCAACTGGCAGCTGGACGCAATGAGCAATGCCGTTTTCCGTTTGATCCTCCTAAAGTATATCCGCCAATTCTGTTCGAAATTGTACTTATCTTTTATTTGTTCAATTTCCCCAAGACATAGTTCAACCATTGTATCAGCGAGAATTTGATGCGCTAGCGGAGATTCGATAACCGCCATCATTTCCAGTGCACGAGCAAAAATGAAGTCGCCTGTGTACATGGCGACACGATTATCCCATTTCGACTTAATGGTAGCGGATCCCCTGCGTAAATCCGCATCATCCACAACATCATCATGTACAAGGGAAGCCGTATGGATTAGTTCCAAAGTCGCTGCGACATGCTTTACGACATGAATATCATAGTTGCCAAACTTCGCACCCAATAGGACGAATACCGGACGGATCCGTTTTCCACCGGATTGCAGTAAATGCAGGGAAGCTTCCCTTAAAACCGTGGAATCCGCTTCAATTGCGGCTTCCAGTTCTTTTTCTATTAATTGCAAATCTGCATTCAAAAATGAATACATCATTTTAAATTTCATACATTCCACCCAGCTTTGTCCATTGCTATTCTGCTTATTTTGAAGGCTTGTACCCGAAATGTGTTGCTGCTACCCCACCGAAATGGGCTTTATAACTGACATTTTCCATTCCTGCCTGCTTAAACATGTTTTCAAGCTTTTTCATGCCTGGGAAATCTCGAGCTGATTCCTGCAGCCATGAGTATTCACTATAGCTTTTTGCGAATAATTTGCCGAACATGGGCATGATGAAACGGAAATAAAAATAATAGCCCTGTTTAAAGCCTAGCATCGTTGGCTGTGACGTATCCAAGCAAACGACCATACCACCCGGCTTGGCTACACGGTTTAACTCTTTAAGCACTTTCATGTAATCAGGGACATTCCGCAGCCCGAAACCGATCGTGACATAGTCAAAGCTATTATCTTCAAAAGGAAGTTCCATTGCATTCCCATGCATTAGGGAAATTTGATCCAGATTGAGTTCCTTCACCTTTTGTTCGCCAATTTTCAGCATGTTTTTACTAAAATCCAGACCAACAACCTTTCCTTCTGGTCCGACTTCATTAGCAAGGGCAATGGTCCAGTCCGCTGTTCCACAGCATACATCCAGTGCACGGGCGCCTTTTGGGACATTCATGATGGCCATTGTAGCCTTCCGCCATTTAAGATGCTGTTTAAAGCTGATGAGGGAATTCATCTTGTCATAATTTCCGTAAATCTTTTCAAAGACATGATGAACTTTTTGCTCTTTAGACTGCTCCATGATTCACCCTTCTTTCACATATGAATTAATACTCTCTGTTTGTTCCAAGATGGACTTCACTCTTTCCAGTAGTTCATCATCCAACTTTGCCAGCTTCCGCACCGAGCGCTCTACGGATTGCCTGGCATCCCTCAGGCACTTGTCGAATTGGGTGCGTACCTGTTCTTCCTTTTCCGAAATGGGAATATCCCCACCAATCGAGTCATCAAAAGGCATTTCCCTTAGGACATCAAAAACTATTGATTGCCCCGACTTCATATAACTGCTCTTCTCGGCATGCAACCGTTTTAAAAGCAGCAGGTCTTCCGATATTTCTATCCAGGCAGGCTCATTATAGTAATCCGCCAGTTTATGAATCAGTGAAGCCTCGATCGCTTTTACCGTCATTAAAAGCGTTGGTACATCATGAATGGACCCTTGTTGGTAAAGAATGATTTTATTATCATTTATTTTTTTTATCGCACTTGAAAGTATTCGGATCATATCAACATTACCTACACTGGCAAGCCCTTGATAATATAAGCCACTATAGTAATCACCGGCAAGCACTTGTAATTGACGATTTTTCAATACCTCGGGTGACTCGATCCCTTCACCCGAATTCGAGACGATTTCATGGGTATCCAGAGCTATTTGCACTAACATGGTTGAAATGATGTATTGATTCCGTTTTTCGCTTTTAACGTCCAAATCGTTAAACAATCCCCAAAGCAATATCAGTTTATCTTCGTCCAAGCTTGGCTTTTGTATATACTTCAATAAATATGGATGTTGAGCTTTCGTTTCTATTAATCGTTTTAATTGCCTTATGTCGTCCGTTATGTTTAACAATTGAGATCACCCTTGCATCCCCGAAAGATAATTTTTTTCATACATATTGGTTTCTGTCTGTGTAAAATACACATTATTATACCATAAAAACAATCAGATGAAATGGTCAACGTTTATAAAATGAAACTTCCAAAAATAAGGAAATCATCGACTTTTGCTCTTCAAAAAATGGATGCGGGAAATTTACAGCTTGTTAAACGCGATATCAGATGATTGATTTACTAATTAACCAAGCATTGAGAAGCTATCATTTGTCAGGTGAATTCTTTTTGGAATCACTTTCTATCTCTCCGAATGGAGTATAGACCTTTGCATGGCCCCTGATTTTTATTGCCGAGGTATGCTCTGTGAATTGTGCGATCATCACCTCTCCTGAGTCCAGTTTTTCGGAGTGATGAAACTTGGTGTCCGTTCCCCTTGTCAACCCGATGACATTCACACTATCCTCAATGGCTTTGATTACGACAAAATCATTCAGAATCTTTTTTTCATTCATTTTTTCCTGCCCCCATGTCCTTAGTCTTTAATGAACGCCAGAACTTCAGCTCTAGTACGATGATCTTTCGCAAACGTTCCCCTTACAGCTGAAGTCACTGTTTTAGATCCGGGTTTTTTTACACCTCGCATGGTCATGCACATATGTTCAGCCTCTACTACAACCATTACACCATGAGGCTCGAGCTTTTCCATTATCGAGTCTGCAACAGTAGAAGTGATACGCTCTTGAAGTTGCGGACGCTTCGATACAGCCTCAACCGCCCGTGCCAATTTACTTAAGCCAGTCACTTTTCCGTTTTTCGGAATATATGCTACATGGGCTTTCCCGTAAAAAGGGACTAAATGATGTTCACATACCGAGTAAAACGGAATATCCTTTACTAGTACGAGTTCTTCATGGTCCTCTCCAAAAACAGTATCGAAATATTCCTTAGGATCTTGGTTAAGTCCAGAAAAAATTTCTTCATACATTCTGGCTACACGGGCAGGAGTATCCAGCAGTCCTTCCCTCGTTGGGTCTTCCCCTACAGCCTCGAGAAGCATTTTAACCGCTTCTTCTAATTTGGCATGATCAACATTAGCCATTATTTGTACCTCCTAAAAAATCAATAATATTATGTATTCAGATAAAAAAACCAAAGCGCGTTGCACCCGGAAATCCATAATTGCAATTATCAAAGCGAACCATTACACCATAGATTGAAGCCCATTAAAGGCAGTTTCGCCGGAAGCGGTTTCGAATGGTTATTTCCTTGTGACAGATTTACCATCTGAAGCGTTTCTAAAATATTCACTGTCTTTTATATTATCACAGATGGAAATTAAGAAGCAAAAAAAGGGCCGCGTTTTCACGCGGCCCTTTTCGGTTAAGCACCCGTATGTAATGGTAGAATTACTTCACTGCATCTTTCAGCGCTTTACCGGGTTTGAAAGCTGGCACTTTGCTAGCTGCAATTTCGATTTCGTCACCAGTTTGTGGGTTACGGCCTTTACGAGCCGCACGTTCACGAACTTCAAAGTTACCAAAACCAATCAATTGGACTTTATCACCGTTTTTTAGAGCTTCTAAGATTGTATCAAAAACAGCATCAACAGCTTTTGTAGCGTCTTTCTTAGAAATTTCAGTTGCTGTAACAACTTCATTAATTAATTCTGTTTTGTTCATGCCATTCACCTCCTCCCAAAAGGAATCTTTATAAAAAATCATTATTACAACACTATAATAGTGATTTGATATTAGTTTCGGTCGAAAAAATTTCATTCCCTGATAATCAGGGATTACCAAGCCGGTTTAATTTCCAAATAATTCATCCGAAAATTTATAAATAGGTTGAAACCGCTGTTATAACGCGTTTTCTGTATGTAGATTATCACAAATCCTATAAGCTTAGCAAGGGAATTCAAAAAATAATGGGAATCTTTTCATTAATAATTGTATATATTATAAATTTTGTCTTTCGCTATTCATCATTTCCCTTTTTTATAGAAATTAAACTTATTATATTGCTGAAAATCGCTTAACCACAGGGTTTTTTCAAGATTATACTAAAAAACAGCAGATTATTTCAAATATTAGCGTCCATAAATGATATTTTTCTTGCGATCCTGCGTTTCTTCCATGTAAAAAGACCAATCCATAAATGGAGTTGGTCCAGCCTTAAACGTTTTCTATAAGATGATGGCAATCAATCCGCCACTGCCCTCATTAATAATCCTCTCCAGTGTTTCTTTCAATTTATAGCGAGCATTGTCTGGCATCATCGCTAATTTCACCTGTATGCCTTCCCTTACGTAAGAACTTAGGCTTCTTCCAAAAATATCGGAGTTCCAAATGGAAAGTGGATTGTCTTCGAAATCCTGCATCAGATACCGGACTAATTCCTCACTTTGCTTTTCCGTACCGATGATTGGCGAGAATTCGGATTCGACATCGACCTTGATCATATGGATGGAAGGAGCCACTGCTTTTAGCCTGACACCGAATCTGGCCCCCTGACGGATGATTTCAGGTTCATCAAGACTCATATCGTTAAGGGATGGGGCTGCGACACCATATCCAGTTTGTTTAACCATCCTCAACGCATCGGCCACCTGATCATATTCTGCTTTCGCATACGCAAAGTCCTGCATCAAAGATAGCAGATGATCCTTGCCCCGAATCTCTACACCTACAATTTCCTTCAGAATATCATCATAGAGTTCATCAGGGGCATATAGGTCTATTTCTGCAACGCCCTGCCCCATCTCAATTCCTGCAAGAGCGGCACGGTCAATGAACTCGAATTCATTGAAATGACCGACTACACGATCAACATCCCTCAATCGTTTAATGTCCTTGACGGTCTCTTTAACCGCTTCCTGGTAACTTTCCCTTAACCAATGATCCTCGCGCAGAACCATTACCCAGCTCGGGAGATTAACATTGACCTCGAGAACAGGGAATTCGTACAGGGCCTCGCGCAGTACGCTATAAACATCCGATTCCCGCATTCCTTCGACACTCATGGCCAATACGGGGATATCATACTTTTCCTGCAAGGATTCCCTCAGTGCTACCGTATTCGGGTGGTGAGGCTGAACGGAATTGACAATCATGATAAACGGCTTGCCAACCTCCTTCAATTCTTCGACGACCCTTTCCTCGGCCTCTAAATAATCACTTCGCGGGATTTCTCCTATCGACCCATCCGTCGTAACGACTACGCCTAATGTGGAATGATCCTGAATTACTTTGCGAGTACCGATCTCGGCAGCTTCATTGAACGGAATCGGCTCTTCATACCAAGGCGTGTGAATCATGCGGGGACCATTTTCATCTTCATACCCTTTTGCCCCGGGTATTGTATAACCGACACAATCGACTAAACGGATGTTCACGTCGAGACCTTCAGCTACTTGAATCGATGCTGCCTGGTTCGGTACGAATTTGGGTTCCGTCGTCATGATCGTCTTTCCGGCAGCACTTTGAGGCAGTTCATCCTGTGCCCTGGCACGGTCCGCCTCTGACGGTATATTCGGAATGACGACCAGTTCCATGAATTTTTTAATAAATGTGGATTTACCAGTCCTGACGGCACCGACCACCCCCAAGTATATATCGCCACCGGTCCGTTCAGCTATATCTTTAAAAATATCTACCTTTTCCAAGGTATCCCCTCCCGAATTAGAGTTTTGGGATTTCGTTTATCCATTTGCATTTATTTAGGACAATATATATCTATGATGTTGTCCTAAAAATTTATTCCATTTATTTCCCTGGTTCAATCCCTTCCTCCACCAGAAATTTTTATATAAGGGTTGTTATTTTAAAAGTAAGATGAAATAAAGATAAAAGAAATAACCCTTCCCCTACAATATATTTTGCAGAAGAAGGGTTATGCCTATTTTGTAAGAAATATTGGTGTTTTTGTTTTTTCATCAATTGTATATGGTAATGAATAGGCAGGGACGAACTCCGAACTCTGCACCAGCAGTTCCCGGATATCTTCACCTTGCTTGATTTCCCCCTCATGCTTCTTCAATGCCTCAAGTAAATCAGGGGTATAATCAACAAAAATGCTGCCTTGACCATCGACTACAAGGTATAAGTCTTTTTGTGAAAATGGACTCGTGACCGTCGGAGCTTCCTTCAGCCCCATTTTTTCATAATCAAGCGTGAAGACATTATCGGATAACCTTTCCTTAAATGGCGGGTATCCATTGCTTTGCTGATAAGCAGTCAATCTCAAGGAAACATCCTGAATCTTCTGGGCCATCCTGACATCCAACAGCTTTACAGTCGGATCCTTTTCAACATTAACGAGGATGTATTGAAAAACGCCCCCTGATTCAAAGGCATTGTCCGGCGGTTCAGCCATATACCTAGGCGAAATCTTAGAAAATTTTATGACATATTTTTGATAAATCGGTGTACCTGCATCTTTTGTAACTATGGGCAGTATGCCGCCTTCATCTTTCTGAAATTGATCCACTGCACTTTGGACGGATTGTATTTGCTCTTTATAAGGCAGTTGGTTTTGCATTTTTTGCTTCTCCGGATATAAGCAGCCAGATAATGATACAGAGATGCATAATAAACATAATATTTTGAAAAAATTTCTCATCATTTCTCCTCACCTATCAAGTGGTTGGCCCGCTAAGAACAACGATAAGGATGATCAAACCGGCCAGAATCATAAGTATGTATGCGATAATTGCTGTCAAGACTCTCCAAAAACCTTTTAATTTATAGCGGCTTAAGTAGATTAAAAATATTGAGATAACCATAAAGCCCATAGCTATAAAGGATATCCACATTTTTTGCAGAGCAGGTGTCATATCTTCATCACTCCTTTTTCCAGAAATTATTATAACATACCAAATTACGTTAAAGGAATTAAATCCTTGTCCAATCTGTGTAATTCCCGTTTTCATTGCTCATTTTCGCGAAAAAAATTTCTGAGGTGCAGCAATATAACGAGGAATATATAAGTAATTCCCACACTACCTCCAAACAACAAAAAACAGCCCAAAGGCTGTTTTTCTGCTCACTTAAATTAAGATTGAAGCGTCGGCAAGACTTCTTTAAACGCTTTAATGACTGTATCGACTTCATCCAGCTGAATGGTCAAAGACGGCTCGATCCTGATTGTTTTGGAATTAATAAGCGTACCTGCCACTAAGATGCCTTTATCAAAAAGGGCTTTTGAGAATTCATACCCCACTTCATCTTTATGGAACTCAATACCAATCATTAATCCTTGGCCGCGGATTTCCAAGACCTTATCTTTGTGCTCAGCAGCCACTTCCCTTAACCCATTTAAGAAGTATTCACCAACTTCTGCAGCACGCTGCGGTAAGTTTTCTTCCAAAAGTACATCGATCGTAGCAATGGCCGCAGCACAAGCTAGTGGATTTCCTCCAAATGTCGTAGTGTGCATGAATGGATTGTCGAACCAGCTTTTAAATACTTTCTCATTGGCTACCACAGCCCCTGCAGGCATTACTCCGCCGCCGAATGCTTTCGCTAAACAAATAATGTCCGGAACAACATCATATAGCTCAGAAGCGAACATTTTACCTGTCCGTCCCATTCCTGTTTGCACCTCATCCAAGATCAATAACGCATCATATTCGTCACATAATGCCCGAACCTGCTTTAAATAATCTTGCGGAGGAAGGATGACCCCTCCTTCACCTTGAATAGGCTCCAACAGTACAGCAGCAACATCTTCACCGACCAATGCACAACTTTCAAACGTTTTTCTCATCATATCCACATCACCGAATGGTACATGGCGCACACCTGGTACCAACGGGATGAACGGTTTTCTGAACATGCCCTTTGCCGTTGCCGATAGGGAACCAAGGCTTTTCCCATGAAATGATTTTGTCGTGGAAATGATCGTGTATCGGTCACTGTACATTTTAGCCAGCTTAAGTGCAGCTTCCACGCTCTCGGTACCGCTGTTCGTAAAGAATGAGTATTTTAGATCTCCCGGTGTGATTTCGGCAAGGATCTTGGCAAGCATTGCACGTAATGGATCAAGTAAGTCCTGGCTATGAAGGGCTTGTCTTTGTAACTGATCGGTTACTGCCTTTACTACTTTAGGGTTACGATGGCCAACATTATAAATACCAAACCCACCTAAACAATCAATATATTTTTTTCCATTTACATCCGTAAAACAGGAATCTTGATCAGACCACTCCACCGAAGCGAATTGTGTGTCTTTAGTGACCGTCTTCCGATATTCCAAAAACCCAGGGTTTACATGGTTACGGAAATTCTCGACAGTTTCTTTTGTCACCCACTGCGCATCTTCTTTTGAAATTTCTTTTTGCTCGATTAATTGAAGCACTTTTTTAATATAATCTTGGGTTGCTGATTGGTTAGCTTGAGTGTTTTTACTTTCTACGTTAATTGACATTTTATAATCTCCTTTTTTTATAGCTTTAGTTAATTGGTTAATTAAGATTGCTTGTTTTATGAAACTTTGATGCTTACCTCCCTTTTTTCTTATACTTACTAATCAAGCAAGAACCATGCCAAGTTAATTAACCAATAAAATCGCATTTTCTTTGATAAATCTCTTAAAATCTATGCAATTATGCATATCGTTATTTCACTTTGCATAAACAACCTTGAAAATCATTAAAAAGCTTCTCAAATGCTCCCATAAAAATAAAAGCCGTTGACAAGTGATTTTTATCACTCGGCAACGGCTTTTATTCAAAATGCATTTTTTTCAATTTTCTTACTCTGTTCAGCTAACACTTTTTGATACTTCCTGCTCACTGACGATTGACTTATCCCAAGCGCTTTAGCCGCTTTGGTCGTTGTTTTATACTGTTTCATGGCAAGCATGATCAATTGCTCTTCAACATGATCCTGTGCTTCCTGCAGCGGAAGAATTCTCGTAATGATGGGTTTCGTTTGTTTAAAGTCACTGCCCACAGGTATGAACCTTTGAATGAAGTCAGCATCGATCATTTCTTCATCTGCAGAAACGACCAATCTTTCAATCATGTTCTGCAACTCACGAATGTTCCCTGGCCAGGTATAGACTTCCAGTATATTTAATGCATCGGGGGAAAAGTGGTAATTCCGCTGATACCTTTCATTCAATTTTTGAAGGAAATGAAAGGCTAGCGGCGGTATATCCTCCGGCCTTTCCCTTAATGGGGGCACATGAATGGGTATGACGTTCAATCGATAGAATAAATCTTCTCTGAACGTGCCCATCTCGACCATTTTTTCCAGACTCTTATTCGTGGCCGCAACAATTTGAACATCAATGGAAATGGGTGTAGTGCTGCCAATCGGAATCACTTCCTGTTCCTGGAGCACCCTCAGCAGCTTCACTTGCAGATGTATGGGCATGTCACCCACTTCATCAAGGAATAAAACACCTTTATTGGCCTGCTGAAAGTATCCTACCTTCCCATTTTTATCCGCTCCTGTAAAGGAACCCTTCGTATAACCAAACAATTCACTTTCGAGGAGGTTTTCCGGAATCGCCCCGCAATTTATCTTCAGGAAAGGTTGTTTAGATCGCCTGCCCATTTTATGAATGGCTTCAGCTATCACTTCTTTACCTACTCCCGACTCCCCATTGATTAATACAGTTGATGAAAAATGTGCGATTTTCTTAACTTGGCTGATTATCTGCTCCATTTTAGGACTTGCAAAAACCAACTCTTTATAAAATTGATCCTGTTTTTTGAAAGAGTCCAGTTCTTTCCTCATTTCATTTAATTCCGATTTCAATTGTGTCGTTTCCGTTATATCCCTAGATGCAATGACTATTCGATCTATATCCCCTTGTTCATTGAACACAGGGGTGCCTACGGAAAGGACTTTCTTATTCATTTTAGTATCTTGGACAATCGATACTTTCTTTTTTTGTTCAAGGACTAACCGGGTGACCGAAGGATTAAAAATCCCTTCATCTTCTAATTGCAAGAGATTCTTCCCGATATAATCTTTTAAATCCTTCCCCCAGAAACCTGAGATGATGCTGTCACTATAGCGCAGCAGCTCTCCTTTTTGATTGACTACAAGTATTTCATCATAGATATTCGCCAAAATGGCATTCAAGTCTTTATTCGAGCTTTTTATCAATTCTATTTCCATGGCCATTTCCTCAACCATCGGTAAATCCTGAACGATGATGATCAGGCCTTCGACTTCTTTTTCATGGTTCAGAATCGGGCTATAGTCGACAAGCACACTCATGACATCAGTAATCTCCAGCTGATTCAGAATACTGCTCCCGCTGGCAAACACGCTATGTATATGCTGCTTATTGAAGATGTTCGCAGCAGGTTCATTAAGGACTTGTTCAGAAGGCTTTTTTATCATCTTCAAGCCTGATTCATTGAAGTTCACGATATTTCTTTCTTTATCAGCAACAAATATCCCCATAGGAATGGAGGTTAATATAACATTTAGCAGGTCTAAATTTTGTTTACTGTCCTGCTTGAATAATTCAGCTAATACATCTTCCCTTTTTACATAACCGGTTAGGAGGCCATCATCCGTTTTTATCAGTACGATAGGTTCACCGATAATTTGAAACAGATGCGGCAAGGAAATGTTAGGGTGCAATTTACAGACATCATCAATCGAAAAAGCATACTGTAAAAGCTGATCGACTGTCGTGATTTTTTCATTTAACGGGAGGTCATCCATGCGGATATACGCAAACACTTGATTTTCCTTCATAAGAAAGAAGAAAGGTTCCTGTATCTCATGAATTTTTTGGTCTGAAAATGTAGGCTGATCAATTGTTATAGTTATGAATGGTCTAATTTTATCATCCGGAATAGATAACACAGTTTCACTCTCCTTTTGTAACCTAACCTATATTTTATCACAATTCCGAATTGCAAGATAAAAAATAAGAGGCACCATTACTCATATCCAGCATTTACCTTTATTCGCACCACAACAAAAGGGTCCTTTAACGGACCCTTTTGATCTAAAAACCTGGTAGACTTATTTTATAAAGGACCGTTCACCTTATCTTATAAATTCTAATCAGGTTTGCTATACAGATGGGACAGCTCCCGCCATGCCGTCATTATGGCCTCATGCCTGTTTGCAAAGTTTTAGGAGCCAAGGGTATATATATGCTTCCAATGCTTCTGCCCCGTCACTTTTCCTTATTCATTCCCCGTATGTAATTTCACAGTTAGATAAAAACGATGAATATGACCATCAAAAACTAGGCGACGACGTTAGCATTTGTTTTCGCAGCCATTTTCCTAACCATGACATCGAGAACCGTCACAATAGTCAGTAAATTCAGGCCAGTACAGAAGGAATGCCTTTCCTTTCCATAACTGTACGCTGTGAAAAGCATCACCATATAAGCGAGCCAGAAAGCTCCCGGGAACCATACTAAGCGACATATGTGCTGAATACACATTGCTGACGCCATGAACGGAAAATTGAACAACAGGCATGAGCATGAATGACCTCTTCATTTTCTCATCGGCCGTTTAACACTCTTCCTCATTTAATGAATACAGTAGATTAGATTCACTGTGCTTTTTCAAAATGGAATAGCGGAGGGGATTCCGTAAACCATTTTGTCCGATACAGAAGATAACCAATCCCAATTACCGCCCAGACTATTCCTAAAATCAAGGAACTCATCTCGAGATTAAGCCAAAGGATGAAGACCGAAGCCGCGCCTAAAACCGGGGACAGAATAGTTGAAAGAAAACCTTTAATCGTTCTGAAGCTTTTGTTTCTTATTGAATGGACGATTACGCAAATATTCACGAAGGTAAATGCAATTAAAGCCCCAAAGTTTATGAGAGAAGTGGCCGTAACCAAATCAAGGAATAAGGCAACCAGTGATATCGAACCGACAAAAATGACATTAAAAAATGGCGTATTGTATTTGGGGTGGACAAACCCAAATAGTTTTTTCGGGATCATTTGGTCACGTCCCATTACATATAGCAATCTAGAAACACTAGCGTGAGATGCAAGTCCGGAGGCAAGGGTACCGCATAATGTTCCTGCAAGAAAGAAAGCCTGAAATAACTTCCCGCCCACGAAAAGGGCAATTTCCGGAGAAGCTGCTTCAGGATCGCTAAAACGGGAAACATCCGGGAAAAATAACTGTGTAAAGAATGATGCCGTCACAAATAAGACCCCTCCGATAAGGGCAGTCAAAAAGATGGCCCGGGGGACCGTTTTGGATGGATTCGGTGTTTCTTCCGATAAAGTAGTGACTGCGTCAAACCCCAAAAAAGAAAAACAAAGGATTGTAGCACCAGTTATGAGGGTCGAAATTTCCATATCGGGCCCGATGAATGGCTGAACCGACAAGACCTCTCCAGTCCCCTCTCCCCCCATGACTCCTTTAACGACAAGTGCCCCAAAAATGACGATGACCAACATTTGAAAAAAAACAAGGAAGCTATTAAAGTTGGCTGCAAGATTAACATTGAATAAGTTAATGACTGTCATTAAAAGGACAAATGCCACCACCCATATCCAGGGATAAACTTCCGGAAAAAGTGCAGTTAAGTATATTTTTGTTAAAATGCCGTTCACCATCGGTAAAAATAAATAATCAAGTAACGACGACCACCCGACAAGGAAGCCTAAATGTGGACTGATCGTTTTTTGTGTGTAAGTATAGGATGAACCTGCCTGCGGATATATCTTCACCATTTTTCCATAGCTGGCTGCTGTAAACAACATTGCTAAAAGAGCAATGACATAAGCGGTTGGCACATGCCCCCCCGTTTTTTCGGAAACTATCCCGAATGTATCAAAAACAACCATCGGCGTCATATATCCAACACCGAGCAATACGATATGCCATAAGTTTAAAGACCTTTTTAGATTACCTGTTTGCATGTATCATTCCCCTTCCTTTTTAAGCGAGAAAAGTTAACAAACTTTTCTCGCCTCCCATAGAATTTTTTGGTCATATTACACTTCGCAATTTTCATACCAAAAAAAATAGTCGATTTTCAACAAAAAACAAGGAAATATGCAGAATGATTTATGCAAAATTGAATAACCTATTCAATTATTCATAAATAAAAAAAAGAACAGATGATTTTTTGCCCATAAAAAAAAGCAGAAGATATTTAGATATCTTCTGCTCATTTGACTAAATCCCCCGTGCCGAGGTCAAATTACTAGTTTACTTTCGTTGCATTGTATGCTGATAAACGGCAAGGCGCATCATCAAATGCCTAATTTAATGAAATTCTTTTATGAAAATCAACAGATTGGAGGTTAATCCTGCTGCCTGCTATCCAATATGTTAAAAA
Organism: Peribacillus sp. NPDC096448; assembly: GCF_044762675.1. NCBI lineage: Bacteria > Bacillati > Bacillota > Bacilli > Caryophanales > Bacillaceae > Peribacillus > Peribacillus sp. NPDC096448. Next base: position 619,203 of record NZ_JBIWEU010000001.1, on the reverse strand, counting down.
GTTCTTCCATCTCATTCGTTTTTGAACGATTCATCAAAAGGTCAACTGCCTTTTTCACTTCTTCCCCATTGAATAAAACATCGTACAGGGCTTCGGTGATTGGCATATTCACTTCGTACTTTTGGGCTAGTTGATAGGCGGCTTTAGTGGTTCTGACACCTTCAACGACCATACCCATGTTTTCCAAAACTTCTTCAAGCTTTTGCCCTTTACCAAGCATATTCCCAGCTCTCCAATTACGGGAATGGACGCTTGTACAAGTGACGATCAAGTCGCCGATCCCAGCTAAACCTGAAAACGTTAGCGGGTTAGCCCCCATGGCCACCCCTAGACGGGATATTTCAGCCAATCCTCGAGTCATTAATGCAGCCTTGGCATTATCCCCATAGCCTAAACCATCCGTAATGCCGGCAGCCAAAGCAATGATGTTCTTCAAAGCCCCTCCGATTTCAACACCAATCAAGTCAGGATTTGTATATACACGGAAATTATTATTGATAAAGATGTCCTGAACCCTTTCGGCAGCTTTCATATTCTTTGAAGAAACGGCAACTGTTGTCGGGTGACGCAGACTGACTTCTTCTGCATGGCTCGGTCCTGAAAGAACCACTATATCCTTAAGCCATTCAGACGAAGAGACTTCTTCAATCATTTCCGATATACGAAGCAGGGAATCAGGTTCAATTCCCTTACTCACATGAACGATCGTCAATGGTTTATCATGAGCCTCTTTAATCTGACCAAGCACTTCCCTGTAGGCTTTGGTCGGCACCGCCAAAATAATTATTTCAATCCCGGCCAATGCTTCCTTAAGGGAAGAATAACCTTTAATCCCCGAAGGCAATTCAATCCCAGGCAAGTATTTTTCATTCGTATGATTTTGATTGATTTCATTGATTTGATTCTGATTATGTCCCCATAATCTCACTTCATGCTGGTTATCAGCGATTACAAGCGCTAAAGCAGTCCCCCAGCTCCCAGCTCCAATCACAGCGATACTTTCTTTTTCTTTTACCACGGTATAACCACCTTTACTATTTTCTCTGGCGTCCAAAAATTCGTATTGGTGTTCCTTCAAAACCAAAGGCATCCCTAATTCGATTTTCTAAAAATCTCTCATATGAAAAATGCAATAACTCCGGATCGTTAACGAATACGACGAAAGTTGGCGGCTTGATCGCTACCTGAGTCGTATAATAAATTTTCAAACGGTTGCCATTATGAGTCGGTGTCGGATTCATCGCAACGGCATCCATGACCACTTCATTCAAGACATTTGTCTGAACCCGGATAGCATGATTCTCACTAGCCTGATCAATGACAGGTATTAAGGTATGTGTCCGTTTTTTCGTTAAGGCAGACAGATAAATGATTGGCGCATAATCCAAGAACAGGAAATGGGCACGGATCTTTTCTTCAAAATCCTTCATCGTTTTTTCATCTTTCTCGATGGCATCCCACTTATTGACGACGATGATGACCGCCCTACCCGCTTCATGGGCATATCCTGCAATTTTCTTATCCTGCTCACGAATTCCTTCTTCAGCGTTCAGGACTACAAGAACAACGTCTGAACGTTCAATTGCCCTTAATGCACGTAGTACACTATATTTTTCCGTGCTTTCATACACTTTGCCTTTTTTCCGCATCCCTGCTGTATCAATAATGACATACTCTTTGCCATTGTACTTATACGGGGAGTCAATCGCGTCACGAGTCGTACCTTCAATATCACTGACAATGACACGTTCTTCACCTAACAATGCATTGACCAGAGAGGATTTACCTACGTTCGGTCTTCCAATCAAACTGAATTTAATGACATCATCAGCATAATCCGGGCCGTCAAATTTAGGGAAATGTTTGGCCGCTTCATCCAGAAGGTCACCAAGACCAAGTCCATGAGACCCGGAGATCGGGAATGGATCGCCAAAACCTAACGCATAGAAATCATAAATTTGATCTTTCATTTCTGGGTTATCGACTTTATTTACTGCAAGGACAACCGGCTTTCTGGATTTATAGAGTATCTTTGCGACCTCTTCATCAGCAGCCGTTACACCTTCACGACCATTCGTCATAAAAATTATCACATCAGCTTCGTCAATGGCAATTTCAGCCTGCTGGCGAATTTGTTCTAGGAACGGCTCGTCACCGATATCAATTCCACCTGTATCAATAATGTTGAAATCATGTGTCAACCATTCACCCGAACTATAAATCCTGTCCCGAGTCACTCCTGGAACGTCTTCAACAATCGAAACCCGTTCTCCAACTATTCTATTAAAGATTGTCGATTTTCCCACGTTCGGACGACCGACTATCGCAATTACCGGTTTTGGCATTGCTATTCACCCTTTCTGCTACTATATCTCTGTCAAAGTCACGAAATTCATGAATGCATTTATTACGGTTGCTTTGCATTATTGATTTTCATAATTTCCTTTTAAAGGAAAAGGCTGTATCCATCATCATTTAAAGGAATCTTTCATCAGTAAGAAAAATCCCGACTGATTTTCAGTTAGACTCATCAGGTATTCACGGGCAGTTTGTCCACTTGACGCCCCGGTTCCTAAGGTGACATGAAGCTGAACACCCCTGCATGCTAAAACTTGATTATAAACAGCCCAAAAAAATGAAGAAAGCTTCGGCTTACGGCTTCCTTTTTAATTGTTTAGAGCATTTTACGATTTATCTACAGACCTCTAACTATCCTATAGTAACAAATTTCTCGCCAATCAACAATGATTGTATGAATAAAAGCCTTCCAATTCCAATTGGTTCGATTAATACTTCTGCCTTTTGATAAATCAGCTAATACTCCATACTAATTTTCTCCATACTCATTGATTAAAATTCTCTTTTCCTTGTTTTGATAAAAATCTCGATTGGGATATTGAATAAATGTATTGGCCAACCAGTTCCAACATTCTCCACAGTATGTTTGCACCCAAAACCAACACGGCATTATCATGCCATGCGTAAGTAAGCGCCACATAAGGTAAAGAGTGGTAAGCAAGTAATCCGGAATATATGATATCTCCCATCAGCATCCCAATTAAAAGGACGAACAATCGATGTTTCCAATTTTTAAAAAGTAATAATATAAGATAATTCAGGAAAATACACAAAAGGTAAGACGGTTTCATTATGAGCCATATCGGATCAAGTAAAGAAAAAAGTTGAAAACTGGCATAAGCGAGAGTGATAATAAGACTTCCGCTGATCAGTTCCATCATCTTGATGATTGATTTCTTCCTAATATATACACACAATATAAGGAAGAGATACGGGCCGCTCAAATGTACGGAAACCAATGGAACCTCCAGTTTATAGCCCGCCAATACCATAACGGCTAATAGATGAAAAAGAAAATCAAAACGAAAGGGAACCGTTTTCGGAATAAAATACATGACAATGACCCAAACTATCCATGAAATCCAATAAAATATAATTCCATCCATGCAGCGTCCCCCCTTTTAGGAACATTATGGCTTGTTTATTCAAAGTATAAACGTAAAGCACGGCATTTAATGAGGAAAAACTTCCCCCTATCATTTAAAAAGGAGGTGTGAACATGGGAAAAGATCGGCAAGAGAAGAAATTGAAAGAAAGTAAACGGGTGGAGTCCGACAGGGACCAATCACTGGGTCATAAAGGGGCAACAAGAATGGAAAGCCCTGAAGTGGCACGAAAAAGGAATAGTTAAGTCTATCCTTGAACAAAAAGGAAGCATCTCAATTCGTTTCAATTGAGATGCTTCCTTTTTGTGGTCATTCATTTAGCATACGCCGAACAATCAATGCCTCTTTGAGATAACCAATGGTAGGTATTTCCTTTGATGACTAATTTGGATTTCCTTAGCTCCGATATATTACCGCACCCGAGTGCTGTCATGATGACCTTCAAATCTTCATGTATGTAATGTATTTCTTTAATCAATTGTTCCAAGCCAAACTCTTTATAGAGCTTGAGGAAATGTCCGGCCAATCCGACGCCTTTCGCTCCTAATGCCAGGCTTTTTGTAATTTCCAAAGGGCTTTGGATGCCACCCGACCCAATGACTGAAAGCTGTGGTGAAACATTTACTGCTTCGACAATCGAAGCGGCTGTCGGTATGCCCCATTCATTAAAATATCCGAGTATTTTTGCTCGTCTTTCATTCTCGATTTTAGCAAAATTCGTTCCGCCAAACCCGCCTACATCAATGATTGAAACACCCACGGAATGTAATTGCTTTACCGTTTCCATACTCATCCCAAATCCAACTTCTTTTACGATGACAGGAATTCCGATCGTTTTGTTGATTTTTTCTATTCTCGAAAGGGTACCCGCAAAATCCCTGTCCCCTTCAGGCATCGTCAATTCTTGGATGACGTTAATATGAATCTGAAGGGCATTGGCCCCGATCATTTCGCTTGCCCGCTTAGCCTGTTCGACTGTTGCTTCACCACCGAGATTACCAATCAACACACCATCAGGATTTTCCTTCCTTACAACTTTAAAAGAAGCTTGCTGGCTAGGATCCTTGATGGCTGCCATTTGCGATCCTACCGCCATGGCGATTCCCGTTTCCCTTGCAGCAATGGCTAGGTCACCATTCAATTTTTCCGTTTCAGTGCCTCCGCCTCCGGTCATGGCATTTATAAAAATTGGCGAACTTAATTCAAGTTCGCCAACTTCTGCTGTGAGGTTCACATTATTCAAGGAAATACCTGGTAAGCTTTGGTGAATAAACGAAATATCTTCTAGTCCGGTTTGATGCTGCTGTCCTGTCTTAAGCGCAAATTCTATATGATCTAATTTTCGTTGTTTTCTCTCCAAGGCCATCACCATTATTATCTTATTTTAGTTTTTTCAATTGATCACCGATCATTTCACCTAGCTGAAAACCCTTCGATTCTTCAGGGATCTCATAATCTGATGTGTTGTAATTGGATTGAGGTTCTTCAAGTTCCTTGATGCTCAATGATAAACGTTGATCCGTTTCATTGACTTCCAGCACTTTCACTTCGACAGACTGCCCTTCTTTAAGTACTTCTTGCGGAGTGGCAATATGCTTGTGTGAAATTTGTGATATATGGACAAGCCCTTCTACCCCTGGAAAAATTTCCACGAATGCACCGAAAGAAACAAGGCGTTTGACGATACCTTCCAGTGTAGAGCCTTTGGCCGCTTTTTCTGCAATTCCTGCCCAAGGTCCAGGAAGGGTATCCTTGATGGAAAGTGAAATCCTTTCATTATCACGATCGATGGATAGCACTTTCACCTGCACCTTATCCCCTTCGGAAACGACATCGGATGCCTTGTCGACATGCTGATGGGAAAGCTGGGAAATGTGGACAAGGCCGTCTACGCCACCAATATCCACGAACGCACCAAAATCGGTAATCCTTTGGACCACACCCTCAAGCACTTGCCCGCTTTCAATCTTATCCAAGACGTTTGCTTTTTGTTTTTCCTTTTGGTCCTGGACTACTGCCCGATGTGAGAGGATTAAGCGATTTTTGTCTTTCTCAAGCTCAACGATCTTGAATGTTAAAGTTTTGTTTTTGTAATCAGAAAAGTCTTCAACGAAATAGTCTTCTACTAGAGAAGCTGGAACAAAACCACGTACGCCTAGATCTACGACAAGCCCGCCTTTGACGACATCTTTAACTTCAGCCTCAAATACGTCTCCATTTTCAAATTTCAATTCCAGGTCATCCCATGCCTTAAGAGCGTCAATTTTACGTTTTGATAGAATGAGAGCTTCTTCTTCGACTTTAATGACTTCCAGCTCCAATGCATCACCTTCCGAAACGGCATCTGACGCCTTTTCGACATGCAGGCTTGAAAGCTCACTGATGGGTATGATTCCATCAGTCTTGCTGTTTTCCACATCGACAATGACCTGTTTTTCTTCTACCTTTGAAACGGTTGCTTTAACTTGATCCCCAACTTTGTAATTGTTCACTTCTACTTGGTTCATATCTTCTGTCATTACTAACTCCTCCTTAACCCATGACTGATCAGCAAATTTCCTCTTCATCGGCCACATATTTTATTTAAAGTGGTTCAATAAAAACACTTTCCTAATAAAGATAAAAACAGTTTTTTTAGAGTAATAAAGTCATATTCCTTTTCATCGGCAATAAAGGAACAATACCCTTATTTTATAAATTCTAACAAAATCAGAAAATTGTCAAGTATGAAGGACTATTTATGCTCGGAAATCAATTCCCCAATATGCTCCATGATGATCTTGGTGGCTTCATCGGCTGATATTTTCTGTTCACGATATTCGGTAAAATTTATTGGAGGACCGTAAACGACCTTCAATGGACGTAAAAATTTATATGGGCCGATGATTGCACACGGTATGATAACGGCATCAGACCGCAATGCGAAAAATCCGGCACCCGCCAAACCTTCTCCCAATTCACCGTTCTTGCTTCTGGTTCCCTCGGGAAACAGACCAATCGCCTTGCCCTCCTTCAAAAGCTTTAAGCCTTTTCTAAGGGATTCCCGATCGCTATTACCGCGTTTCACGGGAAATGCATTTACTCTTGGTAATATACCCTTTAAAACAGGTGCATGAAACAACTCTTCTTTCGCCATGAAATGAATATCCCTTGGAGACGTCATGCCAACTACGGGCGGATCCAAATTATCAATGTGATTGGCACAGATCAATACCCCGCCCTCTTTAGGGATATGTTCCTTTCCAAGTGCTTTAACCCTAAACGAAGGCGTTAAAACGCCTTTTACGATGTTCTTGGCAAATGTGTAAAAATCCAATGTCATCTTTTCCTCTCTTCTATTAAAGACATGATACTTTCTGCGACTTCCTGAATCGATAATGAGGTCGTATCGATTTCGATAGCATCCGCTGCCTTTTTCAATGGCGAAACCTCGCGTTCGGAGTCCAGCTTGTCCCTTGTTGCGATTTCTTCCCTTAATTTTTCGATATCCGATGGAAAACCTTTCAATATATTTTCCTGATGCCTCCGCTGTGCCCTTTCATCCACGGAAGCGATTAGAAATACCTTTACTTCGGCGTTTGGTAACACATGCGTACCTATGTCCCTGCCATCCATGACGACACCGCCATTTTCACCAAAGATTTGCTGCCTGCGAACCAATTCCTCCCTGATGCTTCGGTGCTTTGCCACTTCCGAAACGGAACCGGTCACTTCATTGTTCCTGATTTGGGCTGTCACGTCCTCGTTATCCAAGAACACCAACTGGCCATTTTCACTTGGTCTTAATTCGATCTCCGTATTGATGAGAACTTCTGATAATGCTTGTTCATCATCCAGGCGAATCTTTTGATTAAGTGCCTTATAGGTAATGGCCCTGTACATTGCACCTGTATCCACATATATGTAATTGAACTTTTCTGCAACAATTTTAGCAACCGTGCTTTTTCCAGCAGCAGCTGGTCCATCGATTGCGACTGATAATTTTTTTTTCATAAATCCTCCCAAGAATCCTACAATCATGCTGATTATTTAGTACCCTTTCATTTTATCACAACTAGCGGGAAAATCATTAATAAAAGGGATGTGTACGTTCAAAATCACCTTCGTTCTTTTTTTGACCTCTACAGCCATCAAAAGTTATCCTTTTATTGAAAATCTTCTTACAAAAAAAAGCGGATCACCGCTTTACTTATTGGTCCCATTGAATGTTTCAATGATTTTCGTATAATTATTGCTGGTAACACCTTCATACCTCGAGAGCTTGGTCAAATCAAAGATTTGATCCTCCATGCTCAAAAGGAACTGGAAAAAAAATAAGCAGGCCAATTGGATGATGATCACTTTAATTAATAGTCTCTCAAATGTTTTCATATCAGCCGCACCCTCCATCTGTTTATATTAGCAGTATGGATGGAATCGCCGTTTTTCATTCAATCATGTTAAACATGCAAGCCTTTTTTCTTTAAGTCCACCTGCTTTTCAAATATAAATCTCATTAATGTCTTTACATCATTTTTTGAAGGTTCAAGAAACTGGACGTGCAGCAGCATATTTCCATGCTCTTTTTCCGTTACGCGAATGACTTTGCTTTTTAACCTTACATAATGAATCCCACCTGATTTTAACGTAAGCGCCATCCACAGGTATAATTGCGAAACTGATTGAATGTTAGTGCCTTTCAAAAGCCTTATGGAAGCTCCGCCTGCGCTGATATCCTCCGTAAATGCACGAAAAGGGGTAAATTCGGAATGTTCTGGATGAATGGCCGTATCCAAGGTTACATCCAGGCGCACGTATTGCCTCCGTTGGATTTTAACAAACGTTTCTGCTTCGGGCAGCAATAGTTGCATCATGGGTATTCTTCCTTTCACTTTTCCAAGCACTTCAGAATCGAATATATAAACAGCCTGCTCTTCATTGGAAAATGTGACATTGAACTGTGTCCCATCCATAAGGAATGCGATTTTCCCAGTCCCTACATCGATGGGATAGTCCGTATAGACACAACCCGTTCCCATTTCTACAACCATACAATTGAACTTTTCCTTCTGTGATGTGTATTTCGGCTCGAGCATTAATATATCACCAATTTTAAACATCGTCTTCCACGTCCTTTTTGAAAAACTACATAATATTACCCATCAATTTTCCCATATATTCCAAGTAATCATTAAGTTATTATGTCACGAAATAAGAAAAAGGGAAAGTGACTAAGCACATTTCCCTACAACTTATGATTCATGATTGTTTAAATTAAATTCTCGTATACCGGTTCGGAATTCTTTAATTTTTCCACCTTTTCTTCTTGACCGGTATCTGCATTAATGAAAATACGGTAGGTATCCTCTTTAATCGTACCGAGAAATTCATAACAAAGAACTTCTTCACCAATATCATTGGTAATTAACGCCTTTCCTTCTTCCATTATTTTTACATTACTGTTGATTTTATCCTTAGCTTCTTTCTCGGATATGTTCGGATTCCCTATTTCCCTGGTTTTGTGTGATTTTAAATACTCATCAGCTGAAAACCCTATAACGGATCCATCATCCAATGCGATTTTGACCTTGACTGAATCTGGATAAATCTTGACCCCATTTTCCGATGTCACGAAATTCAATAATGCGATATTATCGTATTGAGCACTTTCAAATAATTCAAGTGAACTAAAATCATGTTCCTTTAAAAAAGCTTCGGCTTTTGTATAGGCTTGATTCAAATCAATATTTGTTTTGTTCACATCCCTATTATTGATATACCAAATAGGGTAACCGCCTTTTTTGGTCAAATCCATATTCAGTTCAGTATCGGAGTCTTTATCGAGGATGCTCACACTATAAAATCCATAATCGGAACCTTTTCCGTTTTCTTCCACGTTCACCTTCAAATTTTTGCTTTTTGAGTGTGCATAGTTTTTTGCCGTCTCGATTGCTTCTTCCTTCGTAATGGTTTCACCTTGCAAATTTTTGAAGTTTTCATCCCTCTGTTGTGCAGAAGTAAAAGTCGGATTCATCTCATTCGTTTCCCCGTACCCTGATACTTTTTTCTCTACCGTCTTTAAACCATCAATGATCGTGTTATCCGAATTTTCTTTCCCTGATGCAAGAGCCATTTCGACATCCATCCATCTTAAATTATTTTTAAGGACTAGATACTGCACTTTCCTTAACTCGCCCTGGATGTCTCCTGCCTGTGTGTACAAGGATTGCAGAGTCGCATATTCCTTATCATTCAATGGTTCTTTTTCAAGGTCACGTACCGCTGTTTTATAACTGAAATCCGCAATTTTTGATAAAAATTCCTCTGTCTTGTTAAAAGGAAGCAGGGTCAATGGCAACTGCCCGACATCACTTTGGGCTTCGGAAGTGATACGCCAAACATCTGTTAACGCCGGACTTAATGAATACCGTGAATTCATGGCCAAAGTACTGCCGACCTTATCGTGCAATAAATCCACTTGATAGCTTAAATCATGAAAGGCTCGCTGATACGTATTTTCCGCGTTGATTAATACAGCATTTTTTTCCTTATGTTCTTGATAACCCCAGAATGCAGTTCCCGCAACAACTACAACAAGCAGGGCAATCACTATATTCCTGATCATTTCCCTTCACCTCTTTACTTACAAAAGATATGTTTTCCGATTCTTTTAATTTGTTCCCTTGACCAGATCCATTTGCTTGTTGCCGTATCGGGATTAAAGTAATATTCTGCATTACCGCTTGGATCCCACCCATTGATAGCATCCACCACGGCTTCTTTCGCCCTTTCGTTCGGTGTAAGCCAAATCTGTCCATCCGCAACAGCCGTAAACGCCCCAGGTTCAAAAATCACACCCGAAATGGTATTAGGAAATGCAGCACTTTCCACCCTATTCAGGATTACTGCTGCAACGGCAACCTGACCTGTATATGGCTCCCCTCGCGCCTCTCCATAAACGGCATTGGCCATCAACTGTATATCGTTTTGAGAATAACCTCCTGGAAGATTGGCTGATGTCGTTGTTTTGGGAGGGGCCTTTCCGGAAGCGGTCCCTCCATTTCCTTTCGCTTTTACCTGTTGTTCAATGGGGACTCCCCCATAATAGGTGAAATCGTTTCCTTTATTGATCTGCTCATGAACAAATGCTTTATTGAAATTAGACGCATTCGTCAACTTCTGTTTTGTTGTTGTCCCTGCCAAACCATCGATTGGAAGCCCGAAATCTTGTTGAAAGTTTCGAAGTGCCCAATAAGTGCCCCATCCATAGGCTCCATCAATCTTTCCCTTATAGTAACCGATGTTTTGCAGGCGTGCCTGCAGTTCAATTACATCATCTCCAACCGCACCTTTTTGAATGACTTGGCCCGAAAAGGCATTTGTTCTTGTTTCCGGGTAAATTCCGAAACATATAGTTATACACGAAAACAGCAAAAGCCATTTCCATTTTGACGAAATTCCTTTCATCAAAAACACTCCTCTTTTTCTTGAATTAATGTAATTCTATTTTCTTCTTTACTGGCTTTTTTATTCCAAACATAAAAAAAACGGAGCGGGCAAAATATGCCAGCACTCCGTTTTTAATAGTATTCGTCATTTGCTAAGGTAGTGATTTTGTGAAAGTTTTTCTGCGTGAAAGTCAGACAACAAACGTGCTTTCTTTACTTTTTTCATGCCTAACCACCATAGATAAATCATGAATGGCATAATAAAGTACACCCAAAATTTTTGGGAAACTAAAATATAATCATAAACCCCATGTAATGAAATGGGTATGATCAATGCCAACAATAAATAGACCTTATTATTCGAAGGCGAAAACTTCGCCTTGCCCAAATAATATCCCATGATCACTCCGAACAAAGCGTGACTGGATACAGGGAGAACGGCCCTGAGAAAAGCGTGTTCCACCCCGTTGGCCAGCAGGTACAAAATATTCTCCATTGTGGCGAATCCAAGGGAGACTGCAGCTCCGTAAACAATCCCATCATATGGCTCATCGAATGCCACATGCTGATAAATAACATAAATGAGTATGAACCACTTGAAGAATTCCTCAAGCAGTGCAGCCCATAAAAAAGCATTTGCTAAATCAGTATTCAAGATATGTTCGGTTTCGAGTACATACTGTATGAACATAATCGGCAATACAAGAAAAACACCGAATAAAAATGTTTTGACCACAACCGATATCGGTTCGGTTTCATATTGATCTTTCAAATAGAAATAGCTCAGTAGCGCCAATCCTGGCGCGATAGCCGCTGCAAACATGACCAGCATTAGCTGACCCTCTTTTCATCTTCGTTTCCTTAATCGTACCATGGAATGAAGAAAAACTGAATCCAAGAATCAACTCTTCCAAATTTTATTTAATCCTTCAGTACTTAAAGAAGGTCTCATCTATTGTGTTTTCGCTTGCCAGCATGACAGCTAACTTAATTCGTGCCTTCTTGCTGTCATAATCAGCGCCTAATATCACACCGCGTTGTTTTAAATCAAATGCGCTGCCTTCATAATCATAAGCTGGGTACACTTTTCCTTCTTCTGCACTTGTAGTCATGATGATCGTTATTCCTTTATCGAGTGCAGCTTGTATGGAAGTTACCATTACAGGGGTAACTTGTCCCCTACCTACACCCTCGAGCACGATGCCTTTCGCACCGTTTGCAACCGCAGCATCAATAAAGAGGCCGTCAGCGCCTGTATGGCACTTGATGATATCCACCCTTGGGATGCGATTCTTAATATCATAACACTCCCTATGTAAAGGTTTTTGATAGATGCTCACGACATCATTATCAATTATCCCCAAATATCCATAGCCAAAAGATTCAAACCCCTGTAAATTGGAAGCATGAACTTTTTTGACATACTTTGCTGAATAGATCCGCTCATTAAAAACGACCACTACCCCAACATCCCTAATAAGATCACTCGCAGCGCATAATATCGAATTCCTTAGATTGGAATATACATCGGTGCCCACCTCTTGAGGAGAGCGTTGGGAGCCGGTCAATACGATTGGACGTTGATCTTTACTCGTGACATCAAGGAAATATGCCGTTTCTTCAAGTGTATCCGTACCGTGGGTCACGACGATTCCCGTAACTTCAGGATCCTCCAATTCCTTTTGTATGGCTGATTTAAGCTGCTGCATTTTTTCAAAGGACATGGACATGCTTGAAATCTGGAAAAGATCAACCACTTTAACCTCGATATCGCTGGGCAATTCGCAAAGGGATGCCAACTCATGGCCAGTCAATGCACCAGAGGCCAACATACCATTCGCAGTTTCTTTACTGGCAATAGTCCCACCAGTCGTTATTAATGATATTTTTTCCATACGGTAACAGCTCCTCATTTATATAATTCACTTTTCTTTAACAGCTAAATGATAGGCAATCAATCCACCATGAAACCTGCCGTTCTCTATGAAGATTTCGTTCGCATTATTTCCGGCTGCCAGAACCCCTGCAATATAAAGACCTTTAACGTTCGTTTCCATCGTTTCCTCGTTATATGCAGGCCTTCCAGTCTCCTTATCAATAGTAATGCCCATTGAAGCTAAAAAGGAATGGTCAGGATGGTAACCAGTCATTGCAAACACAAAATCATTTTTAATGACTTTTTCCTCATCACCTACATGATAGACGACGCTGTCTTCCGTTATCCTGTCGACATTCGCATTAAATTCCATTTTGATCGTTCCATTGCGGACTAATGATTCGAATTCCGGAAGAATCCAAGGTTTGATACTTGGAGAGTAATCCGATCCTCTATAAAGGACTGAAACCCTTGCTCCTGATTTGACCAATTCCAGAGCTGCATCCACACTTGAGTTTTTGCCACCGATGACTGCAACATCACAATTATAGTAGGGATGGCCCTCCTTGAAGTAATGAAACACTTTAGGGAGCTGTTCACCCGGTATGCACATATAGTTAGGATGATCATAGTATCCGGTCGATATGATCACATGCAGAGCTGCATAGTCCCCTTTCGATGTCTTGACCAAAAACTTCCCATCTTCTCCTTTCTCCACTTTTTCCACTTTTTCGAATTTATTGACCCGCAATTCTTTCCTTCTGACTACTTCCCTATAATAGGCTAGCGCCTGATTGCGGACCGGTTTACGGTTTTCGATTATAAAAGCGACATCACCAATCTCCAGTTTTTCACTCGAACTGAAAAAAGTTTGATGTGTCGGATAACGGTAAATGGAATCAACCACATTTCCTTTTTCAATGATCAGGGACTGTATTCCCACTTCTTTAAGAGCGATCGCAGCAGCCAATCCACAAGGGCCCCCACCTATGATAATGACTTCTTCAACATTCATCTTTTTCCACTGCCTTTCCATGCACTATGTAATACGTTCGTCTAAAAATAAAAACTCCTATCAATACATGATAGGAGTTTTTACAAATCATTTCAATGATAAAGCAATGAACATGATTTTTAACTATATGTTGATACTGATTTGAATCCTTTTAGATCCAGCCACGGAAGCGGGAAGCTTCAGCCATTTTTCTTACGCCAATCATATAAGCCGCCAGTCGCATATCAACGCGTCTTGATTGTGCAAGTTCATAAATGTTATTGAAAGATTTCACAAGGATTTTTTCCAGCTTTTCGTCCACTTCTTCTTCAGACCAGTAATAACCTTGATTATTTTGTACCCATTCGAAGTAAGAAACCGTTACACCGCCAGCAGAAGCAAGCACATCAGGAACAAGAAGGATTCCGCGATCCGTTAGGATTTGCGTCGCTTCAATTGTTGTAGGTCCGTTAGCTGCCTCGACAACGATCGATGCTTTGATATCAGCAGCATTTTCTTCAGTGATTTGGTTTTCAATTGCAGCCGGGACTAAAATATCACATTCCAATTCAAGCAGTTCTTTATTTGAAATTGTGCTTTTAAACAATTTCGTTACGGTTCCGAAACTATCTCTCCGATCGAGAAGATAATCGATATCCAATCCTTCAGGATCATGAAGTGCACCGTATGCATCCGAAATTCCAATAACTTTAGCACCTGCGTCATGCATGAACTTAGCTAAGAAACTACCTGCGTTACCAAAACCTTGAATGACGACCCGCGCCCCTTTAATATCGATCCCGCGTTTCTTGGCAGCTTCATTGATACAGATCGTTACGCCCTTAGCAGTTGCTGATTCACGGCCATGAGAACCACCAAGCACTAGCGGTTTACCCGTAATGAATCCTGGTGAGTTGAATTCATCCATACGGCTGTATTCATCCATCATCCAAGCCATGATTTGAGAATTCGTAAATACATCAGGTGCCGGGATATCTTTAGTCGGCCCCACGATTTGGCTAATTGCTCGAACGTAGCCCCGGCTCAGTCTTTCAAGCTCACGGAATGACATATTACGAGGATCACAAACGATACCGCCTTTACCCCCGCCGTATGGCAAATCTACGATGCCGCATTTCAAACTCATCCAAATGGATAATGCCTTCACTTCACGTTCCGTTACATTAGGGTGAAAACGGATACCACCTTTTGTAGGCCCAACAGCATCGTTATGCTGTGCACGGTAACCCGTGAAAATTTTAACCGAGCCATCATCCATGCGGACAGGTATCTTCACCGTCAATAAACGCAAAGGTTCCTTCAACAGCTCAAAAACTTCTTCCGGGTAACCCAGCTTATCCAAAGCTTTATGTATTACAGTTTGGGTTGACCTCAGTACGTCGTGTTTTTCTTCTTCATTTACATGGCTATTGCCTTTTGCCGATTCCATTAAAAGTACCTCCTAGAAAATCTCATCCATATATAAAATTATAATGTACAAATAGTCCTCTTCATGTGCTAGTATACACCTTCGTTACATTTATGCAAGAGTAAAAATGGGAATTTAAAAGTTGGAAATATTCTAAAAATGAAAACGTTATCATATCAACTGATTTCTTACACTTTTACCCTATATCTTCTTCGGCCGAAAGTTGAGACAAAAAAAGGCAAACCACATTTTTTTACCATAATGTGGCTGCCTGGACTCATTTGTTTTACATCAGCTAAAATGTGTGAGCAAAACATGTATCGCTTCATTTTCGATTATACATGTTCCATATTCATTGATGCGGCTGAGTGTCAATGTAGATGCATGGCCATACTCAGCCGCTAAAGATATGACCGTGTCATAAGTCGTGTCTTTAACATTTTCGATAAGTAAATAGTATCTACCCTCAAAATGATAAAGGGTACTTTTAAGCAAACCTTGAAAAGATAATCTATGAGATAATTGGACGATATCTTCAAAGTCATCGAAAACATACAGAATATGGGGGAAGTCATCAATCTTCACCTGTAAATCCAAGAATTCCTCTTCGTCTGCCAATAGTTCCTCTTCTTCCTTTGTCACAATGATTATCAACCCTTGCGCAGGCAAGGAGAAAATTTCGATTGCAATGGAGCCACTCATTTTAAAGCTGAGTTCTTCGCACGCTTCTTCGACCATATCCTGAAATAGCTTGTGGACCTTCAAGGAATTCCCTAAAATATCTTCTTTCGTTATGCCTCTATCAATTAAATCATCAAGGGTCAAAAAAATCTTGATTTTATTATTAGTTAATCGTTCCAGCTTCATAAAAAAATGCCCCCTGGTTACCATCTTCATACATCATATGAAGCCTTGGTCGCAGGGTGCATATCCATTATTTCTCCTAAGAGGGCCGGCAGCTAACCTTTCAGCCACTCCTCCCATTTCATTTGCGTGTCCCCCATTAAGACTCCGCTGAAGGCAGTTCGGTCTTCTTCAGAAATAAGGCTGAGGGCCGCACCGCCAAGACCCACCTTCAAATCCGGGAAATCCTTTGTTAACGCTTCAACCAGCTTAAATGTTTCAGCAAGATTCTCTGTCAGTGAACATGACATGAATAGGTAAGAGGGCTTTATGATGTTTAAAACGGTGAAAAGGTCCTTATCAGCAATGGATTCTCCTAAATAAATGGTTTCATACCCTTTCCGCTTTAAAAAAATGGTAAAGATTAATAGTCCAAATTCATGTTTTTCACCGGGAGCACAAACGGTAAGGGCTTTCGGAAGAAAACCATTAGTCGGAATTGTATGCATAACTGAACTGATCCTGGATTTTATTATGTTCGACGCAAAGTGTTCATGAGCGGAAGTAATTTCTCCCCTTTCCCACTTATCCCCAATCCGAACCAATATTGAACCGAGTACATCAACTATGGTTTGTTCGATTGTATACATACTGAATGCTTGGCCTATCAGCATATGGGCTTTATTTTCATTGAAATTCAATAGAGCTTCGATTAATTCATCCGATAACTTAATCGCTTGCTCATCCTTACGGTTCGTTTCTGGAACTCCAGGCGCTAGAGTGCCAGTACTTTCGAGAAGTGAAACGGCTTGGCTTATAGTAAAACCTTGCTTTGTTTTATTAATGAGCCACTTAAGGATTTGCAGATGTTTTTCAGTATACAGCCGGTGCCCCGATTCATTCCTGACAGGTTCGATGAATTTATAGCGCCTTTCCCATGCCCTAAGGGTTCCCGACTGAATGTCCAGCAGTTTTGAAACTGCCTTTATATTATATTTACCTTCTTGCATGGTTTTACAAGGCCTCCAATAACTGTACGATCATTTGATGAAATTATAGTGGATTTTTCAAGGTCTTAAAATAGCGGTATTCTCGATAAAAAGCAGCTTAATAGGTTTTTTCCACAGCTTCGCCTATTTCAGTCTCTGTACCCCTTTTCAGGGTGAAGAGGTGCGTTTCCGGCTTAGCTTCAAGCCTTAAAGGCACTGCGCTTGTCCCATAGCCATTACTCGTCATATATATACAGTCCTCCTCTTTTTTAATGCTTCCGATCTGATAGGGCCCGAATCCGAATATGCGAATCTGCCCGCCATGGGTGTGACCTGACAGGACAAGACTAATATGGTGTTCCGGAGTCAACTGTTTCTTGACCAAAGGATTATGGCTCACCAAAATCCGGAAATCCTCATTCCCGCAATCCGACAGGGCAAGGTCAAGCCTATCACGTTCTTCCGATATATCATCAATGCCCAGAAGAGCGATTTGGCTGCCATTTTGAGACTCAAAAGAAACAGCTGTATTATCAAGGATCTTCACACCATGTTTCAAAAGAGTTGCATCCAGTTCATGGAAGTCTCCTTCATAATCATTATTACCCCAAACAAAATAAAGGGGACCTAGTTCTTTTAGTTTCAATATATTTTTTTCCACACGTTCTAAGGGGACCCCGCTTTCCCTAATGTCACCGCCGATAATCACCAAATCTGCATTGTCACGTGTTTCCTCGATCAATTTATCCGCAACGATCCGCCGATGAATATCGGATATAAAAAAAATCCGCACATCGCCAAAGCCTTCAGGGAAGTCTTTGAAATATAGGTCTTGGGAAATCACCCTATCTTGCATAGCCGTACGCCACATGTAAAAGATCGTGGCAAATGACAGCAGAATGATGATTAAAAATAATCCAGATAACCATAACATCTTAGTTAAACCTTCTTTCCATCCTTATCCAAACGTACTTTCATATAACCATAAAACGATATTACCCGCAATTAAATATGATTTAACGCATTCATCATTTATTTTCATGATATAAGTTAATATCATAATTCTTCTTCATCATTTCAAAAACCTTATGGCGATTTTTCCATTCTTCCTCTTTTTCCCACAATTGCTTACTTTTATTGATGATTTCACAGCGTAGCAGTTGAAACTCCTTTTCAGCTTTATCTAGCTTTTTTTTAATTAAAACCATATATCCATATAGACCAATCGCCGCCGCCAAATAAAGGAAATGGCTAAAATGGTCGACGAAAACACTAAACATACTGAAAAAGGAATAGGAATAGGGTACAACGATATAAAAATAAAGATAAATCATAAAAAGGGCAGCAACAATCATGGTTGCCCATAAGCTTTGAAGGTGCTTCTTTTTAAGTGCCTCGAATTTTTTCTTCCGATCCACGACATTTTGCAGCATTTGTTTTGTTGCTTGATCCGTTTTCTCATCCAATAAAATGATTGTCGATTCCATCGCATTTCCTCCTCTGCTCTTACAAATCATGATATGAAAGAGTAGAGGAAAAAATGATAATGTACCTGTCACGTTTGCCTTCATACTTAACCAAGTCAAACAATTTTAAAAACACCCTGCCTATAAAGACAGAGTGCCATCGTTATTTCTTGATCGGAATTTTCAATACCTGACCTTTGGAGATTTCATTGCCATTCAGCCCATTCCACTCCTTGATCAGAGCAATCCCTTCCTGTGATTTGTAGTAATTCATCGAAATGCGAAATAGTGTTTCTTCACCTTGAACAGTATGTAAGACAACTTTGTATCCCTCTTTATCCGGTTTCGCGGCTTGAACATTTTCGGCAGCCTTTTTCTTTTCTGCTGCTGCCTTCTTTGCTTTTTCGTCAGCTATTTGCTGTGCTTTGGCCTTTTCCTCAGCTTCTTGCTGCGCTTTGGCCTTTTCCTCGGCTTCTTGCTGCGCTTTGGCTTTTTCCTCGGCTTCTTGCTGCGCTTTGGCTTTTTCCTCGGCTTCTTGCTGCGCTTTGGCCTTTTCTTCAGCTTCTTCTTTTTCCTTCTCCGCTTCAGCCTTTGCCGACTCTTTTTCCTTTAAACCCTCTGCCGTTGCTGTAGTGGGAATCGATCCTTTATCTTCCTCTTTTAAGACTACTTGGTCACTTTCATTAACTGGTAAAGGCCTATCCTGAAGATATGTATAAAGGCTGTAAAATCCAATTGGTAGCAAAATAAAAAATAACGCTAATAATTGTATCATTGGAAGTTTAATCTTCACTTTACTTTTTTTCTTTTTATTCTGGTGGACTTTGCTCCGCTTGGGCAATGATGACTTAGCCTTCTGACGTTCAATTCGCGAACGTAGTTCACCAGCCTGATCATTTTCTTTTTCATTCTTTTGCACCCGGCTCATTCAAGTCACCCCCTTTCTTGCTAAACCCTCTTTGCTTTTTGTTCCTGATTATAATGCCAAGGATAAAGTCAATCAAAAAGTGGGCCGTTATCGTCACGATGATATTATTAGTCATTTCAAATAAAAAACCGATAAAGAAGCTCAAAACCAAAACATTTAAAAATAAAAACCAATTAAAAAGGTAACGATAATGAACGGCTGCAAAAATGAGGCTCGTAAGAAGCAAACCAAAATGTGTTTGCAACACTCCACGGAATAATACTTCTTCACTTACCGCTACCACTAAAGCTACGATAAAAATCATCGGGTAAGACAAATTACTGAAAATGCGTTCGTTAATACCGCCATCATCCTGATAGGAAGATGGTGTCACTTTCATAAGCAATATGTCAAATAACACGACAATGACTCCAGCGGGAATTCCAATCAGCAAAATATTCAGGTCATCAAAGATAAATAAGTCGAAAAAAGCAGAACGGTCTTTAAATAAAATAATACCTAAAAAGATGGCTAACGTTAAGAGAATAATTTGTGTAAGAAACAAATTATATAGCAACTGTTTATCTGTAAGTTGTTTAATTAATTCAGCTTGCTTATTTTTCATTGCCATTTTCCTTCTTTAATAAGATATAAGCCAATTCCTTTTTCCAATTGGAAAAGGAATTGACCGGATCCACCTTGACTTCCGGCCATACATCAGCCATTTTTTCGGCATCCATCCCACAGATATCACAGCAGATGGGGTTCACTTCCCGATGCTTTTCTCCAAAGTAGTCCAGTATCCCTAAACGGCGACATTCCTGTGCATATATCCAGTGAAGGAATTTATGCAGCTTTTCTTGATTCCTGGATTTCCTCTTTTGACAATATTCTTTCATCCCTGCCACTTGATTCTGATTATTGCCAGTAATGAACTGGGTAAAAAAACGGAGCTGGATTTCGTTCAACGAAAAGGATTGCGACAGCTGTTCTTTTTCTGAAAGGGTCAAATTCGCCAGATTCTTTTGTGTTGCATTAAGGAAAGAACATACACCATCGATTTGCGAATCCGTAGGCAACTGTTGCTCTATCAAATGCAGGGGAAGCCCTTCATCCCCTTCGCTATATAATAAGACAGCCACACTTTGTTTCCGATCTCGTCCCGCCCTGCCTATCTCCTGCAGATATGCTTCCATCGTGGACGGGATATGAAAATGGATAACATATCTGACATCCGATTTATTCACACCCATTCCAAAAGCACTTGTTGCGCATATAATTTTCAACTGGCCGGAAATGAATTGCTGCTGAATGAGCATCCTTTGTTCCTGTTCCATTCCACCGTGATAATAATTGACACTATCAATCCCGTTATCCTGTAAAAAACCAGCGACCGATTCCGCCACTTTTTTAGAGGAAAAATAAATGATTCCGCTTCCGGTAAATTTCCTGACAAGCTCCAGCACACGGGCTAGCTTCTCATCGTAGCTGAACATTCGCTCGACAATTATGGCAATATTTTCACGATCTACGGATGAGACCATTTCCTTGACCTGTCCAATGTTGAGTTTGACAACGATGTCCCTCCGGACCTCATCGGTTGCAGTTGCTGTCAGGGCAAGAGTCAACGGATTGTTCAGTTCACGCCTCACTTCCCCTAAATTCAAATAATCCGGACGGAAATCGTACCCCCATTGTGAAATGCAGTGTGCTTCGTCTATGACGAACAAACCTATTTCTATGGATTTCAAGGATTTTATCACATCATCGATGCTCAGCATTTCAGGAGATAAAAAGATGAAACGATAACTATGTAACCTATCGAAAGCTTTCCTTTTTTGATTAAGCGTCAAAAAAGAGTTGAGGGTCAATACACTTTTTTCTCCACTCATCTTCAGCTGATCTGCTTGATCCTGCATTAAAGATAATAAGGGGGAGACAATTAGGACAGTCTTATTTAAAAGATAAGCCGGCAGCTGATAACATAATGATTTACCTGATCCGGTCGGGAGCATCGCTAAGGTATGACGGCCGGTCATCAATGATTCAACCACTTCCTTTTGACCAGGACGGAATTCATCAAATCCGAATTTTTCTTTGAGGACTCGTTCTATATTCATCATCTCTCACCTATTTTCGCAAGTACAAGTCTTATTTGGAAAAAGCTTATTTGTTTATTATCGACCATCTGCTTGATAGCTTTAAGCTTTTTCGTACCAAGTTCCTTAATAGCTTCAGCAATTTCCCTCTCATCCTCGATTGTCACATATTCGGAAATCGGAAAATCTTTTTCCGATAAAACAATTTCTACGAGGTGATCTTCGATGGTGTTGACTTTCAATCTGCGGATTTCAGCTATTTCACCGAGATTTTTCCCTTCCTGGATGTATCGTAAAGTAGTCTTTGTAGATTGTGTCAAATGAGGATTACCACTTCTTTTCCAATCATTGGTTAATGAGGACAAGAGAGGATAATCCTTTCCCGTTTCCATTTCTGCAAGCATTTGATGCAATGAGTCAAGGAATGTATAGCGAACATACTCTTCTTCTACATCTTTCCTTTTTGCAATCTGTTCAAACGTAAGTCCAATCCTGTTTATCCCTGTTATTTTCAAAATGAAAATGTCTCGTTTCATATCACTTTGATTTTCTAAAAGAGATATCAGTTCATCATATAGATGTTGGGCAATCAACGCTCGATCCTGACGATTGGCATGTAAAAATTCCTTTACGAAGAATTGGATTTTGGGATTTCGTTGTATCGGATAAAAACGTCTTTCATTGTGGACAATATGGGATATGGTTTGAATGAGTAAGTTTAACCTCCCCCAGAAAACAGGGGTTATATTGTGATACTTCCAACCATTTAAATACGCCGGAAAAGGATGACTTTTAAAGTAATCGTCCAACATTCCCTCTCCTTGCATACTAATTTCATATGCATCTGGTTTATCCGTTAAATTAATCATGTCATGCTTAAGTAAATGTTCAATGTTTTGATTTAATTGCTGACGGGTAAATCGAGGTATTGTCCCAAAAATATCCGTTAACCCGAATAAGTGGGCATCTTGGATTGTTTGTGACGATTTCTTACCTTGCAGCATATGGTATATAGCATAAATGGAGCGCTCACCTTGAAATTTTTTTATCGCATATAGAATGATGGCCTGTAGATAATTATTCATGGGACTCACATCCTTGTTTCATTTAACCAATAAACCCATTGTAACAAAAAACTGCAAAAACCGCCGTTATTATTGATGAATACAACGGAAATTATGTGACTAAATGACGAAACATGGAAGGAACCAAGTTAATTATTTCGATGTTTTTCGTTGACATTCAGCTACATGATAGTTATTATCAATACAATTTCTATTGAAAAGTTTGGCATTCGGTCTTACAATAAGAAAGAGATAATAATCTGAAATAAAAAGATTATCAGTTGTTAATCAACTTAGGAGGGGTTATATTCATGGCTAAATTTACTATTGTGGATAAAGAAACATGCATAGCTTGTGGGGCTTGCGGAGCAGCGGCACCAGATATATACGATTATGATGACGAAGGGATTGCATTTGTTACCCTTGACGATAACGAGGGAATCGTTGAAATTCCAGATGTACTTATAGACGACATGATGGATGCATTTGAAGGATGCCCAACGGATTCCATTAAAGTTGCTGACGAGGCATTTGACGGAGATGCACTAAAATTCGAATAAAGTTACAAGCCATTTTCAATCGAGAATGGCTTTTCTTTTGGTCAATGTCGCATTACAACTTCTCGGCCAAAAAAACAGACATAAAAACAACCGGATATGGATATCCGGTTGTTTTTTATTTCTATCGTCAATGCCATTAAGCATTTTTATATAATGTTTGCTTATTGATCCATGTCTGCAATTTAATGAACAGCAACATGAATACAGATGTGATGAGCACGCCTTTAATCACGTTGAAAGGCAAGATTGCCGTCGTAACGAACTTTCTTGACTCGGGCGCCGACATGGCATCCCACCCCATAAAGAAGGTATAAGCCGGTAAAAAAACAAAATAGTTTAAAACGCTCATGAATACTGCCATGGAGACTGTTCCCGCAAGTAAGGCGAACGTCATCCCTTTTTTTGAATTGATTTTCTGAAATACATAATAAGTTGGCAACACAAACAGTATTCCGGCTATAAAGTTAGCGATATGCCCCACAGGCACAGCAGTCAAGGTCCCTGTCATGACTAAATCCAATAGGTTTTTAATGAACTCGACTAGAATTCCAGCCATCGGACCAAAAATCAATGCCGCCATCAGTGCTGGGATGTCGCTAAAATCAACATTGAGAAAAGACGGGAATCCTGGAAACGGGAAATTTAAAAGCATCAATAAATAAGAAATGCTTCCCATCATGGCAAGAGTGACCGTTTTTTTCACTTTGTTCTTTTTCATAGTTCTCTCTCCTTCTTTTCCGATCTACCTGAAAAAGAGGTTAGGGTTCCAAAATATGTTGATGCTCAATAAAAAACCTTTAATTCCAATAGAATTAAAGGGATAAATTAAAGGTTACATCAAACAAACGTTCAGCAAATAACTGTTGAAACGCACTCAGGAACCTCCATCTTCTCCCATCCAGACTATACTGTCGGCTTTGGAATCACACCAAATCCTGCCTTGTAAGGCTCGCGGGCTTAGAAGAAGAAATTCCTTCATCACCGCCGGTGGGGAATTGCGCCCCGCCCCGAAGATAGACCTATAAAATTTTTTATACTTCCCATTATATCTGAAATACCTTTTTTTTGATAGCATTTTTTCTCATTTGATGCATTTAGGAAGAATATCGAACGCAGTGAACGGCTTAAAAAAAATGCCGGATTTACAATATGACAATTCGAAAATTTTTCGCAAAAGAATATGAAGCTATTTATATCGCGACATTAAACAAATGATCAGATGAAAATCTTTTGTTTAAGCGCTTTCATTCAGATAAGCCAAATTGACATAATCAGCATTTCAATTGTAAAATTAACTGAAATTTAAGATAATTTTTCCTAGGAAGGTGTTTAGACGTGTATCGGATTTTAGTAGCAGACGCCATTAAACCAGAAGGACTCGGACCGCTTTCAGTGGCACCCAATATTCATCTCATTCAGAAGACCGTAAAGGAAGCTGCAAACGAACTTGATCAGATCGATGCAATTCTCGTGAGAAGTGCAACAAAGGTTTCGGAAAATTTAATGAACCGTATGCCGCAGTTAAAAATTATAGCACGCGCTGGTGTCGGAGTTGATAACATAGACATCCCCGCGGCGACAAAACGCGGGATTGTCGTGGTTAATGCACCTGACGGCAACACCATTTCAACAGCTGAACATACATTCGCGATGATGGCATCATTAATGCGCCACATTCCACAAGCTTATGCCTCACTGAAAAATGGGGAGTGGAAACGTTCTTCATATACGGGAACTGAACTTCGTGGTAAGACATTAGGCATAGTTGGCTTTGGACGTATCGGAGGGGAAATTGCCAAACGTGCTAAAGTGTTTGGCATGGATGTCATTGTCTATGACCCGTTCCTGACTGTCGATCGTGCAAAGAAAATGTCCGTAACGGCCCTGCCGTTAGATGAATTGCTTCCTAAAGCAGACATCATTACTGTTCATACACCACTAACGAATGAAACTAGAGGATTAATTAATAAAGAAAAACTGCTTACCTGTAAAAAAGGGGTCTATCTACTGAACTGCGCCCGTGGTGGAATTCTAGACGAAGATGATTTATATGAAATGTTAGTTGAAGGGCATGTTGCAGGGGCGGCACTGGACGTTTTCGTCGAAGAACCTCCACTTGGCCATAAACTGCTTGAACTGGATAGCGTCATTGCTACACCGCATCTAGGTGCTTCCACGAAAGAAGCCCAATTAAATGTCGCCGTACAGGTTGCCCAAGAAGTATTGACCTATTTCGAAGGAAATCCAGTCTCAAGTTCAATCAATCTTCCAGCCATATCTAAGGAAGTGTTTGAAAAGGTACAGCCATTCCATCAACTTGTTCAGCAAATGGGATCCATTGCTTCTCAGTGCTTGAATGAAGGAATTCAGGAAATCTCCGTTACATATGCAGGAGAATCTTTGGATTTCGATACAGCGATTCTTACAAAAAGTCTAATCTCTGGCTTTTTAAGATCAAGAATTGATGCATCAGTCAATGAAGTGAATGCCTTATTGATTGCAAAAGAGCGTGGCATAACCGTTGGTGAAAAAATCTCTACGGACTCTTTAGGTTACTCGAATTTGATCAGCCTTAAAGTAAAAGGTGACAACCGTGAATTAACAATAAGTGGGACGTATATCGAAAATTACGGTTCTCGTATTGTAAGTTTTAATGGTTTCAAAATCGACTTTCATCCGGAATCGAATTTACTTTATATCCAGCATACCGATAAACCTGGTGTAATCGGTAACGTAGGTAAGGTCCTGGGTGATCACGGTGTGAATATCGCCACCATGCAGGTTGGCCGAAAAAAAGCTGGCGGGGAAGCCATCATGGTTTTGAGCTTCGATTTACCATTAGAAGACAACATGAAACAGTTTTTAATGGAAACAGAAGAAATTACATTCATGGCCCGTATTTCATTATAAGAAGAAAAAAAGTGCCCGTCAGCGCGGGCACTTTTTCTGTTAGTGCAAGAGGGAATTTGCCAACCGTAGGCAGGATGTTCATAATCACACCATCATATGGCACCCCCCCTCATTTAGTATTTAGCTCCTGTTTTAATTTACTTGGTTCGGTGCTTCGGGCACCAATATGTCTTCAGTTAAATTCAGCTGGCCAACCTCTTCAATAGGAGCATTTTCAAACTTCACTTTTTCAAAACCAAAGTCCTTAGCTATGAAGAGTATGGCTTCTAAAGCTTGAAGGGTTTCCTCACTATTTTCAATAGCAGCTTGATCTGATAGGTGAATGATCACAAGGTCTCCATTAGAGCTTATCCTTTCCCATTTCAGGTCATGCGGGATTGCAGGTGAAATTCCCTCGATGTCCGCCTCCCCTTTTCCAGCTTGCAGCGCCTCCTCAAAGTCCCGATAACCCATATTACTTGGAACAAGGAACCTTGGAGTGGACTCATCCCTTTGGTAAAGAAGGTATGTGCGATTTTTTTGATGAGGTATATCCACCTCCTTTAAATATCCCGCATGCGCAAACCTGGCACCTTGCTTACCCTCTGTGGAAAATGTCATTTTCTCTATTTTATTATAGGAAAGCGTTTCTACCATCGAATGAAGAAACAGTGTATCTTCATCCAATAGTTGGCTTTTTTCCGGAAAGTCAATATGAGCAGTGGTTGTATCGTTT
Organism: Peribacillus sp. NPDC096448; assembly: GCF_044762675.1. Lineage (NCBI taxonomy): Bacteria > Bacillati > Bacillota > Bacilli > Caryophanales > Bacillaceae > Peribacillus > Peribacillus sp. NPDC096448. The sequence continues at coordinate 592,460 of NZ_JBIWEU010000001.1, read as the reverse complement.
CCTTGGCTAATCTTTATATCAAGTGGAAAATAGTCAGATAGCCCATATTGCGCTTCATCGATATCGGACATTTGATTAACTAACTGATTCAGTGTATCACTTTCATCATAATGTTTGAGTTTAATTGAAATGGGAACGATGAAATTCATTTGATCATCTGGGACGCCCATCGTTATGATCGATGCATTTTTAAGGTCCTCTTGATAGATCGCTTGTTCAAATGTTTTATCCTTTTCCCCTTTTCGGGGTTCCATTTCTGAAAACTTGTCTTTGGATTCGATTTTCGCTTGGTTACTCGAAAACTCTTGATTTTCCTGTTTATCTTCTGAAGGGTTTTCTTTGTTACTTGCATCCTGACGTTCAAGATCTGCCATTTCGTTACTTTCAGATAGAGATAATTTCCCACTGCTGCCACTGCCTTCTCGATTTGTCGTTCCTTTCTTTTCAATAATTAACGATGATGCCAAAACAACCATCAAGAATAGGGAGGCGACACCCGCAAATAGAGGTATCCAGTGTTTCTTTTTCTTTTTATCATGTATTCTCGCAAACACCTCTGCCTTGGTTCGGTCATCTTTTAATTTCGGAAGCTCGCGTAGCATGTCTTCAATTTCGCTTTCTTTCCAACGGGATCTTCTCAATGCGGTGGCCCTCCTTTCCTGATAAATCTTCCATCAACTTTTTAATCGCCTTCAAAGCACGGTGCTGGGTCGTTTTTACCTTACTTTCACTCCAATTCAATACTTCAGAAGTTTCCGTAATGGACAATCCCTGAATGTATCGTAAAATGATGACGGATCTTTGATTTGTGGTACACCGGTTTAAGCATTGATAAATATCTTGGATTTCATCGTTCTTGATTGCCACTTCTTCGGGAATGGGCTCTTCATCTTTTAGCAATTGCCTATCCCAATCAAAATTGGGAAAGATTTTGTCTTTCCACCCTTTTTGTTTGCGAAAGTGATCAATCGTCACATTCCTTGCAATCGAATACATCCACGTTTTTTCACTGCTTTTTCCTTCGAAGCGTTCATAGGCCTTCATCACCCGGATATAGACCTCCTGAACAAGGTCTTCAGCGGTTTCTCGATTTTTAGTCATATAAAAAATGAATTGATATATTTCCTGATGATATTTTTCATAAAGATCGTGGAAAACGGAATCCTTCATTTCCCCACATCCGTTCATAAATATAGTCGTCAATCCTAAACAAAAGTTACATACTTCGGCTTTAATCTTATTATAAAATTCCGTTAATTTCCACATTTCAGGGACCTCTTATTTTGTTTCCTAAAAAAACAAAGACAAGTTGGAAAGAACTCCAATTGCCTTTGTCTTCTCAGTTCCTTATGAAACAAGATTTTTTGGCAAGCCACCCGTCATTCATTCAGCATTTTCCATAATTCGAGGCAGAATAATACTGAACGTCGTCCCTTTATTAGGTAAACTGTTTACCGAAATGTAGCCATCATGGGCATTGATGATATTTTTTACGATTGCCAAACCCAATCCGGTACCCGAGCGGCCGCGGGTCCTTGCTTTATCCGCTTTATAAAACCTCTCGAATACAAAAGGCAAATCTTCTTCGGGAATTCCAGTTCCAGAGTCCCTCACATCAATGATCAGACCCCTTCGATCACTTGTCCTCTGAATGACATCAATGTTACCGCCTGGAGGAGTATGACGAATCGCATTATCAATTAAATTAGTCAAAACCTGTTCAATACGGTCCGGATCGAAATGCCATTGAATTTGATCATCTTGCAGGTTGGCTGATATTGTAATTCCTTTTTCCTTAGCCAGCCCAGAGAACTTACTTGTAATCCTCTTTAAATAAGGAGAAATAGGTACACATTCATAACTAAGATTCATTTTACCCGATTCCAATTTAGCTAGATCGAGAAGATCATTGACTAAACGTCCCATTCTCAAAGATTCATCATAGATGATGCGGGCCATCTCCACCTTTTCCTCTTCACTGCTCGCAATGTCATCTACAATCGCTTCACTATATCCTTGCAACATTGAAATCGGCGTCCTTAACTCATGGGAGACATTCGCTATGAAATCAGTCCTAAGTTTGTCTATACGTCTTTCATCACTCATATCCCTTATGATGGCCACCGCTCCCCGAATATTGTCGCCATTTGTATATAGCGGACTGACAATCAATCCCCAATTACGGCCCTGCAAGGTAATTTCACCGACTTGTTCCTTATCGAAGGACTCTGATTCATCAAAAAGATTCATCAAAACCAAAGGGACATTCACATTATCTTCCCGGTTATAGCCCTTTTCAAAGTACCAGGATTGCAGAAACCTTTCCGCTGGCGGATTCGTTTCAAGAATTGTGCCATCTTTATTGAAGGTAATGACGCCATCTGCCATACTGCTAAGTATGCTTGAGAGATGTTCCTTTTCCTGGCTGAGTGCATTCATATTGAATTTCAGTTGCTTCCTCATCTGATTAAACGCTATGGCCAGCTCACCGATTTCATCTTGAGTCAGTATTGGAACCTTTGTATCAAATTTCCCCCGGGCAATCGCTAGGGCGGCTTCCCTCATCTTCACCAATGGGGCATTGATTCTTGTGGATAAAAAGAAAGCAAAAATCGTTGTCAAAATAATGGCGATGCCCGCTGCCAATAAAATGAACTGCGTAGTGGATTTTGTGGTTTCTTCCATGGACTCCAACGATTGAAATAGGAACACTTCATCCTGTTCCCCATTTAATTCAAGTGGAATGCCTACCACGATTGCGGACAAACCCTCGTTTCCCGCATCATCGGAAAGCGCCATTTCCTTTTTTACAGTCTTTCTTTCCGTAAAAACCTTGAGCAATTCGGAATCATTTTTAATGAGTTCCGGCGTGATTTCAAACTCATTATCTCCTCCGATGGATGAGAAAACCATTTTGTCATCATTAAGAATGACCATTTTCGTTTCATTGCCTATTAATTCCGAAGCTATTTGTAAAACCTCATTGCTGGATCCCTGATGTTCATTGGTTACCTTAATGATTTGTTCAGCCGTTTTGGTTAAATCATTTTCAATATTTTCAATTTGGAAATTCTCAAAGAATTCGACCAGCAGAACGGTTAAAACAATTAATACAAACGACACGAGCAATAGGATCGTTGCCCATAGCTTCCCTACAACACTGCCCCATAGCATCAGTCATTAATGACTTCGAACTTGTAACCTACACCCCAAACGGTCACAATCATTTTTGCTGCGTTTTCGGATATGCGGTTTAATTTTTCACGCAAGCGTTTAACATGCGTGTCTACAGTTCGAAGATCTCCAAAGAATTCATAGTGCCATACTTCCTTTAACAATTGTTCCCGGTCGAAAACCTTATCTGGGGATTTCGCCAAGAAATATAACAATTCATATTCTTTTGGTGTTAATGAAACCTCTTTGTTATCAGCAAGTACACGATGGGCATCATTATCTATTGTTAGATGCGAGAAGACGATCACATCTTTTGCCGTCGTTTCCGTTTGCATGTAACCTGTGCTTGAAGATCGACGCAATAAAGCTTTAACCCTTAACACGACTTCACGGGGACTGAACGGCTTTACGATATAATCATCTGTCCCCACTTCGAAGCCTTGAACGCGATTCACTTCTTCCCCTTTAGCCGTCAGCATGATAATCGGAGTCGTTTTCTTTTCCCTTAATTCACGGCAAACTTCGATTCCATCTTTACCAGGCATCATAATATCCAATAAAATTAAATCATAATCATTTTCAAGGGCTTTTGTTAAAGCCATATCTCCATTTTCAGCTTCATCGATTATATATTCTTCTCTTTCCAAATACATCTTTAGCAGCCGGCGGATTCTTTCCTCATCATCCACCACGAGAATTTTAATAGCATTATACATTATGTAATCAGCCTCCTATCATATATTCTACAAAATGAATACTTCCATGACTAATACTTTTTCCTTACATAATACGATAAAGAGCCAATTTCGCATGGCTTCCATGAACCTTTCACCATTTTGTCACAAAAAAAGGACTTTGACCGCTCATTAAGAATTGATAAGTGCTATTTCACCAAAATATTCCCATTAAAAGGGATGAAGGAAAAAAGGGATCATTTTCCAGAAAAATCGATAAGCAAACTCCTCGACGTTTCTATCAAAAGACCCCCTTCATCCAATATTACAATACAGAATCAAGCATATGAATGCAAACCAGCAATAACAAGATTAACGAATATCAGGTTAAACATTATGATGGCAAAACCGATGACGGCAAGCCAAGCCGATTTTTCCCCTTGCCACCCCTTTGACATCCTCAGATGCAAGAAAGCCGCATAAAACAACCAAGTAACCAGTGCCCAAACCTCTTTTGGATCCCAGCCCCAGAATCGTGTCCAGGCCACTTGAGCCCAGATCATTGCAAAAATTAGGGCACCGAGTGTAAAGATCGGAAAACCGATAAGGACCGAACGATAACTAATCTCGTCCAATAAATTCAAATTCACATTTTTAACGATCGGTTTAATCAATGCTGCCACTCTTTTGCGAGCAATCAACCTTATTAAACCATACAGGACGAGTCCCATGCCGAATGACCAAAGAACAGTATTCAGTTTCTTGGCATTGATCAGTGCAGGCATGTCCACCAGTGGTTCAAATCGATCCCCCTCGATGAGTTTCCCTTCATTGGGACCTACCAACGCCGGTAGGTTGAATTCCTGTTTGACCTCTGCACCTTTTTTATCGACCCAATCAAAATTCGCCTTATAATCCATGGCGGCAAAAGAAGAAGTGATGATGACGAAACCGATGGTGCAGACTAATGTGAACATGATGACTTCTAGCCAGAACGTTCTTTTGCTTGATTGTGTCTGATCAACGAATTTGATTAAATAAATGATGGCAGTAACGAAACTTATGGCAAGGATCGACTGTCCTGCCGCTGCAGTCGTTACATGAATATGTAGCCAATCGCTCTGCAAAGCAGGGATGAGTGGCGAAATTTCTGTAGGGAACATACTTGCATAAGCGATTATCAATAATGCAATCGGTAAAGCGAAAAGCCCAAGGGCAGGTGTTTTATAAAGAAAATAAATTAATATGAAAGCACCGACCAGCATCATTCCGAAAAAGGTCGTAAATTCAAACAGGTTACTTACCGGGGCATGGCCGGCAGCAATCCATCTGGTGATGAAATACCCAATTTGTGCCGCAAACCCGAGAATGGTGATGAAAATGCCCAGTTTTGCCCATTTGTTTTGTTTCTTTTCCTCCGCACCGCGTTTATCCTTGATCGATCCCCCGAATAAAAAGGTAGCGATCAGATATAAAATGAAAGCTGCATATAAAAGGTTACTGCTTAATTCAGCCATTTAATACTTCCCCCTTACTAGACTCCTCTTCAAGTTGATCCATTGGTTCGGAAAGTGATGTTGATTCTATCGCTTGTTTTATATCTCTTTTAATGCCGTGCCAGTTTTTGTTTGTATGGCCGGCCAAAAGTATCTCATCATCTTTCCTCTTAATCCATATACGCCGGTGATTCCAATATGACCCTTGGACAACGCCGATCATGAAGATGATTCCACCCGTGAATAGGATCCAAAGCGTTAAATCCTTCCTGACGGTCAAAGCCGTGACATCTTGGGTTTCCACACCATTAAAAGCCATTTTATAAGTGTTTTCCCCTAAAGGCTCCACAGTTTCCTTAATCGCTACGAAACTGACTTCACCCTCTGGCTTATCCGGAGTATGCATTTTAAAGATAAATGCTGGATTATTCGGAATCTTCGATATCGTTCTAGGTTCGCCTTTTTCATCGAACTCGAAATCGGGGAAGTAACTGATCAAATCAACGGAATATCCTTCTTTCAATTCGTATTTCTTTTGAGGGTTGTTCAAATCAATCTTTAAGCTTCCATATTTCTCTTCGGTTTTTTTATTTATCAAATTAAAAGCCATCGTACTGAGCTCATCCAGTTTATAGTCTACTTGGTAGAGGGCATAATGATCATGTTTCAAAGGTTCATTGACTTTGATTTTATAATCTTTAAGCTTATCAAGGTCCACTTTTTCCCCCGGTAAGGTATCTCCCTTGCGCTCATAGAGCGTAACATCGGATTGATATGTTTTTGCGATCGTTCCGGTTTTATCAATCGCAGCACTGTACTGCTTATCTTCTTCACTCTCTTTATCATACACCTCTAAGGTAAATTCATTATTCTGAAGGTAGTATTCACCATTTGTACCCGGGATTTCTTTTCTCTCTCCTTCACGCAGCCAAAGTACTTTGTCGATATACATCCCAGGGACGGAACGTAATAATGCCCCAATTAAGAAAATGATAAGTCCAATATGATTTACATAGGGTCCCCAACGTGAAAAACGACCCTTTTCGGCAAGTATATGACCGTTTTCCTCTCGAATATGATAACGCTGCCTTTTTAGTCTATCCTTTACTTCTTCAAGGTTTATATCTTGGTCTTCAAGCTTTGTCTCCCCATAAATCCGCTGACGTTTCATGAAGCCGTCATGACGTGTGACCCCTTGTTTTTTTAACGATCGATATAATGGAAAGAACCGGTCGATACTGGCAATCAATAGTGATATGCCCAGCATGCCTATGATAATCAAATACCACCATGAACTATACAAGTTATGAAACCCGAGTTCATAATACACCATTCCGAACCAGCCGTACTCCAGTTCATAATGCTCTGCAGGCGTAGCAGTTGAAGGGATGTACATTTCCTGGGGTAAAATCGTCCCGATTGCTGAAGCGATCAAGGCAATGACAATGAGCGTCACCCCGACCTTAACGGAAGAAAAGAAGTTCCATATTTTATCGATGATCGTTTTTTTATATGTTTGTGAACGCCTGGCACTTCCTTCATATCTCATATCAATAAGCTTGTTCTCTTTTTCGTTATCAAGCACCATACCGCATTTACCACAAATCTTTGTGCCAAACGGATTTACATGACCACAATCGCATTTTACTTCTTTCATGTCAAAAACTCCCCAATATCATGGTTTAATTCTCTCCATATGCTTTTGGATGCTCTCTTCTGTCAAAGCTCCGGTGATGATATCTATCACTTTCCCCTCTTTATCAACCAAAAAGGAGACAGGCAATATATCCACGCGATAAGCATTTTCCACTTCCCTACCTTTATCGATCATGACAGGAAAGGTAAGATCATGCTTTGTAATGAAATTATTGACAGCATAGTCAGATTCCCCGACATTAACCGCCAATATCTCAACGCCCTGGTCTTTAAAGTTTTTATATTGATTTTCCATATAAGGCATTTCATATTCACACGGCTTGCAATATGTACCCCAAAAGTTCAGGAAGACGCCTTTTCCCTTGTAATCGGAAAGTTTATGCTCTTTACCTTCCATATCAGTCAAGACGAAATTGGGTGCATCGGATCCTTTTCTCAGGCTTTCATTCTTATCTTTAGTGAAGTTCGTATAAAGGGCAAACACTAAAGCTGCACCTAAAAGCAGGAGAATGATGGTTCTGCTAATTAGGCGTCGCTTCTTTTTATCCATAGAAATCCTCCTAAGGCCACACTAAATTTAACCATACCATTATACCATTTAACGCCATGTCCTTTATATTTACATTTCTGAAGGTTTTGTGACATTCTTTCCCGATTCATGAAGGAAAAGGTATTTACAGGTTGTTTTCCACCACCCATTCTTCCAGGGGAAGAATGGGGTAGTGGTTTCAACCCATCAATACAATACTCGCTTACATTCTCCGCTGTTTAGGCTCGGTCGTTGCTAAAGTCCGCATTAATTTAACTTCATGTGGAGTCAGCTCACGGGAATCCCCTGCAGTCAAACCGTCCAAGGTCAAGAAACCATATTGTTCCCTCTTCAATTTAATGACGGGATGGCCAATTGCTTCGAACATCCTGCGGACTTGCCTGTTCCTGCCCTCATGTATTGTGATTTCAACTATGGCCGTTTCCTTTTTCTTGTCGGTAGACAATACCCTCGTCTTGGCAGGAGCAGTCTTGCCATCCTCCAACTTGATACCCTTATCCAGCTTTTTCAAGCTTTCACGCAAAGGCATTCCTTTCACTTTTGCCACATACACTTTATCCACTTCATGCTTCGGATGCATTAACGTGTTTGCAAATTCCCCGTCATTGGTTAAAATCAACAAACCCGAAGTATCGTAATCCAAGCGGCCTACTGGATAAATCCGTTCATTGATATAAGGGAAAAAGTCCGTTACGACTTTTCTGTTCTTATCATCAGAAACAGCCGAAATGACGCCGCGCGGTTTATAGAATAGGAAATAAACCGGAGCTTCTTTTTCAAGCGGGACTTCATTAACCTCAACCTTATCATTAGGCCCCACTTTCACACCTAATTCCTTCACTACTTTGCCGTTCACTTTTACCTTACCTTCTAAAATCAACTCTTCTGCTTTACGGCGGGAAGCCAGTCCAGCATGTGCTATCACCTTTTGTAATCGTTCCATCTATCTTCACCCCATAGTATAATCATTCGTTTGTTATTGTCTATACATACACAATCATACAATTATTACATATCGAGAGGCAAAAACAAAAGGTTTTTCGTGATTAAGAGCTTTTCTTTTATTATTACACCAATAATGGGACGGTTAAATGGGGTGGTTTCCATAATGAGTGTAACATAGCTTATTTTTCCATACAAAAAAATGTTTCTTTTGAAGAAAGTTTGAATGCACCTTAATGATGGAGGGCTACTTTTAAGAAAAAAGACAAAAAAAAGAAATGGAATCTTCCATTTCCCTAACTTTTAATTCATACCGAAAACCAGTGTGACGACGATAACGGCAGCTATGATTCCGATCAAGTCTGCCAAAAGACCGACCTTAAGGGCATCACCCATTTTTTTGATCCCGACGGCTCCAAAATAAACGGTCAATACATAGAATGTGGTATCCGTACTTCCCTGAATAGTGGCAGCCAAGCGGCCAATAAAGGAATCCGGTCCATAAACAGATATCAGGTCGCTGGTTATTCCTAAAGCGGCTGTTCCGGATATTGGTCTAATAATCGCAAGGGGTAAAACCTCAGACGGAAAATGAAGAAGGGAAAGCAAGGGGTGCAGTGATTGTACAATGAAATCCAAGGCCCCTGATGCCCTAAATACCGAAATCGCCACAAGCATCCCTACCAGGAAAGGGATGAGGGAAAAGGACATGCTGATTCCTTCTTTCCCCCCCTCTACGAAGGTCTCATAGGTGGGAACTCTCTTCAATGTGCCGTACAGTAATATACCTAGGATCAAAATCGGTATCATCCAAATTGAAATGGTGGTCATCCAGTGCAACATCCTATTCCCTCCCGCTCCTCTTTCTCCTGTAATAAAAATATCGATCTATCGCGATTCCTCCAACGGCAGAAATGGCCGTTGCTATTATGGTCGGAAAAACGATGTCCGTCGGGGAGTGGGCATCGTAGTTCATTCGGATCGCAATGACAGTAGTTGGAATCAACGTTACGCTTGAAGTATTGATTGCTAAAAAAGTGACCATCGAGCGGCTGACCGTTGCTTTTCCTCCATTTAGTTTCTTTAGCTGTTCCATGGCTTTTATACCAAGAGGGGTAGCTGCATTCCCCAATCCGAATGTATTTGCCATCATATTGGAAAGTATATACCCCATGGCGGGATGATTAGGAGGCACTTCAGGGAATAGCCATCTCATGAACGGCTTGAACAAGTTGGATAGTTTATCTAACAGCCCCGATTCCTCCGCGATTTTCATCAAACCCAGCCAAAAGACAAGTATGCTCATTAGTCCCAGGCAAAGGGTGACCGCTTCCTTTGCGCTGACAAATAGAGCTTCATTCACCTGATCCATCGTTCCATTAATCATGCCAAAGACGATACCGATCACAAACATCCCGACCCAAATGTAATTAACCATTGCGTCCGATTCCCAATACCGCTTCAAATACTTCAGCCCATGAAGATTGGAATGATTGTTGCTTGAAGCTTTCTTTTGATTCCCCATAAAAAATTGAACGAGTGCCTATTTTCTTTCCATCAAGATAGATGGATGCTCTGCCGACCACTTCCGGGATTTTCCTTTTATCTTTCCAAGCATTCCGGGGCTTCAACAATTTCATTTTCACATTGACCAATTCTCTCTCTTCCTTTGTTAGTGGATACGAAAAATCATTTTTAATGTAGACATGTCCTTTATATATTTTATTTTTCATGTTTTCCACCATGCCTGCGGGTAAAATTTCTGTAGGCGTATAATCTTTAAAGGCGGATTCGTACATTTGAATATGATCATTCCAATCATCCGGACCATTCAATGTCACAGCAATCAGGTCAAGCTCGTTTTTTGTTGCCGTCGTGACCAAGGTACGTTTTGCTAGTTTGGTATACCCTGTTTTCCCCCCTGTGCAATACTCATATAATTGTGTAAGTAGGCGATTTTTGTTCTTCCATACATAATCCCATTGTTCTGTGGAATTAGGTGCCCTGTGTTCCTTTGTGCCGGCAATCTTTGCATACGTTTCATTTTGCATGGCATAACGAGTGAGAATGGCCATATCATATGCGGTTGAATAATGGTTCTTCGTATTATCCAAACCATGTGGATTTGAAAAATGGGTATTTTTCATCCCTATTTCTTCCGCCTTTTGATTCATCATCCAGACGAATCCATCCAGGCTTCCGCCAACCTTTTCACTGATTGCGACTGCTGCATCATTACCAGAACGAAGCATCAAGCCATATACCAAATCTTCGAGCTTAATTCTTTCTCCTACTTTTAAGTAAAGGGAAGATCCCTCCGTCCCGAAGGCATTGCTGCTCACCTTCACTGTCTCATCCATTTGTCCCGATTCAATAGCCAAGATAGCCGTCATTATTTTCGTAATGCTTGCTATGCGATTCTTTTCATGAGCATTCACTTCATAAATGACCCTTCCGCTATCCTCATCCATTAAAATCGCGCTATGGGCACTTACGGATACATTTGCATTGGCACTTTCTACAGGTGCCATTAAAGACAACAGGAGAATGACGATACACAAACTCGATAACCCTTTATATAGAAAACGCATGAGTGCCCCCTCGTCTCTTTACTTGTTTTTGTACAAGTTTATGCAAAGGGACAAGGGTTATGAATAAAAGAATCTAATCCTTCATGATATCTACTGATTTTCAAGGGAAAAATCCCATAAAAAAAATCGATAGGGACCCCTATCGATTTAGTGTTCTATTATACTAATAATTCAGCGATTTCATCAATTTTCTTAGCTCCGAATACCACTTGTTCATCATTGATGATCATGGCCGGCACGCTCATGACTTTATATTTCTTCTTGATTTCCTGGAAATTGCTTATATCGACCATTTCAGCTTCAACGTTAGGGTTTTCAATCGCTATGCGCTGTGCACCCACTACAACGTCTGGACAGTAGTGACATGCCAATGAAACCATGACCTTAATGTTCGCTTTTTTACTGATTCCCTTAATTGAATTCAATACAACTGAGTCCAATGCTTGACCAGGTCCAGCCAGGTTATAGATGGCCAAAATGAAGGAATTCAACTCATGGCCGCCTGGTACACCGTGGTATTTAACGCCACTGTATTCACCATTCGAATTTAAGAGGGAAACGACAGGGAACTTATCTGCATTGATTTTTTCTTCAATTTCCGTATTTTCACCTTTGTTGTATAACTCAAGATGAAGCTTATCTCCTAATTCCGCAACATCCAACAAGAAGTCTCGCAATTCGACTGATTTTGGCAAACTTTCATCGACTATGGACACCAATGTAACGTCGCTCTCCATCTTGCCGAAGATTCCCTTTAATTGGCCACGTAACGCATCACTTAATAAAGCGCTCTTGCCTGCTGGGACAGCGGCCTGTTCTTTTTTCGCCGGTTTTTCAACTTCAGGTTCATCTTTGATTCCTAGGCGATCCTTTTCTTCTTCAATATATTTCCCGGCATCCGTTGCTGCAATCGCTCCATCAGATACAGCTGTGATAATCTGGCGCAAGGATTTTGGCCTTAGGTCGCCCGCCGCATAGACACCATTCACATTAGTCTTCATATCATCATCGGTTAAAATGTAACCAGCATCATCCATTTCGATATGGCCCTTGAATATCTCTGTCTTCGGCTCGTAACCTATGAAAACGAATACTCCAAACGTATTGTCTTCTTCCTTCGCCTTATATTCAAATTCTTCTTTAGTAACGTTATTGATGAAACGTGCACTTTGAATCATCCCGTCTCCATGAACCCCAAGGATTTCCGTATTGAATTTCACTTCAATCTTATCATTTGCCATTACTTTATCAACAATGGACGGGGCACACGAGAAGCTTGATTCTCGGGCGATGATTGTAACTTTTGTAGCAAAACGTGTCAGGAATATTGCTTCTTCAGCGGCTGCATATCCTGCACCGATAACGAAAACTTCCAACCCTTCAAAGAATTCACCATCACATGTTGAACAATAAGCTACACCGCGGCCAGTGAATTCCTCTTCACCTGGAAAACCCAGCGTCCTTGGAGTAGCACCCGTTGCAATGATGACGGCGCGTGCATGGTAGTCCCCGCCAAGGGTTTTTACGACTTTCACCTCACCAGAGAAATCCACGCCCGTTACATCAGCTTTAGCGAATTCAACGCCAAAATCTTCGTTTTGAAGCTTCATTTCTTCAACTAATCTAGGGCCCGATATATGACGGATACCAGGGTAATTGGCTATTTCCGATGTAGTGGCAGCTTGTCCGCCGCCAGTTCCTTTTTCAAGAATTATTGTCTTTAACTTGGCTCTTCCAGCATAAACGCCGGCTGAGAGGCCTGCAGGACCGCCACCAATAATTAATAAATCATATATTTTTTTCATCTTTTGTGCTCCTTGCTGAATGATAATACGTACTAAACTGTTATTTTGAAAAACAAAAGGCACTTATTTTAGGTAAGTGCCTTTTGTCATTGGATCTTGTCGGACGAATTGTCCCACCAGTAATCGTAATCAAAGCTGGTTATGTCCATTGATTGAAGAAATGGACCATCCCATAAATATTAAAGTTTACCTACTAGGTCCAGGCTTGGTTCAAGAGTATCTTCACCTGGAGTCCATTTTGCAGGGCAAACTTTATCCCCATGTTCCGCTACGAATTGTGCAGCTTGAACTTTTCTTACAAGTTCTTCAGCATTGCGGCCAATTCCTAAGTCATTAATTTCGTATGCTTTAATTTGTCCTTCTGGATTTACGATGAAAGTTCCACGTAGAGCCAATCCATCTTCTTCAATCAATACACCGAATTGACGGGATAAAACGTTAGCTGGGTCAGCTAACATTGGATATTGGATTTTACCGATTGTATCAGTAGCATCAGCCCATCCTTTGTGGCTGAAATGAGTATCTGTTGAAACTGAGTAAACTTCACAACCAATTTCCTTGAATGTTTCATAGTTATCTTGAAGATCAGCTAATTCAGTTGGACATACGAAAGAGAAGTCAGCTGGGTAGAAAAAGAATACTGCCCATTTTCCTTTAACATCTTCAAGTGTAACTTCCTTGAATTCTCCTGCATGGTAAGCTTGTACTTTAAAATCTTCAACTTGTTTATTGATCAATGACATAATAAATTCCTCCAATAGCTATTTTTTTATCTGCTCCTGTTTATAATAATTATTAAATAGAAACTAGTCAATAAATATACCTTAATAATTTTTAAGTTCACAAATTGGTCACAGTTTTTATATTAATATAAATTAATTATTATTAAAAACCCATAATACTTCAAAGTAGCATTTTCAACACAGTTTCAATGTTATTTCAAGGATTCAAATAAGACACATACTCATTATTTCGTTAGATGATATCCTCTCCTTTTCAATCTAATAATAATATCCAAATGAGAATCATAAGTCGCTTTAAAATAAAATCTGCGGGTCTCCCTTCACATCTTTTCCATATTCCCCCTGAAAAATTCGTGTTACAAAATTTCAGGCAAAAAAAAAAAAACGAACCTTCACGGCTCGTATATTTGTAATTGGTTCTCCATAGACATTTCTATAATTAATCAGTTATTGCTTTTTCCAAATAAGCTTTTTCGCTTCGGTGAATCTTACGGCTGTTTTCGGCCAGTTTACAACGTCCCACCATTTGTCCACATAGGCAGCACGATTATTTTTATATTGCAGGTAATAAGCATGTTCCCATACATCAAGAACAAGGATTGGGATCGTATCCCACTGGGTCAAAACCATGTGCAATTCCGATTGAAGTATTTCTAGCCGCCGTGCACGCGGGGCCCAGACTAAAATCGCCCAGCCAACACCTTCTACTTGTTTAGCAGCCTCACTAAAATGACTTTTAAAAGCTGCAAAGCTTCCAAAATCCTTCTCAATCTGTTTAAGTAAATCGCCCCTTGGCTGTCCGCCCCCTCCCGGAATCATCACTTCCCAGAACAGCGTATGGAGATAATGGCCTGATCCATGAAAGGCAGCTTCCTTTTCCCAATGTTTCAACAAGGAAAAATCATTCGTTTCTCTCGCTTTTTTCATCATCAATTCCGCTTTATTCAAACCATCGACATATGCTTGATGATGCTTATCATGGTGCAGATACATGATTTCCCTTGAAATCGTCGGTTCCAGCGCATCATAGGCATAAGGTAACGGCGGTAGCGTATGCTTCCCAATCGGTACTGATTGCCTTTCCTGTATATTGAATTCCCTAGCGAGTTCTTCAATTTCCTCGTAGACCCGAGCCATCTCTTCTTCAATCAGGACCATATCCTCATAATCCATTTCTTCCTCATCCATATTCTTTGCCAACTCGGAAAGCCGTTCAATATTTGACAGCAATGGCGAATCGGTGAAGTCGATCACCTCAAGATATTCCATCACTCCATCGACCCAATCACTTACCTCTTTAGCATAGTCTCTTACCTCAGACATCTTGCAACCTCCTCTTAACCTTTATGCACATAAATCATCAAAGTATTTTATGTTTCGATTAAGCGGAGATTCCATTTATAGCTAAAAAAACAGCAAGGCTTATTAAGCCTTGCTGTTTCATTATCTTGACTGCAACATTTTCGTCCGGTAATCCGTTTCATAAAACTCCAATTCTTCACGCATGGTCTGGAATCCACTTTCCACGGCCTTCAGAATGGATATTATACTGTCAGGTACACTTTGGTGAAATTTAATCGAGTTTTTTCCTGTATAGGCAGATCTGCTGTCCTCAAACCACCGATCTGATTTTGGGGAAAAGTATTCTTCGATACATTGATGATAAACTCTATAAAGCGTCTTTTCAGCTGCAGCTTTATTGAAAACATCATTTTTCAGAACGATTTGGCAAGCCTCCAAGCCCTCTTCACAACTTACAAGCATTCTTCTTAAACTGGAAAGGATCCCTTTATAATAGGTTTCATCCCCGCTTTTTTCCTCTTGCAGCTTAGAATAGGTCGTCTCATTTATAAATTCTTCCAGTTGAGCCACTGTCGTTTCTAAAAAGCCCTTTACATCTTCAAGCTGAGATTTTACCAATGTATTCCCCAACCGTGAACCCTCCTCAAATTGATTAAGATTGAATATAATAGTCAACATGTGATTCTATATCATATGGTTTAGCTTGGTCAATAGATATAAACACTTTCTCCAATTTTTCAAAATCTATATTTTCGAAATAACCAGCCAGCTCTTTTTCTGCATTTATATATATTCGTTTTCGGTTAACCAGGCTCGGGTCTTTGAGTAGACAGACCATGGCAATGATATCAGCCATATAAATATCTCTGTTAGGGCTTTTGAATATGGGATTGGCGGGATATGGGGTCCAACGAGAGACCATCTCATCAAAATAGCGGAGATACAGTACATTCAGCGTCTTTTCTTCTCCATCCTTTATGTATTGTATAACGGATCGATTAAAGAAGTCCTCAGGTGAATTCGACTTTTCCTTTTCAAGCCCAAATCCATTGCATGCTACAATTCGCACCCGCAATCCCCCCGCATTCATTTTTTTCTATATTATCACAATTCAAAGAAAAATGTTATTCGATTGTTTGTTGAAATTTTTCAAAAAACAGATCGGCTTCACCGCTTTCAAAGCTATCATCCGAATTATCGGCGAGGGGCGGTAATTCATCTATGGAATTCAGGCCGAAGTAATCCAAAAACTCTTTTGTTGTCCCATATAAATAAGCCCGGCCCGAGCCTTCAGCACGTCCGACTTCTTTAATTAAGACTTTAGTGACAAGTGTATGAATGGGGCGTTCGGTTTTCACTCCGCGTATTTCATCAATTTCAGCTCTAGTAATCGGCTGTTTATAGGCAATGATTGCGAGTGTTTCCAATGCCGCCTGGGACAAGCCTTGAGTGTTTGATGTTTCGACTAATCTTTTCAAGTAATCCGAGTGCTCTTTCTTTGTCGTCATTTGATAAACACCAGCTATTTCGACCACCTGAATCCCGCGTACATCAGATATATATTCTTCCTTCAAACTTTCAACGATGTCCGTTGCTTGATATTCCGTAATTTCCAGGACAGAGGCAATTTGTTTGACGGAGAGCCCTTCATCTCCGGCAGCAAACAATAATGCCTCTAGAATCCCTTTCCAATTAATAACTTCCAACTGGTTCTACACCTTCCTTAGCAGCAATCATGATTTCCGAAAAGTTATCTTCCTGTTCAACGATGATTTCATTAAGTTTCATCAGCTCCAGTACCGCCATGAAAGTGATGACGATATGCTCTTTAACCGGGAGCGAAAACAGTTCAAAAAAACTTTTCTTCCCTTTAATTGATTGTAACTCAATCATGATTTCATCCATTCGTTTCTCTATCGATATCTCTTGTTTCGTTACTTTCGTGTAAAGCGGCTTTTGAATTTTTTGCCTTCGCAGCAGTTTTTGCAAAGCCCCCAACATATCGTATAGACTTATATTCAACTCTTGTTTATCACTTTCCGCTTCTTTAACATAAACAGATAAATCACTTGCGGGTTTGGTGAACATCAAGCTTCTTTCTTCTTCCATCCCTTTAAATTCTTCGGCTGCATTTTTATACTTTTTATATTCTAATAGTTTTTCCACAAGCTCATCCCGCGGATCTTCCTCAAATATTTCCCCATCTTCATCAATCACTTGTTCATCTTCATGCTTTGGAAGCAGCATTTTACTCTTGATGGCAAGCAATGTTGCAGCCATCACCAGATATTCGCTGGCCACATCCAATTCCAGATGCTGCATCGTATGGATGTAACCTAGGTATTGATCTGTAATATCAGCCATCGGAATATCGTAGATGTCTATTTCCAGGCGATTGATCAAATGCAGGAGTAAATCCATCGGACCTTCGAAAGCGTCAATTTTTATATTATAACCCATTAAATTACCTCATTTAAATCTAATTGGCCGATATAGACCTATTTCTTTTACTAATCAAGTATAGTGGATTGCCGCCCTTTATCCAAATAATAATTTACTGTCCAAAGAAAAGTTTTTATTAGGGATTTCCGTCAAATGGGTCATTGCCCAATCACATTCCGAAATCCAACATAACCTAGAAATGTAAGAATAGCAGAACAAAGGAGGTACTCATTATGGGTGCAGGTGGTTTTGGAAACGGCGGCGGATTCGCGTTTATTGTAGTATTGTTCATTTTATTAGTTATCGTCGGTGCTTCTTGGTGTTAATGGAAGACTGATGAATCAAGCTGATTGCCTTGCAATCAGCTTTCCTTATTTTCCAAGAAAAAATTCTATGCTAAACTTAGTGAGTATACATAGCGGATGTTAAGCTATTAGAAAATGGCTTTTTGCCTTATTTTAGATGATTCCATCAAACCAAAGGGGTGCTCCTATTGACTTACGCGGAAGAATACCTTTCTTTCCTTGTCCATTTCCATGGTTCCAGGGATTACTTTGAATGTCATGAAATCCTTGAAGAATATTGGAAGGAAACCGCACCAAAAGAGCGTGACTCTCATTGGGTAGGGCTCATTCAAATTGCGGTTGCCCTGTATCATGATCGCAGGGGAAACAAAAAAGGGGCTGCAAGGACCCTGTCTAAAGCCATGGCAAATCTCCATCTTAAAAAGGCCGAGCTCCTGAAGTTGGGACTCGATCCAGAACGACTGTTCAAATTGCTCGAGGATACCCTTGAGCGAATGTTATCACAAAAGCCATATAAAAGCATCAATCTTCCGATAGCGGATCAATGCTTGATCGAAAAATGCCAGTACATGTGTTTCCAAGAAGGGTACATATGGGGTGCGGCTAGCGACATGGCCAATACATCGATAGTTGATAAGCACCTAATGCGTGACCGTTCGGATGTCATTTCAGAAAGGGCTCGACAGCTTTACCTTCGAAAAACAAGAATGGAGGACCGCCCTTAAGCGCGGTCCTCCATTCTTGCTTTCATATTCAGAAATCTTCACACTTATCAAGAAAGCTTTCCGTAAACTCATTTGCTTTTAATTCTTTGTCAGGATATTGCTCCTTGATGGCCCTGACCATCGTTTTACCGATACCTTGCTTCCGGAAGGATGGATTTACAGATATATGTTGTATCTCAATGTGGTTTGAAGAGACTTCTATCCCGATCAAGCCCGTAATCTCTTCATCTTTCCATAAGAACAGCTGTAGGTTTTCATCCGTTTCATAATTCTTCATCGTATTCCGAAGCGTTTTTATCTCTTTTTCATTTGGCATGAAAGATAATAATCCCATGGCAAACTTCTCATAACTTTTCTTATACTTAATCAACATAATATCCCTCGTTACTAAATAACGTTTTTATTATCTTCCTGTTTTCCAATTAATTTGCTTTGAATAATAATTCTCACATATAACATTTACATCATACATAAAAACCTCGTTCGTTTCAACATCACTTTCAGCACTTGATTTATCGATGTGCTATGTGCTAAGCGATAAACAGCCAGTATACGATTCCCCACATCAAAGCGATAATAAGCATCATAAGTAAAAGAGTCTTATTACTTTTCCTCATCCCATACCCCTTTATGAATGGTCCAAATATTTAAATAACGAATTCATTCTACTATAACTTAACACAATCTGACAAATATCCTTGCAATCTTGCTTCGATTTTACTACATTGGTAAAGTGATCTAGGTTCATAGAGTGACATTTTAAGTATAAAAGACAAAGATACACCCAACTTCTTCGTTAAAATGAACGTAGCTATCTTGGCTATATAAATTTTTTTCAGGAAAATATGTATCTTTTTTATCCTTTGTTTCGTCAAATACTATGAATCTGATTTAAAGGTGCCGCCCTTTTATTGAAAGATTCCCAATTCAGCAGGAAAAGTTAAGGAGGATTATCATGAAAAAAATGAATAAATGGGTCATTGTAACCATTTTATTATGTCTATTATTGCCATATAAGGCTTTTGCAGATGCAGCTGTTGGTGAAATGATCGTCACACTTGGTGAGAATTTGACAAATGAACAAAAAAATATGATTTTATCAGAAATGAAAGCGCCAAATGATGTTGAGGTTTTAACGGTTACAAATGCGGAGGAACATGAATACTTAGGAGACTATATCGCTAGCCGTCTGATCGGTACAAAAGCGATTTCATCTTCTGCGATTACTTTGGAGGAAAAAGGTACCGGACTTAAACTGGAATCGAAAAACATTAACTGGGTTTCCGATGAAATGTATATCAATGCACTGGCTACTGCCGGAGTAAAGGATGCTACCGTCTATGTCACAGCACCTATACCCGTTTCCGGTACAGCGGCTTTGACAGGAGTCATTAAAGCCTATGAAATCTCTGCCGACAAGAAGATTCCTGAAGATGTGAAACAGGCAGCGAATGAAGAAATGGTGAAAACAGCAAAATTGGGTGACGAAATCGGTACAGAAGAAGCCTCTGCACTTGTTACGAAAATCAAAGAGGAAATGGCTGCAAATCCACCAGCCAATACTGAAGAGGTCCGCGATGTTGTCGAGTCTTCAGCAAAAGACCTTGGAATCGCCTTAAATGAAAATCAAGTTCAAAGTTTAATTGATTTATTCAATAAGCTAAAAGAATTGGATATTGATTGGAACGCTGTCGGTGATCAGCTGACTGCAGCTAAAGATAAACTTTCCAATTTTCTTGAATCCGAAGAGGGTCAATCATTTCTGGATAAATTGAAAGAAGTTTTCAGTAGTTTAATAGACGCGATCAAGTCACTTTTCAGCTGAATGAAATAAAAAAAGGATGGCCAATGCCATCCTTTTTTCTATTTTTTATTGACGACTGCGGCTTCATGAAGGGCCAAATCCAAATGGATAAGATCTTCGTAAGTCTCACGTTTGATGACCAACCGGGCTTCTCCATTTTCGGCAAAGACGACTGCCGGTCTCGGAATCCGATTGTAATTATTCGACATGGAATATCCATATGCGCCTGTACAAAATACCGCCAAGACATCACCGCGGCCGGCTTTTGGCAATGGTAAATCCCAAATCAACATATCTCCGCTTTCACAGCATTTGCCTGCAATGGACACTGTCTCTTCTACAGGGTCTAGTGGCCGGTTTGCAAGAATGGCATCATATTTCGCTTCGTAAAGAGCGGGACGTAGATTATCACTCATGCCCCCATCTACGGCAATATATTTACGGACATTAGGAACTTCCTTTTCAGAACCGACCTTGTACAGTGTCACACCAGCGTCCCCGACCAATGAACGGCCAGGTTCTATCCAGATTTCAGGCATCACTAAATCAGAATCAGCAATCAGGTTCTGCACTTCCCTAACGATCTCCTCAACATATTGAGACGCCGGTAGCGGGTCGTCCTCTTCTGTATACCGAATCCCGAATCCCCCTCCGAGATTCAATACCTTTGGTTGAAACCCTACCGAACCGTGCCAATCACTCAGCTTGCCGATAATTTTTTGGGCTGCCAGCAGGAAACCGGTCGTTTGAAAGATCTGGGAACCGATATGGCAGTGCAATCCCAGCACTTCCAGAAATTCACTTTTAAGCGCTTGTCGAAGGGCAGCTTCGGCCTGGCCGTTAATAAGATCAAAACCAAATTTCGAATCTTCTTGCCCTGTCAAAATATAATCATGCGTATGGGCTTCGATACCTGGTGTTACACGGAGAAGGATCTTCACCTTTTGTTCACGGTTTGTACAAATTTCTTCCAACAGTGTCAACTCTGAAAAATTATCGACTACTATACAGCCAATGTCATAATCCAAAGCCATATGTAGCTCTTCTTCACTTTTGTTATTTCCATGGAAGTGAATCCGTTCTGTTGGGAAATTTGCCTTAATTGCCGTATATAATTCTCCCGCTGAGACAACATCAAGGGAAAGTCCCTCTTGCTCAGCCAACTGGATCATGGCAATCGAAGAAAAGGCCTTACTAGCGTAAGCAACTTGTGCTGAAATCCCCAATTCCTCAAAAGTTCTCTTGAACCCTCTCGCCCGTTCGCGAATTAGCTCTACATCATAAACATATAATGGTGTACCAAATTGTTCGATCAATTCGATCGTGTCCACTCCGCCAATCTCCAGATGTCCACGTTCATTGACACCACCGGTTCCGTACAAATGCATGATAGCCTCACCTTCCTGACTTAAAACTAAATATTAATAAGAAATGAGGCAGCCTCAAATAAAGATACCCTGCTGTAAAAGGTCCTCTATATGAACAAGCCTCATCCGAATCAATTATCCCATGTAAATATTGTTCTCTATGACTGCTTAGTGGTTCGAAGGGAAAGACAGATTGGTTTAAACTCCAAAGAGTCATGGTAGCTTTTTCTCTTTGTGAAGCCTAACTTTATCGCTTTATCCGAATAAAAATAAATTACCACAACTTTTCGACAACATCAACCTTTAGATTTTCTCGGCTGCCTATATAAATCCTGGGGATGTACAATGCTCGGACGTTCTATAGAACCTGGATAAGGTCTTCTAAATATTATATGTGACAAGGCCTTCGGCTGAAACGGGAGAAGCGGCCATAAATAAGGTGTATTTAAGGTTTTTATACTAGTGAGCATGATCAAATAGAGTGTGATGCCTATAACTAAGCCAGGCACTTTAAATAAAGCGACCAACACTATCAGTACTAAACGGGAAATTTTATTCGCAACCCCCAATTCTAAACTCGGAGTGACAAATGTACCGATTGTCGCTACAGAAGCGTAGAGAACCACTTCAGGTACAAATAGGCCAACATCTATCGCTATTTGTCCTATCAAAACCGCCGCAACCAAGCCCATTGCCGTGGAAAGCGGGGTCGGGGTATGAACGGCTGCCATCCTTAAAAACTCTATACCTATATCGGAAATGAAGATTTGGATCACTATGGGTATATGCGTTTTTTCATTCGGCCCGATATACTCGAACTTTTCCGGCAGGAGGGAAGGCTCTAAACAAAACAATAACCAAATCGGCAGCAAGAATAATGAAACGAAAATCCCGAGAAACCGTACCCAGCGCACCAAGGTCCCAACGGCAGGTGCCTGCCGATACTCCTCAGCGTGTTGCATGTGATGAAAAAGGGTGGACGGGGTAATGATGACACTCGGTGAAGTATCCACATAAATGAGGACATGCCCCTCAAGCAAATGCGTTGCCGCCACATCAGCCCGTTCCGTGTATCTGACAAGCGGGTAGGGGTTATACCTTTGCTTTACGATGAACTCTTCGATCGTTTTATCAGACATCGTTATGCCATCAACCTCAATACTATTCAATTCCTTACGAACGATTTCTATCAAATCCGGATCGGCAATATCTTTAATGTAGCCGATGGATATATCGGATTTCGATCGTTCCCCTACATGCAACATTTCGAAACGTAATCTTTCATCCCGGATTCTTCGTCTGGTTATCGCTGTGTTAATGATGATATTCTCGACAAAACCATCCCTTGATCCACGGACGACTTTTTCCGTATCGGGTTCTACTGGCTGTCTCCCGGGATAGCTCCTGACATCCACTACCAGTCCTATTGGTTTACCATCAACAACAACGACTATTAAACCGGATAATACCTGATCAACAAGCTCATCCATCGTCTTTATTTCCTGAACGGATTGGTGTACGAGTAAGTCTTTGACTACATCAAAAACTTTAGTAGACACGATATCGGCATTTTTGTTATGAATAAGAGAATCGAGGATATCAATGATGTACTCTGTATCCGTCAGCCCGTTTATATAGTAAATATGCACATCTTTTCTTAAGACCTTTATCCTTCTTACTCCTAAGTCAAAGCTGACGCCCAGACCTACTTTCTCTTCCATGTACGCGTCAACTTCCGCTACCCTACTCGGAATCGGCATCATGTTTTGAGGTTTTTCTGAAGTCAT
This sequence comes from Peribacillus sp. NPDC096448, assembly GCF_044762675.1. Classification (NCBI taxonomy): domain Bacteria; kingdom Bacillati; phylum Bacillota; class Bacilli; order Caryophanales; family Bacillaceae; genus Peribacillus; species Peribacillus sp. NPDC096448. The sequence continues at coordinate 569,097 of NZ_JBIWEU010000001.1, read as the reverse complement.
CATGACCACTCCTTTCCAATATGATTTCCACCGCTAGCTTCGTTATCGGTGCTCCTCTTTTAAAATCGTCCTGATGGGACATTTTTCCGATATCCCCTATCCCAACTACTATGGGAACATGTAATTGATCGATGCAATACACCGTATCTCCTGTTATCTTGCCCAGTTCAAATTCCTCGGCGCCGTATTTATCAACCCCGTTCGGTGTCAAATTACCATCACGGTCAATACAGATATCCACCTTGGTCCATTCTTCCCTTCTAGTCTTTGACGCGACCGCTATCACGCCAAGGACATCAATATCAGGGTGTCCGGCAACTACCTTCATTGCCTGTTCGCCTGATCCTTCTCCGATAAAACCGCTATCATCAAACATGACCAATACAGGATCATACTTCGCCTTTTTTATTAATTCAACTAACTCCAAGCCCGTATATCGTGATGGATTACCTTGGGACATGGAGATACATCTTCCCCCTATTTCCTTGGCTACATGCTCGACAGCCCGTTTCGCATACTCATCTCCATCCGTAATCAATATCACTTTTCGTTTGGTTACCATCTTGGGCCTACCTTTCATCATCAGGAATAGTTACCTCATACACTTATAAATCGACAAAATAAATCCATTGGAATAATGATCCGGCTATTTTTCCCAATACGAGTGCCATTAACAGATAAATGATCTTCTCTTGAATTCCGATTCGTTTTGAAAGAACCGGAAATACATTCAGGACTTCAGTTAAGGCAGCAGCAAGCATCCCATTAAATATCCCGTCAGCCAAACCGATCGGAATTAATAGAAAATGCGGGAGGGAAAGTTCCGTTTCCTGTAATCCTAACCATGTTCCTGCGACAACTCCGGCAATGATGGCTCCTTCGTAGTAATGAATCATTTTCATTGTCTTTGTCAGCTGAGTCAGTCTTGGAATCACCCCAAGTACAGTTAAAAACGCTACAAAACCGGCACCTGTCGCAAAACCCCCGGCTAAACCGACAAAGATTCCGAAGATGATTTTACCGGTCATCAAGGTGGCGCACGTTTTCCTTATTTTCATTCATGATTACATAACGGTCCAAATCCTGCTGATAGTTGAACATTTCAACCTCGAGCGGACTAGGTTCCTCATTGAAGCGTTTTTTAAAGAAATGATTAAAAAATAGAATCATGCCCATACCAAGGCCGAAGCTATATGGGATTTGGATCAATAACGGCTTATCTTCCACTTTTCCCGTTATTATAGTAAAGATTTTTTGATGCACTTCCCCCATGCTCACATCCACATGAAAATTCATGATCGTCATCCCGCCGCCGACAAATAACAAAAACCAAACTAAGGCGAATGACAGGTATGACATTTTCTTTTTCGAGAGAATGATTTCGATGATCGTCTGGGAGGGGCCGAATGTTTCCACTTCAATAGTCGGATCCACCTTGCGGATGGCCATGATAACTTGAGCCAAATCAATGACAATAATATTCTTATCTTCCTTCTTGACCGTTAATAATATGATTTCTTCAATTTTGGTAATCACTTCTTCAGGCCCGATTATCCTTGCAATATCTTTTATCCTCACCGTTTGATTTCCCTTTGCTTGTACACGGTTCCTCATCCTGATATATACAACTGCCATTATCATCACATCCCGACCTTTTATTTCCTTATGCTAGTAGTATGGATTGGAAGCAGTTTGAAAATGCAGGAAGTGAACCATGTCCAAATATTACTAATTTGAAAACAAAAAAAGACACGCTGCAATGACAGCATGTCTTTTTGGTTTACATTCATCTATTAATGAGTGGGGAAGAAAATCAGCTGAACCAAAAATATCAATCCAAAAATATAAATGAGCGGGTGTACTGATTTTCCTTTTCCACTGAATACCTTCATTAGGGGATATGTGATGAACCCAATTGCAATCCCTGTAGATATACTTGAAGTAAGCGGCATCGTTAAAATGATTGCAAATGCTGGAAATGCCTCATCGAAAATTTTCCAATTGACTTTAGCCAGCCCTTCCATCATGAAACATCCCACGATGATCAAAACGGGAGCTGTGATTGCTTGAACTGAAGAAATTGCCGATATCAATGGAGAAAAGAAAATCGATACAGCAAACAAGATTGCCACGACAGTAGCGGTTAATCCCGTACGTCCGCCTGCAGCCACTCCCGTGCTTGATTCCACATAGGCAGTCGATGGGCTTGTACCAAACATCGAGCCGACTGTAGTCGCAATCGCATCACCTAAAAAGGCTTTCTTGGCACGAGGGATTTTCCCATCCTTCGTTAGTCCTGCCTGTTCTGTCACGCCAATCAAGGTACCTGTCGTATCGAAAATCGTCACGAGTAAAAAGGCGAAAACGATTGAATATAAAGAATTCGTGAAGACCCCAGCGATATCGATATCGAAAAATACCGGTGTTGGTGGTACAGATAAGACCCCATCGAAGTTGAGCAAACCGATAAAGTAGCCAATGATTGCCGTAACGATCATACCAATGAAAATTGCCCCTTTTATATTACGGGCCATAAAAATCAAGGTAATGAATAAGCCTGCTAACGCTAAAACGGTTCCAGGCTGATGCAAATCGCCAAGCGTCACCATCGTTGATTCATTAGGCACTACGATTCCAGCATTTTTCAATCCGATAAACGCAATGAATAAACCAATACCGGATGTGATGCCATATTTCAATGAGTTAGGGATCGCATCAATTATCATTTTACGCAAGCTAGTCACGCTAATTAATAGAAATAGCAAACCAGCAATGAAAACCGTACCGAATACGGTCTGGTATGAAAGGCCCTGTGCCCCCACCACGCTGGCAAAATAAGCATTCAAACCCATCCCTGGTGCTATCGCAATCGGGTATTTTGCAACGAGCCCCATGATAAGGGTACCAATCACCGCTGATATGACCGTTGCCATGAAAACTTGTTCAAATGGAATTCCGATTGAAGACAATAAAGCCGGATTCACAATGAGGATATAAACCATAGTTAAAAATGTCGTAACACCCGCCATGACTTCTGTACGGACATCCGTCCCATTTTCTTTCAGGGAGAAAAACTTTTCCATAAACATATTTTAGACCTCCAGATCTAAAGGAATCACCGACAACCGTTTGCACAAAAATACAAGGTGTCCTAATATTGTACTGCATCGACGTTTTTCCTGATCATTATTCATTGAAAGAAAGATAAAAAACGAATGAGAAACGCGACCTTTACTATAATATTCGTTTTTATTCCTAAATTCAACTAAAAATTCGACCCCATCCATATTTTCATCTTAAGTCACTTTTACTTTTTCCTAAAATCAATATTTATTTTCAGCGCAATAAAAAAACCACATGAATCACTGATTCATGTGGTTTTTCATTTGCTGAAGAATCTTCTTTTCCAGCCTTGACACCTGAACTTGGGAAATACCAAGCCTTGCCGCCACTTCCGATTGCGTCTGATCTTTATAATACCTCAGGAAAACAATCAGCCTTTCACGTTCATTCAATTCATGTATGGCTTCTTTCAAAGCGATTTGATCGAACCAGGATGTTTCATTATGGTCGGCAATCTGGTCAAGAAGGGTAATCGGATCTCCATCATTTTCATAAACCGTTTCATGGATGGATGAAGGGCTCCTGCTAGCTTCTTGGGCCATGATGATTTCCTCTGGCGACAGCTCTAGATGTTCCGCCAATTCATTGACAGTCGGAACACGGCCATACGTCTTTGAAAGTTCCTCTTTGGCCCGGCGAATTTTATTCGCCATTTCCTTTAATGACCGGCTTACTTTAACCGTTCCGTCATCACGGATAAAACGTTGGATTTCACCAATGATCATAGGCACAGCATACGTTGAGAATTTCACTTCAAATGATAAGTCAAATTTATCCACGGACTTCAACAGACCTATGCAGCCTATTTGATAAAGGTCATCCGGTTCGTAACCTCGATTGAGGAATCTTTGCACTACTGACCATACAAGCCTCAGATTGCTATTGACAATCAAATTCCTTGCATCTTGGTCACCGCTCTGGCTGCGTTGGATTAAACTCCGCAATTCCTCATCTTTTAAATGGGGCTGGCCTTTCTTGCTCTTCTCGTTTTTAACCTCCACATCCATATGCAAGTCTCCCTTAATTGCACAAAGCTCTGCTTGTAGTTAAGTGCTTTTTTAATCGAATGATCGTGCCTTCGCCCTTATGGGAAATTATATTGATTTCATCCATGAAGTTTTCCATGATGGTGAATCCCATACCGGAACGTTCAAGTTCGGGTTTTGTCGTAAATAACGGCTGTTTAGCCTCCTCGACGTCTTCAATGCCCAGTCCTTCATCCCGGATGGTCAATTCCACAGTATCGCCTTCGATGACCACTGAAATGTAGACCCAACCTTCAGGATCACTCTCATATCCATGGATAATCGAATTCGTAACGGCTTCTGACACGACGGTCTTGATCTCTGTCAATTCATCCATCGTCGGGTCCAATTGGGCAATGAATGCCGCAACAGTTACCCTGGCAAAAGATTCATTTTGGCTAAGTGCAGAAAATTTCGTTTCCATTTTATTTTTCATATTAGGCAACCCCCAGTCTTTGCAAAGCGTTTTTTTCGGATAGTTCCATTTTAACAATTTTAAACAACCCTGACATCTCAAATAACCGCTTTACTGCTGGAGAAATTGCACAGACCACCATTTCACCTTGCTTTTTGTTTACCTGCTTATAACGACCCAAAATAACTCCGAGCCCTGAACTGTCCATAAAATCCAATTCTTCCATGTTAAGGATGATATGCTTGATATTATGCTTTTGAATGGCTGCCTCTGCCTGATTTTTCAATTTTTCTGCTGTATGATGATCTAAATCACCTTTGAGACGAATGCACAATACGCGGTTTTTCGCCTCCATATTAATCGTAAGACTCATTATATACAGCCTCCTTCACTGTCTTATAAAGAGTCAAGTTCTCTTTTTCACCTGCCGATTCCTCCTTACTAGCAAAACTAGTGGAGTTTCGCCTAAATTAGTACGATTAACAGGCAATGCGACAATTTATTCTATTTCGCCTGGGTAAACATGCCGAAAGCCCGTTTATACAATTGCCACCAGCTGGCATTATCAACAGTTTCCTTCGCAACAATCGGAGATTCGACATACACCTTACCGTTTTTCTTCAATTCAAGCGTACCAATCTCATCACCTTTTTTAATCGGGGCATCCAAATCTTTATCAAGCGTGATTTTTTTTGTAAAATCCTTTGCCGTTCCGTTTTTGGCTGTCAAAACTGAAATAGGTTCACTTGTGACGCCCACCACGGATTTCTTTTGTCCTTTACTTACCTTGGCTTCACCTAACACCTCACCGCGTTTATAAATAGGGTATGTGATGTATTGTGAAAATGCATAATCTAACATCTTGGTGACCTGAGCGTTTCGTTCCTTTGGAGAAACGGCTCCGAAAACGACGGCAATGACACGCATATTCCCTTTTTTAGCAGTCGCTGTCAAACAATATTTCGCTTCATTTGTGAATCCTGTCTTCAGTCCATCGACCCCAGGATAAAATTTCACTAATCTATTTGTGTTGACTAGCCAGAATTTCTTTTCGGTATTTTCACGGAGATAATCTTCATATGTACCCGTGAACCTTGTAATCGTATCGTATTTCAATAATTCCTTCGCCATGATCGACATATCATGTGCCGAACTGTAATGATCTTTAACAGGAAGTCCCGTTGCGTTTTGGAACTTTGTATTTTTCAACCCGAGGTCTTTCGCCTTTTTGTTCATTTTCCTGACAAACTCTTCTTCCGATCCAGCTAAACGTTCAGCCATCGCCACCGATGCATCATTCGCCGAACCAATCGAGATGCCCTTAAGCATTTGTTCTGTGGTCATTTCTTCACCTGGCTCGAGGAAGATCTGGGAACCGCCCATCGACGCTGCATACTCACTAGTCCTGATTTTCTCCTTCATGCTAAGTTCGCCTTTATCGATCGCTTCCATTATCAGCAGCATCGTCATGATTTTCGTCATGCTTGCCGGTGAAAGACGATCGTCTGCATTTTTATCATAGAGAACAGTACCTGTATCCCGTTCAATCAAAATAGCGGATTTAGCATTTGCCGCCAATTCGACTCCTTTTTCTTCAGCTGCTTTTGTATGCGGGATGTTAAAACCCAATGCTACCAAAACGGTTAAAAATACAGAAAGAATCCGCTTCATCTCCATACCCTCCAATCTTTATATTTTTTATTTTTTCCATTAAACCCATTTTTATACAAATAAAGATGAATTTTGAACATATACTGGATATAGGGTAACAAAGTGAACCAAATTAAAAGGGGATGCGCATGGGCATCCCCTTTTAAAAATCCAATGGGATAAACGTAAAAAGGCCGCTCAAAAGTGCGGCCTTTTTTGGATAATGTTTATTCCATGATCTCTTTATAGATCAATGTAGGTTTTTCTACTTTCTCTTTTGAAATCGTAATGCTTTCATACAATTTTTCTTTTACCTTTGAAACATCTTCGAAATTGCTGTAAATCGTCACAAGTGATTCACCTTTTGCCACGGTTTCCCCGATTTTTTTACGAAGTACCAGTCCGACTGCCAAATCAATCTCTGATTCTTTTGTCGCCCGCCCGGCTCCTAAAAGCATGGCTGCCGTTCCTACTTCATCAGCGATGATTTCCGATACATATCCGTCCTCTTTCGCTTCCAGCTCGAATGTATGAGCAGCCTGCGGTAGTTTTTCCGGCTGATCTACAACCGAACCATCGCCTCCTTGCGCTTCCAGGAAAATCTTGAATGAGTTAAGTGCAGAACCATCCTTGATCGCATTTTCCAGCAAGGTTCTTGCTTCTTCCAGCGAGTTTGCCTTTTTGGCAAGGTATACCATATGGCTTCCTAGTGTTAAAGAAAGTTCTGTTAAATCTTCCGGTCCCTCTCCTTTAAGCGTATCGATGGCTTCCTTCACTTCTAAAGCATTTCCGATTGCGTAACCCAACGGTTGGCTCATATCGGAAATGACAGCCATCGTGTTTCGTCCCACATTGTTACCAATGCTAACCATTGCATGCGCCAACTCTTCGGAATCTTCGAGAGTTTTCATGAAAGCGCCCGCTCCCGTTTTAACATCAAGTACGATTGCATCAGCACCCGCGGCGATTTTCTTACTCATGATCGAGCCAGCAATCAAACCGATACTGTTAACGGTACCCGTAACATCGCGCAATGCATATAACTTTTTGTCGGCCGGAGTCAGGTTACCACTTTGCCCAATGACAGCTATCTTATTTTTATTTACAAGTCGGATGAACTCGTCATTTTCTATTTCGACATGAAATCCTTTTACAGACTCCAACTTATCGATCGTTCCGCCTGTATGGCCAAGACCGCGTCCTGACATCTTTGCCACTGGAACACCTACAGCAGCAACCAATGGCCCAAGCACTAGAGTTGTGGTATCACCAACACCGCCTGTTGAATGTTTATCGACCTTGATTCCTTCAACCATCGATAAATCAATTTGATCTCCTGATTCGACCATTGCCATGGTTAGATCAGCACGTTCCTGCTCATTCATGCCTTTGAAATAAACAGCCATTGACCAAGCGCTCATTTGGTAATCCGGAATGGATCCATCGGTAAACCCTTTGATGATGAACTGTATTTCTTCTGTAGTAAGAGCCTTTCCATCACGCTTTTTCTCGATTAAATCTACCATTCTCATATTAGAATCCCCGCTTTTTGAAGACACCGCTTCTCTTTAGGTGTACTTGTATTTTTTTGGTTCGTTTTATATGTCTTTAACGATTTGCTTAACAAATTCAAGAAAACTGCTTTTCACTTTTTCAGTCGTTTCAATTACCTCTTCATGTGACAAAGGCTGATCAAGAATGCCTGCGGCCATATTGGTAAGGCATGAGATTCCGAGCACCTTCATTCCGCTATGCCTTGCTACGATCACTTCCGGAACTGTCGACATACCAACTGCATCCCCGCCAAGGATCCTTGCCATTTTCACTTCTGCCGGTGTCTCATAGGTCGGTCCTGTATTTCCGATATAGACACCTTCTTTAATATCCAATCCTAGTGAAGCCGCTATTTTTTTGGCTTGCGTCCTAAGGTCTTTATTATAAGCTTCCGACATATCAGGGAATCTAGGGCCAAAACGCTCTTCATTAGGACCAATCAATGGGTTTGCCCCCATTAAATTAATATGATCCGTAATGAGCATCAAGTCACCTGGTTCATAGCTTTCATTAACGCTTCCGGCAGCATTCGTTACGATTAACGTCTCAACACCAAGAAGTTTCATTACACGGACAGGAAAAGTGACCTTCTCCATGGAATAACCCTCATAAAAATGGAAACGTCCTTGCATCGCTACAACTTTTTTGCCACTTAAATGTCCAATGACAAGCTGTCCAGCGTGTCCTTCAACAGTCGATACCGGGAATTCCGGGATTTCGTGGTAAGGAATCGTTATCGGATTTTCAATTTCATCCGCCAATACTCCAAGTCCGGAACCAAGAATCAGTCCTATCTCCGGAGAGCCTTCCATTTTACTTTTTATGAATGACGCAGCAGTCTCTATTTTATTAAACATTTATTTATTCTCCCCTAAATTTAGATCGCCCAATATATTTTTTCCGAAGGCAGGCATTTTCACATCAAAATTAGCAGCGACCGTCGCCCCAATATCAGCAAAAGTATCTCTTATCGGGAGTTCGGCACCTTCTGTAAATCGTTTGGAATAGACTAATAATGGTACATATTCACGTGTGTGATCGGTTCCTTCATGGACCGGATCATTCCCGTGGTCTGCGGTGATGATCAATAAATCATCCTCTTTCAGTTTTTCAAGGACTTCCGGCATCCGAGCATCGAATTCTTCCAATGCCTTTCCGTATCCCTCTGGATCGCGGCGGTGACCGTATAAAGCATCAAAGTCGACTAGATTAAGGAAACTTAACCCTTTGAAATCCTGTTCTACCGTTTGGATTAATTTATCCATTCCATCCATATTGGATACGGTCCTTAATGATTCAGTCACACCTTCCCCATCAAAGATATCCGAGATCTTCCCGATTGCAAGCACATCATAACCAGAATCTTTCAATTCATCCATTACTGTCCGGTCAAACGGCTTTAATGCATAATCATGACGGTTAGGCGTTCTTTTGAAGTTGCCCGGTTCACCTGTGAACGGTCTGGCAATGACGCGTCCAACCTTGAACTCATCAGCCATTGTCACTTCACGGGCAATTTCACAAATCTTGTATAATTCGTCTATCGGGACGATATCTTCATGTGCAGCAATCTGTAATACGGAATCCGCCGATGTATATACAATCAGCGCACCCGTTTTCATATGTTCCTCGCCAAGCCTCTCAATGATTTCCGTGCCGCTTGCCGGGACGTTCCCAATAATTCCCCGACCCATCTTCGCCTCGAGTTCATTGACTAATAATTCCGGGAAACCATCTGGAAATACACGGAATGGAGTCGATATATTCAAACCCATGATTTCCCAATGTCCAGTCATCGTATCTTTTCCTGTAGAGGCTTCCTTCATTTTCGTATAGTATGCGAGAGGTTGCTGAGCTTTATCAATTCCCTTGATTTCACGAATATTGCCTAAACCCAATTTTGCGAGGGTCGGCATGTTCAATCCATTCATTTTTTCTGCGATATGGCCGAGTGTATCCGCACCTTTATCGCCGAATAAATCTGCATCAGGTGCTTCGCCAATCCCAACTGAATCCATAACTATTACAAATATTCGTTTAAATGCTGAATTCCCTTTCATGAGTCATTCCTCCTAAAATAGTAAATCACTTTTTATACTTTCTATAATACCCTTATTCTGCTCAGTTACTCTTCTTTTAAATGAAATCGCAAGAACGTCAGAAGTCTGACCTCTCTACATTGTAAACGATTACCATGATAGAGACAAATAATATATTTCGGAATGAAACAAAGTGCCAAAAGATGTGCGTTAGAATCATCAGCAGCACTTATATCAGTCTAATCGACAAAGAAAAAAGGCTGCTCCTTCAACTGCCTCGCAGTTAAATTCACAACCTTTCTACCATTCTACTATTCCTTTAAGCTCGCGGATGGAATTTTGAATAGACATCCTTGATCCGTACGTTCGTAATATGTGTATAAATTTGAGTTGTCGATATATCCGCATGACCGAGCATTTCTTGGACGGCACGTAAATCAGCCCCATTCATCAATAGATGTGTCGCGAAAGAATGTCTGAGTGTATGCGGTGTAATTTCTTTTTCAATTTGTGCCGATTTTACAAGTTTTTTTAAAATCTTCCAAAAGCCCTGCCTTGTCAGCCTGTTTCCATGATGATTCAAAAAAAGCGAATCTGTCCTGTTCTTGGGACTGGCCATTTTCCCCCTGGAACTTTCCATATAATGTTCAATCGCACCCAATGCAGTTTGTCCAATCGGAATGATCCTCTCTTTATTTCCTTTCCCTACACAACGGACAAAACCCATCGATGCATGGACATCACTCACATCCATGGATATCAACTCACTGACACGCATACCCGTCGCATACATCAGTTCCAGCATTGCCTTATCGCGTAATCCGTATTCATCCATTTTCTTCGGGGCTTCCAATAGTGCTTCAACCTCTTCCATGCTTAATACCTTTGGAAGGCTTCGTTCCGGTTTTGGCGTTTCTATATGTATGGACGGATCTTGATCGGTTACTTTTTCCCTTAGAAGAAATTGATGAAAAGACCGAATGGAAGCTATATGACGCGCTACCGTCTTCGATGATTTCCCTTGATCCTTCAAATGCACGAGAAAATGCAGGATGTTCACCCGCCGTGAATCATTCCAATCCCCAATGGTTTCAACATTTTTCAGATAGCTCCAATATGATCTTAAGTCACGCTCATACGAGACGAGCGTATTATTGGCAAGTCCTTTTTCAATGGTTAAAAAATGAATGAAATCCCTAATTTGATTCTCCATATTCATTACTCCCCGTTTAAATAAAACAACATTAGGCGTTCAAGCCATGCATCATCACCCGTATCAACAGCCTTCGATACTTTTACAGCCATGCCTTTCGGTTCATCATAACGATGATAATTTTGATATTCCTGATTCAACCATACCATTCCTATATAAAAAAGAACAGTGAAGCTAACAAAGAGAATCATCACTTTAGCCGTGTGCAAAATAAGCGATAATGATGTTTTCATCCTTTCCCCTCCCATTCGACCCTTTGTATCAATCTATGCCCAACAGGACAAGATTTATACGTGTTTCGGAAAGGAGAAAGCAAAAACAGCTCTTACTTGAGAAAACAGGCTTTTAAAATGCAGAAAACCTTCTCCATTAAATGGAAAAGGCCCGACTTCATTCACCCTAATTTTCTTCTTTGTCATGACATCGATGACAAATGCCATGAAAGGTTAATCTATGGTCTTTTATCTTGAAGTTCCAGTCGCGTTCCACAATGTCTTCTACGTCTTCAAGTAAGTCTTCCTGGATCTCATCTACCGCACCACATTCCACACAAACAAGATGATGATGGAAATGCGCAGCTCCTTCTTGTCTTAAATCATAACGGGAAACCCCGTCTCCAAAGTTAATTTTATCTACTATCTTCAATTCAGTCAGCAACTCTAGCGTACGGTAAACTGTTGCCAATCCAATTTCCGGCGACTTTTCTTTGACAAGGAGGTAAACGTCTTCTGCGCTTAAATGATCCTCTTCATGCTCAAGTAAAACGCGGACGGTCGCTTCTCGCTGAGGCGTTAATTTGTAGCTGGACGAGTGTAACTGCTTTTTTATCCTATCAATTCTGTTTTCTATTTCCATACCTAATATTCCCTCCCGCGCCGCTATCTTATCCATTATATCAAAAGAGGGAAAACTGTCAAAATAGATTTCTTGTTAAAGATAAAAAAAATTTGCGGGAACGGTATATTTCCATCAATGACCCAATAAACTTACGACTTTTTTCATTAAAGAAGGGGATAGGTACGCTTCAAATGCAGCAGCCGTAATCAAAAATACCCCCGACAAAACCAATGAGAAAATATACCGTGAAATTATCGGCTTCAGCGGTTCACGAACCTGCTTAAGGAAAATCCGGCTGATCATTTTCATTGATAACGAGACTGCAAGGACGGTTATTACGATGAATATCGGGACGATGAAAATATTTTGGGGCAGAATAGCGACAAACGATAATAAGAACCCGCTCCATCCCATTTGATTGACTAAAAAGCCTACCGTGAATCCAACAACCATCCCTTTTATAAATAACAAAACCAGGATGACAGGCAAACCGATGACCGATATTCCGAGAATCCAGATGACCCCTATATATTTTATATTATGCATAATACTTTGGCTGAACATATCATGCGAAGATGCAAATTCACCTTTGGATACTTGTCCGAAAAATTGCGATAAATAATAGAACAAGTCTTCCTTTTGGGTAAAGCTCAAGCTATTCACCAATATTGCCCCAAAAATGACACCCATCAAAAAAAGCACAGTGATAAAGACATATAATGAGGAATGTTCGTTAATATGTTTCATTACGGCATTTTGTACGACAGATTTTTTTTTCATCTTTCATCCTCCCAACTCCGCTTACTAGAATCTATGTTTTCACTCTTTCATTTATGCTAAGAAAACTTTCCCCATCAGCCGAACACCTTGAACCCAATTCATGTTATAATTTTCCATACCAATGAGATGGAGGCAGGATATGAAACCTAAATTAATGGATTTTCCCGAAAAAATTGAAACCCCACGATTATATCTAAGACCTTGTCAGCCTGGCGATGGCCTGGATCTTTACGAAGCCATTGTCCATTCTAAACCTGAATTGCAACAGTGGCTGCCGTTTGCCCATCAAGATGTTTCTTTGGAAACCTCTGAACAGAACGTTCTTAAGGCCTTTGCGGACTTCATTTTAAAAGAGGATATCAGACTCCATATTTATAGGAAAGAAGACGATCAATTCATCGGCTCCACTGGTCTGCACCGAATTAACTGGGATATACCTAAATTTGAAATTGGCTATTGGATTGATACGAGATTCAGTAAACTAGGCTACATAACGGAGACCGTGGAAAAGTTAACCAAATTCGCCTTTTACCATTACGGCGCAAAACGGGTCGAAATTCGCTGTGATCCTAATAATATTGCCAGCAAACGGATTCCCGAGAAGCTGGGATTTACCCTTGAAGGAATTTTGCGTAATGACTGCCTCAGTGCAGACGGAAAGAAAGTGCGGGACACCTCCATTTATGCAAAAACTACAAATTAAAAAAAGTCCCGACAGATCTTATCTGTCAGGACTTTTTTCAGTTAATTCCTTTTTGATCTTTCCGTACTTTCCTCCGCCCCCCACTTCAAAAGAAAGCGTCCCTTTTCTGGCAGAATCGATGTAGACCGCCAATTTTTCAGGAACGATTTCCATTAGCTGTTCAAGCGTAACTTCATGAAGGATATTCATCTCTGTTCCAAATGCCACCAGCAGTTTTTCCATGGATTTAGGTCCGAGTCCCGGTATGAAATCTAGTGGTACTTGATGGATATACGGCGGCCTTTCCTTTCCGTTTCTTCCGTCCATCTCGGAAATGGAGAGTTCTTCAATCCTGGACGATACTCCTTTAATAATGGATTTATTACCACACTCAGGACATTGTTCACTATCCCTCAATACCTGATGTAAACACCCTGAACATACGGTTTGATGATACTTTCCCAATAAGGGGTTCAATCCATAATTAACGGTCACCTTGCGATTCCCTGTTTCTTTAAGGGCTTTTGCCAACTCATTGAAACTTGGTTCTTCAAGCAGGACTTTTTGATATTCACGAGCGATTTTCCCAAGCGAATGCGCATCGGAATTTGTTACGAATACATAGGAGTCCAACTCCTCGATATCCTTGACCATTTCTGTATCTGAACTTAAACCAAGTTCGATGGCATCAATTAGCTTCGGATCGAATACTTCTGTCAGACTGGATCGCACCCCTTTTCCATATAAGCTTTTAAATGGGGTGAAAACATGTGCCGGGATAAACAGGCCGCCCAGGGACTTCACGATTTTTTGCAGCGTTCTTCCATCGTAATAAATCCTTTGGGAGCTCAAGGTGATATTTTTAACATGTCCGCTCATCCATGAGGAGAATTCCTTCATCGCTTTTAAAGTGGGAAAATAGGCGAGGGCATGGATCGGTCCATTACAATTCTGATCATAAATTTCAATCTCCGAGCCCGGAATGATGGTTGTATTCTTGTATTGAAGTCCGCCTTCAATCTTTTCCGTGATTTCGCCATCCAGAATCCCCGCTTCGATCTCTTCGATAATTTCAGGAGAATGGCAATCGATTATCCCGATTAGATCAAGGCCCTTCCTTTCACTTGCCACTTGCAGCACATTGCTGAAGGTTAACGTTTTAGCACCTGTTATTTTCACGGCCCTTCCGCTTCTCGTTCTGCCTATATGGATATGCAGGTCAGCGTAATACTCTTTCATTTATGATGTCATCGCCTTTTTCAACTGCAGATACTGAACTGCATATGCCGTTTTGGCATCCTGGATCTTCCCTTCATCCATATAAGTTTGGGCTTCCTCCAACGTGAGTTCAAGCATCTCGACAAATTCATCTTCATCCAGTGGTGCCGCATTTTCTTTCTTTTTCAAATTGTGGGCCACATACATGTGGACCAATTCATCGGCGAAACCTGGGGATGTATAGAAGGATATGATGTGCTCCATTTTTTCACAATCATAACCTGTCTCCTCTTCCAGTTCCCGTTTAGCCGACAGAACCGGTTCTTCGCCTTTTTCCAGCTTCCCTGCAGGAATTTCCACCAAGCTTCTCTCCAGCGCTTTACGGTACTGTTCAACCATGATGATCTTATTTTCTGACGTGAGAGCTATGATGGCAACCGCTCCCGGATGCTTGATTATTTCACGTTTACCCGTTTTCCCATCAGGAAGCTCTACATCATCCACTTGCAGGCTGATTACTTTTCCTGTGAAGATTTTTTCCGAAGACAGCGTTTTTTCTTCAAATTTTTTCATCCTGACCACTCCTCTGTTCTAATTGCAGCATGTTTCCTCATACATTTTACCATAATAAAGATGGAGGGCGATTTAATGAAAGTTTACGTATTGGAAAAAAGCGTTACTTTATCCGGAAAGAGCTGGGAAATCCTTCAAAAACTAAAACAATTACAAAATCAATATGTTTATGTCAATGATTGGATTGCCGACATACACGATCAGGTGCCGACCACTCCTTTAAAACGGATCAAGTGAATTCTTTGAGTGAAATGGATTTCTCCTTTACAATGAATGTAAAGGGAGTGGATAACATGAAAAAACGCAGACTAGGAAATTCTGACTTGCTAGTTTCTGAAATCGGGCTTGGATGCATGTCATTGGGGACTATTGAAAATCAGGCATCCGAAATCATACAGGCCGCTTTAGATGAAGGAATCAATTATTTTGATACTGCCGATTTATATGATTTCGGTATGAATGAAGAAATCGTCGGAAAGAATTTAAAATCGGTCCGCGATAAGGTATACATAGCCACCAAGGTTGGAAACCGCTGGAATGAAAATAAAGATTCCTGGAGCTGGGATCCATCTGGCGCTCATATTAAAACGGCAGTAAAAGATAGCTTAAAGCGATTGGGGACTGATTATATTGATCTTTATCAGTTACATGGCGGCACCACTTCAGACAATATCGAAGAAACGGTAGAAGCATTTGAAGATTTGAAAAAAGAAGGCTATATCCGATATTATGGAATTTCCTCGATTCGTCCGAATGTCATCAAGGAATTCACTGAAAAGTCTGAGCTTGATTCCGTGATGATGCAATTTAATCTACTTGACCGCCGCCCAGAAGAGTGGCTGTCCCTTTTGGCCAGCAAACAGATCAGCATGATCGCCCGTGGCCCCCTTGCCAAAGGGCTGCTCAGTGAAAAAATGCTTGAAAAAGCAAATGAGGATGGATACCTTGACTATAGCTATCACGAACTTAAAGATTTGCTTCCGCAAATAAAGGACAAACTTTCCGATAGGAAGTTGAATGAAACGGCAATTCAATATGTATTGTCCCATCAAAGCGTCGCTACCGTTGTTCCAGGAGCAAGCTCGGTACAGCAGCTCCGTGATAACTGCCAGGCGGCTAACAGCCCTTCACTGTCCAAAACCGAGTTGGATATCCTGAAGCGGTTGACCAAAGTGAATAAATATGAAAGTCACCGTAATTAATAAATATGTCAGGACGAACCTTTAGGCTGCACTGTCTCCGTTTAACCAACGGGATAGTCAGCCTTTTTCCGTTCCACCTTTTTTTCACCATACTTCTTCTTTACCGATTTCAAGTTCCGATCATTCTAATTCCTTTCAAAACCAATTTAACGGTTTTAAACATTTCATTGGACATCCTAAAATTAATATTGTACAATTAAATTGTGCACAATTAAAAATAAAAAGATAAGGGAGAAAAAATGATGACAAAAACATTATTTACAACGTCTGTAACAGTTGATGGCGGCAGAGAAGGAACGGCAATTTCTGCTGACGGCAACTTCACGGTTGATATTGCGATGCCTGGAACGCCTAGGGCTAAACAGATGCCTGAAGCATCTAATCCGGAACAGCTTTTTGCAGCTGGTTATGCTGCATGTTTTGATAGTGCTTTGCAATCAGTTGGTAAAATTGAACGCGTTTCTTTCGATTCCAAAGTCACCGCAAGCGTCAGTCTATTGATGGGTGAGATGCATCAGTATAGCTTGGCTGTAACTTTGGCTGTGAAGGGCTCCGGGGTCGACAAGGAGACATTCGAAACCCTTGTTCATAAAGCGCATCAAATGTGTCCTTATTCAAAAGCAATCAATGGCAATGTGGATGTCGCCTTTGAAATAGATGTAGACTAATCCAACAAAAAGACGCTTGGGGTTCCCAAGCGTCTTTTCTTCACTAAAATTGCTGTAATGTTTTCAATAGTTGGAGCAGCGAAGCTTTTAAATCCTCAACCACCCTCTTATCCTCACCCGACATAGCCGAAATGCGATCGGGAATGAAACAGGCCTCTTCCTGTAAACCAAGTCCCTTTTCCGTCAACTTAATCATGACAGACCGTTCATCTTCAGTTGAACGTTCACGGACAATCAAGCCATTCTGCTCCATTCGTTTCAACATGGGGGTAAGCGTTCCTGAGTCGAGGGCAAGGAGCTCCCCAAGTTTTTTTACTGTAAGTGTATCCTGTTCCCATAATAGAAGCAAAACAAGATATTGAGGATATGTCACTTCAAGTTTATCAAGCAGCGGTTTATATTTCTTCGTCATTTCCCGCGAACTTGCATAAAGCAGGAAACATAATTGGTCTTCCAGTACTTTTTCTATTTTACTTTGCATCATATCACCAGCTAATAGTAGTCCATCCGATATGCAATCATATCGAACTTATCTTTAATATAATCGTTATACTTTATAAAATAAAGGAATATCAGCAAGGAATAAATCTTCCTGAACGGAAAAAGGGAGCCAGCCCTTTTAAAACTTTAACTGCTCCCTGTTCTTCATTTATAGTTCTTCCAGTTCAGATTGCTTTCACCCAATAGTTCTTCGAATGATTTATTCTTCTCCCGCCGCTTTCTTTCTTCACGTTTTTTTTCTTCTTCCGCTGCCCTTTTCTCTTGTTCAGCCTCATTAAGTTCTTTTTGCTTTTGACGAAGCTGGGACATGATATCTTGATTGATCATATCACCGAGTTTCAATGAAGATGAATCTTTATCTTGGTTTTTGCTTTGATTTTGTTTTCGCGGCTGTTTCTTTTTCATCCTTAAAACCTCCTGGCCATTTATGAAATTATTATATCATGACTGCCGTTTTCCTCATCATGGTTTTCAAACAGTGTTTTCCCTTTTCCCTCATGGTAAAATAAAGAAAATCAACCGAGGAGGACCTTTCATGAAGAAATGGTGGTTTACACTGGCTGGAATCCTATCGTATATCATCGGCGTCGGCATTTATTTTTCCAATCGGATCATGTACATGAAAAAGAAGGAAGATGATTTTATCCAGAATCGTGAAATCATGGCTAAACGCCTGATCACGGAGGATTTTGATAATCTGCCTAAATCGGAAATTTGGGTATCGTCACCATCAGGATATTCCTTGAAATGCTTGTTTATCGAACCGCATGACACCAAAAAGTGGGTGGTCATTTCTCATGGTGTGACGGAGAACAAAGTCAATTCGATCAAGTACATGAACATTTTTCTTAAGCGGGGCTTCAATGCGATCATTTATGACCACCGCCGGCATGGGGATTCCGGTGGCAAGACGAGCAGTTATGGACATTATGAAAAATTCGACCTGAAGGCCGTAATCGATGAATTGAAAAGACGTAAAGGTCCCGACCTTCATATTGGCATTCATGGAGAATCCATGGGGGCCGTAACCCTGCTTTTATATGCCGGAATGCTTGAAGATGGCGCTGATTTTTATATTGCCGACTGTCCATTTTCAAACTTCGAGGATCAGATCAAACACCAGCTCAAGCATGAAGTCCCATTTCCTTCTTGGACCGTGTTTCCGCTTGGGCGTACGTTCATCAAACTCCGTGACGGATATTGGACCAATGAAGTGTCCCCAATCGATTATATGAAAAATATCCGAAAACCCGTGCTTTTCATCCATAGTGAAAATGACAGTTTCATTCCCGCTTCCATGACAGCGGAATTATATGCAGCAAAAGAGGGCCCAAAGCAGCTGTACATCGCTAAAAAAGGGGCCCACGCTCAAGCTTATAATGAAAATCCAAAAGAATATGAAGATCAAATCGATCAGTTTCTAAAACTTGTCTGAGAAGAAAAGAGAGGGTATCCAAGATCCCCTCTTTTGCTTTTAGTTAGATTTTATTAAAAAAGCTCATCCTCGGATTTAAGATTTGATTCGGACTTTTTAATTGAAAGCTGTTCGCTTCCGGAACAAAGTCTATTTTCATGACTTCATCAAGAAAAATCATTTTTGATTTCTCAACATATAGCGGGATTCCGTTCGTTTCCACTTTTTCAGTACCTTCTTCAGGTTCGTTGACCCACCATAGCGCCGTCACACCACTTACCACGCAGCCACAGCCATCAGTATCATATTTCAACTGTAAATATCCTTCTTGTCCCTGTACCTTACCGGCTACTTTCTCAGCCGCTGTTTCCGTCCATTCAATATACATGATTGCTGCCTCCCGGTGTCTTTGCATTCCTCCATTATAAACGATAAAAACGTTTCTGTTAACGAAACTGCCTGCTTCCTTTTGCAAGATCAGCCCTCACGAAAATCACTTTCCTCATGGACCGTTCTAACCAATGCCGATTCTCTTATGCCACGTCGTTCCTTTCATCACGATGCCGTTTTGAAAATGAAAGGCTGTCCCTTGGGGAACAGCCCTTCCGCTCATCATTCCATTATCCTTACATCCGCTATATCGGAAAGCCTGATATAGTGAGCCTGCTCAAACCGATCAACGATATGAAGCTTTTGGGTAAGCTCATTATAATAATGGATCCTGCCGATTAACAGCTGATACCGGTTTCCTTCATAATGAGCAATCGTGACATCCTTTCTTTCCTCCATGGCTTCCCCCATCACCGCATTCATTTCTTCCAGTTGCTGTTCATCCAGGATGCGCTTCGTTTCATAGCCATCCTCCACCACCCAATCCCGCAGCATCTTCACATGTTCCGGCAACATCATCGATGTCCATTTGATACGGCCGCGATCACGAATCATTCTTTTTCCTCCTTTCAAAGTCAACCTTACGCCTTATGCCCGCCAAGCAGCTTGCTTCGGTAAACGGCTGTACCTGCCTCTGTATACGAAACTGCACGCAATAACGATTTGGCTCCATATTTGTGGCGGATTCGATCAACCGTGTAACTCAATTCCCGCTTCTTCCAGCGCGAAGCATCAAATAAAGTCAGCTGCATTTCGTTATCATCTACAATATTCGAGAGTCTGACCTCTATGCTTCGAACCGTTTTTTGCTTATAGTTCTCATGAAAAAGCTCCAGGCAAACTTTATATAACTCCAGCGTAATGTTGATCGGCTCGTTAATCGAACGCGAACGATGGAAACCTCCGCCAAACTCATCCTTGCTGTAACCAATGCCTAGGCTCACCGTCCTTCCTGCCTTACGATGGGTGCGTGCCCTTCTTCCAACTTCTTCGCAAATTTCCAGCATGACCTGCTTTATCTCATGTTCCTCCTTATAATCCCGCAGCAGGATTTGACTTTTGCCGAAGCTGACCTGCCCTTCGATGATCGCTGCCCCCATATCGGATAAATCTATTCCCCAGGCATGGTGGTAAAGCTGATTGCCCATAATTCCAAACTTCGCTTCAAGTAATTCAAGATCATAATTGGCAAGCTGCCCAACCGTAAATATGCCCATTCCATGAAGGGTTTTTTCTACGCGCCTGCCGATCCCCCACATTTCACGCAGCGGGGAAATCGGCCAAAGTTTGCTTGGTACATCCTCATACTTCCATTCCGCAATCCCTTTATGTTTGGCTTCCAAATCAAGGCAAAGTTTTGCCATAAGCATGTTCGGTCCAATTCCAATGGCACAGGGGAGCTGTAATTCCCGTTCAATTTCATCTTTTATCTTTTCAGCTATCATGCGGGCATCTCCCCATAAAGAAGCGGCACCATCGACTTTCACAAAACTTTCGTCCACACTATATACGTGAATCGCTTCTTTGGGCACATAACGGTTGAACAATCGGGTGATTTCCGTCGAGACCCTTAAATAAGTCGCCATTTTAGGTTCAACGACGACAATCCTCGGATCATTCGGAATCTCGAACATCCGCGAACCTGTCTTGATGCCAAATTCCTTCTTCATCTTTGGAGAAGCCGCAAGCACAATGCTCCCTGTCCTCTTCAAATCACCAACCACCGCCAGATAACAATCAAGCGGGTCCAGCCCAAGCATGACCGCTGAACAGCTTGCATAAAAACTTTTCATATCGATACACATAATTGATTGTTTCGGCATCGTCCCATAATCCATCATTTCTTCACCCTAACAAGAATATACGTTCGCTTTATTATATTCATAACTCTAACCGAATATACGTTCTTATTCAATGGAAGTTTTCATACAAATTTCTACTTTTTATTGTAATTTCCTTGAAAAATATAATAGATACTAAAAATGGGTGAAATTCCAAATTTAAACTCAGTATCCAAATAGTTTTTTTGAAAAAGATCAATTGGTAGCTTGAATAATACCCAATAGGTCCATATACTCAGTTTTTTAAAATTCCCTCACCCTTTTCAACAGGCTTTCGTCTATTTAAAATCCAGTCTTAATGCTCATTTTTTGTAATGAAAATGTAACGAAAATTATGTCTAATTGTCATAATGGTATTGTAGGATAATATTGTTAAGAAATAATAGAAAGATAGATAGAGAGGAAATGAAAATTATGAAGAAATGGATCGCTTCAGCTGCTGTTGCATCTGCCATGATGCTAACCCCACTGCAAGCCTTTGCCAATATTGGAGACCAAACCCTCAGACCCGGAATGACACATAGTGATGTCAAACAACTACAACAACTATTAAAAACCAAAGGTTATTTCACATATTCAGGTTCACTGACTACATATTACGGCACCTATTCTGTATCCGCAGTGAAAAAATTCCAAAAAGCAAAAGGGTTGACTGCCGACGGAATTGCCGGCCGCAACACATTTAATGCGCTTGGTGTTTATAATGTCAATAATACTAGCTTGATCAGCTATGCAAAAACCTTAATAGGCAAACCCTACAAATGGGGCGGAACAACACCAACTGGATTTGACTGCTCAGGCTTCGTCTATTACGTATTCCAGAAATCACAAGGGATTACCTTACCGCGTACAACATCCTTGCTCTATTCCAATACGGGTTTAAAAGTATCTTCACCAGCTAAGGGTGATCTTGTATTCTTTGATACTTCTTCTGGAAGAACAGGAGTATCCCATGTTGGGATCTATATCGGAAATGGTCAATTCATCAGTGCTACGTCTTCTAAAGGAATAACCATCACGGATATGGATAATTCTTATTGGAAACCAAAATATTTAGGTGCAAAAACTTTATAAAATCCAGTGATATCCCATAAAACAACCGGACAGAATTCGAAGTGAATCAGTCCGGTTGTTTTATTTTATATATAAGATTTCATCCGTTAAATGCTCAACTGTCACAATGAATGAAGAATCCAAGTTGGAACGATTCATCATTTCGATATTATAAACATGCTCTGAGGGTAAATGGACGACTTCGAGAACCATGAATCGCTGGCTTTCCGCTTTGCTGACATGATCGAGAGCAGCAGTGACCGCCCTTTGTTCGGCTAAGCTGTTTTCATCTGTCAAAACAAGAATCATTTTTGCTTCCGCTTTCCCAGGAAATGATTTCTTCACCCCGCCCCGGTGCCATGGTTTCACTTTCATCCCGATTTCCAGGTCGGAATAATCGAGGTCATTACCATGTTGATCTTGAATATATGTATCATTGGTCACCTTATAGTACGTCCCTTTAATCAAAACCCTTTTATCGTCAAGATCCGTAATGAAACCTTGTTCCCCTTTATCAATGGGTTCATCCATGTTCCAATCGGGGGATTGACAGCTACCCAGAATAAAGGCGACGAATATATATATATAAAGGTTTACAATCATCTTCATGAAAATCCCTCCTAATAGAAATAGACGGATTCCCCATGAAATAGTTACCAATTCAAATGAAAACTTCGGTTATTTCAAGAAAGGGGAATGTCATCGACATTCCCCTTTACCTAATATTAGACCATCTTTGACCTGTCCGGTATCGAAAGTCTAGCCTACTTTTTAAAAAATGCTTTTTTTCCTAATGTTTCGGTGATCTTCGGAAACATGTTATACCATTTCCCAGCTAAATTCATCCAGCCAGGGAGATTGATTTCCCTCTTATTGGTCAGCATCGCCGCTACGATTTTAGCAGCGACATCTCCAGGCTTAAGCATGAATTTTTCAACGTTCTTTAAGTATGCACCTGATTCATCCGCAATGTTAAAGAAATTCGTTTCTATAGGGCCAGGATTGACGGTGGTCACAAAAACATGATCTTCCATCAGCTCGAGCCGAAGTGCGTTTGAATAGCCAAGAACTGCGAACTTGGTAGAAGAGTACAATGTTGATTTAGGAGTGGCGATTTTACCGGCCTGTGAAGCGATATTGATGATATGCCCCGATTTTCTCTGCTTCATATACGGTAAAACCAGCTTTGTGCAGGCCATTAGCCCAATGACGTTGACAGCAAACATTGCTTTCGTTTCATTTAATTCCGTATCCTGCGCTTCTTTAAACGTGCCGAAACCCGCATTGTTGACCAACACATCCACTTCACCTATTTGCTCATGGATGTCATTAAAAACATTTGTCACCTGATCAGTGTCTGCAACGTCAAGCTTATAGACATATGCATCAATCCCATATTGGGTGATCAGTTCATTCTTTAACAGAAGTAATTTATCCATGCTTCTGGCCAAGAGGACGAGACGTCCTCCCTGTTTTGCACTTTGAATGGCAACTTCCTTGCCAATCCCTCCGGAAGCACCGGTAATAACAATAACTTTACCTTGCAACTTATTCAAAAAAAGCGGCCTCCTTACGAACATTAAGCGATTGAATACAGAATGACCCCTGATTGGATTTCTGTTTGAACTTCACCCAAGTCTTCTAAATAGTCCAGCTGACCGACCGTTTCCGAAAGTGTCAGTCCCACTTCCTGAAGGTATACTTTCGGAAACAGCTGCTGACACACTTCAAAGGCAGATAAAGGCTTATCTTGAAGCATGCCTTTCACCTGCATGGCACGGTTATGCTGCCGCTCGAATCTATATTGAATCAAGTCGGCAACCGCATCTCCTTCCACTTCAGATCCATGTCCGGAGTAAACTGTGGATATGGGAAAATCCAATAATTTCTGAAGTGATGCATTATATTGCAGTAACGGACGAGGCCTCATGCCTCCGGGAAGTAAAGGTGGTTCCATTAATGGGTTAGGTGAAATCTTGGCAAGCAAGTGATCGCCAGCGATCATGATCCCGTCACTTTCCCGGTAAAAGGATAAATGGCTTTGCGCATGACCCGGAGTCTCGATCACTTTCCAGCCTGGAAGACCAGGAAGCTCATCTCCCTCAGCCAAATATCCATGCAGCTTCCGTTCACTAAGGAAACCGATTTCGTCTCGGTTATGGATCAGTTTATTTTTCAGCTCTTCTGCCACTCCGAACTTTTTGGCATAATCAAGGAAAAAACGATTATGGGTTTCAAGAAAATCATCACTGATAGTAAGCCAGCGCTGATTGTTTTTGTGTCCATAAACCGGGATTTCCTTTTCAAAGAAATCGAGTGCACCAGCATGGTCGGGATGATGATGTGTTAAAATGATTTGTTCGATATCAGTCAGTTTCAGACCTAAATCCCCAAGCCCGTTAGTCAAGACTTCCTTTGATCGTTTTGTTTTCACTCCAGTATCGATTAACGTTAAAGCATCCCCTTTAACTACATAAACATTCACATCACCCACTGCAAACGGCGTGGGCAAAGCAATTTTTGCAATATCTCCATTCCAATTCGCCATAATCTTTTCCACCTTAGAATAATTATATTTATATAAATCTTTTTATACGCTAACCAGGATTCTAAGTATAGTTATCATGTATAATTACCATTTTACATGTATTTTTAATTACTGTCATTATTTTCACATAATTCATGTCTATTTTTTATCGTCCATGCATATATTATCATTGACAGAGTACTGATATATCCTTCATAATCACAAGTAATTAAAGACGGCATGGCTTTGATTAAGGCCAAGTAAATTATTGATGGCGTAAAGAGAGTGAAGCTCGGAAAGTGCTGAAAGGCTTCATCGCCCCCTCATTATTGAACCTACCTTATGAGCCTTCAGGAAAACCTGACGTAATTCCCGCGTTAGAGGATTCAAGTGCAGCTTTTCTGTTTATTTATTACGGAAAGGTTGAACAAAGGTGGTACCACGGAAGCTAGACCTTTCGTCCTTTATTGGATGAGGGGTCTTTTTGTTTTTCAAAAAAAGGCCGAAAATTTAAAAGAAAAAGGAGCGGGAAATATGAAAAAAATCGCGTTTATCGGAGCTGGATCGATGGCAGAGGCAATCATTTCGGGGCTGGTGACCCAACAGGTAATTGAACCAGAAAATATTTTTGTAACCAATAAATCAAATGATGATCGGTTCGTTTATTTAAAGGACCAATATGGTGTTACTGCAACAAGATCGCTGCAGCTATTAGTACAGGATGCAGACCTTGTCGTACTGGCGGTGAAACCGAAAGATATTTTAGAAACGATGCAATCAATAAAAGAATACATCCGTGAAGAAATGCAGTTCATTTCCGTTGTTGCCGGTGTTCATACAACTAGCTTGGAAGGAATCGCCAACAAGCGGTTTTCGATCGTCCGTGCCATGCCTAATACATCAGCAGCTGTAGGAAAATCAGCAACGGCCCTTGCGGCTAACTGTCATACGAAAGACTCGCAATTACAAACGGCGATTACCCTTTTTGAAACGGTAGGTACGGTGGCAGTGGTCGATGAAACCCAGCTAGATGCGGTAACAGGCTTATCAGGCAGCGGTCCTGCTTATATTTATTACTTGGTCGAGGCATTGGAAAAATCGGCAGAAAAAATAGGTCTCGATTCCGAAACCGCTAAGCAATTGATTCTTCAGACACTTATGGGCGCAGCCGACATGTTACAGAAATCACCTAAAACGCCTGCCGTACTAAGAAAGGAAGTAACTTCACCAGGCGGAACGACTGAAGCAGGTCTGAAAGCACTACAAGCACATCAAGTGGAAGATGCATTCATTGCCTGTGTACAAGAAGCGACAGAGCAATCGAAGCGAATGGGCAATCAAATAAGTAAAGAACTAGCCAAATATGTAGTTTCGCAGTAGCCGTAAGATGATGACCGGCTGTTGCCTGGCACTGCTACGGCATGGCCAGGCAACAGCCCTTTTTATGTTCCAGACATCTTATAAAGGGTAAACCTTCTGAAGTGAGCGTTACTTTATAATCAGCATATCATTTTCATCGAAACTCCAATCCTTCGAATACGCAACCTCCCAATAGTAACCATCAGGGTCTGAAAAATATCCGCTGTATCCTCCCCAAAAAACATCCTGAGGTGATTTCTCGATTATTCCCCCAGACTTTTCAGCCTTGTTGATCACTTCATCCACTTCTTCAATCGATTTAGCATTATAAGCGAGCGTAAGACCCGGGAAACCATTTTTCTTAGGCGGTTCTATCTCATTAATGTCTTTTGCCAGTTCCTCTAAAGGATACAAAGCAAGCTTCGTTCCGGCTTTATTTAAAAAAAACGATTGCGGGATCGTCCTCTTTAATCAATGTACGGAATCCCAACCCGTCCCGGTAAAACCTTAATGATTCAGTAATATCCCTGACACCTAAAGTTATAATGTTGATCCTGTTCATGCTAGCCCTCCTTCTTCCATGTTTTAAGGGTAAATTCGACATCTGGATCACTTTTCCCTTTTTAGCTTGATTGAGCATCATCCACACCATAACAAATGCTTCTAAAAGAATTTGCAAAAAGCTTCACAGGGGATTCCACCTTGGATTGCTCCTCATGCAAATTACGTAGGAATTCCACTTTCTTTGCCGAATGAATACATGTTTTGTCATCTGTAAAGGAATTCCCCCATACTTATCGAATTCAAAACCAAAAGGGGGAATCTCGATGAATACAAGTGCAGTTGCCCGGTTACTGAATGTTTCCCATAGTACGATTCAACGCTGGGTCACCCAATTGAACATGGAAGTAGAACGGAATCAGCTTGGCCACTACCAGTTTTCGGATGAAGACATTGCATTATTGAGAAAAGTTCAAGATCAGCTGAACGAGGGCATCATTCTCCAAAAAGTCAGCATCTCAGAGAATAAGATTAGAAAAGCAACCATCCAGAAACACTCCGAACCGAATAAAGAACATGATCAACTGCTTGAACGGGTCATCAGGCTTGAAAATGGCCTGAAAACAAAAGCGGACGATGTTGTATCCTATCAGCTTTTACAGCACAGAAGTGAAATGGAAGAAATGCACAAACTCGTTAAGAAACTCGAAGCCCGTATCGAAGCGTTAGAAACACCAACGGGTCAGCACTTTGATTATTACCTCGCGGCTGAAGAAGCTGCTGCCACTAAAAAGACGAAAAAAAGGCCATTCATAAAAATGATTTTTGGAAACAGAAAGAACGATAGTTCATCATGGAGCACAGCCGACAGCGATTGACATCTTTTATCAAGATCGTTCATGAGCACCCCGCGATAACCATTTTAGTTATGCAAAGCATTTCTTCAGTAATAGGACCTGATATTTATTAATTACCCCAAAACAAAAGGCCCTGACCCAAATCTCACCTGGGTCGGGCCTTTTTCATCATCTTAAATCAACACTGCACGGTCATTGATCATTTTTTCGCCTTTGATGCGTTGGAATTCGTTAAGCAGTTTTTCGACAGTTAACTTCTGCTTTTCAGCGCCTCTGGCTTCAAAAATGATCTGACCCTTATCCATCATGATCAGGGAATTTCCAAGATCGATTGCCTGCTGCATATTATGAGTCACCATCAACGTCGTTAATTGGTTCTTTTCGACGATTTCCTTCGTCAGGTTTGTAACAAGCTCTGCCCGCGAAGGATCAAGCGCTGCAGTATGTTCATCAAGAAGCAGGATTTTAGGATCGGTGAAGGTCGCCATCAGCAATGATAGTGCCTGACGCTCCCCCCCTGACAATAATCCCACTTTTGCAGTCATCCGGTTTTCCAAGCCTAAATGAAGGGTGCCCAAACAATCTTTAAAAAGTTCTTTCCGTTTCTTTGTCACCCCAAAGCCTAAACCTCTTCTATTGGTTCTGCCATAGGCAATTGCCATATTTTCTTCAATCGTCATATGCGGTGCCGTACCCAGCATGGGATCCTGAAAAACGCGTCCAATCATTTTTGCACGGGCATGTTCTTCAATGGCCGATACGTTTTCACCATCGATGATGACTTCACCGGCATCAGGGAGAATCTTACCGGAAATCATATTCATCAAAGTCGATTTACCTGCTCCATTACTTCCGATGACTGTTACAAATTCGCCTTTTGTCATCTGTAATTCCAGATTTCCAAGAGCTAGCTTTTCATCTGGTGTTCCCTCATTGAACACTTTATAAATCTGATTTAACCGAAGCATATTCTTCCCTCCCTTTCGGTAAAGTGCCATCATGACGCATCTGTATTTCTTTAAGCCGCCTTTTCTTCCGGTTTTTTTCCTTTTGTTTATCGGAAATTTTTGGAATGACAAGTGCCCCGACCACAATAAGTGCCGTAATTAATTTAACATCCCCTGTTTCAAGGAATTCAACGCGAAGTGCCAAGGTTACGACGATTCGGTAAATGATCGCCCCTCCAATGACCGCAAGCGTCGCACGTGCAATCGTTTTTGCACCAAATAGAGCCTCACCGATTATGACGGATGCCAATCCGATGACAATGATTCCAATCCCCATGCCTATATCGCTAAAACCGTTATATTGGGCAACCAAGGATCCCGAAAAAGCAACAAGTGCATTTCCGATTGCTAGTCCGAGAATCTTCATGTTGCCGGTATGGGCGGAAAAACTCTTGACCATGGCTTCATTATCACCAGTCGCCCGTAAGGCTAGACCAATTTCCGTTTTTAAAAAAGCTGACATTCCTGCTTGGATGACTACAGCCACAATAAGCATAACGATTAATATGGCCCATGTTTTTGGCAGGCTGTCACCGAGACCCACGAATGATAAAAGACCATTCAACAAATTGTCCAGCCCGGTGCCAGCCCAGGCATCCTGGATATTCGTGATAATGGTTGTTTGGGAAAGCAACGGAATGTTTGATGCACCCATGATCCTCAAATTTATCGAGTAAAGCGCAATCATCATTAAGATACCTGCCAAGAGAGGATTGATCTTCCCTTTCGTATGCAGGAACCCCGTTATCGTCCCAGCGATGAACCCTGCCACCATGGCACTCAACGTGGCAACGATCGGCGAGTAACCGTTAACGATCATAATCGCGGCAACAGAGGCCCCTGTCACAAAACTGCCTTCCACTGTCATATCCGGGAAGTCGAGAATCCTGAATGTTAAATAGACACCAAGTGCCATGATCGCATAAATCATTCCCGACTCAAAAGAGTTGAATAAGGCTGAGAACATTTTTTTCTTCCTTCCCCGAACAAAAGCAGAGTTTATTTTACAAACTCAGCATCTGCTTTCCATTCTTCTTTTATTTCAACACCCATATCTTTTGCTGCTTTTTCATTGATGACCAATTTCAGTTTTTGTGGATATTGAACCGGGATATCTCCAGGTTTTTTACCATCCTTCAGGATTTCAACCGCTTTTTGCCCCGCTTCATAACCAATATCATAGTAACTGAAGCCATATGCTGCAAAACCGCCCGCATTCACGGAATCAAGCTCGCCGACAAACAATGGGATATCTTGATCTTTCGCCACGGAAATGACCGATTCCAGTGCCGAGACAACCGTATTATCAGTAATGATATAGAAAGCATCCGCTTTTCCGATTAATGATTCCGTTGCTTGCTTAACATCCGCTGAAGTCGAGACGGATGCTTCCACGACTTTCAATCCAGCTTTTTTCGCTTCCGCTTTCACATTTTTTATTTGGACGACTGAATTTTGCTCCCCTGTGTTATAAACCGTTCCAATCGTCTTGGCGCCAAGCTCTTCCGCTAGGAATTTCATTGACTTTGCAATGGCTTCAGGATGGGAATCCGTCGTACCCGTCACATTTCCGCCTGGTTTTTCCAATGAAGTGACAAGCTCCCCCGCTACAGGATCGGTAACCGATGTAAAGACGATCGGAATATCCTTGGTCGCATTTAAAGCACTTAGGGCACTAGGAGTCGAATTCGCAAATATCAGATCCACTTTATCCCCAACGAAGTTATTGGCAATCGTTTGACTGTTGTTTTGGTCACCCTGTGCAATTTGAAGATCATATTTCGCATTGATGTCATTATCCTTCAACGCCGCCTGGAAGCCTTCGTATGCTTGATCCAGGGAATCATGCTGAACGATTTGTGTTACCCCAATGTTTAATGTATCCTTTCCGCTTTCATCCTTTGCCGCATCTTTTTCCTTTTCATTTCCACACCCAGCCAATAATAAACCTGCGACCAATGTCATAGCTGCAGTTGAATATAATTTCTTTTTCATATTTTCCCCCCGCTTTTTCCTTATTTAAAATAATGTTTTACTAACGGTGCCAGCTTTTTTCGCTTTTATGTCCTAAATTATAATCGTTTAGTCCCAATTATTCCAATATATTTTTTAACTTTTTAGAATTTTTTGAGTTCTAAATGTAAAACATGAAAAAAGCTGCTGTGAAAGGTATGGTATCTTTCACAGCAGCTTTTTGAAAAATCAATGTTCGACAACCTGGCTGACAATTTCGGTAACTGTAGCACGATCAATTTTTTCTTTGCCTTCTTTTAAGGCTTTCAATGTGGCTTTTGCCAATTCCAAGGGTATTTTACAGAATTGGGTGATCTCTTTCGTTTCAATCTCTCCAATGTACGCATCGGCTAATGCAAGATTACGCTCCGTATGGGCAAGCATCTCGTCGAAACCCCAGCCATCCGGATAAAAATTCACACCACGTTCTGCATCTTCCTCACGGTTACGCAGGATATTGACCGTTTGGAGTCCGCGACCAAATGCGATGGCAAGTTCACGGTCCGTTTCGGTTCCATCGTACCAGTTCCACATATCGGAGAGCATGACCCCCACTAAACCTGCAACATAATAAGTGTAATCATCGAGTTCCTCTTCATTATGGATTTGCCAGTCCTTAGTAACCCATTTTGCCATGCCTTCGGCCATTTCCTTTGTTGACTCCAAGACTTTGTCTTTTGCACCAGGGGGACAAAATTCAACCCAGTCCGAAAGAAAAAGGGTCACCTCGGGCAGATCATCCTTATATGGTTCAAATAACTTTTGAAGATCTTCTTCCTTGAAATTCGCATCCGGCAGCTCACTAAGGACCTGTAACAGGGAAACCTTAATATCTGCAGGAAGACCTGGGTGGTCCTCGATCTCATCGATGGCGCGCATGCAAAGGTATGCAGCTCCAACAGCCTCTTGCAATCCCTTTGGAAGATAGCTGATTGGAATGAAAAAAGTCCGGCTTGTTTTCAGGAGAAAATCCATTGCTTTAGTATGTAGGTCACTTTTGTCAGTCATATTTACACTCCTTTAAATATCCAATGAACAATTGATTAATTATATCAAACATTGGCTTTGATTTCAGCTGCCCGATTCCTCTGAATACAAAGGAACTTTAATTGCCATCAGATCTTCACCCATGATCGTATTTGCAAAGATCGCTTTGCTTTCCTCTTTTAGCCTCACAGCATCCTCTGGAGTATACCGTGAGCTGATATGCGTAAGGATTAGATGCTTAGCTCCCGCTTTCAAAGCCGTTTCTGCTGCCTGAATGGTGGTCGAATGATAATAAGCTGATGCCATTTCAGATTCTTCCGCTGAAAATGTAGCTTCATGAACAAGGTAATCCGCCGATTCAGCAAGAATGAGCGCATTGCTGCACATTCTTGTATCACCAAGAATCGTGATGATCCGGCCTTTTTGTGGAGCACTGATATAGTCCTTCCCATTTAATACACGGCCATCATCGAGACAGACCGTTTGTCCATTTTTCAATGCTTTAAAAAGAGGCCCCGGCTTCACTCCTTCAGACCGCAGCCGGTCGATCAGTAAGCTACCCGGACGATCTTTTTCCACAATCCGATAACCGATGCTGTAAATGCCATGATCAAGCGTCATGGCAGTCACTGTGAATTGTTCGTCCTCAAACACTGTGCCTTCTTCTATTTCGATTATTTCCAAGGGATATTTTAAATGAGTTCCACTCACCTGTAAGCTCGTCTTAATAAATGAATCTATGCCATGTGGACCATATACGGTCAATTTATCGACTCCGCCCTGAAAAGATCTGCTGCTTAAAAAACCAGGCAGTCCGAAGATGTGGTCACCATGTAAATGGGTGATGAAGATCTTTTCAACCTTTCGCGGTTTGACCGCCGTTTTTAATATTTGATGCTGTGTCGCTTCCCCACAATCGAATAACCAAACCGTCCCTCGTTCTTCCAATAATTGAAGGGCGATTGATGTCACATTACGCGCTTTGGCCGGAACGCCAGCGCCTGTACCCAATAAAACGAAATCCACGATACTACCTCCGTTGCAAATACTTTATGACTTAACTATAGCATAACCAAGGTGCTCTTTCATTTATGACCCATTAAAACCGAAAGCAAATTAAACTTTTAATGAAATATGAGAAAAAATGCGCAAATTGATTGCTTTGAGGGAAAGCTAAACGTAAAATTAGAAATTGGTACACATACGGGAATTCCAACTTTATAGACAGATTTAACGGAAAGTTGAGGTTTTAACATGACAGAAAACAATAAACCCACAGCATTGATCATGATTTTTGGTGCTACCGGAGATTTAGCGAAAAGGAAATTGTTTCCTTCCATATATCGACTATTTCAAAAAGAGAAAATCAATAAGTTCGCGGTCGTCGGAGTGGCAAGGAGGCCATTGACGAACGAGGAGTTCCAAACAAGTGTCAAGGACTCGATTCTCACGTTCGGACATGCGGAAGAAAAGGTCGACGAATTCATTTCCCATTTCCATTATCACTCCCATGACGTCTCAAGTTCAGAATCGTACTTGCAATTAAAAGACATTGCCGAACAATTAGACGGTCAATATCAATTAGATGGAAACAGGATCTTCTATTTGGCGATGGCACCCGAGTTTTTCGGAACGATTGCCGAACAGATTAAAGCTCAAGGCCTGAGTGACACGGATGGATATAAGCGCCTGGTCATCGAGAAGCCATTTGGACACAGTTTCGAAACAGCACAAAAATTGAATGAGCAGATTCGGACTGCATTCGCTGAAGATGAAATCTACCGCATCGATCATTATTTAGGTAAAGAAATGGTCCAAAATATCGAGGTCATCCGTTTTTCCAATGCCCTATTCGAGCCGCTTTGGAATAACAGATATATATCCAACATCCAGGTTACTTCAAGCGAAACACTTGGCGTTGAAGAACGCGGACGTTATTATGAAACCAGCGGTGCCCTAAGGGATATGGTCCAAAACCATCTTCTGCAAATGGTGGCCTTGCTTGCCATGGAACCCCCGATCGCTTTGACGACAGAAGAGATTCGAAGCGAAAAAGTGCGGGCATTGCGTTCACTTCGACCAATGAAAGTAGACGAAGTCAATCAATACTTCGTCCGTGGCCAATATGGTGAAGGAACGATAGATGGACAAACACTTCCGGCCTACCGCAATGAACATAACGTAAATCCCGAATCCAACACTGAGACGTATGTTGCGGGTAAATTGATGATTGATAACTTCCGTTGGGCCGGTGTTCCTTTTTATATCCGTACCGGTAAGAGAATGGATGTCAAATCAACGAATATCGTTGTTCAATTCAAAGATATCCCCATGAATCTGTATTATAAAACGGAAGAAACGCTGAACCCGAATCTTCTCGTCATCAATATCCAGCCTGACGAAGGTATCACATTGTACTTAAATGTTAAGAAATCAGGGACGACATCCAATACAAAGCCAATGAAGCTGACCGTCTCGAACAAAGGGATCGAACACATCAATTCTCCCGAGGCATATGAAAAATTATTGTTTGACAGCATGCGCGGGGATGCTACAAACTTTACGCACTGGGACGAGGTTGCCCTCTCATGGAAGTTCGTCGATACGATTTCCAATGCATGGGAAAATACTAAAGACGAGTCTTTCCCTAACTATGAGGCGGGATCCACAGGTCCACTTGCATCCGATGAACTCCTTGCCGAAGATGGACATATTTGGTGGCAAGTCAAGAAAAACGAAAATAATGAATGAAATGAAAAAGGGATGCAGATTTGAATCTGCATCCCTCCTTCATTCATGAAACACTCTTCCTTAGCAATTTATTCCGGATAATATGAAACATTTCCTTGGACTTGGATATCCCTTCCTCTTTTTCCGAATTGATCCAAAATGAAACACCGGATTCTAAGGCAATGAAAAATAAAAAAATGGCTACAGCCCACCAGATGATGAACATAAAGTCCTCCGCTCCTTTTCTCTCTTTCTGCCTACTGTATCCTACGGTCCGTCCATCTCTTTCAATGTTTATATTCCTTTTTCCACAGGTGCTTAAACCTAAAAAAGCAAGGATGAATGCCATACATCATACTACATTTCCCCTAAAAAAGGTAAATTAATTGGAACTATTTACAACTAGTTCATTCTCACCATTTTTCCCCTTATCTAAAAAGAATGGTAAGCCCTTGAGGTTACACTAAAAAAGGCCCTTAGTGACAGTATCGCTAACTTCGATGTGGAGGGATTAAACGATGGACATTCGTGAAGGATTAATTCCAACAGCCTTGGGCACAGCCGTGACAGCTGCGGGTTATGCAATGAAGCAGACCCGGGGCTCATACAAAATGGTAGCTAATACGGTTTTTGGTTTCGGTTTGGCACATGTTGCATTAGGGGGCATTGACCTTGTAGAGCATCGGAGATAGAAAAAAGCCGGTTTAAAAGGGAACCCCTTTTAAGCCGGCTTGAACTTTTATTTTTCCATCCATTCAGTATGGAACGTTCCTTCTTTATCAATGCGTTGGTAAGTATGGGCTCCAAAATAGTCACGCTGAGCTTGAATCAGGTTAGCTGGCAGCGTTTCTGTACGATAGCTGTCGAAATAGGCAAGTGCCGATGACAAGCAAGGAACCGGGATTCCGTTCATCACAGCCGTTGACACTACCTCACGCAAAGCTCCTTGATAGCTTTCGACGATCCCTTGGAAGTAAGGATCTAGTAGAAGGTTGTTCAAGTTCGCTTCACGATCGTACGCTTCCTTGATTTTTTGGAGGAATTGTGCACGAATGATACATCCACCACGGAAAATCATCGCGATTTCCCCATATTGCAAGTTCCAGTCATTTTCTTCTGATGCTGCTTTCATTTGTGCAAATCCTTGTGCATATGAACAGATTTTGCTCATATAAAGTGCTTTTCGGATACTTTCAATCAAAGCCTTTTTGTCGCCTGTAAATGATTCAGCTTTTGGACCACGGAGGATTTTACTCGCTTCGACACGCTCGTCCTTGATTGCTGAAATAAACCGGGCAAACACGGATTCCGTAATGATTGGAAGCGGAACACCAAGATCAAGCGCACTTTGACTTGTCCATTTCCCTGTACCTTTTTGGCCAGCTTTATCTAAAATGACATCGACCATCGGCTTGCCGGTTTCTTCATCATATTTTTTGAAAATATCAGCAGTAATTTCAATCAAATAACTATCAAGTTCCCCTTCATTCCATTCAGAGAAGACTTCATGGAATTCTTCAGCAGATAGTCCAAGGAGATTTTTCAGAAGGAAATAAGATTCGGAAATCAATTGCATGTCCCCGTATTCAATACCATTATGTACCATTTTCACATAATGACCTGCCCCATCCGGTCCGATATACGTGCAGCAAGCATCACCATCGACCTTAGCTGAAATGTCCTTCAAGATCGGTGCAACAAGTTCATATGCTTCTTTTTGACCTCCAGGCATGATGGAAGGACCTGTTAGAGCTCCTTCTTCGCCCCCTGACACGCCTGTACCGATGAAATGGATGCCAAGCTTGCTTAGTTCCTCATTTCGGCGCTGAGTGTCCTTGAAGAAGGTATTCCCTCCATCAATAACGATATCACCTTTATCAAGCAACGGTTTTAATTGCTCGATTGTTGCATCCGTTGCCGCTCCGGCTTTAACCATCAATAAAATTTTGCGTGGTGTTTCCAAGGAATTGACGAATTCTTCAAGCGTATAAGCGGCTGTTACGTTTTTGCCTTCCGCTTCCTTCATCATTTCGTCCGTTTTTGATCCTGAGCGATTATATACGGAAATTGAATATCCCCTGCTTTCAATATTAAACGCAAGGTTCTTGCCCATTACGGCTAATCCGATAACGCCAATCTGCTGTTTTGTCATGATTCATCTTTCCCTTCTCTATATCTTTACACAGCTTGTACGCTATTCTTTGTCAAAAGAAGGATCATTCCTCCTGGATTGCTCAAAGAAATCTTTGCTGAAGCTAGTGTCTGTTCCAATTGAACGGTTTTTCAAGGGTAATCCCTTTTTAATAATATTTTCTCCGTACTTATTTTGCAAGTGTTCCATCGCTTCATACAGGGGTTCTTTTTCTGCATCCTCTTGAAAGGAGAAAATATCCAGTTGCTTGAAGGCCGATTCTTTTTCGATGACATCATAGGCAGTGACACCAAGAAGCCTGATTCCTTCCCCATTCCAATTTTTCATGAAGAGATCGATAGCTCCATCCAAAATATCCTTTTTTTCAATAACCGGATTTGGGACCGTTCTGCTTCTCGTTATTGTGCGACGGTCTTTGTAACGAATCGTCACACCTATTTTTTGACCAAGTAGCCGTTTATTTCTCAAGCGGACGGCAACTTTCCCTGAAAGCTTTTCCAATACACCGAGCAGTTCTTTTTGATTGGTGGAGTCATGCGGAAGAGTTGTCGAGTTTCCAATGCTCTTATGCTCAAAAATCGCTTCGGGATCCACTACCCTTGGGTCGATTCCATTAGCCCTATCTTTCAAACGGATGCCATTGATCCCAAGAAGCTGTTTAAGTTGACTATCATTTGCGTGTGCAAGGTCCCTGATCGTCATTATCCCGATAGTTTGAAGCTTTTCCGATGTCTTATCCCCGATGCCATGCATTTCGCCCACTTGTAAAGGCCAGAGCTTTTCCGAAATGTCCCGTTTCCTTAACACGGTGATACCCATTGGTTTCTTCATATCGGAAGCAGTTTTGGCCAAAAATTTATTAGGGGCAATCCCGATGCTGCAAGGAAGATCCATCGTATTAAAAATTCTTTCCTGAATGCTATTGGCAATATCTAAAGGCGAACCCAATCCGGCGCATTCACTGATATCCAGATACCCCTCATCAATCGAAACCGGTTCAACCATCTCTGTATATTGCCTCAAAACATCGAAAATAGCCAGTGATGCCTTTCGATAGCGCTCGAAATTCGGTTTCTGAATGACTAATTGAGGACATAGTTTTTTCGCCTGCCAAATCGGCATGGTCGTTTTAACCCCGAACTTCCTCGCCTCATAGCTGCAGGTGACGATTATGCCCCTTCTCTCTTCAACATTGCCTGCAATGGCAAGCGGTTTGCCTTTCAATGAAACATCATATGACATTTCCACTGAAGCATAGAAACTATTCATGTCTACATGGAGAATGACCCTGCCATTTTTGGGATACATGTCCTTCATGCTTGACCGTCACATCCTTGTAAAAATAAAAAACACCGAAAAATAGGGGCAATAAAAAAACACATTTCTATTAAGGTACCCCTATTTATCTTTGGTAACCGCGGTGAAAGATGCATCCACTCCAAGAAAAACAGCCATCATGTCATTGATGACTGCACATATATTCCTTCAATACTTTGTTGAACACCTTGCCTATTATGGGGGGTTATTCCCCTGATACTTCTTTGATGATAGTGACGACCATTTCAGCTAGCTTCGTTAATTCCTCAACTGGAATTCTTTCATTCGTAGTATGGATATCTTCATAGCCCACTGCGAGGTTGACAGTAGGGATGCCAAAGCCTGCAATGACATTTGCATCGCTTCCTCCGCCGCTTTTTACCAGCTCGCATGGACGGCCGATTTTCTCTGCTGCCTTTCTTGCGATTTCGACTACATGATCACCAGCACCATATTTAAAACCAGGATACATGACGTTAACTTCAACTTCAGCTCGTCCGCCCATTTCAATGGCTGCAGTCTCGAAAGCCTCTTTCATTTTCGCTACCTGTATTTCCATTTTTTCAGGAATCAAGGATCTTGCTTCTGCAAGGATTTCAACATGGTCACAAACAATATTGGTTTGCTGCCCCCCCTGGAAACGTCCGATATTGGCTGTCGTTTCCTCATCGATTCTGCCTAATGGCATTCTAGAGATTGCTTTGGCAGCGATCGTAATGGCCGAAACGCCTTTCTCAGGAGCGACACCAGCGTGAGCAGTCTTGCCTAAAATGGTTGCTGACACTTTCGCCTGAGTAGGTGCAGCAACAACCACATTGCCCACTTTTCCATCACTATCAAGTGCAAAACCGAATTTAGCCGTTACAAGTGAGCGATCCAATGCCTTTGCCCCTACCAAGCCAGATTCTTCACCGACAGTTATGATGAATTCGATTGTTCCATGTTCGATATTCTGTTCTTTCAATACTTTAAGCGTTTCTAACATTACCGCTAATCCAGCTTTGTCATCCGCCCCTAAAATGGTCGTTCCGTCTGACACTATGTATCCATCTTTGATGGAAGGCTTGATTCCATTACCTGGTACAACCGTATCCATATGGGAGGTGAAATAAATGGTATCTACGCCTTCTTTCATTCCTTTTAAAGTACATACTAAATTCCCTGCACCATGACCGGTGACTGCTGTTGTATCATCTTCAAAAACTTCTACACCCAGTGCCCCGAATTTTTCTTTCAGCACTTTGGCGATGGCTGCTTCATTTTTCGTTTCGGAATCAATCTGCACCAATTCCATAAATTCATTAACTAAACGTTCTTCATTAATCATAAAATAAAACCTCCAAAAAAGTTTTCCTCTTTAATTATACTTCTAAAAGCGGCGCCCCGGCAAATAATGTGGCATGCTGATCCTAAAGGCGGTATTAAAAAGTGAATGATGACTTGTAAATGTTTTCTTTCAAAATGATATCTTCCCCCAGTATGGAAAAGAGCCCAAAACAGATCGTTTGGGCTCCTTGCAATGTTTGATCACAACGGGATATTTCCGTGCTTTTTCCATGGTCGAGTTTCTTTTTTGTTGCGTAGCATATCAAGAGATTGAATGATCTTAATCCTGGTTTCACGGGGATCAATAACATCATCCACCATTCCAAGACTTGCGGCAACATATGGATTGGCGAACTTCTCACGGTATTCTTCAATTTTAGCTGCCCGTGTCGCTTCCGGATCTTGGCTATTTTGAATTTCACGGGCAAAAATGATATTTGCCGCTCCAGCAGAACCCATTACAGCAATTTCAGCATTCGGCCATGCAAACGTAAGATCCGCACCAATGGATTTACTATTAAGAGCCACGTAAGCTCCTCCGTATGCTTTACGCAATATGATCGTCAATTTTGGTACTGTTGCTTCCGAATAAGCATATAGCAGCTTTGCACCGTGGCGAATGATCCCGCCATGTTCTTGTTTAACGCCCGGGAAAAAACCTGAAACATCTTCAAACGTAATAAGCGGAATGTTAAACGAGTCACAAAAACGAATAAAACGGGCAGCCTTATCTGATGAATCAATATCAAGTCCCCCTGCCAACACCTTTGGCTGGTTACAGACAAGCCCCACTGATTTCCCTTTGATCCGCGCCAAGCCGACCACTATGTTTTTCGCAAAGCCCTCTTGGACTTCCATAAAGGAATCCTCATCGACAACTTGCTCCAATACTTTCCGAACATCATATGGACGGATCCCTTCATAAGGGACTACATCCGTTAAGTCCGGCCGGTAGTCATCTCCATCATCCGCTTCCAAAACCGGCGGCTTCTCTTCATTATTTTGTGGAAGATAGCTCAGGAGACGTCTAACGTCCGCCAATACTTGCTCCTCTGATGCTCCTTTGAAATGAGCATTACCGCTAATGGTATTATGTACAGTAGCTCCGCCCAATCCTTCGGAAGAAATCTTCTCACCTGTAACCGTTTCAATGACTTTAGGACCTGTTATGAACATTTGGCTCGTTTTTTCAACCATGAAGACAAAGTCGGTTATTGCCGGGGAATATACAGCTCCGCCTGCGCAAGGTCCCATAATAACCGAAATCTGTGGAATGACCCCTGAATAAATGGAATTCCGGTAAAATATTTGGCCATATCCGTCAAGCGAAACTACGCCTTCTTGAATACGCGCCCCACCAGAATCGTTCAAACCTATGAAAGGGGCTCCATTTTCCGCTGCCAAATCCATAACATTGGCAATTTTCAGAGCATGCATTTCACCGAGAGCACCGCCAAAAACAGTAAAATCCTGTGAAAACAGATAAATGTCGCGGCCGTTGACCTTTCCGTAACCGGTGACAACCCCTTCTCCCGGCCCTTCTTCCTTTTCCATGCCAAAATTGGTATTACGGTGTTTGATAAAAGGATTAAGCTCGATGAAAGTACCTGGATCAACTAAAAGTTCAATTCTTTCCCTTGCAGTGAGTTTGCCCTTTTCATGCTGCTTATCGATTCTTTCTTCACCGCCGCCCATTTCCACTTTGCGGCGTCTGTCATATAGGTCATTGATCGTATCATATATGTCTGTCATTTCTGTTCCTCCTTTGATAATGCTTGTTCACATAGCTCATATAATACTCCCGCGGTAGACTTCGGATGAACGAAAGCAACATCCGCATTGTGCGCTCCCTTTCTTGATGAATCATCAATCATGCGCAATCCAGCTTCTTTGATTTCTTTTATTCTATCTTCGATGTCATCGACGCCAAGTGCCACATGATGAATCCCTTCACCGCGTTTTTCGATGAATTTGGCGATTGGGCTTGCAGGTGACAACGCTTCCAACAACTCCAAACGGGTATTGCCTGCCAGGATGAAGGCCACTTTCACTCCTTGGCTCTCCACTGTCTCGATTCCTTCAAGTTTCAATTTCAACGTTTCCGTATAAAGCGGCAAGGCTTCATCCAGTGACCTGACGGCAATACCGATATGATCGATATTTTTAATCATCATAAAAACCCCCATGCTATGTATTATTGGAAGACTCCATTAAAATACTACTAATCTTGCATTAAAGCCTTTTAAGATTCGGAATAATATGAACATTATACTTTTACTTGTTTCTACTAAATGTTCAAGTTAAAATAAAATCAATTAAACTGTATTAAGGGAGAGAGCATATGGGAAACAAGAAAATCAGAAAGATCGTCGTGTATTTAATGCTTATCTCAATGTTATTAACGAGCTTATTATCAGGTATCGCATTTCTTTTGTAATAGACACCGTATTGGGGAGGGGAGCAAAAAGCTTCCCTCTCTTTATTTTATCGCTCCGTTTTTCTTTGCCAACGTTTTGAAATCCTCGTTCGATATGGTGAACAACACCTTAGTGCCGATGGGGACTTTTTCGTACAAACGCTCCACATCGGATTTATGCATCCGTACACAGCCATTTGAAATATATTTCCCAATCGATGATGGCTGATTCGTACCATGTATGCCGTAAATCCTCCCATCGGTATTTCGTGCATCGAATCCAATCCACCGCGACCCCAAAGGGTTCCTTGGATCGCCGCCAGGAATATTCTTTTTCCGGTAATATGGATTGACCGCTTTTACTTTGACCGTGAAAATCCCTTCTGGTGTCAGTTCCTGACTCTTTCCGGTACCGACCGGCAGAATCTCCTTGACCTCGTTATCATCAATGAACGCCATTTTATTGTTGGCTTTATTGATGATGATAAACGGATCGCCAGGCATAACCGATTGAGGCTGGGCCTGTACCTGTAAAGGCCACAAAGATAGCATAAGCAACAAAGAAAGGATCCATTTCATTTGTATCAATTCCTTTACTTTTTGCTTAGTTTAAGCCAAGTGCCTCTTTTTCATTCGGTTGCCGGTCAGCTTGGGTAATCCCTTGAAGGAATGCTTCAACAATAAATAGCGCTCCATTTCCTTCATGAGCTGCAGTAATGCGGCCCTGGATTCGAACTCTTCCCGTGTCTGCGGCAGTGCCATTCCCCTAAAATGAATCTCCATTTCTTCAAGCTTCTTCAGATAAAGGATCGCCGTATTTTGTGGGTGGACGTTTTCTGCCAAATCTTCTATAAACTCAGCCACTATCCCGCTTTGCTTGACGACCAACGGAATATTCGTGACAAGGGGAAGAATTCGTTCAATTATTTCAAATTGCTTTTCACGCATTTTGAAATAATGGTAATACAGGTCTTCTTCCCTTAAAAAATGATTTTCCACGTCCCTGAAGGCAAGGCTTTTGGCTTGGTTAAGAAGATTGGCTGTTTCGGTGATTTCCTTACCATCCCATGTGTGATCATTATCCCTCAAATAGCGGACAATTCCCATCAAGATCGCACTGAAGTTCGTTTCGATGCTTTCCTGATAGGCCAGCAGTTTGTCATCGACACTGGGCATGTACAGATTCATGACAAGCGCCACTCCAACCCCAACTGCAATTAATATCGTTTCATTGATCAGCAGGGAAAAAGTGATGTCACCCGCCCCGTATAGGTGCATGATGATGACGCTGCTCGTCACGATCCCCTCATTAATCTTCAAGGCAACTGTCGTTGGAATGAAAATCAAGAGAATCAAACCTATTATCAGCGGATGAAATGCGATGAACTGAAATAATAGGGATGCATAGGCCATTGCGATCAAACAAGCTAAAAACCGGTGCCAGGAGGCATACACCGACTTCTTTTTTGTAACTTGGATGCATAAGATCGCAATGATTCCCGCAGCAGAGAAATATTCGAGATTAAGCATTTGTGCAATAATAATTGCCAGGG
This sequence comes from Peribacillus sp. NPDC096448, assembly GCF_044762675.1. NCBI lineage: Bacteria > Bacillati > Bacillota > Bacilli > Caryophanales > Bacillaceae > Peribacillus > Peribacillus sp. NPDC096448. The sequence goes on along the minus strand of NZ_JBIWEU010000001.1, from coordinate 526,174 downwards.
TGGCCCCCAAAGCAGTTTTAATCGTCCTGTATCCGATTTTAAACATTGTTATGTATCACCTGGCTCTTTCTCTATCTATTATAATACTATCAGGAATTCAGATATTTTTACAGTCCTTTACGAGTTAAATTTCCAATTTTTCTAAATACATGTACGCAAAAATACATTATAGGAAAAAAATAAAAAAGGTAACTAAACGTTACCTTTTTTTCACAATTATATACTATTTGCTTTAGCTTATAAAACTTTTTCCAAGAAGTCTTTTGCACGCTGGCTTTTCGGATTGGAAAAGAACTCTTCCGGAGCACTTTCCTCAACGAGCAGACCACCGTCCAGGAATAGTACTCGATCAGCCACTTCTTTGGCAAATCCCATTTCATGCGTTACGATCAGCATGGTCATCCCCGTATGTGCCAGTGATTTCATGACCTCGAGCACTTCTTTTACCATCTCGGGATCAAGCGCCGAAGTCGGCTCATCGAAAAGCATTACTTCCGGGTTCATTGCCAATGCCCGTGCAATCGCAACCCTTTGTTTTTGTCCGCCAGACAGACGATTCGGATAAGTCGACTCTTTATCGGCCAAACCGACTTTAGTCAAGAGCTCACGAGCTTGTTTTACAGCCTCGGCCTTTGATAATTTTTTCACCTTCATAGGTGCATATATCAGATTCTCCAGTACGGTTTTATGTGGAAATAAATGGAAATGTTGAAATACCATTCCGACATTTTCACGCACTTTCATGATATTGGTCTTTTTTTCAGTGATGATTTGATCTTTAAACCTGATTTGACCATCAGTTGGAGTTTCAAGCATATTGATGCAGCGCAAGAAAGTTGATTTTCCCGAACCGGATGGACCGATGATCGCTACCACTTCACCCTGTCCGATCTCGGTGCTGATTCCTTTTAAAACCTCGAGCTTACCATAATTTTTTTTGAGTCCATCAATTTTAATCACTGCGTCTCATTCTCCTTTCAATCACTTTGCCTAAGATGGTGAGAATCATGACCATCACATAATAAATGAGACCGGCAAATAAAATCGGCTCGAAGAATTTATATGTCTCACCGCCGACAATATAAGAACGGCGCATGATATCCCCTAATCCAATAATTGTGACAACGGCCGATTCCTTCGTTAAGGAAATCAATTCGTTAACAAGGGATGGCAAGATATTCTTGATGGCCTGCGGAAGGATAATATTAAGCATCATCCCTGAATAGGGAACCCCAAGTGCAAGTGCAGCCTCTCGTTGGCCTTTATCGACCGCTAAAATGCCTCCCCTGATAATTTCAGAGATGTATGCCGCTGAATTTAGCCCGAATGCTAAAAACGCTGCTTGGAACGCTTCGATTTGAATCCCTAATATTTGTGGTGAACCAAAATAAATCAGCATTAATTGCAGTACCAAAGGGGTACCGCGAAAAATGGATGTATAAAAGTCAGCAATCCAATTCAATGGCTTGATTCTGCTGATTTTAAGTATAGATAATAATATTCCCAAAACAAATCCGATTACTGCCGCTACCGCTACAACCTTTAATGTAGTCGGTATTCCCTCCAGGATATATGGAAGGGAAGGCATAATCCTTTCAAATTCCAGATTCACTCCATTCATCCTCTCTTATGAAGGCCGTTATCTTAAGGCCTTCCTCCTGCTTCATTTCATTAACAATAAAGCGCGGAAAAACGTTCAGAAGGCATATACCAAATCTCTTCTGAACGCTTTTCGTCTCTCTGCATTATTCAGTTTCACTGCCACCGAACCATTTTAATATTAATTTTTCCATTTCACCATTCTCTAACATTTTTTTCAACTCGGCATTGAATTCTTCAGTTAACTTGCTTCCTTTTTGGAAAGCGATTGCCGAACCGGCATCTTGTTCACCTGACTCGATCAAATGCCCCACCAATTCTTTATTATCTTTCAAGTAGCCTTTTGCCACAGTATCTTCCATGATCACGGCGTCAAAACGTCCTGTTGACATTTCTTGAACAACCTCAGGAATACGATTCCTTTTTTCAACTTTCATCCCGATATCTTGGGATTTATTCAAGTCATTTGCCAATGTCTCCTGAATGGATGCAAGCTGTACGCCAACCGTTTTCCCTTTTAAATCTTCAACAGTTTTGATTTTACTGTCTTTTGTCGTGATGATCATGTTTTTAGCTGTATAGTAAATATCACTGAAATCGACTGATTGCTCACGTTTTTCTGTTGGAGTCATTCCGGAGATAACGAAATCGACCGATTTATTTTCCAGAGCAGGCACAAGACTATTAAAGTCAATATCCTTCACTTGGACCTCATAACCTAATTTTTTTCCGATTGCTTTAGCGATATCAATGTCAAATCCTATGATTTCATCACTTTTAGATGTTTCAACATATTCAAATGGCGGATAATCCGCAGATGTTCCCATTACCAGGACCTTTTTGTCTTCTTTGTCAGCTGTGTTCTTATCTTCTTTCTCTGATGTTCCGCATGCCGCTAAAATACCTACTAATAAAACAGAAGTAAGCAACAATGCTAACTGCTTTTTCAACTTCATTATTATTCCTCCAAAATGATATTTTCAATTCTCTTGTTATTAAATTAGGTTAGTTAAATTTCGAATAACTAATATTCATACACTAATGTGTATTTTAACACACTCTAATAATTATTCAATAAAGTAAATAATAGATTAATTTTTCAGAATATTATTATAATTTTACATCTGGCTTCACTCTTTTCTCCAAAGGGAATATATCGGCTTCCCTATCTATCTTCTTTCCCAAAAGTTCCTGACTTATGCAATTTCATGAATAAAAAAACGCCGATTTGGCGGGTTCAGTCTGTATACAAATTCAAAGACAAGCCAGTTTTCATATGTGTTACTATTGATTCCAGAAATCCGCTCCCTTTCCGCCGACTGTCTGCCAAGCCTCCTCAGCGCAAGAGCCTGTGGGGTCTCGGCTAGCCAGTTACTCGGCAGGAGTGTCGCAAATTTCTTCCTTTCATTAAGCCATTAGGGATTACTGAAAAAACATGAAGGATCACCTAGTCTTGTTTTAAAATCATGTTCGGGATGAGACCATTCCGAACCTCTTTTTGCCGACAACCTAAAAAAACCCGCCGGTTGGGCGGGTTTTTAGGTTGTCACTATGGCTTAAACTTCTTCGCAATATTGATCGAAGTAGTCTTGTAATTTTTCTACTACAGACATCGGGTGGTGCCCTTCAATTTCATGGCGCTCTATCATGGTGATGATTTTTCCATCCTTCAGCAATGCAAATGATGGGGATGACGGCGGATATCCTTCGAAATAATCACGGGCTTTCTCCGTCGCCTCTTTATCCTGCCCAGCAAAAACGGTTACAAGCTGATCTGGGCGTTTATCATTATGGATTGCATGAGCAGCTGCAGGTCTAGCTATTCCCCCAGCGCAGCCACAAACGGAGTTTACCATAACAAGTGTCGTTCCTTTTTGTGCAAATACTTCCTCTACTTCTTCGGGAGTGGTCAATTCTGTATATCCAGCAGTCTTTATCTCATCGCGAGCCTGTTTGACTACGTCGTTCATTAAAAAATTAAAATCCATATTCATGGCATTTGCTCCTTCCAAGTTTTCTCTTCAATCCTATCATAACAATTGCCTCTTCGTGATTCAATAAATTTACCTGTTAAAACCACATAATCCGTTCCGTACAGGTTTAAAACGAAAAGGGAGCGGGAATTATATGTGTAACAACAAGACTTACAAAAGGATGGGGCAGGCGTGGGAGAGAATCCATGCCTGCCCCATCTCATTTCTTTTTTAATTTGACTTAAATGTTTCGGTAAAAGATTGAAAGGCCTGCTTAACGGCAGCAGTGACCGTTTTATTCCCTGACATCACTTGATTCTCTAGTATAGGGAGGAGACTCTTGACGGTTTCATTTTTATAAAACATTGTTTTAAGCTGGTGATCGATCAATGAATAAAGCCATTCCCTAGATTGCATTCTTCTCCGTTCTTGAAAAACACCCGATTCCTTGGTCATATGGGAAAATTCATTCAATACATCCCAAAGCTCAGGAATTCCTTTACCGGTTATAGCGGAACAAGTATATGCCTTTCCTGCCCACCCCTTTGTTGCTGGCTGAAGGAAGTGCAAGATTCTGCTATATTCGGATTTTGTCCTAATCGCCAGCGGGATGTTCTCGCCGTCGGCCTTATTGACAACAATTCCGTCCACAAGTTCCAGAATCCCTTTTTTCATCCCTTGCAATTCATCTCCGGCACCCGTTAGGACAAGAAGCATGAAGAAGTCGACCATACTTCGGACTATAGCTTCACTCTGACCGACCCCGACAGTTTCTATTAGGATCACATCAAATCCTGCCGCTTCACAAAGCAACATCGTTTCCCTCGTTTTGCGGTGAACTCCGCCTAGAGTGCCTTCGGATGGTGAGGGTCTTATGAAGGCATCGGGGTTTCTAGCCAGTTCCTCCATCCTTGTCTTATCGCCCAGTATACTCCCGCCATTGATCGAAGAACTTGGATCGACGGCTAGAACAGCAACCTTATGGCCCCTGTCACATAAGTAGGTACCGAACGTCTCGATGAAGGTACTTTTCCCGGCACCGGGCACTCCGGAAATCCCGATGCGCAAGGAGTTCCCTGTATGAGGAAGGATGGCATGCAATAATTCCTGTGCATGATCTAAGTGGTGGGATGCATTGCTTTCAATCAATGTAATCCCTTTAGCTAGCTTGGCCCTGTCCCCTTTTATGATTCCCTCTTTAAGTTCATGTACCGGTATGTTTACATTATGTTTTTTGACGAATTTGCTTTTTGTTGGTTTGTTTTGGCTGGCTGCTAATTCCACACCTGGCTTTAATGAAGAAGCAAAACCTTCCTGATTGTTAAGATCGACCCATTCCGGCTTCTTGTCTTCACTCATTATTGGGCCACTTCCTCATATCCGAGGCGATTGTATATTTCCTGAAGCACTTTCTTTGCTGCCTGCGGTATGACCGTACCAGGTCCAAAAATGGCTGTAGCGCCATTTTCCATTAGGTAATCATAATCCTGTGCAGGGATGACGCCTCCTACGATCACTATGATGTCCTCACGGCCCAAGTTCTTCAGTTCCGTCATAAGCTGCGGCAACAATGTTTTATGGCCGGCAGCAAGCGAACTCATTCCGACTACATGCACATCATTTTCCACGGCCTGGATGGCGGTTTCTTTCGGTGTTTGGAATAATGGACCGATATCGACATCATAGCCTAAATCCGCAAACCCCGTTCCGACTACTTTAGCTCCACGATCATGACCGTCCTGACCCATTTTAGCCATTAACAAACGCGGTCTTCTTCCTTCATTTTCAAGGAACTCTTCCGTCATGCGGACAACTTCCTCAATTTCCGCTTCTTTTGAGTATGCCGAGCTATATACGCCGCTGATAGAACGGATCGTTGCTTTGTGACGTCCAGCCACCTCTTCGATCGCATCGGAGATTTCACCTAATGAAGCCCGAACTCTTGCAGCTTGCACAGCCAGTTCAAGAAGGTTACCTTCGCCAGTTCTGGCAGCCATTGAAAGTGCTTGAAGAGCTTCATCCACCTTTGCCTGATCACGTTTCGCTTTTAATTCGCTCAAACGCTTAAGCTGACTTTTGCGAACTGCTGTATTATCAATCTCCAGTATTTCAATCGGATCTTCTTTTTTCAAACGATACTTATTGACGCCTACGATCGTTTCATCTTGAGAATCGATTTTAGCCTGACGCTTTGCAGCGGCTTCCTCGATCCTCATTTTTGGAAGGCCTGTTTCAATCGCCTTCGCCATTCCTCCCAGGCCTTCGATTTCTTCTATGTGAGCCCAAGCCCGTTCGATTAATTCATTAGTGAGCGATTCTACATAGTATGAACCCGCCCATGGATCGATTACTTTTGTGATCCCGGTTTCCTCCTGCAAATATAGCTGGGTATTACGTGCTATGCGCGCCGAGAAATCCGTTGGCAGGGCAATGGCCTCATCCAATGCGTTCGTATGCAGGGACTGTGTATGTCCAAGTGCAGCCGCATGCGCTTCAATAAGGGTCCTTGCTACATTGTTAAACGGATCCTGCTCGGAGAGACTCCAGCCGGAGGTTTGGGAATGAGTCCTCAATGCCATCGCTTTATTATTTTTCGGTTCGAATTGTTTCATCAGTTTTGACCAAATGAAACGAGCCGCCCGCATTTTCGCCACTTCCATGAAATAGTTCATTCCTACTGCCCAGAAGAATGATAAGCGTGGTGCAAATTTATCGATATCCATACCTGCTTTCATTCCGGTACGTGCATACTCAAGCCCATCCGCCAACGTATAGGCAAGTTCAATATCAGCCGGCGCCCCCGCTTCTTGCAGATGATAACCGGAGATGGAAATGGAATTGAACTTGGGCATATATTTGGATGTATACTCAAATATATCAGCTATGATTTTCATGGACATTTCAGGCGGGTAAATATACGTATTCCGAACCATGTATTCTTTTAGGATGTCATTTTGAATCGTGCCTGAAAGCTTATCCTGTGTTACACCTTGTTCTTCAGCTGTCACGATATAAAATGCAAGGATGGGTAATACAGCGCCGTTCATCGTCATTGACACGGACATCTGATCAAGCGGAATGCCTTCGAACAGGATTTTCATGTCGAGAATGGAATCAATGGCAACTCCCGCCTTACCCACATCACCGATAACGCGTGGATGATCGGAGTCATAACCGCGGTGTGTAGCTAAATCAAAAGCAACTGAGAGCCCTTTTTGCCCCATCGCCAGATTACGTCTGTAAAACGCATTGGATTCCTCGGCAGTCGAAAAACCTGCATACTGACGTATCGTCCAAGGACGATTGACATACATCGAAGGATAAGGCCCCCTTGTAAAAGGAGCGATGCCTGGCACACTTTCCATATGCTCCAGGTCGCGAATATCTTCCTCAACATAAAGCGGTTTGATTTTTATTTGTTCATTGGTTTCAAACAGAAGATCCTCAATGTTTTTCCCAACTGCTTTTTCGGCTTCCTTTTTCCATGCTTCCACTGTACCTTCCATCTTAGACTTAGCAGGATTTATAGCAGAAAAATCCGGTTTTTTCATTTCAGTTCACCCCTAGCTTCGACAATAATTCCAGTAAAATGGATATTGTATTCGTTTTAACATGGATAAAATCTTTGACCCCGACTTCTCTTAGTGTAATTTCCAATTCTTCTTGCTGCTTACCGGCACTATAAATAGTGATGTCAGGGAGTTGCTTTTTAATTTCTTTAATGATGATTGGCGCTAATTCCGAATAGTCACCATCACTGCCGCAAACACAATAGATTGGGAGCTTGGTCGCAGCTACATAATCGATTGCTTCCTCAACGGTTTGACATCCCTTACTGCCGATTGTTTCAATACCGCCTGCTGCCACAAGACTTTTAATGAAATCTGCACGAGGTTTATAGGATTTGAGATTTTTCAAATTAATTAAACCGATAGCTAGAGCCGTTCCACTTAGTTCTTTAAACTTTTCACTGCGCAGCCTTATCTGTTCGAACTGAATCGATACCCGATCCAAGTCAAGTGGGGTAATGCCGACCGGCTTCTCAACTTTCATATATGACACATGGTTATCCTTTGTCGTGGTTTTAATCTTATCAGCGGGATTCGGATATACATTCGTTCCGATGATGCTTTCTTTTCTGAAAGCCGCATTTTGAACTCTTCCTTGGTGAACTTCAGCTATTTCTTTCTGAAGGGTGCCTTGTTTAATTAGCTCTAGAATCCCTCCAGCTGCTTCGATTTCAAGGAATTTTGCCCAAGCCTTTTCAGCCAATTCATCCGTTAGTTGCTCAACATACCATGAACCGCCAGCAGGATCGACCACTGTTGTGATATTTGTTTCTTCTTTTAAAATCAAGTGAGTATTACGGGCAATTCTTTCTGAAAACTCATCGGTTTCACCAGTTGCGTGTGTGAATGGATGGATTTGAAGATATTGAATGCCTCCAATAGCTGCAGCGAATGCTTGGTTCGTGGTCCGAAGAATATTGACGTGCTGATCATATAGCGTTTCTGTCAACTCGGAAGTAACGGCATGTATCGCCATTTTAAAATGGTCCGATGCTGTATCGAAAGCTTCTGCAAGACCTGCCCAAAGCCTTCTGGCAGCCCGCAGTTTAGCGATGGACATGAAGTAATTCGAATCCACAGCAAAAGAGAATACTATTTTTTCGGAAACCGAAGCAATAGAAAGCCCTTTCTTTTGCCCTTCCAATAGATATTGGACGGCTGCCGATAATCCGTAGGCTATTTCCTGTACGGCATTGGCTCCTCCATTATGGTAGACTGCCGTATTAACCAAAACTGTTTTTAAATCACTGCCTACCTTCTGATAATCCTGGATCGTCTTCAGCCAGTCTGCAAAATAGTCATCCGTATCTTCTGGCAGCTGACCGCAAATGAGCCATTCTGCAATGGGATCTTCAGCAATAACGCCTGTCAATTGGGTATTTTGTGCTTCGGCAACAGCTTTGAATTGAGGGAATAATCCTTTTTGTTTCCCCTTAAGGTCAATGAAAACCGGTATTTCTTTTAATGGTATATCCTTAAACAATTTTTCAGCCCTTGCTCCATCGGAAAGCAATCGTGCAGGGTATGCCACAACATTTTGACCGCGCTTGAATGAAGCCTTCATCTTTTCATTTGCTTCTTCAGCCGTGATACCGCTTACAGGTTGAACGACAAGCCAAGGTTTTTCATGATATCCCGTTGGGGACGTTCCTCGGGTGAAGGGGAAGAATCCTGGTAATTCAGCTACTTTTTCCCTTGATTCCGCCTTTTCTGTATAGAGTGGATTTAAAGTGATGCCCTCATATGTATTCGATTTTAGCTTTTCTACACTTTTCCCTTTTAAACTTGTTTCCGCAGCTTCTTTCCACTCTTCAAAAGAAGGCTTAGGAAAGGTTATGTTTTTTACATCTTTCAGTTCCATCTGTAATCGCTTTCTTATCTTCTGCCGCCTCATACGCCCTGTTCCTTCATTGGGAGAACGAACGCTCAGTCAGTTTTGGATAAGAAAACCACCCTCCCGTCAATTTGATCTGGATTATACTAACATTCTACCATAATTTTCTTGAATTTTAAGACAATAGAAATTAGCAAATCTGTTATTAGGGAAACCACTAGCCTATTTTACTCTTTATAAATCAAGTACAGCCCCAGTTCTGTATTAGAACAGCTCTTAATAAAATAATAGCAAAAATAAAATTTTTGTCGATGTTTTTCTACGGAAAAGTGAAGTACAAAAAAGAAAAGGAAGGACCTTCCGGCCTTCCTTTTCTTCATTTTAGTATATGGGAGTGTTATCTTTGGAAATCTTTTCGATGATTTCTTTAACCCTCGCGAGGAATCGACCGCATACGAGTCCGTCCAAAACACGATGATCAAGTGATAAACAGAGATTCACCATATCCCGTACTGCAATCATGTCATTTATGACCACTGGGCGTTTTACAATCGTTTCAACTTGTAAAATGGCCGCCTGTGGATGATTGATGATTCCCATGGACTGGACAGATCCGAATGAGCCAGTGTTATTAACAGTGAACGTACCACCTTGCATATCCTCTGCTTTTAACTTACCTGACTTCACTTTTGATGCAAGTTCCTGTATTTCCCTTGCTATACCTTTTATTGATTTTTCATCTGCATTTTTAATGACCGGTACAAATAAGGCATCCTCAGTCGCAACGGCTATCGATATATTGATTTCTTTCTTTTGTATGATTTTTTCGCCGGCCCACATCGAATTCAGCTCTGGGAATTCCGTAAGGGCTTGAGCAACCGCTTTAACGAAAAAGGCAAAGTACGTTAAATTATAGCCTTCTTTTTGTTTAAAATCGGTTTTTAGATTATCACGCAACTTCACCATATTGCTTGCGTCAACTTCCACCATCGTCCAAGCATGGGGAATTTCGTGCTTACTTTTCAACATATTGGATGCAATTGCCTTACGGATGCCTGTAACCGGTATTTCCTTGTCACCAGCCGCAGTCGGCACGTTAGTTACTGGACTAGTTTGACGATTGACTTGAGGGGCGACCACTTCAGGGGCCGAATCGGATATTGTGGAAGGCTCATCCGCCTTAGGAAGATTCCCTGATTCAACAAGTTTCAGTAAATCTTTACGGGTGATCCGTCCCTCATTCCCCGTTCCTTTAACTTTTGAAAGATCGATTCCATGCTCCTGGGAAAGTTTTAACACAGCTGGCGAATAGCGAGCTTTCCTTGATGTTTCGGCCGCTTGCTGCGTAACAGGTGCAGCAACATTTTCCTCACTATGAGAAACTTGCCCAGCATTTTCGTTATCCGTCTTTGCCGTTTCAACTTCAATCGAGCAGATGACTTCCCCGACTGCCAATGTTTGATTCTCATCCGCTTTCAATTCCTTGATGATGCCGGTGAAGGAAGAAGGAACCTCAGCATTTACTTTATCCGTCATCACTTCAGCTAGCGGATCATATTTCGTGACATGATCCCCAGGCTTCACAAGCCATTTACTGATGGTTCCCTCTGTGACACTTTCGCCTAGTTGAGGCATCTTCATTAATTCCATAGCCATAATTCGTTCCTCCTTCTTAACAGTCATTAATACTCGGCCAATTCCCTCATTGCTTTTTCCACTTTATCAGGATTCACCATAAATTGTTTTTCCATCGTAGGCGCATAAGGCATGGCAGGTACATCAGGCCCGGCCAATCGTTTTACAGGGGCATCCAAATCAAAAAGGCAATGCTCGGCAATTATGGCTGCGACCTCACTCATGATGCTTCCTTCTTTATTATCTTCCGTAACGAGTAATACTTTCCCCGTTTTAGAAGCTGCTTCTATGATGGCATCCTTATCCAAAGGGTACACGGTACGCAAGTCAAGAACATGTGCAGAAATTCCATCTGCAGCTAATTTTTCAGCTGCCTGAAGGGCAAAATGCACACAAAGGCCATAGGAGATGACAGTAATGTCTTCCCCGTCCCTTTTCACATCTGCCTTGCCGATTGGAAGTACATAATCTTCAGTGGGTACCTCACCCTTGATCAAGCGGTATGCGCGTTTATGTTCAAAGAAAAGCACTGGGTCTTCATCGCGAATGGCAGCTTTAAGCAAACCCTTTACATCATACGGAGTGGAAGGCATCACGATTTTCAAGCCCGGCTGATTGGCAAAGATCGCTTCAACCGATTGCGAATGATAAAGAGCTCCATGAATCCCTCCTCCATATGGAGCACGGATTACCATAGGACAGCTCCAGTCATTATTGGAACGGTATCTGATTTTGGCTGCCTCTGAAACGATTTGGTTAATGGCAGGCATGATGAAATCAGCAAATTGCATCTCAGCTATCGGCCGAAGCCCATACATGGCGGCTCCAATTCCAACTCCTGCAATTGCAGATTCTGCAAGCGGGGTATCGATGACCCTGTCTTCACCGAATTGGTCGTATAAACCATTAGTGGCTTTAAAGACCCCACCTTTTTTTCCTACATCCTCTCCCAATACGAATACACGGGAATCTCGTTCCATCTCTTCCCTCATTGCCATTGTCACGGCATCTATATAAGAAATCACTGGCATTCTATTACCCCCTTACTTTTGTGCATACACATGATTCATAGCACTTTCAGCCTTTGGATATGGAGCATTTTCAGCATAATCGGTTGCTTCGTTGACTATCTTCATTACTTCATCATTCATTTGTTTCTCAAGGTCGTCATCCATGATTCCCACTTCTTTTAAATAGGCTCCAAATGTCTTTATGGAATCCTTCGTTTTGGCTTCGGCCACTTCGTCTGCCGTTCGGTAGCTTCGGTCATCATCATCACTTGAATGAGGTGTGAGCCTGTATGAAACGGTTTCTACCAGTGTAGGGCCTTCTCCCCTTCGTGCACGGTCAGCCGCTTCTTTCACCGCTGCATACACTGCCAATGGATCATTGCCATCCACCGTTATGCCAGGCATCCCATAGCCAATCGCCCTGTCGGAAACATTTTCACACGCTAGCTGTTTCGAAATAGGAACGGAAATCGCATATTTATTATTTTCACACATGAAAATGACCGGTAGCTTATGCACACCTGCAAAGTTGGCCCCTTCATGAAAATCGCCCTGATTGGATGAACCTTCCCCAAACGTTACGAATGTCACCAAATCCTTACCTTCCATCTTCCCTGCAAGGGCAATTCCAACTGCATGCGGGACCTGTGTCGTTACAGGCGATGAACCAGTGACGATCCTATTTTTCTTTTGACCAAAATGACCAGGCATTTGGCGCCCGCCGGAATTGGGATCTTCCTCTTTCGCGAAACCAGAAAGCATCAAGTCTTTTGCGGTCATTCCGAAGGTAAGCACCACACCGACATCCCGATAATAAGGCAGTACATAATCCTTTTCCCGATCAAGTGCAAAAGCAGCTCCAACCTGTGCAGCTTCTTGCCCCTGGCAGGAAATCACGAAGGGAATTTTCCCGGATCGGTTTAAAAGCCACATGCGCTCATCAATTCTGCGGGACAAAAGCATTGTCCGGTACATATCTAAAACCGTTTCCTCATTTAAGCCTAATTGTTCATGACGTTTTTCTACCATCATAAAACCTCCTGACCTTATTCTTTATGAATGAATGGCACGTCCATCGACAGCAAGGGCCGCCTCTCCGATTGCTTCGGATAGACTTGGGTGCGGATGAATTGTCTTGCCTATCTCCCAAGGTGTCGCATCAAGCACTTTTGCAAGTCCAGCTTCTGAAATCATATCCGTAACATGTGGTCCGATCATATGAACGCCCAGTATATCATCCGTTTTCTTATCGGCGATGATTTTGACAAAACCATCCGCTTCCCCGAAGACAAGGGCCTTACCAACTGCACGGAATGGGAATTTCCCAATTTTAAGGTCATAGCCTTCCTCGTTTGCCTGATCTTCCGTCAAACCGACACTTGCAGCTTCAGGGCTTGAATACACACACTTTGAAATGAGCGAATAATCCAGCGGTTCCGGCTTTTGGCCTGCGATATGTTCAACGGCCGTAATACCTTCATGGGAGGCAACATGAGCCAATTGCAGACCGCCGATACAGTCACCGATCGCATAGATATGTGATTCCTTCGTTTGGAAGAAGTCATTGGTTTCAATAAAACCTTTTTCTTTCACAATTTCCGTATTTTCAAGGCCGATCCCTTCAAGATTTGCTGATCTGCCTACGGAAACCAGCATTTTTTCAGCTGTGAATTCCTCTACCGAACCTTTGACTTCAGCAGAAATGGATACTGAAACATCCGTTTTCAGGGTTTCAGGCAATACCTTGGCACCCGTAACGAACTTGACGCCTTTTTTCGTTAGGAGACGAAGCATTTCACTGGAAATATCATGGTCCTCAGTCGGGATGATTCTATCTGCATATTCCAGAACTGTCACTTCCACACCAAAATCATTGAGCATCGATGCCCATTCAATGCCGATAACTCCACCGCCTACAATCATCATTGATTTTGGCAAGCTCTCAAGCTTTAGAGCTTCATCCGATGTAAGCACCAATTCCCCATCAATCGCCAAACCGGGCAGTGTCTTCGGACGTGAACCTGTAGCAATAATGACATTCTGGGGAATGAGCATTTCATTTTCACTGCCATTATTCATTTCCACGGAAATTGTCCCAGGCATCGGTGAAAATATAGAAGGACCAAGTATACGTCCTAACCCTTCATAAACCGTTATCTTTCCTTGTTTCATCAGGTGCTGAACACCTTTATAGAGTTGATCGACCACTTTATTCTTTCTTTCCTGCACTTTAAGGAAATCTACCTTTACATCCCCGGTAACAATACCGAATTCCTCACTTTTCACTGCAGTCTGATAAACTTCCGCACTCCTTAAAAGTGCTTTCGAAGGGATACAGCCTTTATGTAGACACGTTCCGCCGAGCTTGCCTTTCTCCACGACAGCCGTTTTCAATCCTAATTGAGCAGCCCTTATTGCCGCCACATACCCGCCTGTTCCTCCTCCGAGGATAACGAGGTCAAATTCTTCAGCCAAAACCACTCCTCCTCACAAATACATACTATTAGTCACCATTTTTACTTGTCCTATGTTTATTACGTTATCCATGTTTAAAATTCCTGTGTTTATTTAAAAAAACACAGGAATCTATATCTTGTAATACTACATTCATTTTCTTCCATTCAAGATATGTTTTTCATTTTGCAGGAATTGGCTCCTTGAATTCCTCATGCGGGCAATGCGCTCCTCTGCCATCCTATCCGCTGCTTTATAAGTAGGGATTTGATCACGTTTTGCAATCTCGATGACTCGTTCAATTGTATCATAAACAGTTTCCACTTTCTTAAGGGCTCTTTCCCGATTATACCCTAGAAGCTCATCGGCCACGTTTATGACTCCACCTGCATTAATTACATAATCAGGAGCATATATAATACCTTTTTCATGAATTTGATCGCCATGAACAGGTTCCTTTAATTGATTATTGGCAGCACCAGCAATGACCTTTGCCCTGATTTGATTGATTGTTTGATCATTTATGACAGCCCCTAATGCACAAGGTGCATAGATATCACAATCGACTCCATAAATTTCATCTGGATTCACTGCAGTCGCCCCAAAGGATTCAACCGCACGAGCCACACTCTCTTTATTGATATCCGTAACGATGAGCTTGGCGCCCTCCTCATGAAGATGACGGCATAAGTTATAAGAAACATTCCCGACACCTTGGACTGCAACCACCTTGCCTTCTAAAGAATCAGTTCCGAATGCCTCTTTTGCAGCAGCCTTCATACCCCGGTATACTCCATATGCCGTTACTGGGGAAGGGTTACCCGAAGAACCGAATGCAGGGGAAATCCCAGTGACAAAATCCGTCTCCTCATGAATGAGATCCATATCCTCAACCGTTGTACCTACATCTTCAGCTGTTATATAACGGCCATTCAGCCCTTGGATATACCTACCGAATGCACGGAACATTTCTTCATTTTTATCCTTACGCGGATCACCGATGATGACGGTTTTCCCCCCGCCTAAATTCAAGCCGGCAGCTGCGTTCTTATATGTCATTCCTCTCGAAAGCCTTAAGGCATCTTCAATGGCTTCTTCTTCGGATGCATACGTCCACATCCTTGTGCCTCCAAGCGCAGGACCTAATGTTGTATCATGAATGGCAATTATCGCTTTCAAACCCGATTGTTTATCCTGACAGAATAGCAGTTGCTCGTAATCATATTTCTCAAGATATTTAAAAATTTCCATAAAGGAATCCTCCCTAGATGTTTTAATGCATGTGGAGATATGAAGACACTAAATTTCTCCTCATTCTTACTTGTTCCTACGTTCATTTTAAATAAAATCCGCTACTCACATGATATTTTCCCCATGGGGAATGGTTCCCTTGAAAAACCCATGCACCTTTAAATATGCAAATAACATGCCAATAAAATACATAATGAGAGCCTTTTTATCCAAAAAAAGGACATGCTGGTTAATATGTTGGGCAACTATAGCCTATAACAAATTTAAAAAAATTTCATGTTAGAAGTGGAGTCTCGCTTAAATTAAAATAAATCAGAAAATTCTGTGCAGTTTTTTTCACAGCGCGCAAATAATTGCATGCAAAAATTTTCACAGTTTTAGTTTTTCCATTTTGTAATATAGATTTCTAACTGAAATCCCCAGCGCTTTTGCCGTAAGTGTTTTATTTCCCTTGTGGGTTTGGAACGCTTGCTGAATGATTTCGGCTTCATACTGATCTATTATCTCCGATAGCGGTTTCCCCGATACGTAGCCGGATGGCTTCATTAATAATTTCTCTTGATTTATTGGAATCTCTTCGATAAAATCCGGAATATGATGGATATCAATGATCGTCTCGTTCAATTTCATGAAAATGATTGCCCGTCCTAAGATATTTTCCAGTTCCCTCACATTGCCTGGCCAGTTGTAGATTTGCATCTTATGTATAGCTGCGGCGGTAATTCCCTCAATGCTCCGTCCATACTCCTGATTGATTTTATTAATCAAATGCTCCGCCAATTCTTTCAAATCTTCTTTTCTCTTTCTTAATGGAGCAATGAAAATAGGCATGCGGTTCAGCCTGAAATATAAGTCTTCCCTGAAGGATCCGTTTGCGATGGCCTGTTCAAGATTGATATTCGTAGCGGCTATGACCCGGACATTGATGGGAATCGGCTTCGTTCCCCCCACTCTGATGATTTCCTTTTCTTGCAAAACCCGAAGTAATTTAGCTTGGATGTTGGCTGGTAATTCACCAATTTCGTCCAAAAAGATACTCCCTTGATTTGCCTCTTCAAAAAAACCGACCTTTCCTCCCCTGCTTGCCCCTGTAAAGGCTCCCTCATCATAACCGAACAGTTCACTTTCAAGTAATGATTCCGAGATGGCCGCACAATTTACCCGAACGAATTTATTGAACTTCCTATCGCTCGCATTATGGATGGCATGTGCAAATAACTCTTTACCAGTCCCTGATTCCCCTCTTAATAAGACAGTAGCAGGTGTTCTTGCCGATAATTTCGCCTGTTCAATGGGAAGCTTCATCTCTTCGGAAGCCCCAATTATATCATCAAAGGAATATTTAGCCTGCAATGTACGGATGATCTGCCTTGCCCGATTAAGTTCGTGGGTCAAGGCTTGAATTTCCGATACATCATGAATGACGCCAACACTTCCTTTCAGGCACCCATCCACAATGATTGGAGCAACATTCACGATCACTTCCTTATGTTTCGGGCCGACACGCATATTGACACCACGAACAGGCTTTTTTGTCTGAAGCACTTTCATATGCATACTTTCACCTTCGTAAATATCGATGGAAGCCGGCTTACCGATCACTTGGGTCTTTGTTAAGCCAGTGATTCTTGTATATGCCGGATTGATCAAAAGACCCCTTCCTTGATCATCCACAACAGATATGGCTTCCTCACTTGATTGAATGATTGCCTGGAGCATGGTCTGTATCTCTTTTAAATCAGTGATCTGCTCCGCCAATTGTACAGCTTCCGTTTTATTCCTAAACACGGAAAAAGCCCCTATGATTTCCTTTTCGGCATTCACCAGAGGTATCCTTGTCGTTATGAGTTCCATCCCATTGCTAAGGGTGATTTCCTGATTCACTTCTTTTTGGTTCGTTTGCATCACTCTCAGCAATCCTGTTGAAGGGATGAATTCTTTGATATGTCTGCCCAACACATCCTCGCGCTTTGTGTCAGATGCACGTTCCGCACTATCATTGAACATGATGATGAATCCTTCATGGTCAATCACCACCATCCCTTCACTGGTCGTATTAAGGATCAAGTCCATTTTTGCCGAGGTATTCTCCAATTTACTTATTAAACGGTTTTTCTCTTCAAACAACTTAGTCATAATGAGGGCGACACTTCCAGGTATGAGAATCGTTTGTTCGCCCATGTCCCTTTTTATCTTTTTATAGACAGAAGGGTCACCGGTCGTATCAAAAATGATGTCCAAATCCCACTCCAATCCCATGCTCCAATTAGTCACAGTAGGAATCCTTCGTTCCTTCGCAGCAAGCATCCCTTCAGCGGATTCATTCGTATCAGCCATACAAACAATGGAGAATACTTCACTTTCGGATAGGAGTTTCAACACGGTTGTCCCTCCCACTCCTCCCCCTACTATCATGACCTTTTGCATCAGCCATCCCCCTTAAGATATAATTATCCCTTTTAATAGATCATTCCCTGCAATTTTTTTCATACTCCACACCATTTTACCATATCGGCCCCCTTTAAAAACAGCCATCACCTCCCAGTCATTATCTGGATTCCCGATACTTGACAAATAATTTATATCCTTTATCATTTTTTAAAGACGGAATTTTCGGAAGGGATTTGACCGCATGAAACGTTTAATCGCTTTTTTGATTCTTTTTATACCCGGTGCCTTTGCTGCCTATGGCATAAAAATAATGAGGGACATGGTGTTCGGTATTTTACAACCTCCCTATCCGGTCCTTTGGCTGCAATTTTTAATAGGATTGCTCATTACGATTGGCGGAATAGCCTTTATCGCCGGCTTCGTCCTTCATCGAGATCGAAAACAAAATAAGGTCCAAAGCAGGTTCAATAAATTTTAAACGTAAAAAGAAGGTGCCATGTATCGTTTGGCACCTTCTTTCTTTATCTTGATTTCAATCTTTCTCTGACCCGTACGGCTGCTTCGGGGAAATCGGTTATGATGCCGCTGCACCCCAATTTGAATAACCGCTTCATCTGGGCTTCTTCATTAATGGTATAGGGCCGTACAGGAACACCCATACTCACGGATGCTTGAATTAGTGCATCAGGGGCAGCCCGGATATTTGGGTGTATTGCACTTCCGCCTATTGCCTTGGCATATATCCACGGCATGTACAGGCCATCCCTATATAGCGGTGCCGTTTCCAATTCAGGTGCCAATTGATGGCAATTGACCAAACTGTAATGATTGAAAGAAGAAAGGATTATCCTTTCCTCCATTTCGTAAGTACGGATGAGCCGGATGACTTTCTCTTCTAAGCCTGGATACAGAAAAACCGTATTTTTCAATTCAATATTGCAAAAAAGCTGATTATCGTTAAGCCAAATAAATAGCTCTTCAAGCGTGGGAATCTTTTCTTTACCCAAATTACCCTTATGGGTTGCTGACGCATTAAGGGTTTTCAACTCCATCAAGGTCCGGTCTTTTACATACCCCGAGGCATTCGTGGTCCGATCGAGCTTTTCATCGTGGATGATGACCACTTCTCCATCTTTCGAGAGCTGGACATCCGTTTCAATTCCGTCCGCCCCGACACGGGCAGCTTCCTTGAACGCCGACATCGTATTTTCCGGATGTGTTCCTGCAGAGCCTCGATGTGCAAAGATTAAGGTCATGATGAAACGCCGCCTCTCCCAAAAATTGTTATACCTCAATTTTATGAACAGAAACAGCAAATTATTTTCATCTAGATCAATACTTTAATCAAAATGCAGGTGGTTATTTTCTGCGTAGTCACTTAATTTCTTTTCCAAGCTAATTTGTGCCGCTTTTTCAACCAAACAAAAACGCCTTTTATTTATGGGATTTGCTGCAAAATCCAATAAATAAAAGGCGTTTAATTTTTTTAACCGGCGTAAAAAGATTTGAAGTTGCCGATTAGAAAAAATCACGAAGCAACTTCTTCCTGTCCTTTACCTCCAGACGGAGAGTTCCTATTTATATTTAGCGGCTCTGGCCTTTATAAGGTCAATTGTACCCTGAGTCTTAACAACCGGTGTTTCCCCTACCCCTGTCAAGAAGCTTTATGTTCGAGGCGCAGCTTATCGGCAACCATGGCAATGAATTCGGAATTTGTAGGTTTTGCCTTTGTCATGCTTACGGTATATCCGAAAAGAGAGGATATGGATTCTATATTTCCACGGCTCCAGGCCACTTCAATCGCATGCCGGATAGCACGTTCAACACGGCTGGCCGTAGTATTGTATTTTTTTGCGATATCCGGATATAAAACTTTGGTGATCGAACCCAATAGTTCAATATCATTATATACCATGGATATGGCTTCCCTTAAATACAAATAGCCCTTAATATGTGCAGGCACTCCAATCTCGTGAATGATGCTTGTGATGCTTGCATCAAGGTTCTTCGGCTTGGATTCATTTTGGGGACGATAGCTAAATTGACTATGATTTTTTAAAACCGCCTGCCCTTTACCGCTTACCTGACGTATGTGATTGGCCAGATTTTCCATATCAAATGGTTTCAGGATAAAGTAAGACGCACCCAAATCAACTGCTTTTTTCGTTACATCTTCTTGACCAAATGCAGTAAGCATAATCACATTAGGCATGGCACCCCGTTTTACTTCACGAAGTTTTTCAAGTACACCTAACCCATCTAAATGAGGCATGATAATATCGAGGATCAATATATCCGGATCAACGCTTTCAAGCATTCCCAGGCAATCTTGACCGTTATGTGCCACCCCAATCACTTCCATGTCTTCCTGTGCAGAAATGTATTCTTCCAGAAGGCCAACAAGTTCTCTATTATCATCTACAACGCACACCTTAATTTTTTTCACGCTTGATTTCCTCCTCAACTACAATTGGTCTTTTTTTCTATATGACTAAATTCTATTGTAATTGAACTTTTCGACAATGGAAACTAAATTCCTTTTATTTTTGAAAAAATATAAGGAATTCAATATTATTCTCCGGATATCTCTTGTTTTCGACTTCGTTTGCTATTCGAATAAACCGTTTGTCGAAAAATCTTCATATCGTTTTCATTTTATCACATCGTTTCAAAAAAACCTCTATTTTTTGAAGAAATCAAAATTAATTCTCCCCAAAACTCAGCTAATCATAAATTTCCATTAAAAAGGGGCATCCAAAAGGATACCCGGTTTCTTAGCTTGCCTTTTCATAATTATCTTTGTCGTATATATTTATACCGGCTTCGTTTAACATCCATTCGATATGGACTCCATACCCACTTGTAGGATCATTAACGAATACATGGGTGACTGCACCGATTAATTTCCCATTTTGTATGATGGGACTGCCGCTCATACCTTGAACGATCCCACCCGTTTTTTGAAGCAATTCTTTATCCGTCACTTTTAAGACCATTCCTTTGATTGCAGGAAACTTCTGTGGTATGGAACTGACAATTTCGACATCGAATTCCTCCACTTCAGAACCATCCACCACTGTAAGGATTTTTGCTGGTCCTTCCTTTACCTCATGGGAAAGGGTGATGGGGAGCGGATTGTCGTTAATTCCATTTTTAAAATCTTGATTTAATTTCCCAAAAATGCCAAAGGGACTATTGCGATTGATATTTCCTATTTTTTCTTTATTGGAAGAAAAGCGTGCCAATTTTTCTCCCGGATCACCATTGCTTCCTTTTTCGATGGATGTGACCGTCGATTGAACGATCTGTCCGTCCTTAACAACAATCGGCTTTTTTGTATCCATATCGGATATGACATGTCCCAATGCCCCATATTTTTTTGAATCCGGGTGATAAAACGTCATCGTTCCGATGCCAGCTGCCGAATCACGGATATACAAACCCAATTTGTAGGTTCCTTCATTCTTATCTTTTAGAGGTAATAAGGTACTATGAAGCACTTCATTATCACGGTTAATGACAAGATTCAACGCCTCACCCTTTTCGCCTGCCTGCTGAACAAAAGGGGTTACATCCCCCATCTTCTTTATCGTCTGACCATTGATTTCTGTAATAATATCACCGATTTCAATTTTTGCTTTTTCTCCCGGTGATTTTTTCCCCTGCGCCGTATCAATAAGATGATGACCTACTACGAGCACCCCAAGAGTATTAAGCTTTACTCCAATGGATTGGCCTCCAGGCATGACTCTAAAGTCTTTTAACACCCTGATGTCGACCTTTTTAGCAGGCAAGCCTGCTACATCGAGTAACACTTCATTCGTACCTGGTTTCTCAGCACCAAGCGTAATCGAAGCTTGTTCATCATGAAGGGAAATTCCATCACTGGATCCCGAAGTTTTTGCAGAAACAGGCAATAATTTGGAAATACTATATTGACTTCCTTCAAATAGTACAAGATGATTTGGAATTAAAAAATATTCACGAGATGGCTGGTATAACCCTAATGTTAATAGCGAAACAAGGAGAATTCCACCGATGATCCTGTTTATCCATGTAAATTTCAATCCATTCACTCTCCTCGCTCTCTGAAACTTTATGGCTACACCTTTAATTTAGCCCTCATGACAGTCATTTATAACAGGTGCAAAAAATAAAAGCTATCCGTTTTTGGATAGCTTTACAATGAATGCTTAATGTTAAGTTTAAATAATCTTCCTACCGGCCCATCAAGATGTGATCTTCATCCTTTTGGCCAGCTGAATTAATTCATTGGCATGTTGTTTCGTCAAATCCGTTATCTCCACTCCCGAAATCATCCTGCCAATTTCTTTTATTTTTTCTGTTTCAATTAATGGCTTGACCGACGTATTCGTGCGTCCGGCCCTTACATTTTTCGCTATGAAAAGGTGAGTATCCGCCATAGCTGCCACCTGCGGCAAATGGGATATGCACAATACTTGTGATCCAGTTGCCACTTTATAGATCTTTTCGGCAATGGATTGTGCAACCCTTCCGCTCACACCTGTATCCACTTCATCAAATATAATGGACGTTATGCCTTGATGCTTGGAGAAAATGCTTTTCAAAGCCAGCATGATCCTTGACAGTTCTCCACCGGATGCGATTTTAGAAAGAGGTTTTAACGGTTCACCTGGATTTGTGGAAATATAAAATTCCATTGAATCAAGCCCTGACTGATTAATGCCCCTATCTGACAATTCATCGAAAGTATAGGCCGTTTGAAGGAAATGAGGTTCGAAAATTGTCTTTTCCATATATAAATCTTTTAATTCCTGATGAATCTTTTTGGTTAGCTGCTGAGCGAATTTCTGGCGAAGTTCAGACAGATTCTTTGCTTCGACAATTAAATCTGCCTTGATGGATTTCATTTCCTTTTCAAGCTTCGCAATATGGGTTTCCCTATTTTGCAGCTTTTCGACTTCTTCTTCAATAGCGGCCCCATATTCCAGGATTTCCTCGATAGTCCGCCCGTATTTACGCTTTAATTGATTTATTTCATTAAGTCGACTTTCAATGAATTCCACACGTTCCGTATCATAATCCAAAGAGTCCAATTGGTCCCGGATGTTTGACACGGCCTCTTCAAGCAGGAAGTAACTATTTGAAACGGTTTCAGAGCTGTGCTTTAAACCTTCATCAAGCCCTGCCGCTTCCTCCAGATTATTCATGGCTACGGAAAGCCAATCAATTGCATGCTGCTCACCATTTAAAGCATTATAACTGGTTTGCAGCGCTTCATGGATTTTTTCGAAATTATTAATTTTCTTCCGCTCTTCCATCAATTCTTCATCTTCGCGTAATTTCAAATCAGCTTTTTGGATTTCATCGAATTGAAATTGGATCAAATCAAGGCGGTGGACCATTTGCTGTTCATTTTGGCTCAAGCCATTCAATTGTTTAGAAGCGGTTTCATAACGTTTATATAGCTTTTGGTATTCAGTGAGTGCAGATGCGATTTTTTCACCGCCGAATTGATCGAGCAGCGGAAGATGGAGTCGTTCATCCATTAATTCCTGATGTTCATGCTGACCATGGATGTCTATCAATGTCCGCCCTATCTCCCGTAAAGTGGAAATCGTTACAAGCTTCCCATTTACCCTGCAAACGCTTTTGCCGCTCTGTGAGATATCCCTTCGAAGTATCGCCATCCCATCGTTCATATCAAGGCCAAACTCTTCCGCTTTGGCAAAGACCGGGTGTTTTTCATCTTCAATTTGGAATAATCCTTCTATTTCAGCCTTCGACTCACCATGCCGAATGAACTCTGCAGAACCACGTCCCCCAACCAAAAGATGAACCGCATCTATTATGATTGACTTCCCTGCCCCTGTTTCTCCTGTCAAGACCGTTAAGCCTTTCTCAAATGAAACGGACAGGCTGTCTATGATCGCAAAATTCCTAATCGATAGTTCTGTTAACAAACTAGGTCACCTCACAACATTATTAGAGCATGTCCAAGAATTTGCCGGAAATGATCTTTGCATCTTCCTCAGAACGGCAGATAATTAAACAAGTATCGTCGCCGCCGATCGTCCCGAGTATTTCTTGCCAATTTAAATTATCAATCAATGCGCAGATTGCCTGGGCATTACCTGGTAGCATCTTCATAACCAGCAAATTGTTGGCTGAGTCAATGCGTACAAATGCATCGACAAGGATTCTCTTTAATTTTTGAAGTGGATTGAAACGTTGGTCGGCCGGAAGACTGTATTTATACCTTCCATCCGTTAAAGGAACTTTTACAAGGTGAAGCTCTTTAATATCCCTCGAAACGGTGGCTTGAGTTACATTGTATCCAGCTAATTTCAATTCTTCAACTAACTCATCCTGGGTTTCGATATCATTATTCGTTATAATGTCCCTTATTTTTATATGTCGTTGTCCTTTATTCATAAGTAGAAGCACCTCTTCTCAACTGTTGCTCATTTAATGGTAATGGTATCACTTTCATTTCTTACTAAAGCTTAG
Source organism: Peribacillus sp. NPDC096448 (assembly GCF_044762675.1). Lineage (NCBI taxonomy): Bacteria > Bacillati > Bacillota > Bacilli > Caryophanales > Bacillaceae > Peribacillus > Peribacillus sp. NPDC096448. The sequence goes on along the minus strand of NZ_JBIWEU010000001.1, from coordinate 501,966 downwards.
CTGCCCCAATTTGCTTCGGTATCATCAGTACGTGCAAATAGGCCGCTTTACTAAGTGGCTAATATTAATGTTATCGGATTTTTATGCAATTGTACAACTTTTTCTCTAAAATGAATACAAGTCTAATTTTTGCACTTACCTATTTTATGTAGCCACCCATATATGATTCAAGGTCATGACGCACTATGTATAGTCAAAAAGCTCCTCTAGCCAACCGTTCAGCCAAAGGAGCCCATACAAAGTTCTAGCTATTCTTTTTTAAATTGGGCATGGGCCTCTCCAACGATGTCATCAACCGTTTTCGAAAGCAACATCGCTCCATCTTCCTTCGACCCTTGCCAGTGTAAATGAAGTAAGAATTCAATATTTCCATCACCACCGGTAATCGGTGAAAAGGAGGCATCCTTAATATCATAGCCTTCCTTTAAAGAAAAAGAAATGATCTTATCCAACACTTGTTTATGGATTTTTGGATCACGAACAATCCCCTTTTTACCCACTTGATCCTTCCCAGCTTCGAATTGCGGTTTAACCAAGGCAACGACATCACTATTCGGGACGAGCAAGGTCTTTAGCACCGGTAAAATTAACGTAAGCGAGATGAAAGAGACATCAATGCTTGCAAAGTTTGGCATCTCCCCATCAAGATCGGCGGGTGTAACATAACGGAAATTGGTCCGTTCCATTACTTTTACCCGCTCATCCTGCCTAAGCTTCCAGGCAAGTTGATTATAGCCGACATCAAGCGCATAAGACATTATGGCGCCATTTTGCAAAGCACAATCCGTAAACCCGCCAGTTGATGATCCTATATCAAGCAGTATTTTTCCATTCACCTGTAAATCGAATTCCCTTAATGCCTTCTCAAGTTTAAGACCGCCTCTTGAAACGTAAGGCATGACTTTTCCTTTGATCGTAAATTCGAGATCGACCGGCACTTTTTCCCCCGGTTTTTCGTACCTCTCTTCATTTGCGTAGACAAGGCCTGCCATAACCATACGCTTTGCTTTTTCACGTGTATCGGCCAAGCCTTGTTCTACAAGCAATACATCCACTCTTTCTTTCATCACTTTCATATTTTCAGGCCCTTTTTTCTTTTTTGGGTGTTATCATTTTAATCTTTTTGATGGCTGTCTCAGTCGTCAAACCTATTTCTTCAAGAAGTTCATCGACACTTCCATGTTCAATGAAATAATCAGGTATCCCCATTCGATCTATAATTGCCCCATAAAATCCTTGATCATGAGCATATTCAAGAACAGAACTACCAAAACCACCTTGAAGAACCGCTTCTTCTATTGTCAAGATAGGCATTTTTTCACCAAGGAGACTGCTTAGCATGTTCTCATCCAAAGGCTTAATGAACCGGGCATTGATCACCTTAACTGAATAATCCTCTTTCTCGAGCAGTTCTGCCGCTTCAAGAGCCATGGGAATCGTTGTACCGAACGTTAAGATGGCAGCATCCGTTCCTTCTTTAAGAACTTCCCACGAACCGATTGGAATCTGCTGTAATTCAGCATCCATCTCAACTCCCCAACCATTCCCACGAGGGAAACGCATGGCAATCGGACCATCATTATAGTTTAAGGCCGTATTGACCATATGCTGACCTTCGTTTTCATCTTTCGGCATCATCAACACCATATTCGGTACGTGGCGTAGGAAAGCAATGTCGAAAACGCCTTGATGCGTTTCACCATCGGAACCAACCAATCCGGCACGATCGATCCCTATGAATACGTTCAAATTCTGACGGCAAATATCATGCACCACCTGGTCATAAGCTCTTTGCAGGAAGGTTGAATATATGGCCAGGAAAGGTTTCATTTTTTGTGTTGCCAATCCGGCTGCAAAAGTTGCAGCATGCTGCTCGGCAATCCCTACATCATAGAAACGCTCTGGGAACTCTTGAGAGAAGCCCACCAATTTCGAACCTACTGGCATTGCAGGTGTTATCGCGACAATCCGTTCATCGTCACGGGCAAGCCTGCTGACAGTATCGCTTACAAGAGCGCTCCAAGCAGGACCTTTACTAGGGGATTTCACGAAATCGCCTGTCTCGATCTTGTATGGGCCTGTCCCATGCCAGTTCCCTGTTGTGTCCAACTCGGCAGGTGAATATCCCTTGCCTTTTTTCGTGATGACATGCAGCAGTACGGGTCCCTTCGTTTTCTTGGCATATCTTAAATTCTCGAGCAATTCTTCATAATTATGTCCATCTACTGGCCCAAGGTATGTGAAACCGAGTTCTTCGAAAAAGATTCCTGATACCAATAAGTACTTCATGCTATCCTTCAAGCGTTCAGCTGTAGCGGCCAGTTTACCACCGACTGCAGGAATTTTTTTCAAAAGCAGCTCCAATTCATCTTTTGCCCAGTTATATTTACCCGCTGTCCGCAATCTTCCCAATATCGTGTGTAAAGCACCTACGTTAGGGGCTATGGACATTTCATTATCATTGAGGATAACGATCATGTCCTTTTTTTCATCACCGATATGATTCAACGCTTCAAGCGCCATTCCCCCTGTTAGGGCACCGTCCCCGATTACAGGCAAAATAAAACTGCTTTCACCTTTGATATCACGGGCAGCCGCCATTCCCATTGCAGCTGAAAGGGAAGTCGAACTGTGACCGGTTTCCCAAACATCATGGGGACTTTCAATCATTTTAGGAAAACCGCAAAGACCTTTATATTTCTTTAAGGTGTCGAACTCTCCTGCTCTGCCAGTCAGGATTTTATGGACATAGGATTGATGTCCGACATCCCATAAAATTTTATCATTCGGACTGTCGAATTCTTTATGCAAGGCTATAGTCAACTCGACGACACCTAAATTGGGACCAATGTGCCCACCGGTCACCGATAATTTTTCCACAAGGAATTTACGTACTTCCACACTTAACTCGACGAGTTCTTCATTATTCATCTTCTTCAAAAAAGAAGGGTCTTTTATAGATAGAAGATCCAAACAGGACCACTCACTTTCTGTCATTTTCGGTTGTAGGCATAAACAAAGCCTCATACAAAGAGGGCTATGGAAGACTTGACCGAAAAATTGGTTTTAAGTTAAAAAATAGCCGCCAACACCCAGGTGATTTCGGCGGCTTATTATACCTATTTTATCACGTATCTCAATTAAAAAATTCATTTTGATTTTCACATATTTTTGCACAATGAGTATACCATAAAAACTCAATTGATAACAAATTTAGCCACAATCAATGGTTACGGTTCGCTATTAAATCAGTTAGTTCATTCAACAAACCCGTTTGTAGGGCTGTTTTTCCTAAAGCGGCATGGGCAAGTTCTATATGATGTTCCAACTTTTGCTTTGCCCCTTGAAGGGTAAGTAAAGAAGGATATGTGCTTTTATGATTCCCCACATCACTGCCAACCGGCTTGCCGATCAACTCGACTGACCCTTCAATATCCAGAATATCATCGCGAATTTGAAAAGCAAGCCCCAGGTGGTATGCAAAGTCACGCAAATGCAGTTGCTGTTCTTCACTCGCCCCTGCTAATATAGCACCGGAAAGGATGCTTGCAGTCAATAACTTCCCTGTTTTATGTTCATGTATATACTCCAATTCCTGAAGGGTCAGCTGTTTATTTTCACCTTCCATATCGGCAACTTGACCTCCAACCATTCCTTCGGCTCCGGCAGACTTCGCAATTTCACTTACAAGGTTCAGCTTCATTTCAGCCGTCACCTCGGGATCGATCATTTCCGTCACCAATTGAAAGCTATATGTAAGAAGCGCATCACCTGCCAGTATTGCCACCGCTTCACCGAACACTTTATGGTTCGTCGGTTTTCCACGGCGGAGATCATCATCATCCATTGCCGGAAGATCATCATGAATCAAAGAATATGTATGAATCATTTCAATGGCTGCCGCTGCAGGAATCCCCATCCTTAAGCTTTTTCCAAAGGCCTCCAGAACCGCAAAGACCAATAATGGGCGAATCCGTTTACCACCTGCCTGCAGAGAATAGATCATGGCTTCTTTGACAACTGCCGGGGCTTTAAGTTTATTGACATATTCCACGATTTCCCGTTCTATAATTGCCTTATATTCTTTAGAAAACATTTCAAAGGACGCCGTACCCATGTCATTCTTCCTCCTGTACAGCGAAGTTTTCAAGTTCCCCATCTTCGCGTAAAATTTGAGTCAACTGATCTTCAACAGCCTTAAGCTTTGAATGGCAAAGCCTTGATAAATCCATTCCTTGTTTATATATGGAGATGGCTTCTTCCAAGGGCACATCGCCTTCTTCCAACTGCTCTACAATTTTTTCGAGATTCTCCATCGCTTCTTCAAATGTAGCTTCCTGTTTTTTTGTCATGATTCAATCCGCTCCTTTATTTCTTTAATTTCACATTCAAGAGTTCCATCTTTTATCGAAACCGCTATCTTATCCCCTTTTGATACTTGCTGTGTACTTTTCACTAATGTCTCATCCTCAGCAAAAACCAATCCATAGCCTCTTTCCATGATTTTTAGTGGACTGAGGGCAGATAAAGTGGCTGTAATATGGACGAACTGCTGTGATTTTTGCCGATAGATGGCTTCCATGGCCCTCCGTAAAACCTTTGCGTGCTGCTGCAATTCATCTTTCGCATTTTTTACCGCTTGTTCAGGATGCTGTTTTTTTAGGATATCGTTCAGCTGATTCAGCTCATCTCTCTTTTTCATGAAATATCGCGTGCTGGTCCTCCCTAGCCTGTCCATCGTCTTGTCTAGCTGTTCCAGCTTCTGTTCATACATTTTATGTGGGTAACGGAAGGCATAAGACCTCTCCATCCTGGTCAAGCGGGTTCGTTCAAAATTCACCGATTCTTGAATGGAGCGGGTCAATCGATTCTTGCGGTTCATCAGGCGTTCGAGTATTTCATTCAAATGAGGAACCGCTAACTCTGCTGCACCAGTCGGTGTAGGAGCACGCATATCGGCGACAAAATCAGCAATCGTAAAGTCGGTTTCGTGACCGACCGCAGAAATTACCGGTATATCGGAATCATAAATGGATTCAGCCACTATCTCCTCATTAAAGGCCCATAGTTCCTCGATCGACCCACCGCCCCTTCCGACAATGAGAACATCGCTTTCCGCCCTTGCGTTGGCCATGGAAATGGCCTTCGCAATCGATTTAGCGGCATTATTCCCTTGTACAAGTGCTGGATAAACGATGACCCTGGCGATTGGATATCTCCGCTTGATGGTTGTCAGGATATCTCTTAATGCAGCTCCGGTCGGCGAAGTTATGACTCCTACAGACTTTGGGTACTGCGGGATCGCCTTCTTGTGTTCGGCCAAAAACAAACCTGCCGCCTCCAGCTTTTTCTTCAGCTGTTCATAAGCAAGATATAAATCCCCCACACCATCAGGGGCCATGCTTTTCACATAAAGCTGATACTGTCCTCCCGCTTCGTATAATGATATATCGCCCTTAACAAGTACCTTCATGCCATTTTCAGGCAGGAATTTCATCCCTTTATTATTGGCGGCAAACATAACGGAGAGAAGTCGTGCCTTCTCATCCTTTAAAGTAAAATACATATGTCCGCTTGTATGTTGTTTAAAATTTGAAATTTCACCTTTTATGTATACATTTTGCAAATGGGGGTCGGCATCGAACTTCCTTTTGATGTACTTCGTTAAAGCCGACACACTCAAATATTGTTGGTTGCTCATATAATGTCTCCTTCCGATGGAAATCGGATATAAAGAAAACTCACCTATAGATTATAATTAATCCATGAATGGAAAAAAAGCGGTCTCCCGTTATTATAAAACAAGAGGTCCGCTTCTTTAAAATAATTTAACGTTTTTTTCAGCTTTTTAATGCTTGCTTGTTCTGTTCAAGTGCTTTTTGAGCAGATTTGACCGTATTCTTCATAAGCATCGTAATCGTCATGGGACCAACGCCTTTAGGAACTGGTGTAATGTATGAAGCCTTATTTTTCACTTCATCAAACGCCACATCACCGCAAAGCTTCCCTTCATCATTCCTGTTCATTCCGACGTCAATGACGATAGCGCCTTCTTTAATATGGTCACTCGTGATCGTGTCCCTCTTTCCGACCGCTGCCACAACGACATCGGCTTGCTTAGTATAATAGGCAAGATCCTTTGTCCGTGAATGACAGTATGTAACGGTTGCATTTGCATTTAAGAACAATTGTCCGGCTGGTTTTCCGACGATATTACTTCTCCCTACGATGACAACATGCTTACCTTCAAGGTCATAGTCGATATACTCAAGCATCACCATGACGCCGTATGGAGTACAAGGTAAAAATGCATCCTGTCCCGTCATCATCCGCCCAATATTAATCGGGTGGAATCCATCTACATCCTTTTCTGGGGAAATCGCTTCAATGATCGCCTTTTCCTGAATATGTCCAGGCAATGGCAGCTGCACCAATATACCATGAATGCTGTCATCCTCGTTTAATTCAGCAATGCTCTGAATTAATTCCTCCTGAGAAAGTTCCGCAGGCTTTTTAATTAATACGGAATGCATCCCCAAGTCCTCACAGGCCTTTTGCTTATGGCGCACATAAGTTTGCGATGCTTGATTGTCACCCACCAGGATTACGGCTAAACCTGGAACGATATTTTTTTCACGTAACTGTTGAACTTCCTTACTGATTTCCTGCCTAACTGACTCTGCAATTTCATTACCATTAATGAGTTGAGCTGACATGTGTTTATTCCTCCCAAGTTAATTTTGCTAAAGAAATTGCTGAGAGAATCCTTGTTCAAGGCTGCAGCTTTAGCTGCCGCTTTTCACCTTTATTTTGGATAAAACGGCATTTACAAAGCTGCTCGATTGATCATCACCGAATTTCTTAGCAATTTCAATAGCTTCATTCATTGCAACACTTACAGGAACACCTTCACTGTGAACCATTTCATACACCGCGATCCGCAGTAAATTCCGATCAATGTTCGCCAGTCTTTCCAACGTCCAATTCTCTAAATTGTCCCTGATCATCCCATCGATTTGTTCACGATTTTCCGTTATCCCCATTACTAATTTTTTGAAATATTCATCAGTAGGAGCACCATCCAGTACGCTTTCCATTGCTTCTTCTGCATTCGAGTTGGCAATATCTATCTGATATAGTGCTTGAAGGGATTTTTCACGGGCTTCTCTTCTTTTCATAATCTTACTCCTTTAACATCTACTATTATATATGAAAATGCTAGAACAAACGAACATTAAATAACATTTTTTCAAAAATATTAAGATTCTCGCTATATTACTTAAAAAAACAAGCTGAATCCCACTAAATTAGAGGCCAAAAGGTTCAAGATAACAACTCAAGATTACTTTCCAATTAAACGGCCAACACAGTCCCATACTTTTTGAAAGTGTCAAAAAGCTCTTGCCTAGCTTTCATGCTCATATTTCACCTTTTACACTCTAACAGAAATCACCCTTGAATTAAAGGGAAAATTCCAGACACCGCCTTATTATGTACATTTAAATTTAATATTATAAGCAGGCTCCAAAAACGGGATATCATGGAGTTTGCATTCAAAAAAACAAAAACCCGGCTTTTTGCCGGGTTTTTGCAGATGTGAATCAAATGAAGCCCACTTACACTTCTTGTTCGTAATCCGCTTCTTGTTTAGCGTTTTCAAACGCAATGCCCACTACATGGATGTTCACTTCGCCAGCGTCGATAGCGGTCATATTCAACAAAGCTTCACGAATGTTATCTTGCACTTCCTGAGCAACTTTCGGAATTGAAACACCAAACTTCATGACACAATAAAGCTCGACTTTGATGGATTCTCCCGTTAAGTCCACTTTAACACCTTTACCGTGGTTCTTTTTACCAAGCTTTTCAACAACACCCGTAGCGAAATTCCCGCGCATATGTGCAACACCTTCAACTTCCGATGCAGCGATACCCGCAATCACCTCTATCACCTCAGGCGCAATCTCCACTTTGCCCAGCCCACTATTATAATCATTCATTTCGAGTAATTGGCCTTCCATTTCACTCATTCAAAAGCACCTCCTGTCTTCCTTTACATTATGAGTTCATTACATCATATATTTCAAGGAATTTGGTATTAAATTCCCCGGAAACAAATTGGTCATGCTGAAGTAACTTAATATGGAAAGGAATTGTGGTACTGATCCCTTCAATGACAAACTCACCCAAGGCGCGTTTCATCTTCTCGATCGCCTCTTCCCTAGTCGGTGCATGGACAATCAATTTAGCGATCATGGAATCGTAATACGGCGGTATCGAGTACCCAGGGTATGCCGCGGAATCCACACGAACCCCGTAGCCGCCTGGCGGTAAATACATTTGAATCTTACCTGCGGAAGGCATGAAATTCTTTTCTGGATTTTCGGCATTGATCCGGCATTCGATAGACCATCCGTTATAAGTGACATCCTCTTGCGAAAGCGATAGTTTGTTGCCTGAAGCAACTTTGATCTGTTCTTTAATCAAATCCACGCCCGTTACCATTTCTGTAACTGGGTGTTCAACCTGGATACGTGTATTCATTTCCATAAAGTAGTATTTTCTATTCACATAGTCATAAATAAATTCTACTGTTCCGGCACCTGAATAGTTTACGGCAAGTGCAGCCGTTACTGCAGCCTGCCCCATTTCCGCACGTGTTTCACCATCCAACGCCGGTGACGGGGTTTCTTCAACAAGTTTTTGCAAACGTCGTTGGACCGTACAATCACGCTCACCTAAATGGATGGCGTTGCCATGATTATCTGCCATGACCTGTATTTCAACGTGACGGAAGTCTTCGATGAACTTTTCAATATACACGCCAGGATTCCCAAATGCCGTCGCGGCTTCCTGTTGCGTGATGTTAATGCCTTTAATGAGCTCTTCTTCCGTCCTTGCGACGCGGATACCTTTACCGCCTCCGCCGGCAGTAGCTTTGATGATGACTGGATAGCCCATTTCATTAGCTAAGGCTACACCCTCATCCGTATCTTTAATTATGCCTTTAGAACCTGGAACGATCGGTACACCAGCTTTGCGCATGGTTTCCCTTGCTACGTCCTTTGTTCCCATTTTATTGATGGCTTCGGGGCTGGGACCGATGAAAATGATATTGCATTCACGGCATAGCTCGGCAAAGTCGGCATTCTCAGCAAGGAATCCATAGCCTGGATGGATTGCATCGGATCCCGTTTTCTTGGCTGTGCTGATAATGTTGGTTGTATTTAAATAACTGTCTTTTGATAATTTAGGACCGATGCAATATGCTTCATCAGCAATTTGAACATGTAATGCTTCTTTATCTGCTTCTGAATAGACAGCAACAGTCTCGATTCCTAATTCCTTGCATGCCCGGATGATTCGGACAGCAATTTCCCCACGATTGGCAATTAATACCTTTTTAATCATTTAGAAACAGCTCCTCATTCCGGCTTTACTAAAAATAATGGTTGACCATATTCTACAAGCTGACCTTCTTTTACAAGGACTTCAACGATTTCACCGCTTACTTCAGCTTCGATTTCATTGAAAAGTTTCATGGCTTCCACGATGCAGACGATGGAATCCGCCGTTACTTTATCGCCTGCTTTTACATATGCAGGTGAATCCGGTGCTGGAGATTGGTAGAATGTCCCTACCATCGGAGAAGTGATTTTATGTAAATTTTCCTGTTCAGTGACGGCAGCAGCAGGTTTTGCAGGTTCAACGGCTTTCGGCACGGCAGGGGCAGGGGCCGCTGCGGGCTTGACCTCTACAGCTGCATTGGCTTGAACAACATCTGGAGCAGCTGCTGCTTGGTGTAATACTGTACCCGTTTCAGTTTTTTTCAATTTAATTTTCGTTCCTTCATTTTCAAAAACGAATTCACTGATATTTGATTGATCGACTAGCTTAATAATTTCACGAATTTCTTGCACTTTCATTTTGTGGCACCCCTTGTCTAATTTAATATGAGTTTGTGAGGCAATAATAGTTTATGTAACCCTACCCATAGCTTATCCTACTTTGTCCAATACTGCACAAAGTAGCCGCTTTCTTTATGCGAATGCGAATAAACTGAATACAAACCTCATCTGTAGTATAACAGATGTTTCACTTTCTCAAAATATTGTTTCCCTAAGAAAATTGAAAAGTTTATGACCAGCTTCTAACATCATACAATATTAGCTTATACAAATTCAATGATAGATTAATTGTTACTTATTATCCATACTTCTATCTTACACCTTTATTATAATATTGTGAATATTTTTCACCTGGGGCAGCTTAACGCTTTCTCTTGAATTTTGTATTGCTTTCCTAGAAAATCACCATAACATCCATTGTAATTACTTTTCTAGAATATTACGGATGATCATTATCACCATTTCCAATTGATTTCCTGATTCCGATTGACATAAAAAAACTTTTCCTCTAAAGTTTCCAGGTTGTAAGCTAGTTAAAAAATCATAATAAAAAGCCTCCCTTTTTTTTATTAAGGAGGGCTTTCAAACTTTTATGATGTTGAACTGTTCTGTATCAGCACTTTTTTCTGTATGTGTGTTTACTTTTCCGGTTGGAAATCGACCACTACATTTTGTGCATCGCTCACTTCTTTCCTTACGAGGCGGATAATGTTATTGGCCTCTGTTTTCGTTTGTTTATCGGCTTTGACACTCACCTTTACATCCGTTCCGTCAACCCGGACCAGTGCGGCATTGTAATCCATGGCAACAATTAAGTTTTCGATGATATTTTCTTTCACTTTCGTTTCACTTAATTGTTCAATTTTTGCATATGCCTCGTCTCTTTCTTCAGCTGATAGTTCTGTGTTGCCCATCTTTGCAGTCAATTCTTCATTCAGCTTCGCCCGTTCATCTTCAATCTGCATCCTTAACGATTCGAACTCATCTCCAGATGCAATGGTTACAGAGGAACCTTCTGTATTTTTGGACGTTTCTTTTTCACTTTTATTTTCCCCTTTTGTCTCTGCTTTGTTCTCTGTTTTACTTTCTGTTTTATTTTCTTCTTGTTCCATTTGCTCTGTTGCCGTCATATCGGCGGCATTTTCTTCAGGAGCGGTTAAATAATAGACTGAAAGCACAACGACCAGACTTAGCATAGTCAATAACCAAACCGTTTGTTTTTTTAATAACATGTAGATTTTCCCCCTTATTTTTTAGGCATGACAGAAACCCTGTGACTCGGTACATCAAGTGAGCGTGTGACAGCCTCGATGATCCACTTCTTTATTTGAATGTTTTCGGCCCCTTTAGCGACTACCAGGACTCCTCGTACACTAGGTTTTTTCGTTTCCGATATGATCGGTCCTTCTTTTTCACCGCTCTTCACCAAAACTAGCTGTTCATCAACAGATGTGTCTTCGACCGTCCTTTTGCCGCCTTCCTGGTCGGTTTCTTCAGTGACTTGTTTTTGGGTGACTTTGTTTCTTTCATATACTTTTTTCTCAGATGCATCGACGTAGATTACGACTTTTACATCCTGGACGCCTGCGATGGATTCTAGCGCTTCCTTCATTTCATTCTGTAGATATATTTCATAGTCTTTTGTAGTCTTGAATTCTGATTTCTTCTGACCGAATGTTTCAACATCCTCTTCTTCATCCTGCTGTTTATCATTATTGAATACAGTAGTCACTTCAGATGTTTGTCCCGTCTGATTGGTGGTTAACAAATTCCCGGCCAGCATGATTCCCGATCCCAAAAGGACAACTATCAGAGCATAGACATACAGGGAAGGCTTTTTCTCCTTAGGCTCTTTTTGGTCAGGGTCTTTATTTAATAGTTTTTGCAGCCAGGATAATGGACCTTTGTCTTTATTCAATACTCAGTCACTTCCTTTCCCCGGCGATTTCAATGATCTCTTCATCAACAGACCAACTTGTTGCCAGAAACCTTTTGACAGCATCCAGATTGGCATCATTCGAAGTGGATGGACTATCTGTATTGATATCAACCTTCGCCACTGCCTCTATCTCCGAGTTTTCCTTCCCTTCTGCCTTTTCCAATGAGATGGTTATGTTCTGCAGATCATCAACACCCGGTTCTTCCTCATTCTTGACCCCTACATCAATCGAACTAATCTTCATCTTATAATCCACCATCAGCTCCTCTTCCACTTCTGCCTGTAAGTCAACAGCCATTTGTTTTAAAATATATGCACCCTGGGTAGCTTGTATTTCTTTTTTCTTCATTTCTGTCAAATTTCCTAAATCTTTTTTTTTCTGATCCTCAAATTCACTGGTAGCAGCAGTGAGAATATCATCAAAATCCTTATTGAATAATCCCAATATAGGAGTGATGATGATTGCAATCAGTAAAAGCCCGATAACCATTTTGGCATACTTCTGTAAAGCTGAATTCGGCAGAAGCATATCGATCACAGTAGCCAGCAATACAAATATGATGATGTTGGATACCCAGCCAGCTAAAAAACTCACCAAGCCCTCCTCCTTTCTAGCGAACCATCAGGGTAATGTTTCCAGAGGCGATAATTACCGTGATACTTAAAAAAAACATGAGTGAGACAATGGCCAATGCAGCGAAAATATAAATCATACTTTTACTTATAATGTCAAGGCATTTTATTACAGGTCCCCCGCCCAGCGGCTGCAAAAGACTCGCTGCCAATTTATAGACAAAAGAAATCATCAAGATTTTAATTGCAGGAAATGTGGTAATGAGCAAGAGAATGATGACGCCTGACAAGCCCACTGTATTTTTCAACAGGACGGAGGCACTAATGACCGTATCCGTTGCATCGGTAAACATGCGCCCTATTACCGGTATAAAGTTACCTGTCACGAATTTGGCTGTCCTGATCGTCACTCCGTCGGCTACAGCTGAGGATGCTCCCTGAACGGAGATCACACCAAGGAATATGGTCATGAATGCTCCAAGGATCCCGATGGCAAAATTACGGAGAAGTTGTGCCATCTGAGTCACTTTGTAATGATCGGTCAGCGTGCTGACTATGCTTAAAATCGCTGCAAAGAATAATAACGGAAGGACGACAAACTGTATCAATATACCGCTTGTATTCATCAAAAACATCAATACCGGATGAAAGAAGGCTGCCGATACAAGTCCGCCTGAAGCAGCTATCAATGCCAAGAGTAAAGGGATGAGCGCCATTAAAAAGGAAATCATCAAATCTATCGTATCTTTTGTATATTCAATCGCTACATGAAAACTGTTAAGTGCCAAAATGATCAGCACCATATAAACGATTGCATATGCGACCTTACTTACGGAGCTTTGCTCGAAGGCATTTTGCAAAGACTGTAGGAACATGCTGAAAACGGTTAATAAAATGAGTGATCCCAGCAGCTTTCCATTCACGAGCAGTTCATGAAAAATGAATTTTGTCATTCCCTTTATCCATTCATCAAAAGAAAATTTCTTATCGCCGCTTACAAAATCCATGAAGCTCCCTTTCTGGCTTTCCGGTAAGAACCCTCCATACTCCGTAACGATGTCATCCCAATATTGTTTGAGCTCATCGACGCCCAGTCTTTCTATTTGGGCTTGTACCAGTTCGGACTGCATGATAGGCTCTTGATCGATTTCACCATTTTCTGGATTTTCGGCAGCTTGTCCAATAGATGCATGCAAAAAAAAGAGTAAAAAGAATAGTATGGATAAGTAAGGCATCCGCTGCTTCATACATTCACCTCATTGACTAGTAGGAGTAATCCATTAACTTGGGAGCATCTGTAAAATCGTTTCGATAATGACCGTCAAAATCGGAATCGCCATGGCAAGAATCAAAATTTTTCCGCTCAATTCTATTTTGGAAGCGAGCGAACCTTGCCCGGCATCTTTTGTAATTTGAGAAGCGAATTCTGCAATATAGGCAATTCCGATTATTTTTAAAATGGTTTCTAGATACACGGTATTTACATTCGCATTAACTGCTATTTTTTCTAACATTAAAATGATTTCGTATATTTTGTCAGCTAAAAAAAGAAAAATGGAGCATCCTACAAAAACGACGAGCAGGAATGCGAAATTTGGTTTTTGCTCTTTGACGATCAGTGCCAAAAAGGTGGCAACTAGGGCAATGGCCACGATTTTTATGATTTCAATCGCGAATCCCTCCCTTACTGAAATAGAAATACAGATTTAATTTTTTGAAATAAATCCTCTACTACAGAAGCAACCATGAATAAAATATAGATAAATCCGAAAAGTGTCACCCACTGGGCATATTCTTTCTTCCCAACCTGATCGAGTATCGTGTGAAGAAATGCCACAACAAGCCCCACACCCGCAATTTTAAATATGATGTCCACTTCAATGCCCATTTTCATTCCTCCCACATATTCCTACATCAGCAAGATGATCAATAATAGCCCTGATAAAAAACCAAGACTTTTCATCATTTTTTCATATTTTCCCTGACGGTCGAGTGCATCGGTTTCTTCCCGTTCCAAGTGTGCCATCGTTAGCATGATTTGCTTTTGCTGATGATATTTATCGCTTTTTCCAAGCGTCTCCCCAAACTGTGAAAGAATCTCGAATTCTCCCTGTTTTAAAGCAAGGGATTGCCATATTTTCTTCAAACTATCATCCCATGCTTCTTTGACGGTGGTTTCACCTGACTCAAGTCGATTTGCAAATGTATCGAAAAAGCTGGACAAAGGTTTGGCCATCTGTTTAGAAAGTTTCCTTGCCGCTTCTTTCAAAGGTGTATGACCGAACATGATTTCAGCTTCAAGTGATTGCATGGCGACTTTCAGCTGTCTCAGTTGACGAGGCCTCATACTTAATTTTTTCGCTGCTTCAAAACCTGCCCATGTCGTTGCAATCATAATTATCGCTGCCCCTATTAACTTAAACATGCGGGTTCACACTTTCTCCCAAGAAAACGGGAACCCCCGCTGCATCAAGGACTTTGTAGCTCCTCCTACCGGATTTACTTCTCTGTAATTCAATAAAACGTTCAAAGATGTTTTGCTTTAATATTTCGGCGATAAAAGGTCGCTTCTTGATTTCATCAAGTGTATGGCCATGCGTGGTTATCATGAGTTTAATACCTGCGTTCACGGCTTCCAGCACAGCCTGCGTATCCGCTGCGCGGCCTATTTCATCCACGATCAATACATCCGGGGACATCGAACGGATCATCATCATCATCCCTTCCGCTTTAGGACATCCATCAAGCACATCAACCCTTGTTCCAAATTCGAGCTGCGGCACTCCATGTACACATCCGGCAATTTCTGAACGCTCGTCCACTATCCCCACCTTTTGAGGGGCAATGCCGCGTTTTTCATTACCACTGGATATCATTCTTGCAATATCACGTAATATCGTCGTTTTTCCCGTTTGCGGAGCACCGATCAACATTGTATGCTGCCATTCCCCGTCATATAAATATGAAGTGAGAGGTTCAGCTGCACCTATTTTTTCACGTGCAACCCGAATATTGAACGAGGAAATATCCCTGATCGCTTTGACCGACCCATTTTCCAGAATCACCTTGCCAGCAAGACCCACCCGATGTCCGCCCGCTATGGTTATATATCCTCGCTTTAATTCTTCCTCAAGTGTATATAACGAAAATTGACCTATCTGATTCAATAATTGATCTGCATCCGAATGGGTCACTTCATAGGAAAAGAAGTATGGTTCCCCTCCTACAATGACCTCAAGCGGCCTTCCAACCCGAATTCGCAGCTCTTCCATCTTTTCGATCATCATCGGTGTCATACCCCGGAGTTGCTCGTATAATCTTTTCGGTAAAAAAGAAAGAATCGTTTCCATTTTGACAATCCTCCTGTATACACCACTTTCAATAAAATATATGCCGACAAGCCCATAAAGATGACAGGCTATTAAAGAAACAGACTTATTATTGATTTTTTATATCTTCCTTGATCAAAAAAACCAAAAAAAGACCGAGAAATTAATCTCGGTCTACAGTCCTTTTATTTAAGAAAAGTTGCAGTTGATTTCCAGTGAGGGTTCCACTCCAGGCACTCGCTTTCCGCGCAGGAATCTCGCACACCCGCTCCAATCAACTTTGTTTTAACTTTTAGATAGAACCCTTTTGCCTAAAGTCTTTATTGTTTTAAATTAGAATTATTAAAAATTGAGGTGATAAGGATCCTTTTTAAACATGATTCTATTCAGCGAGATCAGCTTGAAATGATTACTTTAGACCACTGGTGTGGCTAGCTTGTAAAATGAAGATTTAAAGTAGGCAACAACAAATAAAGAGGGCTATCGTGTGTACAAATCATCCAAATCCATTTGTGCGACTCGTTCTTTTTTATGACAGTGTACAGAAAGTAAATGGCCATCAGAAAGTGGTGACACTCCATATTTGGCAAGAATATATGGAAGAAGCAGATCATCTGGGTCATCCGAAGTCTAATCCAATAAAAAATCAAAAAGGTTTCGGAATGAGACCATCCCGAAACCTTTTTGTCTACAATTCGTGACCGAGAAATTAATCTCGGCCTTCTTTCATTTATGCACGTGATACGTAAGAACCTTCACTTGTATTGATCAATAGTTTATCACCTTGGTTGATGAAGAATGGAACTTGAACCGAAAGGCCCGTCTCAAGTACGGCTGTTTTCGTGCCGCCTGAAGATGTATCGCCTTTAATCCCCGGCTCAGTCTCCGCCACTTCAAGTTCCACTGTGTTTGGAAGCTCGACACCAAGTGTTTCCGCTTGGAAAGTCATGATATGTACTTCCATATTTTCCTTAAGGAACTTAAGTTCACGTTCAATGCTTGAAGCCGGCAGCTCGATTTGGTCATACGTTTCGTTATCCATGAATACATGGCTATCTCCACTTGCATAAAGATACTGCATCTTGCGGTTTTCGATATGTGCTTTAGCAACTTTTTCACCAGCACGGAATGTTTTCTCTTGGATTGAACCCGTACGAAGGTTACGAAGTTTAGAACGTACAAAAGCTGCACCTTTACCAGGTTTAACGTGTTGGAACTCGATAACCTGCCAAATTCCATTATCTACTTCAATCGTAACACCCGTGCGAAAATCGTTTACAGAAATCATAAAATTGTCCTCCTACATGTACATGTTTACAGAATGATTAACTCTTTGGTTGAATGAGTAAGTGCTTCGTTACCGTCAATTGTAACGATCGTATCATCTTCAATCCGCACTCCGCCTACCCCCGGTAAATAAATGCCCGGTTCAACGGTAACGGCCATACCTGGTTCTAAAATGATATCAGACCTAAAGGATAATGCTGGACCTTCATGAACTTCAAGACCGATTCCATGTCCGGTCGAATGTCCAAAATACTGCCCATATCCTTTTTCTTCAATTAGATTACGAGTTAGTGCATCCGCTTCCCTGCCAGTCATACCGGGTTTGATCCCAGCCATTCCTCTCAGTTGAGCTTCTAAAACAATGTCATAAATATTAATAAGTTCTTCACTTGGCTTGCCAACCGCTAATGTCCGAGTGATGTCAGACACATACCCATTATAATATGCCCCGTAATCCAATGTGACAAAATCGCCTTTTTCGATGATTTTATCCGTAGCCACTCCATGCGGAAGTGCGGACCTTATGCCTGATGCTACAATAATATCGAAGGAAGAAGAAGTTGCCCCTTGTTTCCTCATAAAGAATTCAAGTTCATTGGATACATCCAGTTCCGAGATCCCTGGACGCAGGAAATCGAGAATATGTGTAAACGCAGCATCAGCAATAGCAGCCGCTTCCTTTAATATCTTAATCTCTGATGAAGTCTTTATCAAGCGTAAATTCTCAATAACCCCCGACACCGGCAAAAGTTGACCATCAATGGCCGCTTCATATGCTTTATATGTAGCATAAGTCAGGTGTTCTTGCTCAAAGCCCAGCTTGCCGATATTCATCGCTTTAGCCTGTTTGCCGACTTCTTCGCTGATGGTTCCTTTGTGTTGAACGATTTCATAGTCCGGTGCCTGCTTGCCCGCTTGTTCCACGTATCTGAAATCAGTGATGAATTTAGCTTCTTTTTGGGAAATAAGGACAACGCCTGCACTTCCCGTGAAGTTGGTCATGTATCGGCGGTTATATGTACTGGTGATCAATAAACCATCAATGCCCACCTTTTCCATTGAGGCTCTTAAGCGCATTAGTTTATCCATTTAATTTCTCCCCTTTGCAATCTTTGTGATCGCCTGCAACGCCAATTCATATCCGTGTATCCCCAAGCCGACAATCTGTCCCGCCGATACCGCTGCGGTCACTGATTCATGCCGAAAGCTTTCACGGGCATGGATGTTCGAAATATGCACTTCCACCACTGGAACATCGATTCCGGCTATTGCATCACGAATCGCATAGCTATAATGAGTAAAAGCTCCAGGATTAATGATAATCCCGTCGATCCCATGATCCTCTGACCAATGGAGCTTGTCGATAATCGCTCCTTCATGGTTAGTTTGAAAAGAGGTTAATTCCACATTTAACCCTTGAGCTTGCTGCATTAATTGCGCTTCCACATCCGCAAGCGTCGAGGATCCATAATGCGCAGGTTCCCGCTTCCCCAAGCGATTTAAATTCGGACCATTGATTAGTAAGATTTTTGTCATCATCAAACACCTGCTCATGTTAAAAGAATGCTTTCCATGAACATTCTATCATAATTACAAATTGTCTTACTACTTTTTTACAACCAAGTAGCAATCAGCTTTCCGATTGCTTTTCGGCCTTGTTTTTTTGACGCATATATTCCTGATGATCGTATGATATGGAAAACCCTACAAAAAGACCGTATATAATAAAAATGCATACACTTGTCATAACCGTATTTGCGGACATTTTAGTAAAGGTTGGCAAATCGATGAACATCGGTTTCAGGACAAACACCAGCAAAGCCCAGCAAACCACTCCCAAAAAAATACCCGGAAAAATACCCTTCATCCTTTTAAAAAGACTATAGTATATGAAAGCGATCCCCACGGATAGAATTCCGAATACAATCATGGTCATTACCGTACCGAGCCAATGATCGATCCAGGTCATATTGGACCACGAAGTTAGTATGAATTTTGGGCTAAAATCCATAAAGTTAACATAATGGGCGAAGATTCCGATAAAACTGGCTAAAGCCCCCCCTACAAAACCGACAGCAAGTACATTGTAGATTAACATGCTTTGATATTCCTGTTGAATTTGTCCATTTTCATTAGAAGACATATCAAACACCTCCGCTACGTAGTATGCCCTTTGTTAAATAGAACTATTTTTTTTTATTGTTAGGGAGGAGAATCACTAGAGGTTTTTTGAATTATTCTGTATGATTAAATCATAAATAATCTGCTTTTTTCAGAGGAAAATACCCATCCTCTGTTGAAATTTATAATGTACACAGGATAATACGTTCCTGTAGTTCAACATTCATAAAGTAATTGCAGGGGTATTGCTTCCATTCTATATTGGAGGACCTCCTTTAAACCCTTGTGATGCTTGATAATACACATGTTAGCACCCTTGAGAGAGCTACGTGAATAACTATTAGGTTGGTGTAGAAATGTCTGAGGTTCAAAAACCCGTTTATGGAGGGCAGGCTGTGGTGGAAGGCGTCATGTTCGGTGGCAAACATCACACAGTCACTGCGGTACGCCGCAAAGATTCGACGATTGTATATTATCATCTGCCGCGTGAATCGAAACCTGTTGTAAACCGCTTAAAAAAAATACCTTTTCTACGGGGTATCGTATCACTTGTACAGTCAAGTGCCACCGGTTCGAAACATCTTAACTTTTCAACTGAACAGTATGAAGAAGAAGACGGGGAAAAGCAGGAAGAGAAAAAAGAAACGAAAGAATCTTCTAAAATAAGTGTATGGCTTGGAGTTGCCGTAATCGGTGTTCTTTCCTTCCTGTTCGGGAAGCTGCTTTTCACTTTGATTCCAGTCTTTCTTGCCGAATTGACAAGACCCATCTTCAGCGGCCATATGGCCCAGGTTTTAATGGAAAGCTTGTTCAAGTTGATATTATTGCTGGTATACATTTACGCAGTATCCATGACGCCTTTGATCAAGCGGGTCTTTCAGTATCACGGAGCAGAGCATAAGGTGATCAATTGCTTTGAAAGCGGAAAAGAATTGACGGTTGCAAACGTGCAGGAAAGTTCACGCCTTCATTATCGCTGTGGCAGCAGCTTTATTTTATTTACAGTCATTGTAGGTATGTTCGTCTATATGATTGTTCCGACCGATCCATTATGGCTCCGTGTCGTGGATCGCATTTTGCTTATCCCCGTCGTGCTTGGCATAGCATTCGAAGTATTGCAGTTGACCAACAAAGTAAGGGATATTCCCATCCTGCGCTACCTTGGCTATCCCGGCCTTTGGCTTCAGTTATTGACAACCAAAGCCCCTACCGATGATCAAGTCGAAGTCGCATTGGCCTCCTTCCAAGAACTGTTGAGGATGGAAAAAGAGACCGAAAAAGGTTTAGAATCGGATGTAATTGTGTAAAACATCTATACACATTTTGATGATGGAAAATCATATACTAACTAAGTGAATGGTCTTCATTTTTTTCAAATATTTTACATGAAGAATGTTTAAAATAAGCTAAAAATGCTTATGATGCTCTTAAGGAGGTGTCTTTGTTGAAACGTTTCATATCTTTCATGATATACGGAATCATCGCCCTCGGAGTCCTCGGACTATTGAGCCGACTATTCAATGACCCGATTGGCTTTTTTAGAAACATCCTCATAATAGCCATTGTCGCAGGGATTATTTATATGATTTATACCGGATTAACAAAGGGAAAACCAGTAAAAAAAGAGCAGCAAGCATTCCGAAAGGCTGCCCGCCAATCGAAAAAAAGGCTAAAAAACCGAACTTCGAAAAAAGATAATGTGGCTAGCTTCTCTGCAGCAAAATCATCAAAGAAAATAAAATGGAGAAAGAAAACGGATAGCCACTTAACCGTCATCGAAGGGAAAAAGAATAAAAAGAAAAATCGGGCTTCTTTTTAAGAGCCCGATTCAGACAGTAGACAAACTCGATAAAAAACGAGTTTATCTACTGTCTTTTTTATTTTAAAATGGGATTATCAAAATTATTTTGGGTGCTTACGATGCTAATCAAAATAATTCTATTCAAAGAGATCAACTTGTGCCAGCGAATCACTTGGTTCGCAAGATTGATGTTGTGATTGATTTTGCGTTTATTTATCCTTTAATGGAAGATATGTACTCCGATGTTGGTCTCCCCCAAATATTGATCCGGTGATTTTAATCAAAATGACGTTTATTCAATATATTCGGCATTCGTTCGATGCGTAAAACCATTGAAGAAGAAGTTGAAACAAATATGGACAATCGTTGGTTCTTAGGATAGGTTTCCATGATAAAGTTCCCCACTTCCCAACGTTCGGGAAAAATTATGTGCAAGCGTTTTAAAGATACGGACCTGTTTGAACAGATTTTCTATCGTATCTTAATGACAGCTGCCGAAAGAAAGTTAATAAGTGCTGAGCACGTATTCGTTGACTCCACGCACGTGAAAGCCAGTGCGAATAAGCGGATATTTGAAAAGAAAATCATTCGCAAGGAAACACGAGCGTATCAAGGACGTCTTCAAGTAGAAATAAATCAAGATCGTGAAAACCATGATGAAAAATTTTTTCCACCTGATAATTTAATAAGGAAGAAACCAAAGAAATTAAAGAAAACTGCCCCTGAGAGTGGCTACTATGTCAATGATGAACGAACAGAACAGTTTGCCCATTCATTTCATGCGGCCGCAGACCGCAACGGTTTTGTGCCAGGGACGATTGTAACACCTGGAAATACGCATGATAGTCATATCTTAGAGCCACTTGTTGAATAAAACACCGGCGATTACAAGCTACCTATTTGGCAATAAAATTGGAAGAAGCAGATTATCTGCGTCATCATCAAGATGTACAACCTATCTATGCGAAACGTAAAGAAACGGTAGAGCGTGTTTTCGCAGATGCAAAAGAAAAGCATGCATTGGACTTTAAAAATTGTCGATGCAGGCGATGCTCACTTTCGCTGACATTAATTTAAAGAAGATGGCCAATTGGAAATGGCCAAGGGCCAAAAATGTCCTAACAGAGTGGGCCCGTAGAGCCCCAATCTCTTAACATTGGGCCAAAATTCAGGAATTTCAAAAGGGGTTCGGAATTTTATAATTCCGAACCCCTTTGTCTACAAACCGAGAGCACTGATTGTTAAATCAGTGCTCTCTTATACTTATTTAAAAAGATAGTTACTAAGTTTGCTTGATTATTTTCCTATTTACGTCAAAAGCGTAGTAAGAACACAATTTTTCTATTCGTTTTTCTATTAGCTGCAACGCATGCTTATTGGCATTTTCTAGCTCATTCTTTTCAACTTAGACGTTATCGAAGCATAATCTGTATATCCCTCAGTACGCTCCCTCTCCCCCTTCTAATTCATTCAATAGATATTTTCCTATCTTTTCCACCGCTGGGGAGAAGACGATCTCCTCGTGCGAACCTGGCACCGAATACTTATTCACTTTCCCCTGTAATAACGGCTTCCATTCCGTGAACAACTCTATGCCTTCTTCAGCACTGAAGTAGATGACCTCCCCAAAATATGGTGTTAAAACATGTTCTGCCATTAAATTTAGACACTTCCTGTGAGCATTGGTAATCTGCTTTAGACTCGTAAGATCCGCATCGGGCGGGAGCACTCCTTCCACGATTAACCGATCAACAAGCATATCCTGTTGATGAACGAGCTCTTCCTCCTGCTCCACTAGCTCTAAATGGATGAAATGCTTCAATATATAAGATAGCATTTCATCCTCTGTCTTGTAATCCTGTTCTGAAGGCACCTTGGTATCCATGAGTACCAATACCTCAACTTCTTCTCCCTGGTTCCGTAGAATAGTTGCGATTTCATAGGCGATGGCACCGCCCAGAGACCATCCTCCCAGACGATACGGCCCCTCTGGCTGAACGCGCTTCATTTCCTCGATATAGAGTTGAACTACTTCCGGCAAAGTCAACCCGTTCATTCCTTCTTTCTCTACGAGAGGATTCTGTAGACCATAAAATGAGCAGTGATCCTTGAGTAACCTTGCTAGCTGAATGTAACAGAATACATTACCCATAAACGGATGAACACAGAAGAAAGGTCTTTTCTCTGATTCTTGTAGTGGAACCAGAACCGATAACGATTTTGCCATACCATGATTCTCACGGATGAGAT
The DNA here is from genome assembly GCF_044762675.1 of Peribacillus sp. NPDC096448. Lineage (NCBI taxonomy): Bacteria > Bacillati > Bacillota > Bacilli > Caryophanales > Bacillaceae > Peribacillus > Peribacillus sp. NPDC096448. The sequence goes on along the minus strand of NZ_JBIWEU010000001.1, from coordinate 478,758 downwards.
AAGCGATCCCTTCCACTGTCGGGTTCTTAATCAGTGCGGACACCTTAATCTCTTTTCCAAATTTCTCTCTGACCTTTGAAATCAATTTGATTACAAGGAGAGAGTGACCCCCTCTATTGAAGAAATCATCGTTTACATGGACATCTTCTATCTGTAGCAAATCCTGCCAGATCGTAATCAGCTGATACTCGATTTCATCCCGTGGGATGATTGGTGTAGAAAAGGTACTTTCTCTTTGAATCGTTAAGCTGTTCAGTGCCTTTCGATCAACCTTCCCATTTGTTGTAAGCGGAATCGCGTCTACCTCAATAAAGTGTGCAGGAACCATATAATTCGGTACTTGTCTCTTGAGATGCTCACGCCATTCAAGCATACTTCCTTCACCCACCACATAGGCAACCAATCTCTGATCTCCTGTTTGGTCCTCTCTTATCAAGACTACTGCCTCTTTCACCGATGGATGACTTTCTAAATTCGCTTCAATCTCTCCAAGCTCAATCCGGAAGCCTCGAATTTTCACTTGATTATCGATTCTTCCCAGATAATCCAAATGGCCATCAGCTAAATAGCGGACCAGATCTCCCGTCCGGTATAACCGTTCCCCTTCATTAAATGGATGAGGAATAAAACGTTCGGACGTTAACTCTGGACGATTCAAATACCCTCTCGCTAGGCCTGCTCCACCGATATAAAGTTCACCCGTTACACCAACTGGAACAGGTAACCGATTCCCATCTAATACATAGGCTTGAACGTTCGGCAACGGACGCCCAATGGTTACTCTCTTACTATCTTTTTTGATACGATAGCATGTCGCATCAACCGTACATTCTGTAGGACCATATACGTTATAAAAATGGATTTTGTCAGCCTCTACTAATTGTTCCCATAGTGATGGCATAATCGCTTCACCACCGACCAGTACCTTGCTTGGAACATGAACACTATCGTTTGTTTCTAACAACCCCTCATCTATGAGTAATTGGAGTAGTGAAGGTGTTATATCGAACATTTCCAACTTATTCTCCCGAATATAAGATACAAACTGTTGAGGATCACTGCGAACTTCATTTGAAATAATATACAAACTAGAACCATACAAAAGCATTTGTAATTGTTTAACGGATGAATCAAAGGCGATTGAGGCATTTAGACCAACGCGCATATTAACAGGTATCACATGCGAAAAAACCTCTTTCTGTAAACCATAGGATAGATTTAATACCGAATGATGCTGCACCAAAACCCCTTTTGGATTCCCGGTCGAACCTGAAGTGTAGATCACATACGCCAAGTTTTCTCCTGTCACTTTACATATTGGTGAAAGAGTGCTTTCTCGTGAGATCACCGCTTGATCCCGATCTAAACAAACTGCTTCAACTTCTTCAGGTATCCAACCTTTTAATGCTTCGTTCGTGACCAATACTTGAATCCCTGTGTCCTCCAGAATATATCGTAGGTGACTTTCTGGATACGATGGATCCAACGGAACATAGGCTGATCCAGCTTTCAAGATTCCCATGAGACCGACAATCATCTCAACTGAACGTTGGAAACAAAGCCCGACCATTGATTCGGTCCCAATCCCACATTTCTGGAGATAATGGGCCAATTGGTTTGCTTTCTCATTCAGCTCTCGATACGTCAACTGATGATTTTCATCCACTACCGCCACCGTGTCAGGTGTACGATTCACTTGATCTTCAAACAGTTTGTGGATCACACTCTCACGTGGATACGCTGCTGCATTATCATTCCATTCTTCCAGTAGTTGTTTCTGTTCTATTTCCGTAACATACACCAGCTCCGACAGAGTTTGATCAACGTTCTCGATCATTTGCTTTAACACCTGGCTTAAATGACCCAGCATCCGTTCAATGGTGAGGCCATTAAACTTGCTACGATCATACTTCAACTTTAACAACAACTGGCTTTCTGGAACAACTGTCAATCCTAATGGATAATGAGTTTGCTCTACTCCTTCCAACTCACCAATTTCTAGATTTCCTGAAGACTCCTCTTTCACTGGGTAGTTTTCAAACACATACAAGTTATGGAACAGCGGGGTTCCTCTAGGAACTTCACTCCATCCTTGAATCTCTGTCAAAGAAGCATATTCATATTGTCTTCTTTCTATCTCTTCCTCTTGTATCTTCTGCAACCAATCCATTACTTTTATATCATCTATTAACTGAATTCGCGTCGGTGATGTGGTAATAAAAGGACCTACAATGTTTTCAACATCAATAATCTCCGTAGGGCGTCCTGAGCTAGTTACACCATAGACAATGTCATCTTCTCCACTATACCGGCTCATGAGATACGCCCATGCACCTTGAATTACCGTATTCAAAGTGAGCCTATTGCGCTTCGCCCAGTTTTCTAACGCTTGGGTTTGCTCTTCTGATATATAAGTTACCTTCTCTGTGTAACCTTTTTCTTGCTCCTTACTTTCTAAGCCAAGCAGGGTTGGCGCTGTAAAGCCTCTGAGTTTCTCTCTCCAGAATTTTTCCGCTTGCTCCTGATCCTGCTCTTTCAGCCACTGAATATATTTCTTGTATGGCGGTGACTTAGGTAAATCCACAGCCTCTCCTTTCATCCTCTTCTGGTACTCTGTAAGCAATTGGTTAAAGACCAGTGGCAGGCTCCATCCATCCAACAAAATATGGTGATGCGTCCAAACAACCCGATATTCTTCCTCCGCTTCTTGAATGACAGTCACCCGCATCAATGGCGCTTCATCAAAAAGAAAAGCTTGTTTTCGATCCGATGCCAAAAAGGCTTTTCGTTTCTCCTCTTTTTCTTCATCAGACAACGCACGCCAATCCACTTCATTCAGCTTAAATGGGATATGTTCATACACCACTTGTAAGGGCTCTTCAATCTCATCCCACACAAATGCTGAACGAAAGATCTCATGCCGCTGGATCGTCGATTTCCACGCCTGCTCGAAAGTAAGGATATCCAATTTTCCTTTAAACAGGAAACTTAATTGCACCATATACGGCGCCGAATGTTCATCCCCTTGATCATGCAGCGTATGAAAGATCATGCCTTCCTGCAAAGGTGATAGCGGATACAGGTCGGTAATCGGATAATTCTTTCCACGATTCATCTTAAATAGTACTTTGTTCAAATCTGTTGGGGTGAGATTTGCAATCGTAAAATCCGAAACGGTCAGCGCAGATTCTCCACCCGAAGAATGAATCAATCTACTCAATTGATGGAGCATATTCTCTGATACACTTTGAATGGTCGACTTCGCAAACTGTCCTACATTGTACACCCAAGTAAAATGAAGTTTTCCATCGGTTACAATCCCGATTACATCGATCAAATGTGATCGCTTGGAACCAGGAGCATGATCTAAGCGCGTAAACCCGGTCTCCGGAGCAAACATTGCATCATTAGAGAACATTTGGTCAAATTGTCCAAGATAGTTAAAGCTAATGGACGGCGTGATTTGAGATTGGAATTGCTCACGCATCGCTGGATTTAAGTACCGCAAAATCCCATAGTCAATGCCCTTATTAGGAATTTGGCGTACTTGTTCTTTGACTGCTTTTAAAGCTGCGATGGGCGTGTTAGCACCTGTAATATTCAAGTGAACAGGATAGATACTTGTAAACCATCCCACGGATCTCGATAGGTCAACGTCTTCGATGATCTCTTCCCGACCATGACCCTCCAAATCCAAGGTCAGCGTAGGATTACCTGTCCATGCTGCCGTAGCCTGTACCAATGCTGCCAATAGTACTTCATTGATTTGGACACGATGGGTGCTTGAAATCTCTTGCAATAACGCACGCGTCTCTTTCTCATCTAGCACCACAGTAATCTCCTCGGTTGCTGTGTTTGCTGGATCTTCGAGTGTGGCATCCACTGGTATCATAGCCCCTTCTTGTTCGGACTGCCGCTCCCAGTAATCACGCACTTCTTGCACAATCCCAGACTCAGCGTAATGACGCAATTTCTCCGACCATGCTTTAAAGGATGTACTCTTTGTGGGTAATTGGATCTTCTGAGCCTGGCTCGCTTGATTATACCCCGTTTGCAGATCCTCCAGTAAAATTCGCCAAGAAACACCATCCACTGCTAAGTGATGAATCACCCAGAATAATCGGCCGGGTCTCTTCTCACCTTCATCAAAATACACCATTCTCATTAGCGGTCCTGCGTGTAAGTGTACGCTTGCTTGTGCAGTGTCAATCTCTGCTTGAATCACTTGATGCCATTCTGCTTGTGGCACTTCTTCTAATGAAATCACTGTCAGCGTCGATTGTTCTTCAATTCCTTCATTCCGCTGTTTCCAAGCTCCATCCGGTAAACGTTCATATCTTAAACGCAAGGCATCATGATGAATCAGAAGGTTACGCACAGATTTCTCCAGTAATACGATATCCAGTCGCTCTTTTGTTCTAAAAAACATGGATTGATTCCAATGATGTGGGTTGGGATGATTTTGTTCAAAAAACCATTGCTGAATAGGTGTAAGAATCAGGTCTCCAGTTACAGCTCCTTGCTCCGCTTGTACACCCTGCTCTTCTTTGACTACTTGCGCCAACTCGGAAATCGTTTGGTGTTCAAACATTTGTTTCGGTGTCAATTGCAAACCTGCTTGCTTCGCGCGAGAGACAATCTGAATGCTGAGAATCGAGTCTCCACCGATTTCAAAAAAGTTTTCATGAATGCCAATCGGTTTTGTGCCTAACACACGTTCCCATATCATGGTAAGTATTTGTTCACGCTTATTTCTTGGAGCCACGTAGCCCCCTTCTGTCCCTTGATGATCTGGCACAGGCAAAGTTTTCCGATCAATCTTTCCATTTAGGGTCAGTGGTAACTCTTCCATCTCGACAAAGTAGGCGGGAACCATATGGCTTGGTAGTTGTGCTTTGAGATACTCGCGCAATTCTTCTTTACGCCCTTTACCCACTACATAGGCTACCAATCGCTTATCTCCTGGCTGATCTTCCCTCACCATCACAACGGCCTCTTTTACCGAGAGATGCTCCTGTAAGGTTGCCTCAATTTCCCCAAGCTCAATCCGAAATCCTCTAATTTTCACTTGGTTATCCAATCTTCCTAGATAATCCAAGTTACCATCAGGAAGGTACCTCACGAGATCTCCTGTTCGATATAGCCTCTCTCCTTCTTTGAATGGATGAGAAATAAAACGTTCGGACGTTAACTCTGGACGTTTCAAGTATCCTCTCGCTAGGCCTGCTCCACCAATATAAAGTTCACCCGTTACACCAACTGGAACAGGTAACCCATTTCCATCTAATACATAGGCTTGAACATTCGGCAACGGACGCCCAATGGTTACTCTCTTACTATCTTTTTTGATACGATAGCATGTCGCATCAACCGTACATTCTGTAGGACCATATACGTTATAAAAATGGATCTTGTCAGCCTCTACTAATTGTTCCCATAGTGACGGCACAATTGCTTCGCCACCGACCAGTACCTTACTTGGAACATGAACACCATCATTTGTTTCTAACAACCCGCCATCTATGAGTAATTGGAGTAATGAAGGTGTCATATCGAACATTTCCAACTTATTCTCCCGAATATAAGATAGAAACTGTTGAGGATCACTGCGAACTTCGTTCGGAATAATATACAAACTAGAACCATACAAAAGCATTTGTAATTGCTGAACGGATACATCAAAGGCGATCGAAGCATTTAAACCGACGCGCATGTTAGTAGGTGTCTCTTGTGTAAAAACTTCTTTCTGTAAACCATACGATAGATTTAGTACAGAATGATGCTGTACCAAAGCCCCCTTTGGATTCCCGGTCGAACCCGAAGTATAGATCACATACGCTAAGTTTTCTCCTGTCACTTCGCATATTGGTGAAAGGGTGCTTTCTCGTGAGATCATCGCTTGATCCCGATCCAAACAAACTGCTTCAACTTCTTCAGGTATCCAACCTTTTAATGCTTCGTTCGTGACCAATACTTGAATCCCTGTGTCCTCCAGAATATATCGTAGGCGACTTTCTGGATACGATGGATCCAACGGAACATAGGCTGCCCCAGCTTTCCAGATTCCCATGAGACCGACAATCATCTCAACTGAACGTTGGAAGCAGATCCCGACCAATGACTCTGTCCCAATCCCACATTTCTGGAGATAATGGGCCAATTGGTTTGCTTTCTCATTCAGCTCTCGATACGTCAACTGATGATTTTCATCCACCACCGCCACGGTGTCAGGTGTACGATCCACTTGATCTTCAAACAGTTTATGGATTACACTCTCACGTGGGTACGCTACAGCATTATCATTCCACTCTTCTAGCAGCTGCTGCTCCACTTCGGATAGCATCGTCAACTTCGTCAGTGATTTATCAGGATGTTCCACGATTTCATTCAACCAGTTTTCAAAATGCTCAGCCATACGTCTGATAGTTACAACGTCAAATAAATCAGTCTTATAGACAAAAGAAAGGACTAAACCCTCTTCCACCTCTTCGGCGCTTAAACTCAAATCAAACTTGGCGATCGAAGCATGAATTTCCATCGCTTCTAAACTTCTTCCATGAAGCTTTGGTAGATCTTGTTTCGTGTTTTGCAAGGTAAACATAGTTTGGAAGATCGGAGAATGACTTATACTTCGCTCGGGTTGTATGACCTCTACAATCTTTTCAAACGGAACATCTTGGTACTCATACGCTCTCAATGCTTTTGTCCTTACCTGATACAACAACTCTTGGAATGTTGGTGCGCCACTCAGATCAGCCCGATAAACCAACGTGTTGACGAAGAAACCAATCAACCCTTCAATCTCGCGATAATTCCGATTTGCAATCGGGCTTCCGACAAGAATATCGGATTGTCCTGTATAACGGGAGAGGAAGCTTTGATACGATGCCAGTAAGGTCATGAAGAGCGTAGCCCCTTCTTGACGACTAAGTTCGTTCAGTTTGTCGCGTAACGAGCGTGACAACAACACAGTGTGTGTCGATCCGCTATGGGTTTGCTCAGCAGGACGAGGACGATCCATCGGCAACATTAAGACTGGTAACTCGCCAGACAGCTCTTCCTTCCAATATGCAAGTTGCTGATCAAGTACTTCTTCTTTCAACCATTCCCTTTGCCATTGGGCAAAGTCAGCATATTGAACCGGTAATGGTGCGAGTTCTGCTGGTTTACCACCAACTGCATCTTCATAGAATGCCACCCATTCTTGGAGCAAGATTTCCATCGACCAGCCATCCGAGATAATATGATGCATGGTACAAATAAGGATCCATTCTTCTGCGATTTGTATGATTTTCCCACGGATCAACGGACCTTGTCCTAAGTCAAATGGGGCTTCGACTTCGTTTTGGATCAATTGTTCCATTTCTCTTTCTCGCTCTTCCGGAGAAAGCGTAGTTAGATCCATTTGGGAAAGGGACCGGAAAGCATACGGTTGAATCTGTTGCACTGGATGACCATCCACTTCATGGAACACCGTCCGCAAAGATTCATGACGCTCTAACAACTGATTCCATCCCGTCTCCAATGCTTCGGGTACCCAATTCCCTGTAAGATGGCATACTATCGGCATATTATAAAGTGCACTATTGGGCGTGAATTGGTCGATGAACCACAGGCGCTGTTGGGCATAAGAGAGCGGAATGGCTTCTCCCCGTTGCATCGGCATAAGCGGTGGAATCTCTCGTTTTTTGTCTCCTTTACACAATTGGTCCAATCGCTTCGCCAACGCCTCTACTGTTGAATGCTCAAACAGTTCACGCACTAGCAGTTCGATTTGTAATGCTTCTTTTAACCTGGAGACAACTTGGGTAGCAAGTAACGAGTGTCCACCTCGCTCGAAGAAGGAATCCTGAACACCAATATTTTCTATGTCTAGCACTTGACTCCATACCAATGCGATGAGCTCTTCCATCGGAGTTCTTGGGTATACGGTATTTTCAGTAGATGGTTCATCAGGTACAGGCAATGCTTTCAAATCAAGTTTTCCATTCGGTGTGAGGGGTAAAAGTGCCATCTCGACAAAGTGTGCCGGAACCATGTAATTCGGTAAATGTGTTTGCAGATGCTCCCGCCATTCATGTACACTTCCTTCACCAACTACATAAGCTACCAATCGCTTGTCTCCTGGATGATCCTCTCTTACCAGCACAACAGCTTCTTTCACAGACAAATGCGCCTGTAAAGTTGCTTCAACTTCTCCCAGTTCAATCCGGAAACCACGAATCTTTACTTGGTCATCCATACGACCACGGAACTGGAGATCACCGTCAGGAAGATAACTTGCTTTGTCCCCGGTGTAATAGAGACGTTCCCCTGACTTGAACGGATGCGGAATGAATTTTTCCTCTGTGAGTTCCGGACGATTGACATAGCCACGAGCAAGGCTCTTTCCTCCGATATAGAGATCTCCAATCACTCCAACCGGCACCGGCTGAAGGTGAGAATCTAACACGTATACTTCTGTATTCGCAATCGGTCGACCAATTGACGGAGTACCTGTTGTCATTCCTACAGGCACGTAACAATCAGTGGTAACGACGGTATTTTCCGATGGACCATACTGATTAATCACCGCAAAAGGGATTTGTTCAGATGGATACTGTGTTAACTGATCTCCCCCCGTAATGATAAAACGGAGATCCGTCTTCTCTGGCCAAGATAATTTCAAGAGTCTTTCGAGAATAGGTGTAGGCGCAAAGCTAGCCGTGATCCGTGAATCAATGAGCCAATCTCGTAGAGCCTCTGGATTAATTCGCAACTCTTCTGTTGACAGGTATAGTGCTGCACCAGCAGTGAGATAAGGCCAAATCTCCTGGACAGCTGAGTCAAAGGCAATCCCCGCAATCTGAGTCGCACGATCCTGTGCTGTAATTTGGTATACTGCTTGATGCCAAGAAACCATATTCATCAATGACTGATATTCGACCATGACACCCTTTGGCTTTCCTGTGGAACCAGAGGTGTAGACGATATAAGCTAAGTGCTCGGGTTTTACCCGCCGCTTCGGTGCGATCACGCTTTCATCTGTTATTTCTTCTAATCTCACCGTTTCGACCTGTTCGGATAGACTTTCTTGCGCTGCTGTCGTCACCACGATTTGGATTCCTGCATCTTCAATCATGTATTGTAACCGTGATTTCGGATACAACGGATCTAGGACGACATAGGCCCCGCCAGCTTTTAATATGCCAAGTAAACTTGCGATGAGCTCAGCCGATCTCGGGAGGTAGACGCCCACAACTGATTCAGGAACAACCCCTTTTTTCTGCAAAACATGTGCCAACTGATTTGCTAGCGCATCCAGTTCACCATAGGTCCACTCTCTCATTTGATCGACCACTGCAATAGCATCGGGACGTCGTGCTACTTGGTCCTCAAATCCGTCGCAAATAAGACCCTCTTGGGACTTTTCCATTGCGGTGTCATTCCATGTCTCTACTAACAAATCACGCTCAAATTCGGATAGCATCCCCAGACTATTCAACGACTTTTGTGGATGATGAGAAACTTCATGTAGCCATTTCTCAAAATGTCCTGCCATTCGTTCGATGGTTGTAACATCAAATAAATCCTTATTGTATTCAAAAGCGAACATTAATCCTTCTTCCGTCTCGGCTGCCATTACACTTAAATCAAATTTCGCGATCGGGCTATGGCTTTCTATCATATCGATCTTTCTACCAGACAACACCGGAAGCTCTTGTTTCATATTTTGTAAGATGAACATCGTCTGGAAGATCGGAGAATGACTTGTACTCCGCTCGGGTTGCACAACTTCCACAATTTTTTCAAATGGAATATCTTGATATTCATATGCTTTCAGTGCCTTTTGACGCACCTGCGACAAAATATCTTGGAAGGTCAGTGTACCACTCAGATCAGCCCGATAGACCAGCGTGTTCACGAAGAAGCCGATTAATCCTTCAACCTCTCTGTAATTACGATTCGCAATTGGACTTCCGACGAGAATATCTTCTTGTCCTGTATAACGGGAGAGGAAGCTTTGATACGCAGCCAACAAGGTCATGAAGAGAGTCGATCCTTCTTGACGACTGAGTTCGTTCAGTTTGTCGCGTAATGAACGTGACAACAACACAGTGTGTGTCGATCCGCGATGGGTTTGTACCGCCGGACGAGGGCGATCCATCGGCAGTTGTAGCAAGGGAAGCTCACCAGACAATTCTTCCTGCCAATAGTGGAGTTGCTGTTCAAGCAATTCTTCCTTTAACCATCCCTTTTGCCACTGAGCAAAGTCCGCATATTGGATCGGTAATGGTTCAAGTTCTGCTACCTTCTCATCCGTTGCTTCCTCATAGAAAGCCATCCATTCTTCAAGTAGGACTCCCATCGACCATCCATCCGAAATAATATGATGCAGGATGCAGAGGAGGACCCAATCCTCTTCTCCCACTCGTAAGAGGATTGTCCGAATCAGTGGGCCTTCTCCTAAGTCAAATGGCACTTCTGTTTCTTGCTGCATCAAACGCTTAACTTCCGCTTCTCGCTCTTCCGGAGAAAGCATAGTTAAATCCATTTGAGAAAGGGACCGGAAAGCATACGGTTGAATCTGCTGTACTGGATGACCATCCACTTCATGGAACACCGTCCGTAAAGATTCATGACGTTCTATCAGCTGATTCCATCCCTTCTCCAATGCTTCGGGTACCCAATTCCCTGTAAGACGGCATACCATCGGCATATTATAAAGTGCACTATTGGGCGTAAATTGGTCAATGAACCACAGGCGCTGTTGGGCATAAGAAAGCGGAATGGCTCCTCCCCGTTCCATCGGCATAAGCGGTGGAATCTCTCGTTTTTTGTCTCCTTTACGCAACTGATCCAGTCGCTTCGCCAGCGCCTCCACCGTTGAATACTCAAACAGTTCTCGCACTGGTAGTTCGATTTGGAAGACTTCTTGTAAACGTGAGACAACTTGGGTAGCGAGGAGCGAGTGGCCACCAAGTTCGAAGAAGGAATTCTGAACACCAATATTCCCCATACCTAACACTTGACTCCATACCGATGCGATGAGCTCTTCCACTGGTGTTCGCGGTGAGACAATATCTACACTCATGGACTGTCCATCCAATGCCAGTAAGGCTTTGCGATCGATTTTGCTATTCGGAGTGAGTGGCATAGCTTCCATTTCGACAAAATAGGCCGGAACCATGTAATTCGGTAATTGCGTCATGAGATGCTCGCGCCATTCTCCATTGTTTCCTTCACCCACCACATAAGCTACTAACCGCTTGTCTCCTGGATGATCTTCCCTCACTAACACAACAGCCTCTTTCACAGATGAATGATTGTGTAGGACCGCTTCAATTTCTCCCAGCTCTATCCGGAAGCCTCTGATTTTCACTTGGTTATCTATTCTTCCGATATACTCCAAGTTGCTGTCATTCAGATACCTCACCAGGTCCCCCGTCCGATAGAGCCGTTCCCCTTCCTTAAATGGATGCGGAATAAAACGTTCAGCAGTTAACTCTGGACGATTGAAGTAGCCACGTGCCAAGCCTACACCACCAAGGTAAAGTTCCCCAGCCACACCTATGGGTACCATCTGTTGGTTTTGATCCAACACATACAATTCGGTATTATCAATCGGACGACCAATTGGAATAAGCATCTGTTCTTTTTCTAAATCACAATCATAGTAAGTAACATCTACAGTCGCTTCGGTAGGACCATATAAGTTGCTTAATTTCGTTTGCTGAAAATCATAAAACACACCCTTAAACCGGCGAACCTGTTCGGTATTTAACGCTTCTCCACTAGTGAAAACCTGACACAAAGACGATACGTCCTTTTTCGCTTTGGATTGTTCCATATAATCCAAGAATGTAGATAACATCGACGGAACAAAGTGCATTGTGGTCACGCGATATCGCTCAATACACTCCTCAATCATTGCAGGATCCTTCTCTCCACCCGGTGGAAGTAAACAAACACGTGCTCCTACAAATGACCACCAAAATAATTCCCAGACAGATACATCAAACGAAAACGGCGTTTTTTGAAGAATCGTATCCTGTTCAGATAATGGATAGTTTTTTTGCATCCACTGTAATCGGTTGATAACCGAGTGGTGTTCGATCATCACTCCCTTCGGATTCCCTGTCGAACCCGAAGTGTAAATGATATACGCCAAGTTGTTTGCTGTCACTCCACTTACTGGCGCCAAGCTACTCTCTTTAGAAATCGCTGCTTGATCCTGATCTAAACAAATTGCTTGGATACCTTCGGGCAACCAACCCAGTAGCGCTTCCTTTGTTAAAAGCACTTGAATCTTTGAGTTCTCTAATATGTATCTCAGGCGATTTTCGGGATAACTCGGATCCAGTGGGACATAAGCCCCGCCGGCTTTGAGAATCCCTAAGAGACCAATGATCATATCGGGTGAACGCTCGACACATATACCGACCAATGACTCAGGTCCTATATCCTGTTTCTGTAAATAATGTGCCAATTGGTTCGCTTTCTCGTTGAGTTCTTGATACGTCAGCTGTCCACCTTCATACACTACTGCCACCGCTTCAGGTGTACGCGCAACCTGCTGCTCAAACAGTTCGTGAATCAAGCTCTTATGTGCATAAACTACGTCAGTGTCATTCCATTCTTCCAAGAGCTGCTTCTGTTCTGTGTCCGATAGCATCGGCAGCTTTGTAAATGATTCATCTGGATGATGAACAATTTCGTTCAACCAGTTTTCAAAATGCCCTGCCATGCGTGCAATGGTTCTCCTGTCAAATAGATCTGTATTGTAATCAAAAGAGACAAATAGACCTTCTTCCACCTCAAAAGCGGTTAGACTCAAATCAAATTTCGCGATGGAAATATTACTTTCTATCATTTCCAAACTTCTCCCAGACAGCTCTAATCGTTCTTGTTTTATATTCTGTAGCGTAAACATGGTCTGGAAGATCGGCGAATGACTCGTACTCCGTTCAGGTTGTACAGCTTCTACCACTTTTTCAAACGGAATATCTTGATATTCATACGCCTTCAACGCCTTTTTCTTTATCTGAGACAAAATCTCCCGAAACGTAGGAGTTCCACTCAGATCCACCCGATAGACTAACGTATTAACAAAGAAGCCAATTAATCCCTCTACTCCTTTATGATTCCGATTCGCAATCGGACTTCCGACGAGAATATCTTTTTGCCCCGTATAACGAGCAAGAAAGCTCTGATACGCAGCCATTAAGGTCATGAATAAGGTGGATCCTTCTCGTTGACTTAAATCCTTCAATGAACTGAGTAGTGTGTGAGGAAGAATCACGCGATACGTGTCCCCAGCGTACGTTTGCGTAACCGGTCGAGGGAAATCCACTGGCAGTTGTAGTATAGGAAGCTCACCGGACAATTCTTCCTGCCAATACGTGAGTTGTCGATCTAACACTTCACCTTGCAACCACTGCTTTTGCCATTTCGCAAAGTCTGCATATTGAATCGATAGCGAACTTAGTCCAGCAGGCTTCCCACTCGTTTCCTCCTCGTAGAAGGCAAGCAATTCATTGATCAATACGCCGATGGACCACGCATCAGAAATAATATGGTGCATGGTACATAGCAATAACCATTCCTCTTTCCCTAATTGAACCAGTTGATTACGAATCAAAGGGCCATTCATTAAATCAAACGGATCCTGCGCTTCTCTAGCAATCAAACTCTCTATCTCTTTTTCCTTTACTTCCAGAGGAAGGTGAGAATAATCCTCTACAGGTAGTTTTCTAGGAAGGAATTCCACAATATGTTGTACCGGTCGGTCTCCTAATTCATTAAAAACGGTGCGTAATGATTCATGACGCTCAATGAGTCGATTAAATCCCTTTTCCAATGCTTCAGGTATCCAATGTCCTTTTAGACGCCATACTGTCGGAATATTATATAATGAACTATTTGGGTTAAATCGGTCCATAAACCACAAACGTTGTTGTGCATAGGACAACGGAAGCGCTTCTTTATTCTCCTTTTTCTGCATCTGCTTCTGAAGCCACGCTCTCTTCTCAGGAGAAAGCGAATCCAGCTTCGCAAGTAAATCACTTCTCATTTTTTCAACCCTTCCTCAACCAAGTTGCTCTCGAATATACCTTGCGCTTCTTCCTCTGATAACTCTTCCAATTGCTTAAGAAGTTCAAGTAACTCTTCATCATTACTCGCTGCTGCTTCTTTTTGAATATAGTCTTGAAAACTTACATTCCCCTTACTATCATTCTGCGCTTGCTCATTTCCACTACGGCGCAACTGATTAACCCTTTCTGCCAATTCCTGCACCGTGGTATACGTAAATAAATCATGCAGTGGCAACTCAATTCCAAAGGCTTCTTTCAGACTAGAAACAGCTTGTGTTGCGAGTAATGAATGACCACCGAGTTCAAAAAACGAATCATGAATCCCGATATTTTCCGTGCCTAAAACTTGATGCCATATCGAAACAATTGCTTCTTCCGTAGGTGTACGAGGGGCAACATAACCACCCTCCGCTTCCTTGCAATTTGGTGCAGGTAAGGCTTTCCTATCGATTTTCCCATTTGGGGTGAGTGGGAAAGCTGTCAATCCTACAAAGTGTGCCGGAACCATGTAATTTGGTAACTGGGTCTTGAGATAATCACGCCAATCATGAGCATTTTCTTCTCCCACTACATAGGCAACCAAACGCTGATCACCCGGATAATCTTCGCGTACCATCACAACAACTTCGTTTACCGATGAATGACTTTGTAACGTCGCTTCAATCTCACCTAGCTCAATCCGGAATCCACGGATCTTCACTTGATGATCGATCCTACCGAGATAATCCAAAGTCCCGTCCGGTAGGTACCTCACAAGGTCTCCCGTCCGATATACTCGCTCCCCTTCTTTAAATGGATGCGGGATAAAACGCTCGTTTGTTAAGTCAGGGCGGTTTAAGTAGCCACGTGCCAAGCCTGATCCCCCAATGTAAAGCTCACCGACTACACCAATCGGTACCATTTGCTGGTTTGCACTGAGTACATATACTTCTGTGTTAGAGATGGGTCTACCAATCGGTGGTACCTTGTGCATGACACCCTTTTCTAACTTCATATACGTGGAATAAGTAGTATCTTCGGATGGACCGTATAGGTTGTACACCTTTTCAATCGGACTTCTCTCATACAAGTGCTGGACCAATGACTGCGGCAACGGTTCTCCAGCCAAATTCATCACCCTTACCGAAGAAGGGATTGTCTTTGCTCGAACCAGTTCCTTCGCTGCTGATGGTACAGTATTGACCAAAGTCACATCCTTCGTGGACAACTTGTCCAGATGAAGAGCACTTTCAGCGACAATCACCTTGCCACCCATCGTCAAAGGAACAAACACTTCAAAAACCGATAGATCAAAGGATAGTGAAGTTGAAGCCAGCACTCCCGCTAATTCCTCTCGGGAATAGGTTTGATGTGCCCAATGGATCATCGTCAACGTACTCCGATGCTCAATCATCACTCCCTTAGGATTACCAGTGGATCCTGAGGTATAGATGATATAAGCTAAGTTATCGCTTGTCACTTCACTCGTACATGTCGTCGTTACTTCCTGTTCGATCGCTGCTCGATCACGATCGATACAAATCATGTCAACGGATTCAAGTAACGTCATTTTTTGCTGCAACTTTTCCTGTGTCACCAGTACTTCGATATGAGCATCCGCTAAAATATACCGTAGTCGGCTCTCCGGATACGCAGGATCAATCGGTACATACGCTCCTCCTGCTTTCATGATTCCTAAGAGACCGACAATCATCTCGGATGAACGTGTAACGCTAATCCCAACCAATGATTCACATCCCACCCCCCGCTTCTGGAGATAATGGGCCAACTGATTGGAACGTTCGTCCAGTTCTCGATACGTTAGCTCCTCATCTTCGCACACTACCGCGATTGCTTCTGGCGTTTTCTCCACTTGTTCCTCAAACAATGTATGAATCGTGCCTTCACGTAGGTCCACGACACCTGTGTCATTCCATTCCTCTAGTAACCGATTATATTCTGCTTTCGATAGCATATTCAGTTTTGATAGAGAATCTTTTGGATGAGATACAATTTCATATAACCAATGTTCAAAATGGCCTGCCATTCGTTTAATGGTTGCAGCATTAAATAAATCGGTATTATATTCGAAAGTTAGTAATAAACCTTCTTCCGTCTCCGATGCAAACAAACTCAAATCAAATTTGGCAACCGAAGTATGACTTTGCATCATCTCCATGTTTCTTTCAGATAGCTGAGGCAACCCTTGTTTCGTATTCTGTAAGGTAAACATGGTTTGGAAAATCGGCGAATGACTGGTATTCCGTTCAGGTTTTACGGCTTCTACCACTTTCTCAAACGGAATGTCCTGATACTCGTATGCTTTTAGTGCTTTTTTTCTTATCTGCGACAGAAGTTCTTGGAACGTCGGATTTCCACTGAGATCAGCTCGATAAACCAACGTATTTACAAAGAAACCAATTAATCCTTCAATCTCCATAACATTCCGGTTCGCAATCGGGCTTCCAACCAAGATGTCGTCTTGTCCCGTATAACGCGCAAGAAAGCTTTGATACGCAGCCATCAAGGTCATAAATAAGGTGGATCCTTCTCGCTGACTTAACTCCTTAATCTTTTCCCATAGGGAATACGACAACATCAGAGACTGACTTGCACCACTGTGGGTTTGAACAGCAGGACGAGGATGATCCATCGGTAATTGCAAGACCGGTAACTCACCAGCTAATTCTTCCTTCCAATATTGAAGGTGCTGATTAAAATCCTCTTCTTTTAGCCATTCTTTTTGCCACAGAGCAAAGTCCGCATATTGAACAGGTAACTTCTTCAGCTCCACCGGCTTTCCACTTAGCGCTCCTTCATAAAAAGCCATCCATTCTTCGAGCAAGATCCCCATTGACCATCCATCCGAAATAATATGATGCATCGTACAAAGAAGTACCCATTCCTCTTTATCCATTTTCAAAATTCGCGTTCGAATTAAGGGAGCTTGTCCCAAATGAAATGGTTCTTCCGCTTCGTTTTGAATGAGCCGCTTCATCTCTCTTTCTCTATCTTCCAGAGAGAGAATTGTTAGATCCATTTGGGGGAGGGGCCTGAAAATATGCGACTGAATCTGTTGAACGGGTTGACCGTCCCGCTCTTGAATCACCGTCCGCAATGATTCATGACGTTCAATCAACTGATTCCATCCCATCTCCAATGCTTCAAGAGACCATTTTCCTGTCAGTCGACATGCTGCATGAATATTGTACATCGCACTATTTGGCGTTAACTGATCAATGAACCATAGGCGTTTCTGTGCGTAGGAAAGCGGAATGGATTCTTCCCGTGCCATAGGTACAAGTGGTGGAATCTCTCGTTTTTTGTCTCCTTTACACAACTGATCCAGTCGCTTCGCCAATGCCTCTACCGTATCGTACTTGAAAAGTTCGCGTAGCGGGATTCTGATCTGGAATGCTTCTTGTAATCGAGAGACGATTTGAGTAGCGAGTAGTGAGTGCCCACCCCGTTCAAAGAAAGAGTCCTGGATGCCGATATTTTCTATTCCTAACACTTGACTCCAAACCGAGGCGATGAGCTCTTCCGATGGCGTTCGCGGTAGGGCGTTAAAATCTCCCATAGGTTGTCCATCCGGTGCTGGTAAGGCTTTTCGGTCGATTTTCCCATTCGGAGTAAGCGGGAAATATTCCAACTCTACAAGGTGTGCTGGAACCATGTGATTCGGTAATTGGTTTTGGAGATACTCTCGCCACTTTTGGATATTTCCATCGCTTATCACATACGCTACCAATCGCTGATCGCCTGGGCGATCTTCTCTTACTAGCACGACAGCCTCTTTGATAGACGAATGCCTTTCTAAAGTCGCTTCAATTTCTCCAAGCTCAATCCGAAAGCCACGCATTTTCACTTGATGGTCCATTCTTCCTATGAATTTTAAATTCCCATCAGTTAGATATCTTACTTGATCTCCGGTTCGATATAGCCGTTCTCCTAATTGAAACGGATGCGGAACGAATCGTTCAGCAGTTAGATCAGGGCGGTTTAAGTAACCACGTGCTAAGCCTGCACCACCAATATACAACTCACCCTCTATCCCTATCGATTGCAAGCGCTGATTCTGATCCAATACATATAGTTGGATATTCTGTATCGGTTTTCCAATAGAAACAAATTCTTGATTGAGTTGACAGTCATATGCATTCACGTAAATGGTTGCTTCTGTCGGTCCATAAAAGTTGGTCAATTTAACTTGTCCGCCCTGACCCCAGTGCTGTTGAAATCGTCTAACCAACCCTGGACTAAGCTCTTCCCCACCAGAAAACACATGACGCACGGATGAACATTTCCGTTTCAACTCAATATGATCGAAATGATCTAAGAAAACAGATAGCATCGAGGGAACAAATTGGACAACGGTAACCTGATGGTTCTCTATCACTTCAGCTATTATGGAAGGCTCTTTCTCCCCCCCCGGAGGCAGGAAGGATACACATGATCCTACACTAATACCCCAAAATAACTCCCACACAGATACGTCAAATGAAATCGGTGTTTTCTGCAAGACTACATCCCTTTCAGAGAGTGGGTATTGATGTTGCATCCATTCAAGATAATTGATCACCGAATGATGCTCGATCATCACTCCCTTTGGTTTTCCTGTAGATCCTGAAGTATACATGACGTATGCTAAATCTTTTCCTGCTACACTACTTATACATGCGGTCGGTTCTTCCTTTTCAATCGCAATGCGATCTTGATCCATACAAATTATTTCGATTTGTTCGGATATACCTACTATTTTTTCTAACCTTTCTTGCGTCACTAGTACTTCGATTCTAGCATCTTCTAATATATAGCGTAGCCGACTCTCGGGATACGTAGGGTCAAGCGGAACATAGGCTCCTCCTGACTTTAGAATCCCTAGCAACCCTATCATCATTTTGGGGGATCGTTCCATATATACGCCGACTAAAGACTCTGGACCCACACCACACTTCTGTAAATAGTGAGCCAGCTGATTAGCACGCTCATTCAGCTCTCTATAGGTAAGTTGCTCATTTTCATAAATAACCGCGATCGCTTCTGGTGTTTTCTCTACTTGCTTCTCAAATAACGCATGAATCATGCTCTCACATGAATATTCTACTTGGGTATCATTCCATTTCTCTAGTAGTTGTGTCCGCTCTTCCATTGTTAAATTGGTAATTTCGGATAGCTTTGGATCCGAGCTTTTCGTCATCTGGATCAATGTTTGCGATAGATGACCCTGAATCCGATGAATGGTCTCTTCATCAAAATGATTCCGGTCATACATCAACTTCAAAGTGATTTCCTTACCTGGCATTGCAATAAACGTCAAAGGATAATTTGTTTGTTCTGCACTTTGAGCCTCTAGTAATCTTAAATCAGCATTGCGTTCTCCTTGGATCGGGTAATTTTCGAACACATACAAAGTATGAAATAAAGCACTACTCCTTGGAACTTCACTCCAACCTTGAATATCGACCAATGAATTATACTCGTATTGTCTCCGTTCCATTTCTTTCATCTGTATCTTACGGAGCCATTCTACTACTGATGTATCATCCGTTACACGAATTCGTGTAGGCAATGTGTTAATGAATAGACCAACCATTTTCTCTGCTCCAACTAATTCAGTAGGACGTCCAGAGCTAGTCACACCAAATACGATGTCGCTTTCGCCGCTATACCGGCTCATCAAATAAGCCCAGGCTCCTTGCAGTAACGTATTTAATGTTAGCTGATTAATTCGCACCCACTCTTGTAAAGACTCAGTCAGTTCCTCAGATAGCCGATAAACACACTCTCCATAACCCTTCTCCTGCCCCTGGTCACTTCTTTCCGTCGCTAATGGCGTAGGTGCATGAAATCCTTTTAATTCTTCTGTCCAGAATTTTTCAGCTTTACTTAGATCTTGTTTATTAATCCACTGGATATATTTTTTATAGGGAAGAGACTTGGGAAGATCGAATGCTTCTCCCTTTATCATCTTGAGATAAACTTCCATCACTTCACTGAAGATCAGGGACACACTCCACCCATCCAACAAAATATGATGATGCGTCCAAATGATTCTCGTTTCTTCTTCTGCTTCTTTAATCGCAGTGATTCTCATTAACGGTGCTTCGTCTAACGAAAACCCTTGCCTTCGATCAGCATTCAAAAACTGGTGTAATTTCTTTTCCCTCTCTCCACATGGAAGAGCACTCCAGTCTTCTCGACGAATGGTAAAAGGAAGACGTTGATAAACAGCTTGCAATGGCTTTTCTACTTCCTCCCAAACAAATACAGAACGAAGGATCTCATGTCGGTGAATGATGTATTCCCAAGCCTTTTCGAAAGTGGCAACATCCAATCGACCACCGAGTAAGAAACCTACCTGTACAATGTAGGAAAAAGAATGGTCATCATCTTGATCATATAAAGTATGAAACAGCATCCCTTTTTGCAAGGGGGATAATCCGTATATATCAATAATGTCCCTCATCGTTACACCCTCTTCTTTGTTAATTTAAGTAATACTTTACTCAAGCTATCTTCCGTAAGTGCCTCTGCATCAGCAAAGTCAGATACTGTAAAAGCAGACTCTGTCGTTGGTGGATTTAACAGGAGTCGAAGCTGATTTAACATGCCCTTTGCTATCGCTTGAATTGTCAATCTGGAAAACTGTTCTCTACTATACATCCAAACAAAATGTAGCTCCTCATCTTTTACCATACCGACAACATCAATCGGGTGAGATGGTTTCGATTCTGGAGCATGGTCTAAGCGTGTAAATCCTTTCTCCTGCATAAACAAAGATTCTTTGGAAAACACTTGATCAAATTGTCCCAAATAGTTAAAGCTTATCGATGGTTTTTGCTGCTGATAGATCGGAAGCAATTCTCTGCTCAAGTAAAGTAAAATACCATAATCAATGCCATGATTCGGAATTCGACGCAATTGATCTTTCACAGCCTTTAATCCCTCAATAGGTGTCGTTGTTCCTTGAAGATCAAAGTGAACCGGATAAATACTTGTGAACCAACCCACTGTCCGCGATAGGTCAACGCCTTCGATCATCTCTTCTCTCCCATGTCCTTCCAAGTGAACAGAAAGCTTATGCTGATTTGTACAGTCGGCTATAGCTTGTACTAATGCCGTCATTAGTACCTCGTTAATCCGTGTTTTATAAGTCGCCGGAACTTCTTGTAACAACGCATGGGTCTCTTCTGCTCCCAACGTCACCGTCACTTGATCAGTCGATGCTTCTGTCGTTTCCTGTATAGGATAGTCCATCGGAATCGTCATCACTTGTTTTGCTGCCTGTTCATGCCAATAATCTTGTACTTCTTTTGAAATATCTGACTCACTGTATGCCTGTAGTCGTTCCGACCATTCTTTAAAGGATGTACTTTTCGCAGGTAACCGAACTTTCTGACCTTGTTCTATCTGGTTGTATACGGCCTGTAAATCTTCCAATAGAATTCGCCATGATACCCCATCTACTACTAAATGATGAATCGTCCAGAATAATCGATCGTTCCCATTCGAACCGCCATCGAAGTACACTACTCTCATCAATGGACCTGTAAGTAAATTGAAACTGGCTTGAGTGATATCCATCTCATCTTGTATCACTTGATTCCACGCTTGTTGATCAGCATCGTTTCGCTTTATCACACGAAGTACAGACTGTTCATCAATCCCCTCATTTCTCTGCTTCCAGGTTCCATTGGGCAATTGTCCATATCGGAAACGTAAGGCGTCATGATGCTTGAGTAAGTTTAATAGCGCTTCCTCTAGTAACTCCACATTCAATCTCTCTCTTACTCTCAAAAGCATCGACTGATTCCAATGTTGTGGATGCGGATGATCTTGCTCGAAGAACCAGTACTGGATCGGGGTGAGCGGTACCTCTCCCGTCACAACACCCTGCTCCGCTTGCACTCCCTGATCTTCTTTGACTACTTGTGCCAACTCGGCAATCGTTGGGTGATCAAACATTTGCTTGGGTGTAAGTTTTAAGCCCAATTGACTCGCTCCTGATATGATTTGAATGCTGAGAATCGAGTCTCCACCAATTTCAAAGAAGTTATCATGGATTCCCACCTTTTTAATCCCTAATATTTGTTTCCAAATGGTAGCCAGTGTTTCTTCGTTACTATTCCGGGGGGCAACACATTCACTTTCGATTTTCCTCTCCCCTGGTACATGTAAGGCCTCACGATCAACTTTACCGTTAGCAGTTAGTGGAATGGCTTCCATCATCACAAATTCTGAAGGAACCATATAGCTTGGTAGTTCCGCCTTGAGATAATCTCTCCATGCACCTACATTCCCATCACCCACGACATATGCCACTAATCGTTTATCACCTGGCTGATCTTCTCGTACGATTACAACAGCCTCTTTTATGGATGTATGCGCGTGTAAAGCAGATTCAATTTCCCCGAGTTCAATTCGGAAACCACGGATCTTCACCTGGTGATCAATTCGCCCAAGATAATCCAGATTTCCGTCAGGCAAGTATCTCGCTAAGTCTCCTGTCCGATATAATCGCGCTGCCGGATCACTACTGAATAGATGAGGAATAAAACGTTCTGCTGTCAATTCGGGTCTGTTTAAATACCCACGTACGAGTCCTGCTCCACCAATATATAGTTCCCCAGTTACGCCAATAGGCACAGGCTGTTGACAAGCGTCTAGCACATACACTTCTAAATCTGGAATCCGCTTTCCGATATTACTTTTTAAAGAATGCTGCACATCATCTTGGGTAATTGGATAATAAGTAACATGAACGGTAGTTTCTGTAATTCCATACATATTGATTAGCTGTGGCTTCTGCTCTCCATATCTTTGAAACCATGGTAGCAAGCTGGTAGGATCGAGTGCTTCCCCACCAAATATGACATAGCGCAGATTCAAGTTTTTATTCTCATCTTCTTGTTCACACACCTGTATCAATTGTCGGAATGCGGATGGTGTCTGATTAAGAACCGTAACCTCTTCCTTTACTAACAGTTGATAGAAATCCTTGGGCGATCGACTGATCCAGTAAGGAACAACGACCAATCTACCACCATAGAGCAATGCCCCCCAAATTTCCCATACCGAGAAGTCAAACGCATAAGAATGGAAAAGCGTCCAAGTATCTTTTTCATCAAACTGATACCAGCATTCCGTTGATTTAAATAAACGAATCACATTGTGATGCTCTACCATAACTCCCTTCGGATTCCCTGTTGATCCTGAAGTATAAATCACGTAAGCGAGGTGTTGAGGACTAACATCAGAAATCGGTAAAGCAGTACTTTCTTTCTCAATTTCAACTTGATTTCGATCAAGACAAATCGATTTGATATTCTCTGGTAACCATTTCGATCCTTTTAAACTTTCTTGCGTTACGACCAACTGAATGCTAGCGTCCTCTAAAATATACTGAAGTCGCTGCTCTGGATATGTTGGATCTAGTGGAACATAAGCTCCGCCAGCCTTCAGAATTCCCAAAATACCTACAACCATTTCAGGAGAACGTTCAACACAAAGTCCAACCAACGAATCGGGTCCTACTCCTTTTTTCTGCAGATAGTGAGCTAATTGATTCGCACGTTCATTAAGCTCCCTATAGGTAAGCCTCTCCTTTTCATACATAACTGCAATGGCATTGGGATGAATCGTCGCTTGCTGCTCAAACAGCTCATGAATGGTTGCTTGAGGTGGAAAGTCAAGCTTAGGATCATTGAACTCTACTAAACTTTTTCTTTTATCCACTTCTGAAAGGATTTCAATCTCAGCAACCTTCTGTTTCGGATTTTTAAATGTGTTTTCCATTAATGCTAGCATGGTGTTAAAAAAGCGAATCATCTCTTCTTTGGAAAATAATTCTTCACGATAATCAATATGTACTTGCAAGGAGTCTATATCAGTCAAGTTTTCGATATGCACTGCAAAATCTTGTACTTCTTCACGATTTGGAATCCAAAGAGAGTCACCACTTTCACCACGCTCTCTATAATCGATCGTAGTTCCAAAAAGTCGAACATTACTGTTATTCTCTTGATTCATCTGCTTTAATAACAAATCAAATGGATATTTCTGATGTCTTAATACTTTACGTTGCTTCCTCGACACTCGACCAATAAATGAGAGTACTTCTTCATCAGGATCGATATCCATTCTCAGAGGAACTGTACTCACCATCATTCCAATTAATTCCCGCTCCATTTTAGTCATACGATTGCCATAAGCCATTCCCAAGGCAATATCAAGCGACGAGGTCCAACGATACATCGACAACGAAAGCGCAGCAACAAAAAGAGTATATATACTAAATCCGTAATGATCAGAAAATTCTTCTAACCCCCTCTTTGAATATTCAGATAATTCGAACGTCTCACGTGATGCTCTCGTACTGACTTGGTAAGCATTATAGGGTTTCAATCCCGTTACGGATGGAAGTGTTTTGAATTCCTCTAACCAGAAGCTTTGATCTTTTTGAAAACGACTGCTGTTCAAGTACGTCTGTTCATTGACTAGAAACTCAACATATGAGTTCCTAGGGATGTTCATATCTTTCTCACTATGAAACTCATGATAATATTTAGCAATCTGACTAGTCCAAATTTGGATTGATAAACCATCCATGATAATGTGGTGAACATTGCCAAAGACGGCACACTCATTATCGCTTATTTTTATTAAAGCAAAATAGTATAATTCAGAATCAAATAACGTAAACGTCTCTTGCGCCTTCTGCTCAATCCATTTTTCCAGCAAATCGGAATCTCTCACGGAACTGAGGTCGAAGAAGTCAAATTCTCGTTCTTGATGTTTAACAAAATATTGCTCAGGTTCCTGGTGCCTATTTTCTTTCAGCCTGATACACAGACCATCATTTTCACTGATGACACGATTCACGGCTCGATTTAATATCGAATAATTCATTTTTCGATTGATCTTGAACAAGAATTTCAGATTACATATCCCTTTACCTGAATTAATAAATTCTGTATACCATATTCTCCTCTGTGGATGACTTAAAGGATAACACTCCTCGTTGGACATAAAAAATTCTCCCTTCAAAGATGATTTACACTTATGGGTTCGTGTTTAACCCAAAAATATTTTTGTAATAAGACCCCAATTACTCCAATAATGAGGAGCCCAATACCCACATAAAAATAGAGTTGAGTTACTCCGAAAATGTGAACCAGTGGTCCGCTCATAGCAGGAGAAATGATGAGGACTGCATTTGCTAAACTGCTTTGAATCCCAAATACTCTTCCGACCTGTTCTTGATGAGATTCTATTTGCAAAATGACTTGATTGGATACAAGCATAAGTCCACTTCCAAAACCAGCAATAAAACTAATCAGATAGCCAAAAATGAGGGATGTACCGGGACTTATCAGACCAATCCCACCAAAGCCAATTCCCATTAAAGCGATGCCTCCACATAATACCCAACCATATTGAAAATGTTTCAATTTCTGAGTTAAGAATGCACCAATTATTCCCCCAATACCAATAATAGAAATGATGTATCCCATTTTACTCTTATCATTTGGGAACAAGCTCTTAAATAAAGTAGGGAACTGTGAGTCTACTAATTGTAATACTGCCATAGCTATTGTAAAGAAAATCATGGTTGATAATATCATCCGATTGGATAATACATAAACCCAAGCTTGTAACCAAGCAGTCCAAGTACTTTGCTGTTGCTTTTCTACCTGTTCTCTTGACAGAGATTCCTTTAACCTTAATGTCGGCAACAGAACCAAAGCAGCTAGAAAACAGCATATTGCCCTTATAACCAGACAAAAATCTGGCTGGAACCAGCCCAGTAACATTCCTCCTATAAGTGGACCCACTATTTTGGTTCCTTGCTCAACTATCCCATTGATACTTACCGCTTTGGTAAGCAGATCAGGGGAA
The DNA here is from genome assembly GCF_044762675.1 of Peribacillus sp. NPDC096448. NCBI lineage: Bacteria > Bacillati > Bacillota > Bacilli > Caryophanales > Bacillaceae > Peribacillus > Peribacillus sp. NPDC096448. Next base: position 452,803 of record NZ_JBIWEU010000001.1, on the reverse strand, counting down.
ACAATCTTTCGTGTTAATGTTTGCTGTGCAGGATAATAGAAAACGGTAAAAATGGAACGAATCATTAATACTAACAAAAGCCAATGAATATTTTGGACAAATAAAAGAACAATTGTTAATAGACCAACCATAAGATTACAAAACATCATAATTGGAATTTTTCTAAAGCGATCAGCAATCACACCTGCCCATGAACTAAATAAAATTCCAGGTAGTGCATACGCAACGGGAATCAATCCAATCATGGTGGGGTCTACTTCCCATTCAAAAGCAACAATGGTCATAATGGCTAACATGTCAATAAATACTCCGAGCATAAGCAGTGAATACGCAGAAAAAACCTGTAAATAAATTGTATTTCCCCATAGCCCTTTTGAGTCGGTAGTTTTCATAAAAACGAGCTCCTTAAATTTACTAAAAAAGAACAACGATAGGTCATTCCAACTCTCTAGCCAGTTATCTTCAAAGCTCGTGTGATATAGCTGACTCGCTGGATTACTATGGAGTCCGCCTAAACGTCCTGCATAATAAATGCCATTATTAATTAACCAACCATTTTCATCTGTCACATTATGTATGAGGGCAATTTTACTAACCTCGTTTATGAAGGCATCAATCTTTCCATACCACATCGTCGTATTAGCTTCTTTACCTGTTTCTTGCAAATAGGACTGTATGTCATAATCAATCCCTTGCATTAAATCATATATAGCTTGTCCTTTTAAACGATCGCTTTCATATGTAGAGAGATTTTCACTATACCGTTTTAAAAATCTTCGTCGCATACTGTACTATTTCAGCATCAATAGAAGCATTGCCAATTAATTTCCCTTAAGAAGCTACCACTTTATCTTGCTGACCTGTTACCTTGTTTAAAGTTTGGGTTCTTAGCCATTTCCTTTAATGCCGATAAACACTTATCGTGGAAGCTTCTCTCATTTAAATAGCATAGTTCGTTATTATAAAATCCTATATAAAAAGCAGAACGTTATACCTCAACAATTGTTTCGATTCTCTTTGAATCATCTTTCGTAAAGGTACTTCCTTTTTTCCCTAATTCATTGATGATAAGTTGCATGCGCTCTTTATTTTGATAAAACTTTTGTTTCCTCACTGAATTGGAATATGTCTGTAATTTGATTCCAGTGAATATTACCAAGCGTATCAATTAGCTCACTATCACTCATTCTTAAGCTCTGCTATCGAGTACTGTTGCTGCAATTGCTTCGTTTCAGCGCGTTTAATAATTGGAGCTGGGCGTTGTGAAAAATCTGCTATTTTAATCATTTTTCAAATGATAAGGTTTCATCAGCCTTTGAAGAATGTACAATTTCATCTTTTGGTATTTCTATGCCATCAGGTTTCATTTGTAATACATTATAAGGCGTTTTATCTGTTGCTATTTCTTCTTGTAACCCTCCTAATGATAGTGCCATTGTACTAATCCCAATTAACACTTGATTGAATTTTATTTTTTTTCATAACAAGCTCTCCTCTGGTACTATATTGCTCTTCTGAAAATAACATATTATGTAATAAAAACAATATAAAATGCCATATTTGTTAAAATTTTCTTATATAATTTGAACTCTTAGACACAATTTAGACCAAATCAGTACCCCTCTATGTTCTATTTTGTAAGAGAATGAGTAAGCTAACCTTACAAACACTGAGTTCCGTGGAGCTAATTTGAACCTACTAAGAAAAACGACATGGAAGCAGAGCTTTGGTCAGCAAGTAAATGGGGAGTAGATATGAGAACAATCATTCCATACAAGGTGTTGACTTGTCTGATAAAAGTTTTTCTGCTAGACAGTTGCTTTTGTTCTGGATTCTCAAAAAGTTACGTTTATTAAACCGCATCTTAGATTGTTGATCAATACGGTTAATTGTGGTCCAGCCAACAAAACTCGGAAAACATACGCTAAACGAATTTAAACCTAAAAAAGGTGGTTGTTTCCTGTACGTTAAGGAACACCGACTTTTTAGTTGGCTTCTTCATGTAAAGTAATAGTTGAAGAAGAGATAGCATATGCCTAATGGTTTAATCCCTCATAATGATACTTTCCCAAAGTTTTTTAGTCGTTAAAAGCCTCTGCATTTTGTTCTGTAGATGCCAACCTGACGTGTAAAAGTATTCATTAATTTTGATTCGATCGGACATAACGCTAGGATTGGTAAGTTATTTATAGTTTTTAACATCTTTTTTAACAACCCTTGCCCCCGAAAAACCTCATTTAAAGCAAATTGATATAGCGAAATGCTATTGGATGTTTTTTTCTGTAAAATCGAAAAGCTCCTACTACTTGACCATCGACTATCGCCACAATCATTTGTTTTCTTCTTATAGCTGCTCTAATTCTGAGGGGGCAAAAAAACTCTTTAAGAATAAACCCGCTTTTATTATGATCTAAATTGTTTTTGAAGAAGGATACGACTTAAGGTGCATGGTGTATATCGGCTAATTCTATCTGCACCTTTCCCCCCTTGAATCATCTACACTTATCTGTAGTGAGTTAAGTGCAGACGATTCAACTTCTATTTTAAACAAACAAGACCGTAGACAAACTCGATTTTATCGAGTTTGTCTACGGTCTGAATCGGGCTTCTTTTTAAGAGCCCGATTTTTAATAAGTCCATTTTTTAAGGAATTCTTTCGTGCACTGCCTGCCCCTATTGATCAATTCACCCTTTTTTTCATCATTCAAGTTGAAATCCATTGCAGAAATTCCCTTCATCGGGATAAATACAATGTTATGGACGTGTTTCTTGGAAATATACCGTGCATCGTGGGCATCTTTCATCGTTTTGAATAGTGCGGAGAACAATTCAACCGCATTATCTACCTCATGGGGTTTCCATATCTCATCGACGCTTAACCGCAAGCCAATGACCGGTCTTTCCTTTCTTACATGATCTGAATTGAATAACCACATTGGAAAATTGCTTAACACACCTCCATCAACAAAAAGGAACTTGCTTTTTCCTACATTAAGTTTGACTGGCTCAAAGAAATAAGGAATGCTACAACTCATTCTTACTGCCTTTGCCACTGGAAAAGCGCCCGGATCTATTCCATAATTCGGTAAATCATCAGGCAGTACGACCAATTTCCCATTTGAAATGTCAGAGGTTATGATACGGAGTGATTTCGGTCGAACATCCTTAAAGGTGATTACATTCCTTTCGGCAAGTTTACCGGCGACCCAGGCTTCCAAAGCGTTGCCTTTATAAAGGCCCAGTTTCCAGTATAAAAGGAGCCATTTGGCAAATGGGATAGGCAAAAGACCACGCCTTTTATCCAGCAGGCCGCTTAAATCTATATCAAGAAAAAGCTTTTCCATTTCTTTTCCCGTGTACCCAGCTGCTACGAAAGCTGCAATGATGGATCCTGCACTTGTACCTGCTGTTCGATGGAATACAAATCCCTTTTCTTCTAATTCCTGCAGGGCTCCCACTAAACCATAGCCTTTAATCCCGCCTCCGGAAAAAACGCCGTCAATAATCATAGCTGCCCTCCCCTAATCCGGTCTTTACATTTCTAAGCAGGATTAGAGCGATTTATGACAGTTTTAAGAAGAATTTGCCTTGATTCAGGTAAAATACTGAATTTCCGCTTTCGGGAAGAATTCCGCAATATACCCACGAATGGTCGTTTCCAGTTCTGCGGCTTCTTCTTTTTGATAAACATATTTACCAATTCCATATCGGCCCCATTTATATTTACGCTTCGTTTCATCCAGTTCCAATTTTGTTTTCGGGTAGTTTTTTTGAATCACTTTTTTTGCTGGACCAGTAAACCGATGCTGGATTAATTCGAAAGTCAAGTCAGGGATATCCACCCCTTTTAAAGCCTCACTCAACCGTTCGAATAATTCATGGTAGCCCTCCTTCCATTCTTCATGACGGTATATTGGAGCAACGATAAAACCAAGGGGATATCCGGCACCTGCCACTTTTCGTGCCGCTTCCATCCGTTCTTCGAAGCTTGAAGTCCCGGGTTCGAAATTCTTGATCACATAACGTGAATTTATACTGAAGCGAAATCTCGTTTTTCCATTATGTTCAGCATCCAACAGATGGTCGACATGATGGAATTTAGTGACGAACCTTAGAACCCCATATTCACTTTTCCCAAAATACTCTATGGCCCTTTTTAACGAATGTGTCAAATGATCAATTCCGACGATGTCCGATGTACAGGCTGCCTCAAAACGAGTAATTTCAGGCTTTCTCTCATTTATATATTTTTCGGCTGCCTCGAAAATCTCGTCAAGATTCACATATGTCCGAATATAGGGCTTTGATCCGAGTGTCGTCTGTAAATAACAATAGTGACAATGCCCCATGCACCCTGTAGCAAGAGGGATGGCATATTCAGCAGATGGCTTTGAAGAATCGAATTTCAATGTTTTTCTGATACCTACCACGAGAGTCGATTTGGCGACACGATATTTTTGAAGATCATTTTCTCCAGGAAGATCCCTAATTTGGTTATGCGATGTGGTCTCACGGATTTCAATGTTCAAACCTTCGAAATTCTTTTTCAATTCCCGACCGAGCGGGTATTCCAGTGCCCTGGGCTCGATATATACTAACTGTGGCATAAATGGTTTCATTTCGATCTCCATTCTTTTTTCGATTTGTTCATACTTTCAATCGAACTACACAATCTAATTCATAAGGATAGTTTTTCTTTATTCTTTTATCCTCATGATTGTTTTTACTTGGAAATTCAAAATGAAGGAGATGCGATATGACTAATAAACGAGAATTCTTGACAAATGGAATGGGGAAACAAACGATCACCGTCCAAACGGATAATAAATTTCCAAATCCAAGGAATATACCTGGAGACTCGGTCGATAAATTTTCGGTATTAAAAGATGGCAACCAATATCTAGCCGAAAAGGAAATAGGGCAGCAAAATGAAAATGGTTGATTGAACACGAAAAGAAGACCGAATTTACGATGATTCGGTCTTCTCTATTGGTATTTAATTGAACAGACTGTCACTACCCTGCATTTATGACTCTAAAAAAAGCCGTTAAGATAGCTTTGCAGCATACTTAACGACTTCCTTTCGATCAGCTTATAGCCCGCATTTCAATTGCGCTCCGCAATTCGTGCAAGTATTGCATCCGCCCATTTCCTGGACTTCACCTTTACGGCATACCGGGCAAGTGTTACCCACTTCCGAACCAATCGTAACATTCGTCGAACGCAGCTCATTTATCGTATCGACCAATACAACTTTTTTCTTTTCTTCCACATCTGTCAATTCATCCATTTCAAGCTGCTCGTCCATTTGGTTTTCTTCCGCTTTGAGCGTAAGGACCTGACTGTCACGACTGCCATCCACATATACCGTACCGCCTTTTGCTCCGCCTTTGTATAGACGTTCATATACCTTTTCAACTTGTTCGACAGTATATCCTTTTGGAGCATTGACCGTTTTGCTGATTGAGCTGTCAATCCAGCGTTGAATGATGCATTGAACATCAGCATGTGCTTCCGGAGCTAATTCCATAGCGGAAATGAACCATTTTGGAAGCTCTTCTGTATCGGCTTCTGGATGGCGGTCCAAGTATTCCTGTACAATGTCAGCCTTAACTTCAATGAATTTACCAAGACGGCCGCTGCGGAAATACGTGAAGGAGAAATATGGTTCAAGACCTGTTGATACCCCAACCATCGTTCCTGTGCTTCCCGTAGGAGCCACTGTCAATAAATGAGAGTTACGGATCCCATGTGCAGCAACACTTTCCCTGATATCTTCCGGCATTTTTTCCATAAATCCGGTTTGTGTGAAACGTGTTCTAAGCTCTTTGGTTTCTTTGTCCGTTGACCCGATCAGGAACGGGAAACTGCCTTTTTCTTTAGCAAGCTCCACGGAAGCCCTGTAAGCTGTAGTCGCAATCGTTTCAAACACCTTGTCCACAAGGATATTTCCTTCTTCAGAGCCATATTCCGTTTCACAGTAGATCAACAGGTCATGCAGACCCATTACACCAAGTCCAACCCGTCGCTCTCCCAGTGCCTGTTTTTTGTTTTCATCCAAGAAATAAGGAGTTGCGTCAATGACATTGTCCTGCATGCGCACACCGACTTCAACTGTCTGCTTAAGTTTCTCGAAATTAACCGTTTTACTATCTTTATCAGCCATTTCAGCCAGATTGACAGCCGCAAGGTTACATACTGAATATGGGGCCAATGGCTGTTCTCCACAAGGGTTCGTGGCAACGACCTGTTGACCATATGCTTTGGCATTCGTCATTTCATTAGCATTATCGATAAAGAAAATCCCTGGTTCGGCAGAATATGTTGCACAAATGTTTATTAAGTTCCAAAGCTCTTTAGCGCGGATTTTACGGTAAACACGGACTTTATGACCCATTTTCTCCCATTCGCGAACATCACCGACATTATGCCATTCTTCATTGTAAATGGCCATTTCTTCGGCATTATAGCTTTCAACATCAGGAAAACGCAATTCATATTCCGCATCTTGTTCCGCTGCTTCCATAAATTCCTTAGTCAGGCAAATAGAGATATTGGCTCCGGTCAGGAAATCTGAATTATGGACACTGTACGTTCCACCTGTACGGATCTTTTCCTCCGCATCCCTAATGATTTTCTCGCTAAACCCACCTTGGCCAGGAATCTCCTTATAATTGATGATCCCTTGATACATAGCCGTTTCCTGTTCCGTGTGCGGCGTGAATTTCAATTTATCCGTCGCATATTTCTTGATGGCTTCATCTTTAGTGTTTTCCACTAGGTAACGCAGGATCCTTGGATTTTGCATTTTGGAAATGATGAACTCTGCAATATCAGGATGCCAATCAGCAAGCATGATCATTTGCGCGCCTCGTCTGCTACCGCCCTGTTCAACAAGATGCGTCAGTTTTGCAATATCGTCAAGCCATGACACTGAACCCGAGGATTTTCCATTTACCCCTTTTGCCAGAGTGTTTCTTGGACGAAGTGTCGATCCGTTCGTACCCACTCCGCCGCCGCGGCTCATGATTTCCATCACTTGTTTCCTATGTTCTGAAATACCTTCGCGTGAATCCGGTACGAATGGCATTACATAGCAATTGAAATAAGTAACATCCGTATTGGAACCCGCACCGTATAATACTCGGCCTGCCGGAACGAAATTAAGGTTCTTTAATTCCTCATAGAATTTATTGAACCATTCCGTCCTTTTTTCTTCCGTGGTTTCCACTGATGCCAATCCCGTTGCATTACGTTTCGCAATTTGTTCATAGTATATTTCAAGCGGCTTTTCGATTATATCCAGCGGACGGTTTACAATTCCCGTCTCCATTTCCTCCGGATTATCCAATACGCCACGGAATTCTTCATCCACCAATACCTTGGCTTTTTTGGTTTCCCAATCAATCTCAACGATGTAACCGAGACCCCTTGCCGGGAATTTCGGATCTTCCTTAATCGTCAACACGACGAAATCGCCTGCCGAGAGTGTGATTTTTTCAGTATCCTTAAAAGAATAGCGGTCAAGCATGACTAGACGGGACACTCCCTTATGCGCCATTTTCATATCAGCAGTTACAGGGTGAACCTGGGGAAATAAAGAAATATCCTTATTCAACCTTTCTAGATCAACCTTTAAAGCTTCTTTTATTACAACCGACATAATTCCCTCTCCTTTATATGTTTCAAGATCCGTTCTTGCTGCCGCAAAAATCCTTATGTAACCTTACATGTCCGTTTCGCTTAACAAGTACCCTAAATTTATCATAGCGAAACTCAAAAATCAATATATAGTGTCGCATTAAATATTTCAACTACTATATATTGTGTTTATTTTGAATAACTTTTAATTTTGTCAAACGTTAAATCAATTAATATAGTTAGCAAAAGGGAGGAAAATGTCGATTTACGATATTTTTTCATCAGATTTCAATTAATTTGGACCTTGCTTTTTCCCCATCCCTTTCAGGGCTTATCCCTGCAAGGGATGTGTTATTTGGTCAAACAAATCTGAAAAAACTTTTTTATTATCCACTCTAATTATGCTTCCTCTATCTCATGAAATTCCATTCATCGCTTTCATATTTGCTTTCTGCAATGGCCTTCACTTCCAGCAATTGCTTTTCGGTGAGGACGTATGGCTCTAAATCAATCGAAAGTCCTTCGGCAAAACCTTTTTCAAAAGCTTCTTTCGCTTCAGGGATGGTAATCTTTCTCCCGGCAATGTCATTTATGGCCACAGCTTTGTTTTTTAGGTTTTTTTGCATTCTTTCTTTAACCCTGTCATTTGAGAATTTAAATACGCTAAAGAGCTTATCATCATCAAGTTCAAGCAAAATGGACCCGTGCTGAAGGATGACGCCTTTTTGCCTGGTTTGAGCGCTGCCAGCGACCTTCCTGCCCTCAACGACCAGTTCATACCAGCTTGGAGCATCAAAACAAACGGAAGACCTGGGCGATTTTAACGCCGCTTTTTCCTGATCGCTTCGAGGCACGGCAAAATAAGCATCCAATCCCAGATTCCTGAACCCCATTAATATCCCTTCAGAAATGACACGATATGCTTCAGTAACGGTAGTTGGCATTCCCGGATAGGATTCTGGAACGATTACGCTATAAGTCAATTCATGCTCGTGGAGTACCGCTCGTCCTCCTGTTGGCCTGCGAACAAAACCAAGGCCCTGCCTTTTGACCTCTTCCATATCAATTTCGGCTTCTGCCTTTTGAAAATAACCGATCGACAATGTCGCTGGATCCCAGCCGTAAAAGCGTATGATTGGCGGAATTTCCCCTTTGCTTTGCCAGTTTAACAGCGCTTCGTCCAGCGCCATGTTAAAAGCCGGTGAACAATACCCCGAATCTATAAAACCCCATTTTTCTTTAGTCATCTTTACCCCTCGTTTCAATAGACTGTTTTTCAATCCCCCACAAAAAACTCACATGTAGTAGTTTAACAGACTTTAACACTCTAAAAAAGAAAGTGCTATCAAGTCATGAAGAATTTTGATGAAAATTCTTTTTGATTATTGGGTAAAGCAATTATATAATAAAGATTGTCTGTATTCGTTAAGGTAGAAGGGAGTTTTATGTTTGGAAATATTATATACACTGCTCATCATCTTAGGAGTGGTTATTGCGTATTCACTTTTTAATTGGTACCGCCAGCGTAAAATCGTCAAAACACTAACACAGGACGAATTTATCGCTAACTACAGAAAAGTGCAGCTAATCGATGTGCGGGAACCGAATGATTTCGATAATGGTCATATCTTAGGCGCAAGAAACATCCCTATGACTCAAATGAAAACCCGCTTGGTCGAAATTAGGCCGGACAAGCCTGTATATTTGTACGCTCAAAGTGAAATCATCAGCGGCAGAGCAGCAGCCATGCTATACAAAAAAGGCTACAGGGAACTTTTTCACCTAAAGGGCGGTTTCAAAATGTGGACCGGGAAAATCAAAGCAAAGAAATAAGACCCCATCTCCGCATGGGCTCTTTTTAATTCAATAGCTCAAGTAAAAGAATGTTCCATGTTGTACTTTAATGAAATCTTACATAAACATGAAAAATCCCCGCCGGCAGGCAGGGATTTTTTTCGGTTAAGCTTCTAGTCTAGGCTTGATAACGTAAAATAGGTTTTCTTGCAGCAAGAGTTTCATCAAGCCGCTTTATAACGGTTGTATGCGGAGCTTCCTGAACGATTTCCGGGGTTTCTTCCGCTTCCTTGGCAATCTGGATCATCGCATCGATGAATGCATCCAACGTTTCTTTTGACTCGGTTTCAGTCGGTTCTATCATCATTCCTTCTTCCACGTTCAACGGGAAGTAAATGGTTGGAGGATGATACCCGAAATCCAGCAATCTTTTAGCTATATCGAGAGTCCTTACCCCCAATTTCTTTTGGCGGCGTCCGCTTAATACGAATTCGTGCTTACAATGACGATTATATGGTAAGTCAAAATAAGGTTCCAACCTGCGCATCATATAATTGGCATTGATGACCGCATTTTCGGTGACAGCTTTAAGGCCATCAGGACCCATTGAACGAATGTACGTATATGCCCTCACGTTTATCCCGAAATTACCATAATAAGGTTTTACCCTGCCAATGGATTGCGGACGATTATAATCAAGAACGAATTGCTCACCTTGTTTGACTACAAGAGGTTTAGGCAAGTAAGGGATCAAGTCCGACTTCACACCTACAGGACCAGAACCCGGGCCGCCGCCGCCATGAGGACCTGTGAATGTTTTATGGAGATTTAAGTGAACAACATCAAAGCCCATGTCACCCGGCCGTGCTTTTGATAGGACTGCATTCAGATTCGCTCCATCATAATAAAGCTTTCCACCTGCGTCATGGACAAGTTGTGCCATTTCCAAAATGTTTTCTTCAAACAATCCCAATGTATTGGGGTTCGTCAGCATCAAGGCCGCCGTATCCGGACCGACAACACGCTTTAAATCTTCAAGGTCTACTAATCCATTTTCATCGGACTTCACTGTAATCGTTTCAAGTCCGGCAACAGTGGCAGAGGCAGGATTTGTACCATGTGCCGAATCAGGTACAATCACTTTCGTCCGTTCTGTATCGCCATTCGCTTCGTGAAAAGCGCGAATCATCATCAATCCTGTCCATTCACCGTGAGCACCTGCTGCAGGCTGTAATGTCACTTGGTCCATTCCGGTGATTTCCGTTAAGTGTTCCTGCAAATCAAATAATAGTCCCAATGCTCCTTGTACAGTAGCGGGATCTTGATACGGATGGATATGGGCAAAACCGTTGAAGCGTGCCACATTTTCATTTATTTTCGGATTATATTTCATCGTGCACGAACCCAGCGGATAAAAACCCGAATCCACCCCATGATTCCGTTTGGAAAGTGCTGTATAGTGACGCATGATATCCAGTTCGGACACCTCAGGAAGCTCTGCCTCTTCTTCACGGATGTAGTCGGCAGGAAGAATTTCTTCGAGCGGAATAGTTGCAACATCCATTTCTGGCAGACTGTAACCGATTCGACCGGAAGTACTGATTTCAAAAATGAGTGATTGATCTTGATTATTCATGTTGATCCCCCAATTCCTGCGCAAGTGCATCAATTTCTTCTTTTGTTCTTAGTTCAGTTACCGCAACAAGCATATGGTCTTTCAATTCAGGATAAACCGTCCCTAAATCGAAGCCCCCAATCATCCCTTTTTCAAAAAGGGTTTTATTGATTTCTGAAAACGGAGCAGGCAGTTTAATGACAAATTCATTAAACGAAGGACCTTCGAATATCACTTCCACCCCTTTTGCCATAATTGCTTTTTTCGCGTAATGCGCTTTTTGGATATTTTGCACGGCCATTTCTTTGACACCCTTTTTCCCAAGTGCGGTCATTGCAACAGAAGCTGCCAAGGCATTCAAAGCTTGATTGGAACATATGTTGGATGTGGCTTTGTCACGGCGAATGTGCTGTTCACGAGCTTGAAGCGTCAGTACAAACCCCCGTTTTCCATTTTCATCCACAGTTTGACCTACGAGTCGGCCCGGAACTTTCCGAACAAGTTTATTAGTAACGGCAAAATATCCACAATGAGGTCCACCGAATGCCGCTGGAATGCCGAATGGCTGAGCATCCCCCGTTACGATATCCGCACCGAGTGCACCAGGGGATGTCAAAGCTCCCAATGCAAGCGGATTACTGGAAACGATAAACATTGACTTGACGCCATGAATGATTTCTTCCATTTCTTTCAATGGCTCGATCCGGCCAAAAAAGTTCGGATATTGCACGATCACTCCTGCAATGTCATCATTCGCCAATTCCCTTAAAGCAGCTAAATCCGTCACACCGTCTTTATAAGGAATTTCGATCACTTCCACGCGTTGCCCTTTCGCATAGGTCTTCACGACTTCTCTTGATTCAGGATGTACGGTTCCTGAAATGAGAATCTTCTTCCGCCGTGTCTGTCCTGAAGCAAGCATCGCTGCTTCAGCCAGCGCCGTCCCGCCGTCATACATGGAGGAGTTAGCCACATCCATGCCCGTCAATTCACAGATCATCGTTTGATATTCAAAGATTGCTTGAAGCTCGCCCTGTGAAATTTCAGGCTGATAGGGTGTATAAGCCGTATAAAACTCAGAACGGGAAAGAACATGATCGACGATGACCGGAGCGTAATGGTCATAGACACCCGCACCAAGGAAGGAAGCATAGTTTTTAAGGTCAGCATTCTTGGCAGCAAGCCTTGATAATTCTTTCATTAACGCAGGTTCAGATTTAGCAGGCTTGATATCGTATTCTCCTTGAAAACGAACGCTTTCAGGGATATCATTGAAAAGTTCTTCCGCAGTGGATACCCCTATCGCTTCCAGCATTTCTTGTTTATCTTGCTCTGTCATGGGTAAATAACGATGTTTCATCTAATGACCATTCCCCTCTATTTACGTGGTTTTTTATAAAAAGGTGTTTGTATTATAACGGCTTTCAAACGTTTGGAACGGATTTCCACTTCGACTTCCGCATCCAGCACCGAAAATTCCTTATCGATAAGTACCAATCCAACGTTTTTCTTCAATGTTGGTGATTGGGTACCGGTCGTGACCTCGCCAATGACTTTATCACCGCTGTAGACCTTATACCCATGACGTGGAATGCCACGGTCAATCATTTCAATTCCCACAAGTTTGCGGGGAGCTCCTTTCTCCTTTTGCTCAGCAAGTACGGCTTTCCCGAAAAAATCAGCTTCCTTATCCACTTTTACTGCAAAACCAATCCCGGCTTCTATCGGGGTGATGTCCGCTGAAAGCTCCTGCCCATATAGCGGCAGTTTCGCTTCAAAACGCAGAGTATCACGAGCACCTAAACCTATCGGCTGAACCCCCTCTTCCTTTCCGGCATCCATAATCGCCTTCCAAAGGGCAGGGCCATTTTTACTGTCGCTATATATCTCAAAACCATCTTCACCAGTGTATCCAGTACGGGATACCAGCGTGGAGATACCGTTAATCATGACATTTTCCTTGAACTTGAAAAATCCAATTTCGCTTAAGTCAGTATTTCCCGATAGTTTTTGTAATATCTTCTCTGCAGCTGGTCCTTGAAGTGCCAGCTGTGTATAGTCACTCGATACATTCGTAATTTGGACATCTTCCGCTAAATTAGCTTGCAGCCAATTGAAATCTTTTTCTGTATTCGCCGCATTGACCACGAGCAGATAGTCGTCCTCAGCCCTTTTATACACGATTAGATCATCAACCGTGCCTCCGTTTTCATAACACATGGCGGTATATTGGGCACCGCCCAGTTGAAGCTTTGAGATATCATTGGTCAGCATCTTCTGTAAAAAGGAAAGGCTTCCAGGACCCTTAACATCGACTTCCCCCATATGGGAAACATCGAATAACCCCGCTTTTGTTCGTACGGCTTCATGTTCGTCCTTTATACCCGAAAATTGGACAGGAAGTTCCCAGCCGCCAAAATCAATCGTTTTACCTCCGTATTCACGATAAACCTCAAATAGTGGTGTTCTTTTTAAATTGGTCAAAAAATGACCCCCTTCAGATTTTTTTAATTTAATTGGCTTCATTATCAAAAGCTTCTAGTCATTACGCATCAGATATAACCTGATTCATGATGTAAAAAAAGCACAAAAAAGGACAGAGAAAGCCCGTTTGAGCTTTTTCTCTGTCCTGAAACCTGAAAGTTTACCTATGTAATAGGTTTTCCCCTTTGGTGGCCGTCCCAAAACGGGCGGCGCTCTCCAGAGTTGCGTCCAATAAGAGTTCTTTTGCCTGAGAGATTCACTGCTAAGTTTGCTCCTTCGGCGCTACATCCGTAGTCTCTCCCCTTATCTTCACCCGCATATAAATGGTCTACCAATGAAAGGAAGCGAATAAGCCCCAAGCATCAGTTAAACCTTTGAGCATAAATGGAATGCATTCTCTGCCAATTCTCCTAAAAATTCAGAAACCGTTTGCTGATCTCCTTCAGTAATCTTGGATAAATTAGGAGCCTATAGCCCATACTAAGAAAACGCGAACTGCACAATCAATGTACAAACATTCTTTATAGCGTTTGGAAATTGGAATTTTCTAAATATACTTATATCCTACCCTAAGAAACTTATCTCTGCAATATCTTTTGAAGAGAAATATTTTTCTTACTTCACATATGAAATGTTCGGGTTTTGACCTTATATTAAGGAAATTATGATTTAAGAGGGAGTTATTTCTATGAAAATCAATATATCCTTCAATTCTGAATGGAATGACGAGTTTCTGCAAAAGATGGAAAATGACGGTCCATGGGGAAATTGGGAGCTTTATAAGTTGGCGGTTCAAATGGAGGAAAATCTTATCATCCCTGATTTTGAAGGTTTACAGGCGCCCAAGCACCTTCCGCAGTTAACCCCGCTTCCCCATCAATTGGAAGCGGCGAAGCAAGTGGTGGAAAAGATGAATGGAAAAGCCATTTTGGCTGATGAGGTAGGGCTAGGGAAAACAATTGAAGCAGGCTTGATCCTAAAAGAGTATATGATTAGGGGCCTTGTAAAAAAAGTATTGATCCTCGTTCCGGCTTCCCTTGTCTCACAATGGGCATTTGAATTGAATACCAAGTTTCATATTCCGGCAGTCGTTCAGAGAAAAAGTTATGTCTGGGACTCCTGTGATGTGGTCATTTCATCCATTGATACGGCGAAACGCGCTCCACATCGAGATATCATCTTCACTCAGGAATATGACTTCATCATTATTGATGAAGCTCATAAACTTAAAAATAATAAGACGAAGAACTATGAATTCGTCCAAAATCTGAAAAAGAAATTTTGTTTACTCCTGACAGCCACACCAATTCAAAATAAAGTCGAGGAGATTTTCCACCTCGTTTCATTATTGAAACCGGGCCACTTGGGAAATGCCTCACTCTTTTCGGAAAAGTATAAAGGTAAAGGCCGGAACACAATTGAAGATGAACACCTAAAGGAATTGGTCAACACTGTCATGATTCGAAACCGGCGGGCCGATACTGGCATTGAATGGACAAAACGGCATGTGGAAACCATCACCATTGAATTTTCTCCAACGGAACAAGCATTATACGATGCTGTTTCCAAATTCAAGCCAATTTCGGATGGATCAAAAGGAAGCGCCTTTTCGGCTCTCACTCTCCAAAGGGAAGCATGCAGCAGCAGAGAGGCGGTCTTTTATACATTAAAAAATATGAGAGACAAATACGATCAGCCTTCCCCTGACTTTTTGGCAAAGCTTGATGATTTATTTTCTAAAGTGAATGAAACGGTTCAGAACTCAAAGGCTGAAAAAGCTTTGGAACTGATCAAGAAAATTGATGACAAAGTGATTATCTTTACGGAATATAGGGCGACTCAACTATATCTCCAATGGTACCTACAGCAGAACGGAATTTCATCCGTTCCTTTTCGAGGCGGTTTTAAGCGCGGAAAGAAAGACTGGATGCGAGAATTATTCCAAAAGAATATACAGGTATTAATCGCAACAGAAGCTGGCGGGGAAGGGATAAACCTTCAGTTTTGCCATCACTTGATTAATTTTGACCTGCCATGGAACCCAATGAGGCTCGAACAGCGAATTGGACGGATTCACCGCCTTGGTCAGGAAGAAGATGTGATGATCTATAACTTTGCCACAAAAAATACAGTTGAAGAACATATACTGAAGTTACTATACGAAAAAATAAATTTATTTGAAAAAGTAATCGGTGAATTGGATGATATTCTAACCAAACTGGATATTAACAACATTGAAGAATATTTAATTGATGTGGTCGGCGAGTCCAAAACAGAGGGCGAAATGAAAATCAAGATGGATAACTTTTCATCGTTGATCCAATTCGCTCAATCAATGAAGGAAGGTGAGGTTCATGCAGCAACGGGAAATTCATGATTTTTTAATAACTTTCTTTAAAGCCAATGATTGTGAAATACTGGATAATGCACAAACCCACCTTACAGTGCAATTGACGATTGAAATGGATAAAGAATTAATGAACAGACCCTTTTATTGGCATTATCTAGAAAAAACAGGTGGCGTTCCGAACCCGGCACAGATAACTTTCATTACCGATCCAGAACAAGCTCCATCCGATTTAAAGGGAGAAATGATTCATTTTGGCTCCCCTCGCCTTCACCAGATTATTCAATCAACCAAAAAGCTGGCAGGGTATACTAGACTTTTTGAGGATACTCCTCCATCAAAAGGCAGAAATAACCCTTTGTTTCCTTGGCTGACCCTGAATGTGAAAATATCCTATCAATGTGACCGTAAAAAAGATACTTTCATGTCGATCGGATTGAATTTAATCTCGGGTGAAATATTGGAAGGGTTCCACCATCGGGTTTTACCGATTAACGTCACCCCAAAAATACCGGATTACTCCTTTACACTTTCACCTCTGATCATGCCCAAGAGTGGATTGGCAAGACTGGATACATACATCAGAACCAGTTTCGAGGATGATGACCATTCCTGGGCGGAGGAAGCAATGCTGCGCTGGCAGAATGACTTGAATTTATTGGAGCATTTTTACAAGGATATGGACGAAAAAAGTGAGAGCTATTATACCGAAAAAGAAGCACTAAAAGCACAATATGAACCCAACATCAGAATATCCATCATCAACGGAGGATTATTTTACCTTTCAGATAGGGCGTTGGGATAAGTAAGAACGAAAAAAACAGATGTCCTAAGTTCAGGACATCTGTTTTACTTTTTGATCGTTTTCCTTATGAACATCGACAAAGCGAAAGGGACTATGCCAAACCAATGAGACATACCATGGTTTTTGTCCTCTTTTCTGTGACGGCGCTTTTCTTTTCGTTCTTTTTTCGTCAGATTGAGATACTCGACAAGCTGTTGCGTAAGATATTTAATATAAGCGTTTGTAGACATATATAATCATCACCCTACGCAAAGTATGTCCGATTTACGCTTTTTTTATTCCTTCACTTGTTCCCTGAACACTTGAACCTGTCACATTCCGTTATAAACGAGTCTTGATTTTGGTATTAAACAGCTTGCTTTTCCAACCATTCTTTCACTTCCCCCGCTTCTGTATCGTATTGAATGATGACCTTGCCCTCACGATCATTTTTAGTTTTGGAAGAAAACTCGATATAGACGTAAGGACCTTCATGCTTCATTAAGGAATATCGCACAACACCATTTGGATATGATATTTCCCCCTGGATGACTTTTGGGATCTCTTCGCCCCACTCTGCCGTCACATCCTTGATGGCTAGATGGACAAGGTGGTCGGCCACAAGGGATTCTTCCACTTCTTTATAAAACCTTTTATCAATGATGAACTGATCGATCATTAGTATCGTGAACATGATGAAAACACTCGCTACAATCATGACCATCGGGAAAACGACTCCTTTTTGATTATTCATCGACTTTCGATACATTCCTAAAGAAAGGATGAAATCTTCGACTGAAAGTAGTCCCTGCTTTATCCGTTATATTTATAACAATGACACTGCCATCCTTCTCGACCCGGAATTCCGAAATATTATGCAAAATGACCTCATGCCCCATACCATTCACTCGTCTTCTGACCTTATCTTCATATTGTTCTAGCGATGATATTTGTTCACCTGAAAGCAAATATAATTTATTTCCCATAACATCCTGAGCTTTGGAACTCCGGACATCCTGCTTCATTTGCATGGTAAAGACCTCCCACTCTTTAGGATGCAATTTATCAACGGCGGCCCCCACATGGGTGTGAATGATTGAAAAGAGCTGCAAAACAAAGAGGGTCGTCGTCATTAAAATCATTAAAGAAAAAAGCAGTTCGATCATCGTAAAGCCATCATTTTTTCGCAGCATCACAAACGGATTCCAATTTACCCGTTCCATCTTCATAGCGTACACACCCTTCAATCATTCCCGGGAAATCCCCTTGGTCCTTCCAAACCAATTCATAGCTTCTTTTTTTATAAATGATTTCCTGACCAACTGCATCAATCTCCCCATCCATGAACGCCGTCAATCTTTCATATAATAAATGGTGGGCTTCTGTCCTTACGGCAATATCTTTCCGATGCGTCAATAACTCTTCAAGTATTGGTAAAATGGCAAGGACCAGTAATATACAAACGGAAAATGCGGCCATCAGCTCAAGGTAGACATAACCTTTACAATTTCTCAATCCGGAACCTCCCTTTACCGATATTGAGGACCAACTTGTACTTTCCCTTTGAGGTGTCAATCATAATCGTTCCGGCTTTGGAAACATTTCCATATTGATTAAAATGAAAGCTGAACCCCAAAGTGCCACTTAAAAACTGTATACCCCCTGGTATGCTTCTCTCTAAAACAATCCCCTCCTTATAAGACGAAACGGTATAAACCTTTTTGGTATTATCAATATGGAGGTAGATCAAGGTCTCATGACTGATGGCATACTGTTGAGCATAGAAAAGATCTTCATGGAATTGTGAAAGAAATAGTCTATTTTCCATTCCTTTAGTGAAGCTAGGATATAGATTAGGACCGATCGAAATCAGGAGTACAAAAATAGCGAGGACAATAAGGGTTTCAGATAGTGTATACCCACCTTCGGAATGACGTATATTCACTTCACTCCTACTCAACGACCGTTATCTTTCCTTTACTATCCAAACTAATTTCATCCCCATTAGGGCAGGATGTCTGTTTGAGATAGCCTTGACTTTCCAATTCACCGATACTTACGGGCAGTTTAGCATTGTCGATCTCATAAGCCTGCACCTGTGCTTGGGCCATCTTCACGAAAGCTTCACATCCTTTAGACTGGATTGTGGATTGGTTCTTCGTGATATTGGGGATTGTTATAATCAAAAGGATGGATATCACCAGTAAAACAATAAGCATCTCAATTAGTGTAAAACCACGTTCATTCATCAATTTCTTTAACATATCATCATGCTCCTGAAGCATCTGCATACCAGATGACATTCGGGCATTTTCACCTCCGGAATACAAAAATAAAATCCTATATACCTTCGAGCAGTGAGAACATCGGCAGCAAAACCGCCAAATAAATGGACACGATCAAAAGACCTATCAGTGAAAACATTAGAGGCTGAATGATTTTCAAGATTACATTCATTCTTTCTTCTATTTTCTCCAGTATAAATCGACTGTAATGAAGTAGCTCCGCATCAAGTCTGCCGTATTTTTGACCATTAGCAGCGACCACCGGTAAATTCCCATCAAAATATGGGAGCTCCCGAAAAATCATTTCAAGTGATCTGCCCTCGATCAGATCATCCTTGATGATATTGCAAAGTTTTTGGTAAAAAGGCTGCTGTTGATTTATCGAGAATAATTTGATGCTATCGTTAATCGATAGCCCTCCGGAAAGTAAGCCACTGAATTGGCAAGCAAAAAAATAAGTTTCGTATAATTTGATGAAGGTCCCGAATATCGGAATTCCCATCAAAATCCTTCGCTGCCTTAATGGGCACAATCGATTGAACCAAAATCGTTTGAATACATACAAGAATAGGAGCAAACCGAGTATTAAGAAGGGGAGTGCCGGAAGAATGAATGTGGAGGCTGACATTAATCTCAAGAGTGTATGCTGATCGACATCCATCGTGAAATAGATTGTCTGGAATTTGGGAAGGAGAACAGTCTGAAGAATATAAAAAACGATGCTTACAAAAAAGACCAAGAATACGGGATATACCATTAACTTTTTTACTTTATCCATATCCTCGGTTCTTTTCTTCCAATATCGCCCTCCTTCTTTCAACGCCCGTTCCAGGTCGCCATATTGTTCTCCATAAAATATATAACTTACAAGCTGCGGATGAAAATTAAGATGGGTCAGCACTATGTGCAACGGGTAACCGTTCCTTAAATCGTCTTTAGCTTGTGTGAAGTCTTCCGCTTTCTTCTTTGATTCCTGAAACTCAAGAAAATGTAAAGCTTCCGCCAAAGGATAGCCATGATTCAATAATTCACCTAACTTCGAAATAAAGACCGCCTGCTCTTTTACCTTCCATTTACTTTTTGGTTTCATGGTATACCAGCCGTTCATATTCCTCTGAATCCACATAGCCCATCGCAACCGCTTTTCCGATTTCATCCTTTAATTGGCGGTAGCTGACCGTTGCCTTCCCTTTTTCATCTCCCATTATCCGGAGAACTTCAGCCAGGCTTTTTCCATATAGCAATTCATATACACTTGCCCTTTTATTCCTGGCAATCATTTTGCAAGCTAAAGCACTGTCCCCTTTACACGGAAGACATCGCAATTCAACCAGCCGCTGTGCTGTCACGCCAATCAAACTCTGTTCAACCTCAATCAGGCTGACACCAAATTCCAGTAACCTGGAGATGGCGCCCTGGGCGTCCCTTGTATGCATGGTTGTCAGTATCAAATGACCGGTTAATGCGGCACGCACTGCGATTTTGGCAGTTTCTGCATCCCTGACTTCCCCAACCATGATCACGTCTGGGTCATGCCTCAGAACTGCTTTTAGACCGACAGAATACGTAATGCCCGCCTTTTCATTGATTTGGACTTGCAATACTTTTTCGGATACATTTTCAATGGGATCTTCAAGTGTAATGATATTTCGATTGATCATCTCATGGGCATGGTGAAGCAAGGAATATAGTGTCGTGGTTTTCCCACTGCCGGTCGGGCCGGTAAATATGAGCATGCCATGGGAATGCTTCAGGAGAGCAATCAATTTTTGAACGGTGTTTGGAAATAAGGATAACTTTTCTAGAGGAAGGATATTCTGTTGGGGTATTAAGCGGATGACCAAACTTTCGAGATGGGCAGTGGGTAGAGTGGAAAGGCGGAGCCCGACCACCTGGTTAGCCAAATTGATGGTGATGGCACCACTCTGTGGCCTCCTTTTCTCCCCAATATCCATCGAGGCAAGGAACTTCAAATGAGAGATCAGCCTTTCAGCTTCAAAGAATGATAATGTTTCCTGGGGAACAAGCTTATTGTCTATCCTGAATTGGATGAGAGGTCCCTCTCCGCGAAAAAAAATGTGGATATCCGATGCCGATTCCTGTATGGCACGGGTTAGTATTTTTTCTGCGGTCTTTTCAATCGATATCAATTCATTCATCACCTCCTATGTTTCTTGTTGTATTGATTCGACAACCCACGACAAATTCCTGCTTTAAAATAAAAAAATTTCCCGAAAAAAATTTCGAGAATCATCTTACATGCTCATTTTCAAATCAAGCCTTTTGGAAACCAAATTTCTTAATGCGTCTACATTATGGCCAATGATCAGTTTTTCCCCGTCTATTAGAATGGGTCTTCTTAATAACTTCGGTTCTTTTGTTAATAATTGGATGACATCAGAAAGCATCATTTCGTCAATATTAACTTGTAAGTCTTTGTAAGCTTCACTTCTTGTCGCCAAGACTTCATCAAGTCCTTCCAATGTCAATTCAAGAATTCTTTTTAACTCTGCTACAGTTGGAGTCTTCCTGAATAAATGTCGCTCATCGATACGAAAAGAAAGTTAACTGTGCCATACTATCACTCTCCGTTCACATTTTGTATACATTTTATAGTCTGTATAATTTTTGCACAACATTTATATAACTAATGTATATATTTTTTCTTTATACGACCGTTTTAAATGTGAACTTTTTTTAAACTAAAGGGTGTTTGCCTTTTCTCTTATTCCATTTTTTTCTGCCTGCATTATAATGAACATAGGTAAACTATGGAATAGCAGGAGGGTGTAATGGAACAAACGTTAAAAATAACAAACGTGTTAGCTGATCCCACCAGATATTATATATATCAACATATTGTGAACAACCATGGTGATGTATCGGTACAGGAAATCGCCGATTCATTCAACATCCATCCAAATGTCGCCCGTCTACATTTGTCAAAACTTGAGGATGTCGATATGTTGACCTCGGATGCCCGAAAGACCGGGAAAGGCGGTCGCCCCAGCAGACTTTATCGATTATCTGACAAAGTCATACAGCTTCATTTTCCATATAGGAACTATCAGCTGCTTTCAAGGATTGCCATCCAGACGATGATGACATTAGGGGAACAAGGAAAACAGGCTCTTTATGAAACGGGAAAAGTATTCGGGGAGGAATTGATCTATCAGCAACTAGCCCTGAACTCGGCGTCGATTGCTCGACTTGCTTTTGCGGAAAAAGTCAACATGCTTAAAAATGCGGCTGCCATTGCAGGGTTATCTCCCGAAATACAAGCAAGCGAAGAGGAAAATAAAATATACTTTCGTATCTTCAATTGCCCGTTTAAGGAAGTTACTGAAGTCGAGCCAGGAACCATCTGCTCCATGCATAATTCATTTTTAAAAGGTATGTTCGAAGCCTTGTTTGAGAATGTCAATATTGTGGAATTAGAAAATATGATGTCCAATTGTACAGCATGCTCATACCAGGCTTCGGTTCTCACATAGAAACAAAAGGCATCCTTTACATTACCTTACAATTTCATTTATAATTATTTAGAATGTACACGACTAGACATAAGGAGGGATTCGGGTGGAACGCATGTTCAGAGTATGTGGATTTTGGACAGGAATTATGGCCATTTTCTTTTATCTTGGCCATATGCATCAAACGTCTTTGCTTTTCTTTGCACAAACGATCTTTTTTGTACTTTTAAGTTATTTGAAATTATCTGAGCGCATGTATATTTATGTTTTCGGCGCCTATCTTACCGTTTTCTTTGCAGGATTTTCCTACTGGAGCGTATTTATGATGACTCCGGGTGCTTCGCATTAAGAACAAGCAATATTACATAACCCATGAATTTTGATTCATGGGTTTTTACTTGTCACCATTCAGGAAAGATCCTTACATCTTCTCCTAAATTCTTCGATTGAAGCAACACTTTGAAATGTTCACTAAATCCCCCTGGAACGATTAGCCCCCGAATTGCACGATTACGCTTTGCCGTTTTCGAGAATGGATCAGTTCCTTGATGGTCCTTCAGTTCCTCTAGTATCCCTGCTTTAAGCAAGAATTCATTTTGATGAAAAAGCCCTCGATTGGTAAGATCCTTTCTTTTTCCAATCTCGATTATTGTGTCAAAATGGATATGTGTCGTCAAATCCATATCACCAGGATACAAAAGTGCATCTTTAATCATTTGATGCCGATAATAGCCCCTCAGGCTCCCTTGAAGATGAGCTGGCTCCTTCCATTCCCTTTCGGTATAGCCATAATCAATTGTAAGGAGAATACCCGATTCGATACAGGAAACGATCTTCTCATATTCACGGACCATGTTTAGCGGAACTTCGTATCGTTGATTCTCATTTAAGGTGATTTTTCGTTCAGTAAGGTAAGATAGGATGTCAGGGTTGCCCAAAGGTACTCTCTCTTCTACCAACTCGCCTTCCTTTTCAGTGACGAATACCTCTACCAAAGATCCCTTATATTTTTCAATGACAAATACAGGCAACGCGTCGAAAAGTTCATTTGAAAAGACGATTCCATTTACATTCGTCCATTTTTCTATACTGGCAGCAGAAACTGCCTGTTTGAACATCCCTAAACGTTCTTGCTGAATCTTTCTATGAAATGGACTGCCATCAACAAGGATATAAGTCAAAGAGTCCCATAACTGCGGTTCCGTTTCTTTTATGAAAACGAGGATGTCATACGCCAGCTTACCGTCCCCAGCGCCGACCTCGATGATTCTTGGTGATACTCCACATCTTTTTATCAAATATACGAACCATCTCCCCAGTGATCTCCCAAATGCATCCCCAACATTGCCAGACGTATAAAAATCCCCTCTTGAGCCAATCTTCTCTTTTGCGCGTGCATAGTAGCCTATATTTGGCGTATATAAAACAGCATCCATATAGTCATTATAGGAAATCCTTTTTTGCGGGCTTCCTGAAATCAATTCCTTCAAGTGATTTTTCAACACAATAGCCTCCGTCTCCATGGATCTTCCATCATATTGATTTCTTAATAAAACACATAAATAAGTTTTATCGACAGTCATACCCGAAAACAAATTTAAAGTTTGCAAAGTGTTCATTTTTTTATCTCGCAGTCATAAGAGTGCATCATTACAACTGAATTAAAATATGCACCTACTTCCAGAGCAGATTCAAAAAAGTCATGCACACTAGGGAAGACCCCGATTTTTTATATTCAGTATAGTTCTGGAATTGACCCATTTCAATATTTTTACATTATTAAGAACTTAAAAAACAGGTGCCATATGGCACCTGTAAAAGTGATTATCTCAAAAAGGGATTAGTATTCTTTTCATCTAGAATGGTCGTTACAGGTCCATGGCCAGGAAAAACGATAGAATCATCAGAAAGTGTCAACAGCTTCGTTTCAATGCTATTTAAGAGCACTGACTCGCTTCCGCCTATTAAATCGGTCCTGCCAACGCTTCCTTGGAACAGGACGTCCCCAGAAAAGAGGAGACGTTCGTCCTTCACATAATACGAAACACTCCCTGGTGAATGTCCGGGGGTTTCGAATACTTCGAAAGTGAATCCTCCAATAGTAAGTTCTTGCTCATTTGCCAAGATGTGATCGGCAGGCTTCATGCGCATTGGATTTTCCGGGAACCAGTTTTGGGAACCATTCAATGCGGGATCAAGTAGCCACTTGGCCTCTTTTTCATGAATATATGCAGGGATCCCATAATGCTCCCGAATAGCATCCAGAGCACCGATATGGTCAAAATGTGCATGTGTCAATAAAATCGCTAAAGGCTTTAAATTTTTTGTTTGTATGTACTGAATGATTTTCTGTGGCTCTTCACCCGGATCGAAAATGATGCAATCCTGTCCATTGGAAACTACATAACAATTCGTTTGCAGCGGTCCTAGAGGAATTTGTGTCCATTTCATTTCCATCAACTCCAATATGATTTTCTATCTTTATCTTACACTAATTAAGCTGCTAATGTTAATCTAGTTTACTCAAGTCATAGAAGTGTCACCTATTAAACCTCGACAAATAATTGAAAAAATATTAAGATATTAACAAATGCAATCTTTTCTACATATTTTTGGTAGTTGCTTTATTCTCTGGGTATATTATTAGGGATTAGGTATTCATTATGAAAAAAAGGGGGTTTTGACATGATATTAATGGTTGTTTTCGGTCTTGTGGCTATATTAGGAGTAGCAGCTGTGTTTACCTCATTAAAAAAGAGAAACTTCTTAGGATTCATTTTTGCAGCCGGCAGTGCAGTCGTGTTTGGCTGGTTCACTGTCATGACTGTCATCAACAGCGGCTTTCCTGTTGCCCATTGAAGAAAAAAGCTCGCCATCCGGCGAGCTTTTGTTTTAGGTCATCATGTTTGTTTGAACAATCTTTGTATTTGATGGGTTTTCATATCAATGATTTTCTCAAATTGATATCCATATAAGCAGAAGTTGCCATCAAGCGAACAGCTTAATGGTTCATTTTCCATGTCCTTCATCAATTCTTCTTGTGTGCCTTTTTCCCAATTTAATTTAGTTAAGGTAAACCTTCCTTCATATTGGTCCGCATCTTTTGATTCATTAGGAATAAACGTTATGAATTCCTTGTTTTTTTCAATGAAATCATAGGATGGAATGACCCAATCTGAAAAGCTTTTCAATAGTGGAACGGAAAAAGAGTGGATCGGCTTGTTTGTTGGATCATAAAATGCATATGTACCCCGATCTTGTTTTTCTGTCTCCACTTGAATAGTCATCAGCTCTTGTTTCATTTTTTTAAAGTGAATGACATCGAGCATAATGCTGTCTGCCCCATCCTCATTAAGCGCTTTTCTTTCAAGGGGAGCGGTCAAAGCAGGTTCTTCTTTGTCCCAATCCAGAAACATCAATTCATTTTCACTTGCCCATTGAGCAAAGGGCTGTGGAAAGTCCAGAGTTTCCATAGTTTGTTCATCTGGATTCAACACATAACTGCTGTATGTCCAATCTTCATAAAAACTCGATACAAACAACCGGCCATCTTTAAATGAATTCCACTCATAAGCTAATTCATAGGCTGGAATCGCCACGGAATACAGTGGATTCCCCGTTTTATCGAGTATTGTGATTGATGCTTTATCCGAAGATGTGAAGGACGACAACAAAATATGCGTACCAGACGGACTGATCGATACTTCAGAAAACGCAAAAGCCGGCTGATAGAAAACGGAAGTATCATTCGTTTCCAAATTCCATGCCATCAACTGGGATAATTCATTACCATCCCGCTTCACAGAATATAAAATGGTTTCCGAATCCAGCCATCCAAAAATGGCTTCGATTTTTTCCGTTTCTGCGGTCGGGACCTTTAAATTGCCTACTGAAGTTTCCAAGTGGTTAGATTGGGAGTGTTCTTTTTCCGTATCATTTACGGGTTTACTAAGGTCCTTGGAAGGCTCACAAGCCGAGATAAGAAGGATAGTGGAGATAAATAATGGGACGAAACACAACATCTTACAAATGGAAAGCCGCATACAAAGTGCTGCTTTGGATACTTTAATCTCCACACACCTCCCACTTCAAAACTAAAACGCCTGGCATTTGTGAGCGAGACATTAGAAAGAGAGTAAGGATTAACCAATCGAATCCATACTCTCTTTCATTATAAAGTAAAAAAGAGAAAATGTGGCGGATAATGATCTTATATTTTTTTGGAAGTATATTCCTTATGGGGGATGCATCACATATATAGGCCTGCCATCAAAATCTTGACAGTATCTTCATATATACCAGGCAAATGGGATAGCGGAAGCGGATTGATGCCCTTTCCCAGTTCGATTGTGAATCCCCCGCGTTTGAATTCCTGAATGAACCAATCTTTATACCCAGCATGGCTGTCAACGTATTTTACGGCCCGATATCCGCTGCGCTTTTCAAACTCCCTTGCAACATCCGCTGCCTGTTCAGGTTCATGTCCCTCATATCCCCAATAGAATTCTTTTCCCTGGGTGTGAAGTGCAAGCACTCTTTCAAAATTCCGTCTTATTGCCAGCTCCTTCATGGCCCATGCTTCTGGTTCTGATAACGCGTTCTCTCCTGGAAAATCCCTCGGGGCAGGGGCTTTTGGAATCTTTCTACGCTTTTCAATCTCCCAATTGGCAGGATATTGATTATTCAGGTCTACACCGCGAATATTGGCTTTCCAAGCATAAAAGGCGGGATTACCATTATTTATTTTTAAAACATCAAACTTCCCCTCTGCCGCCTCCTCCCCCTTTAGGACAAGGTCGACTCCATCCGGATTCACCATTGGAACCACCGAAATGGTCATATCCCGATAGAACGGCATACAATCCATTCCGCAAAGTGTACGATCATTCGTTACTGCCAGCAGAAAATCATTCAGCCATTTCATCAAAACCGCCGAAGTGATCCATTCATTAGCATGGAATGAACCGTTATAATGTATGATCTTTTCCCCTTGACCGATTCTTACCTCAAGCAGTTCTTTTCCCAACACACTCCTACCGATCGATTCAACCTTAATAAAGGGGTAATGACAAGATAAAATATCAAGATCGTCAAGAAGAGATTGATATTCGTAGGGCTTGTCGGTGACAATCACGGGATTCATCACCCGGACGGGTACGGAAAAAGGTTTTTGTCCATCTTGATTCAATAATAATATCCCATCGATGGGCAGGTTATATTGTAAAGCGATTTCGGCAAAATCGATATCTAACCGGGACTCTTCCTGAACAATGTAACCAGGTATCTGTACTTCCATGCCATTTGGCAAAACACCGCCAGTTATGGCCGGATTGGCATCCTCAATCAAAACCCGAGGAATTTGGAACAATTGACTGTAATATGCCAAATCATCCCCGCTTCTGCTCACAACTTTCATTCAGCCTCCGCCCCTTTCATTGTTTTATCTTTATGAAGGGAAAAACAGAAAGATGTTCATGAAGTCTCACGTGTTTTATAATTGTTATGGGTACTGATTCTCCTGAAAAAACAAAAAAACCAGGATTGCGCCAGGTTTCTTTTTTCAAGGTTGCTCATAAAATCGGAGCAAATCCCCGTAAATGATTTTGTCGGAGTAATCAAGCTCCTGCTTTGCCTTTTCCAAATACTTCTCACATGAATCCTTTGCAGTCGCCGCTCCGGTCTTTTTATCATAGCAGGTATCCATCGTATAGAGATAATCCTTCGTGATGAAACTGCTATCACGAAGAACGGTGAATTCTAATTTCTCTTCGGAAAATAGATCTTTGCCGAATTCTATATAATCATCATTTTCAATCCCCAATAAATGAAGGAGAGTCGGCCTTACATCAATTTGGCCGGAAACGGTGGAAATCGTTTTTCCCTTCTGCCCGGGGACATGTATGATGAGCGGGACACGCTGAAGCTGGATGGATTCGAAAGGCGTAATTTCCTTCCCAAGGAACTGGCTCATGGCAGAGTTGTGATTTTCTGAAATCCCATAATGGTCTCCATATAGTACAATGATGGAATCCTCATATAATCCATCACGTTTCAAATCGCCGATAAACCGTTCCAAGGCTTCGTCGGTATAACGTACAGTCGGAAAATACTGATTCAATGTTTTGGAATTCGAACCGTAAGGTTCCAATGTCCGGTCTTCTTCATTCAAAGTGAATGGAAAATGATTGGTTAACGTTATGAACTTGGCATAAAAAGGCTCAGGCATCCTCTTCAAGTGAGAGATTGATTGCTTGAAGAACGATTTATCATTCAAACCCCAATTGATGGAATTCCCTTCAGACACATTGTATTCATCACTATCATAAAACCGTTGGTACCCAAGAGAATCGTACATTATGTCACGATTCCAAAAGCTTATATTATTGGCATGCAAGGAAGCCGTATAGTAACCTTTTTCCGTTAAGATTTCAGGGGTGGCTTTGTATTCATTTTGGGCATGAGTGAAAAATACTGCACCTCTACCTAAAGGGTAGAGGGAATTCTCAATAATGAATTCTGAATCGGATGTTTTCCCCTGGCCAGTTTGGTGATAAAAGTTATTGAAATAATAGCTCTCTTTAATGAATTGGTTCAGAAAAGGAGTGATTTCTTCCCCGTTGACAGTTTTATTGATGACAAAGCTTTGAGTGGATTCCAATGATACAAGGATCACATTTTTGCCTTTTGCCAGACCATAAAGTTCATCATTAACTTCTTTTTGATTGGCACGGACATAATTTTCAATTTCCGACAATTCACTGCCATCCGCAAGTGCACGTTGAGCTGATGATTTCGTCTGTAATATTGCATCATAGAGGTGATAATGGTAAGTACCGATATTCTTAACGAGGATTTCGCGGTCAAACGTTCTTGTCAGGAGTTCAGGACGCGCCGCTTCCGCTAAAGCTAAGTTAAAAAATGTCACTCCTAAAGCCATTAACAAAAAGAATTTACGGTCCTGGGGATTATATCGACTTTCACGGAATGTTTTTGGTTTGTATTTCAGCAGAAGCATCAAGAACAGAATATCGGCAAAATACAAAAGATCACTCCGATTGATCAATTCATGTACACTGCTTCCAAGGTCGTTCATATTGCTCGTTTGAAAAAGAACGGGAATGGTTAAAAAGTCATTGAAAAAGCGAAAAAAAACAAGATTGGCGAAGAGGACGAAGGTGATGAAAAAACTCATGGTCAATAAGTATGCTTTCCTTCTATTTTCCTTTAAAAATATATTCACGCCAAGTGTAAGTAAAAGGAAACTGACAGGATTGATGAATAGTATGAACTCCTGGATCCAATTATCAATATCTATCTCAAAACTTGTTTTATAAGCGATATATGTTTTAAGCCAAAGTGAAACCAATACGACCCAAAACAATGAATATCGCTGTTTTTTGAAGACCCTTTTCAATCCTGGTCCCTCCTCATCGAAGAAGCGCTGGAGCTACAATCCAGGGCGCCTAATAATGGGTCATGGTTCTCCCCCTTATGCAAAAGCAGGAACGGGTTCCCCCACCCCTCTAAAGGAGGGAACTTTTTTTGAAGAATCCACCTTTTTTCTTATAACCCTGATTGCCACGGGCAGCATGGGGTCACGTATTCAGTTGACTTTTAATGAGCCATGCTGCACCTATTACCCCTGCATCATTGCCTAGTGTGGCCAAGCTGATTTTCGTTGACTTACTAACCCGTTTGAATGCATACTTTCCGAAGGCAGAACGGACAGGATCAAGCAAAATGTCTCCCGCCTGTGAGACGCCCCCGCCAATGACGATTTTATCTGGATTCATGACATTCCCAACATGCGATAGTGCCAGCCCCAAGTAATTGCCCACCTTATCCACCACAGCTTTGGACAAAGGATCACCTGCTGCAGCGCATTGGAATAACAGTTTGGAAGTTACCGCATTTCCCTCGTCGACTTTTTGCTGAAGCATTGACTTTTCAACGGCGGCATTCAAGGCTTCTAAAGCCATACGGACGATTCCAGTGGCCGAAGCAACCGTTTCCAAACAACCAGTCTTGCCGCAATTGCATGGTGCCCCTCCATCCGTTACGACCGTTATATGCCCTATTTCTCCAGCAGCCCCACTGGTACCATGGACGATTTGCCCATTATGGATGATCCCGCCGCCTACACCCGTTCCCAGAGTTATACAAACGAGGTCTTTGGCACCATTACCTGCACCTTTCCACATTTCTCCCAAAGCCGCCATGTTGGCATCATTATCGATCACAGCTGGAAGAGATGTCTCCACCTCCAATAAATCTTTTAAAGGATAGTCCTTCCAGCCAATATTGACCGCTTCATATATGGAACCGTTAACAAATTTCACAGGGCCGGGAGCACCCATTCCTATCCCTACTATCTTACTCTTCGGTTCATTAAGTTCCACGAGCTTCGCATCAATTGCTTTAGCTATGTTAATCGTAATGTATTTTCCCTTTTCGGAGATGTCCGTGCTGATTTCCCATTTATGAATTATCTCTCCGTATAAATTGATTAAAGCCAGTTTGGTAGTTGTACCGCCTAAATCCACACCCATCAGCCACTTTTCCATCATTCTCACCTTTTTTATCAATTTTTTTTCTGTTTTTCCCTTTCAAGAGACAATTGCTGCCTGATTAAAAGAATTGCCGTTTGATAATCTTTCGTATCCATCATCTGCATACGGTGGATTTCCCTTATTTCGGCCTCCATCAGTTCAAGCTCGGCTAAGCGATCGCCAATATAGATAAATGTGCCAAATCTTTTCAAGTATTGTTGAAGATCATAATATGTTTTCATAGTAAACCTCTTTACTCTTTTCTTTAGGAAAGTATATCGAATCAGCACCTTTGTAACAAGCGCCCATTTCCTCTTTTGATAATTTCCCCCATCCCCCTCATACATGTCCAACTGTATTCATATGATGAAATATCAAGAATTTGGACTCTTTCGATTTGATTTAACCGCTTAATGTTATTAAACCATTCATCACGCGTGAAAACGGAGGGGAAAAATGAAAGTACAATTGAAGTATACCGTCTTATTGGTTTTAACCACCATTTTTGTCATCCTTTATTTATCAAATCATAAACAGACAGAGGAAACCATCATTTTTTTTCCCATCGATTCCTCACTCCATTTTGAACATGCTTCCACCCATCTGACACCAAAGGGTACCGGGGATTCCACCTATACCATCACTTGGAGGGTGGATTCTAAGTTGGACCAGCCTGCTTACTTACGTCAAGACGTATCGCTTTTATACAAAAATGGAAAATTGGCAGGAGCCTTAAAAAATTGGCGCCAAAATAAACAAGAACTCTCTCAGAAAGCAAAGACTAAAGAATCCGAGAGTGGGCGTTATGAAGCTGTAACGTTTCATTATGCCGAGGTTCATCCAAGTGACACAATTTTCACCAGTGCCCAGCAGCTCAGTAAAGATAAACTCTATACAGTAACGACACCGGTTTTTCAATTTTTTCACCGCCCACTTTCAGAAGAACAGATTCAGTGGAAAAAAACGCTGGACGGCTTGACAGATCAAACGGTTCGAAATGGTTTGGAGAAAGCCGGGCAAGCCTTTCAGGTTAATCTTGATCAGTACAAAATCATCTCTTTAACAGATCTGCCTTCTAAGAAGAATCAATGGCTCGGCGCCTTCCCCCAATTCAAACGGGAAGAAATTGTGGGAAAACTATGGGAAGGACTTTACAAAAATTATGTGTTGGGAATAAAAAAGGAGGATGGATCCACTGTGAGTCCACAAGGTAGCACCATCCCCCTATTGCTTATGGCGAAGAATCAAAGTGAAATACTTGTCTTGTTTACCCTGAAAGACGGTACCCCAATCATGCTGCGTCAAAAGTTATAGTTGCTTTTCAATTTCTTCCAGTAGTTTAGTGTATGACTTATTATCCGGGGCAAGCTCTATAGCCTTATCAGCTTGCTCTTTAGCTTGATCGAATGATTCGAGATTCATGTAGACCAAGGCAAGATTGTAACGGGCTTCATGCAAATCCGGATTACTTTCAATCGCTTTTTCATAATAATCCCTAGCTTTGTATATGTCCTTTTTATCAAAAGATAAATTTCCTAGCATAAAAAGCGACAGCGGTGCATCAGGATTTGACTCCACATATTTGAATAGCATCTCTTCCGCCTTATTCTCTTCATCATCATCAATATACTTTTGAGCCAGCATTGCCATGGTATTATCATCCAAAGCTGCACTTTCCTGATGATTGAAACCAAATTGCAGCAGCAAATAGGTCAGTATTACCGTCCCGATCAGAAAAGCCAGCTGCCGAAAGATATTCCTGGATTTTGGCAGATGGACCACTCCAGCGGCCAAGAACCCTCCGATCAAACCTCCGATATGCCCTGCATTGTCAATTCCCGAAACGCTGAAACCATATATTAAGTTAATGATGATCAATACGATAACCGATGAGCCCATCGAGCGCATGAATAATTTCGGATAGACGATACCAAAGTACAGAAGTGCCCCAAAACAGCCAAAAATGGCTCCGCTCGCTCCGGCGGAAAGATTCGGGGTCATGATGAAGCTGCCTAGAGTTCCAGCGAAACCAGCGAATATATAGATGAAAAGGAACCTGGCATTCCCGTAAATCCTTTCAACTTCAGCACCGATCAAATACAACGAAAATGTATTCATCAGTAAATGAATGAACCCAATATGGACGACCATCGGTGTAAAGAACCGCCACCATTCCCCTTGTATGATATAAGGGGAAAATTTAGCGCCAAACTCAATCAAAGTCTTTGAATTGGTGCTGCCCCCATTAAACTCCATCAAGATGAACACAGCTATTTGTACCGCCATGAATATATATGTAAAGAATGGCTTATTGGCATTTTGAAATACCTTCTGTTCTGCCTTAGCCTTTTTGACTGACTCCGAGATAGCGTCCTTCTTTACTGCAAGAACCTTTTCCTCATCTATTTCATTTTCTTCAAGAACTCGAATTGAAAGTGGTTTTTTCAAAACATGTTCAAGGTTTTGAAACGAATCCTGAAAGTTCTCACAAGTTAGAAGGAACGTGTTGACACTTGTTTTTTTAAAGGAGGCCACCCGTGAACTAAAGTCATGATCATCCACCGGGGCGAATTTACTAACATAGATACTTAATATGTTTATGGGCTTTTTGTATAATTTCCTTCTGATTCTTTCCCCATTCTGCAATGTTCGGTCAATATCGCGTTTCAGCCAATTAGCCCAATCCAAATCATGCCGGATGAGTCTTATGACTGGAAACTCCTTATTCTTATCGCTCTCAAGCCAAATCTCCTGATGGTTTTCCGTGACAGTGATCATTCGATAATCATAATGGGCAGACAACTCCCTTATGGTTTCCCAAAAAAAATAATCCTCTTTAAATCCCAATGCCTTCCCCACTTTCCAATGAAACTTAAGCTTCTAAAATTCCTGTTCTTTAATTAAAACTATAGACGAAATCATGTAAAAAGTAAAAAGGAGACTGTTTTTCCGCTCCTAATAAATAAAAAAAGGGAACCCTGGTCAGGTTCCCTTTTTAAGATGCCGGCATCCTCATTTGGTCTGAGTGAACATGCTTTGCATCATTTTATCCCTGAACATTGGCATATCCAAGGATTTAGTCACTAGAAATCTTCTCAGTATGCCGTTGGACAGCGCAATATTTATCAGGCGGTACCGGTTTTGGTAACCTGCATAAACAACTAAACCAACCAAGAAGATTTGAATGATTAATCGAAGCATAACAATCCCTCCTATCAGTAGTGTGATACAGGAGAGGATTTTTATGAGCTAAAAGTGATAATTAATAAACTTCTTCTTAATGGGCGTACGTGCGTATAATCCTTGATGGGGTAATGAGCTTGCCCACCGCTATATCATGTACCTCTATCGGTAGTTCATCCATTAATTGAAGCTCGTATGCAAGGGCCAATGTATCACCTCGGTAATAAGATAGGAAACGGTCATAATAACCCCCTCCAAAGCCCAGGCGATACCCTTCCTTGGTAAAAGCAAGGCCGGGTACGATCAATGCGTTCAATTCCTCTTTGGAGGCCTTGGCTGTTTCAGCCACTGGTTCCAGCAACCCGTAATAAACAGACTCCAGCTGATTGAAGGACGAAATTTTTTTGAATTCCATTGTCTTATTTTTGGGATCACATTTTGGTACAGCCACTTCTTTCCCTTCGCTCCATGCTTGTTCGATGATCCGTACCGTTGGAACTTCAGGCGGAATGGAGATGGTGATGCCAATGGTTTCAGCATTTTTCCATTCCTCCAATGTAAATAAGTTTTCAGCGATTCTGTTAGATAGTTCTTCATGTTCCACTTTAGTCAGCCCCATTAAACGGGACCTAACTTCCTGACGGAGCTTATTCTTGTTTTCTCTCATCTCTTCCGACTCCTTTAGTCTACTTCTATCATTATCTCATAATATTTGTTCATTTACGAAAATAGGTGTCGAAAATCGCCGAATCATTCGTGCATTCTGAAAATACTCACTAAAGGAAAGAGAGAAAAGAAGGACTTAAAAAAATGCATAAAAAAAAACAACAGGAAAAATCCTGTTGCTTACTTTGTTTCACGGTGAGTCGTGCTGCGTTTTTCTCTTGAGCAGTATTTTTTAAGCTCAAGACGGTCTGGATTGTTACGTTTATTTTTTTTAGAAATATAGTTACGGTCTCCACATTCAGTGCAAGCTAATGTAATATTCACGCGCATTGTGTATTTCCCTCCAAACATATTGACATTTTCACATAGGACTTTTCTATAATATCATTATTCAATGCGAATTGCTAGTATGTTTTTCGGGAAATCCAACATAACTTTTTTGAATTCTTAATTGTTTACGTTTTGCATCGTCAGGAGGAGCTGATTATTTATAACTTTCGCTTCTTCTTTCGTTTCAGCATGAATGACCCAAGCCACAGCTTCCACACATTCTTTCGGTAAGATTTCC
This sequence comes from Peribacillus sp. NPDC096448, assembly GCF_044762675.1. Taxonomy (NCBI): domain Bacteria; kingdom Bacillati; phylum Bacillota; class Bacilli; order Caryophanales; family Bacillaceae; genus Peribacillus; species Peribacillus sp. NPDC096448. Next base: position 417,414 of record NZ_JBIWEU010000001.1, on the reverse strand, counting down.
GTCTCTAGTGTAAACACGCTGGTAACTTCCCCTTTGGCGAGCGGTGAATAAGCCAGGAGACCTTCTTTCAATGATTTGAAGCATCCTTCTTGATATAGGCTTCCCTTACCTTGGATGCAATATTGAGAGATGCTTTTTCCTTTCACCAATCCACCCAATAAGGCAATCGATTGAGGGGCTACATGTAAAATCGCCCGTTCATTCGGGCTGTAAAAAGCCACCGCCTGCCTTTCGAAAGCGTTTTCATAGTGAAAAAACACTTTTGGACGCTTAGTCTCGAATGAGGTATTCCTGATCGTGAACTTCGAAAAGGTCACCTGCCCTTGGGTATACGTTTGTGAAAGTGTTCGGATCTCTCCATTAGGATGACTCATCATATCTTCCTCAGGATACCAATCAAAACTCTCATCCATCCATAATCCAGCCTTTAATCCCTTACGAAATAAATCCTGGTTATCCTGCGGCATATATGCGTATAGCGAATTCATATAAATCATCCCTTCCCATTCATTATCTTTATATTACTTATCGGTAGGCGCTGACAGTGAAACTATCCACTTTAGATTCTGCACACCATTTTCTTATTAGGTACAATGATTTTTAACTATTCAAAATATTTTGTTTTTTCGATTTATTCTAACTTAATGTTAGCACTGAATTGGCTGATGGACAATAAACACATTTTGTCGAATTTTATGTATGTTATCTCTCAAAGGTTTTTTTCCCATTTTAATGCCTAATTTTTTTTCTGCAACGACGGTCGTAAGGCTTTTCGACAATATTTGAAAGAAAACAGACAATAAATGAAGTTTACTGCCCATTTCCGAAAATATAAAAATATGAAAATCTCCATTCTTTTTAAAATATGTGTAAAATATAAGTATATTGTCGAAAATTATCTTCTGAGGTGAAAACATGGAAACACTTATCATCCTTCTTTTTTCATTAGCGCTCATCCCTCTCATCATTTCTTTTTTCGGTAAAGATAAAGTTGCCAAATTAGAAGAAGATTTAGAACAGATGACACTAACATATATGCAGGATATCTACCAATTAAAGAAGAAGGTGAAGATTCTTGAAGAGGAATTCGTTATCCAGGACGACCCTGTTCCCCCTGTAAAGGATAAATCAACTGTCACTTCCAATGGTATCGAACCCATTCATGATATTCTAAAAAGCCAGGTTCTATCTTTATATAGTCAAGGTCTTACTTTGGACCAGATCGCTAGACAATCCTCGTTAACGAAGGAACAAACCCTTTCAGTGATCGAGCAGCAAAGATTGCGGGGTGAATGAAAATGAACAAAGCAAGACTGCAAGGTCTTTCCGCCGGCATCATTTTTACAACAACAATCTTTGCTTGCTTTTATTATGGCAACGGAATATTCGAAGGCACCACTCCTACTGCTGAGGAAGCTAAGGAATTGCTCGTAAAGAAGGGATCCGTCGTTACACTTCCTACCGAGGAAGCTAAAAAAACCGTCCAACCAAAGGATTCGGATAAAGATTTAATGGGGAAGGAAGCTTCAAAAAAGGCCCCCTCCATCGTCACCTATACAATTAAAGTGAAAACGAATATGACCACAACCGAAATTGCCGATTGCCTTTCCAAGGAAAAAATCATCGATGATGCTGCTGAATTTGAAGCTTACATGAATGACCGTGATTTATCGAAAAAAATACAAATCGGCGAGTTTGTTGTTACGAATAATATGACATATAGACAATTGGCCAACACTTTGACACATTAATGAATAAGAGAGACTTTTAAATGGACTATGTCCGAGAAAAAGCCTCTCTTTTTTTCAATTAATGGGGTCATTCATTCCTGCTGATATATCTCCCTCTTACCAGGAAGTAAATATTCTCGGCGATATTCGTTGTATGGTCCGCTGTCCTTTCCAAATATCGAGCAATTAGGGAAAGCTGTGTAACCTGCTGAAGGTTTTTTTCATCTGAAAGGCGAAGGAGACTTCGAATCATTTCTCCATAAAAGCGATCGACCTCATCATCCATTTCAATGATTTCCCTTGAAAGAACAACATCTTCCTTCTCAAATGCTTCTATTGAAAGTTGAATCATCTTTAATGTAATATCATGCATCTGCTTTAATGGTGTTAAAGGCAGAATAAATGGCTGGTCACCGATTCGGATCGCTGATTTGGCGATATTCACACCAAAGTCCGCCATCCTTTCAATATCCGAGGCGATTTTTATGGCAGCAATGATACGCCTTAAATCAATCGCAACCGGCTGTTGCTTAGCAATCAGTAAAATCGCAAAGTCGTTTATTTCCTCTTCCAGTAAATCAGCTATTGTATCATCATCAATGACTTCAAGAGCCTCATCTACATTATTGCTTTCCAGTGCGGCATATGATTTTGATATGGCACCTGAAGCTAAATTAGCCAACTTCACGATTTTCCCTTGTAGCTCTTTCAATTGAAGCTCGAAATTTTCACGAACGATCATTATCGCATCTCCTTTTCTCTTAACCGAAGCGTCCGGTAATGTAATCTTCTGTTCTTTTATCATTCGGATTAGAGAAGATGGTATTTGTATCAGAATATTCGATGACTTCCCCATTTAAGAAGAAGGCTGTTCTATCAGAGATACGTGCCGCCTGCTGCATGTTATGGGTAACGATGATGATGCTGAAATCCTTTTTCAGTTCCTGGACCAATTCTTCTATTTTCAAAGTGGATATCGGATCAAGGGCAGAAGTAGGTTCATCCATTAGAATGACATCTGGTTCGATTGCCAAACATCTGGCAATACAAAGGCGCTGTTGCTGTCCACCTGAAAGTCCATATGCATTTTCATGCAGACGGTCTTTCACTTCATCCCAAATGGCTGCCCCTTTTAAACTCTTTTCAACTATCTCATCAAGAATTTTTTTATTTTTAATTCCATGGATCTTTGGTCCGTATACAACATTTTCATAAATTGATTTAGGAAAAGGATTAGGCTTTTGGAAGACCATCCCCACCTGTGTCCTTAAATCTTCCACCTTATAGGACTGATCAAGGATATTCCTGTTCCTATATTTAATCTGACCGGTCGTTTTCACATCCGGGACTAGTTCTATCATTCGGTTCAATGTTTTAATGTAGGTGGATTTCCCACATCCTGAAGGCCCTATGATGGCCGTCACTTCATTTTGGTGCATATCCAGATTAATATTTTTCAAAGCATGGTTTTCACCATACCATAAATTGAGATTGGATGTTTCATACACCTTTTCCGTCAAGGCAGCTGATCCGACATTATCGATCTCGATAGCCGGTGACTCTTTTTCTCTCGTTAAGGTCATATCCATGCTTCCTTCCTCCTATCAGTATCTTTTCTGGAATTTATTTCGAATTATAACCGCTATTGAATTCATGAATATTAACAGGATGAGTAAAACGATGATTCCCGCGGCAGCAACCTGCTGGAATTCCTCCTGCGGACGAGATGTCCAATTATAGATTTGCATTGGCAGCACTGTAAATGTATCCATGACCGTTTGAGGTAAAAAGGCGATGAACATTGGTATGCCAACCACCACCAATGGCGCCGTTTCACCGATTGCCCGTGACAAAGCAAGTATCCCTCCAGTTAAAATGCCAGGTATCGCAGCAGGCAGGACCACTTTCAAAATGGTTTGCCACTTTGTTGCACCCATTCCAAACGAAGCTTCCCTTAAATCACGAGGTACGGCACGTATTGCCTCCTGGGCAGCTACTATGATGACCGGGAGAACGAGTAGGCTCATGGTCAGGCCCGCTGCCAATATGGACCGGTCCAAGGCAAGAGCACGAACGAAAACCGTTAAGCCCAGAAGTCCAAATACTATTGACGGGACACCTGCCAGATTGGAAATATTCACTTTGATAAAAGTGGTGATCCAATTCTTCTTCGCATATTCCTCTAAATAAATGGCCGTTCCAACACCGAGAAGCAGGGAAACCGGGGCCACCACTACCATCAACCATATTGAACCGATCAACGCGGCCTTTATACCAGCCTCTTCAGGTTTCCTGGAAGCGAAATTCTGAAGGAAGTCCACATTCAGACTACCAATTCCTTGAGTGAATATCCGATAAAATAAGATGGCCAATACGAGGAGGCCAACCAATGTTGCCAAGAAGAATAATCCTTTACAAATCGTGTTAACAGCCAGCCTAGCAGGCATTTTTTTTGCAACATGACTTTTGTTTATCAGTTTCATGACTTAATATTCCTCCCTGAACTTGCGAGAGATGAACTGCGCCAGTAAATTCATGACAAGCGTAAAGACGAACAGTGTCATTCCAACCGCATATATGCTGTAGTAAATCGTTGTCCCATACCCTGCATCCCCCGAACTGACCTGAACGATATAAGCGGTCATCGTTTGAATCGATGAAGTGACATCCATACTCATATTTGGGGTCGAGCCACCGGCAACACTTACAATCATGGTTTCCCCGATCGCTCTGGATAAAGCAAGAACGATGGATGCGACAATTCCAGAAATGGCTGCTGGCAATACCACTTTAATTGTCGTTTCGAGTTTCGTTGCTCCTAAAGCATACGCACCTTCTCGAATCGACTTCGGTACTGATACTAGGGCATCTTCCGACAAAGAAGCTATCATCGGCATGATCATGATACCTACAACGATTCCAGGACTCAAAGCATTGAACATGTCAAGGGAAGGAAATAAATCCCGCAAAACCGGTGTTACAAAAGTTAAGGCAAAAAAGCCATAAACGATAGTAGGAATCCCAGCTAAAACTTCTAAAATCGGCTTGATGATTCTCCGTGTTTTCTCTGATGCATATTCACTCAAGAAAATGGCTGTTGCAAGTCCTATTGGAACTGCAACCACCGCTGCTATGACTGTTATCTTCAACGTTCCAACAATAAGGGGCATAATCCCATAGGAAGGTGCAGATGCAAATGGCAGCCATTTAGCTTCCGTAAAAAATTCGACGATGGATACTCTGTCAAAAAAGATAAATGTTTCAAATATAAGGGTCAGGATGATCCCGATTGTAGTAAAAACGGAAATTGCCGCCGTAATGAACAAAAGCTTAGGTATGACTTTTTCCATATTGATTTTTTTCTTACTTTTCTTTTCCAGAATCATTTGCTGTACAGAATAGGTTTCTGTTTTTCTAAGTTCCAACTTGCATCCTCCATTTCAGACACGCAATATTTGGATTTACAAGCTGTTACCCCCGCCTTAATCGAGTCAAGGCGGGATTTCAATAGCCTGTAATATCGTTTATTTTTCCAGTTCTTTTAATTTATCAAGATCTTTCTGGTACTCTTCTTCCGGCAGGCTGATATAACCCACTTCTTCTGCAAGCTCTCCTGCATTTTCAATGATGAATTGAGTATAATCTGCGACTTGTTCTTTTTCAGCTACCGACTTATTAGCTACATATGTGTAAAGTGGACGTGACAATGGTGCATACTCCCCACTTTTAATCGTTTCATGCGTTGGCTCTACGGCACCTTTGCCGTTGTCGATGGAAATGATCTTTAACTTATCTTTATTTTCAGAGTAGTAGGCATAACCGAAGAATCCAATTGCATTTTTATCACCTTCTACACCTTGTACAAGAACGTTATCGTCTTCTGAAAGCGTAGCATTTTCCACCATTGGTTTTTCTTCAAGGATCACTTCATTGAAATAATCATAAGTTCCTGAATCTGTTCCCGGAGAGTAGAATTTAATTTCTTCGTTCGGCCATTCAGGACGTATATCAGACCATTTCTTTACCTTTCCATTATCAATCCACAGTTTTTGAAGTTCTTCAACCGTTAGTGAATCGATGAAATCATTATCTTTATTGGCGACGATTGAAATACCGTCAAATGCCAGTTTCAATTCTGTATATTTAACACCCTTTTCATCAAGTAAGGCACTTTCTTCTTCTTTGACCGGGCGGGATGCATTGGCTAGGTCCGTATCACCAGCGATGAATTTCTTGAATCCCCCACCTGTTCCTGACGATCCCACTGAAACCTTCACATCAGGCTGTGTAGCCATATATTCTTCTGCAACTGCCTCCATGATCGGAAAGACCGTTGAAGAACCATCCGTGATAACTTCGCCCTTGAGTTGATTTGAAGCCGCTTCATTTCCTTTACCGCTGTTTGAAGTATCATTAGATCCACATCCAGCTGCCACTGCGATTACTCCACCCATTACTGCGGTCATAGCCATAAATTTGAAACGTCTCATTTGTAAATCCCCCTAAGAATTTTATATGAATATTTTGTCCTACTCTCACATCATACTTTCAGACTGTAAATTCCGTTTAAAGCATTTGTAAACATTCAGTAAATAATTGTGTGATAATTGTAAAGATGAAAAAACTGTACTGATTCCGTTCTTTAAATGCAAAAAAACACGTTTCCGGTTTTACCCAAAAACGTGTTTTAACCTTTTTTTATTCATTTTCCTGGCTTTTTCTAACTTCAGCCTGGTCCTTTTGAACGTCTTTCCCATTCTCCACTTTCAAATCAGTCGAGGTTTCGGTATTCTCCTTCTTAGCCCGTTCTTTTTTCAGTTCGAAATAAGTATCCATGATTTCTTCACTTATTTCTTTACTCATGCTATGGCCCGTATGTCCTTGGTATGCCCACGGCACAACGACCGCAAAAGCGACCTCAGGATTTTTAGCTGGGGCATAGCCAACAAGCGTGATGTTCATCGTTTCTTGTGGCTCGCTATAATCCATCCGGTTCGGGCCGTCATAGAATGCTTCCGCCGTCCCGGTTTTAGCTGCCACTGTATACGATTTTTTCCCAAAATAGGTATAAGCCGTTCCGCCTTGTTCCATGGCAACTTTCTCAAAACCGCTCTGAACACGTTCAATCCATTCGTCCTTCATATCAAGACGATTAAGGACAGTAGGTGAAACGTCTTCGGCAACAGGTCCCAATTCCTCATTATTATCAACCGGGTCGCGGATTTCCTTTACCATATGCGGTTTCATGCGGTTACCGCCATTCGCAATGGCTGAAACATATTGCACGAGCTGCATTGGCGTGTACGTATCATACTGTCCGATAGCAAGGTCAAGCAGCTTACCTGGAGATGTTTCGGAACCTTTGAATCCGCTCATTTCATTAGGAAGGTCAATACCCGTGCGGACACCCAAGCCAAACTGGGCAAATGAATTCCGCATGGTCGAAAAGGCGCCTGAACTAATGTTCAAAGGTTCATTCGGCACATAATGCGCACCCGCAATATTAATTGCCGTTCTGAACATATAAACGTTCGAAGATACTTTCAATGCGGTCAAATCATTAATGTTCCCGAAGTCACTATATGAACCTTTTGCTTTTGTTCCCTTGATCCTAAGCTTTGTATCATAAAAGTACGTACCCGGCTGGATCGCACCTTGCTGATAACCGGTTAAAACGGTAGCGCCTTTAACCGCAGACCCCATCGTATAGGAAGTCGTGATATTTCCTAATGCGAAGTCCTCAATGGAGGATTTTCCCGTTTTTGGGTCCTTCTCATATTTCTTGCCAGCCATCGTCAATACTTCCCCTGTATCGGGATCCATCATGACGACAAAGGCCCTGTCCAAGAATTTGGTGTTACCCATTTTTTTCTTGGCAATCAATTGCTTTTCAATGATTTCCTCTGTTGCAAGCTGTAAATCCATATCAATTGTCAATATAAGATCTTTTCCCCGCGAACCTTCAGTAATCACTTCGGAATCGACGACATTTCCTGATTTATCGGTCACATTCCTTACTTTCGCTTTCTGCCCTTGGAGGACATCTTCATATTGAGCCTCGATATAACTCTTACCTACACGGTCATTCCGGCTGTAATCACGCGCGAGGTAGTAGTTCAGACTTTCACTAGGCAACCCTTCTTCAGATGAGGAGACTTTACCCAATACAGATTTAAGTGTTTTATTATATGTATAAAAACGATCCCAATCTGTAGATATATCGACCCCTGGGAGCGAATCAAGGTTTTCACTCACCTTGGCGAATTCTTCTTTTGTTACTTCCTTGTTTTTCACAATTTGTGGGGTAAGGGCATATCCGCTTGCAAATTCCCTATAGATGGCAAGAACTTCAAGATCTTTTTCCGAAAGCTTTGTTTCTTCCTCAGTAATCCGATCAAGCTGAAGCTTATACAACTCACTTTCTTCCATTTCGCCCTCTTCCACTTTTTTTCTTTCTTTATCGGTAATTTTTTTCTCGGCCAACTTTGGATTATTTAAAATCCAAAAATCCTTTTTATCGCGCTCAGTCACTTTGTCTGTTTCCTTTTCGATCAACTTCGCGAGTTTCTCAGCCGTTTTCACCATTTCTGTTTGTTTCGTACCTTGCTTTCGTGTATATGTAATTGCATCCAGTGGTTGGTTATCGACCATCAGTTTTAGATTCCGGTCATACATTTTCCCACGGGGCACCGAATTATTCACGGTCACTTCCTCTGTTCTTTCAATCTCACGCCGGTAATCATCACCATAAACAATCTGTACAACACCCAAGCGCAAAATTAAAGCGGAAAACAAAACAAACACTAAAAAGAAAAGAATATTCAATCTGAAAGGCACATGCGTCTTTTTCTTTTTCTTTTTATTCACACTAAGCCACACATCCTTTTTACATAGTCATAATAGTCCTATACTATTCTATAGAACATTTATAATTTTTTCTACCTTAGTGTTCTAGAAATATTAAACATCTAACTAACTTTACATAAAAAGCGACTTACGGCTCATAAATCCTAATGCCGTAAGTCCTGATATGGAAAAGAGGCCTCTATGGCCTCTTTTCAATCTTGGTCAATGATATCGATTTTCCGTACAAACCAATATATCACAGTATGCCCTGCCCCGACGATTAACAGATAAATCGGCAGTAATTGCTTTAGGTCGAATAACATGACGGAAAGTATGAATCCTGATATGGAGACAATCCTTCCAATATGAACAAACAGTTCCCGGACAACGATATATTCAATCCTCATTTCCGCTGCTTTCCAAGCCCGGCCTATAATATCATAAGTCAGTGATATATAAGGGACCAAAAGAATAGGATAAGCGGTAGCGACAATTGCCCCATAAATGAGAAGCTTCCCGAATGTGATATCGAATGCAATCAATAAGACCCCTGCATACAACAGGATTCCTCCAATAAAAATCGCCTTTTTTCGCATCGGCTGTTTTATATATCGTGAAGCAAAAAAATACGCAACGAATGATATGGCCGAATTTAACAGGCCATAGCTCCCTAAGGCAAGTTCACTATCCGTCTGAATGAAAACGGTAATCGAAATGATGAACATGAATGTGCCCTCTCGTATCCCTTGAAAAAAGTGAGCACGAGTGATCAAAAGCCAATTCCGATTATTTTTCCGCTCCTGCAATATTCTAAAGAAGCAGTATCTGCCATGAGCAGGACGTCTTTTTAACGAAAAGCTAAGAAATACCGCAACGGAAAACAATAGCAAAGACAATCCGAATACAATGGAATATCCCGTGAATTTTTCAAGCCTCGAAATGATGAACCCTGAAAGAATCGGACCGACCATTCCCCCAACGGATGATAAAATTCCTAAAAAACCATTGAAGAAATCCCTTGTTTCCGGTTCAGTTATCTCAAAAGTCAAGACATTATAGGCAAGCCAATAAAACCCATAACCGATTCCTAACAGTCCACCAAGCAACCAAAGGAAATCCGTTGCCCGTGTGCCGACCAATAGGACCGATAAATAAAATAGGGCCAAAAAGATAACACCCAGACGCAAAACAATGATTCGGTCAACCTTTTTCGCGAGCCTGCCGGCAAAGACAAAAGTAAGCGGTTGAAAAAGCACCACGGTTAGATTATATACGGCAATATCAACAATTTGACCGGATTGTTTCCACAAGTACACATTAACGAATGTATTGGATAAAGCAATACTTAGGCTGTACAGCCCGCCAATAAACAAAAGGAGGTGCAGATCCTTCTTCCCTCCCGCTTCACCCAACCATCTCTCTAAAATACCCATTGTTTTAACTCTCCTTTAAATTCCACTCTAGTGTTTGAAAAAACAAAAGAATTTATGTAAAAAAAGGTAAAGAAAACTCTTCGACTGGCGAGACAGGATGGCGATGACAGAGAAGTAGTTGCACTTACACTGTTTTCCTTCAAAGCTCTCTCAAATAAAATTAAGAACAGTGTAAAGAAAACTCTTCGACTGGCGAGACAGGATGGCGATGACAGAGAAGCAGTTGCACTTATACTGTTTTCCTTCAAAGCTCTCTCAAATAAAATTAAGAACAGTGTAAAGAAAACTCTTCGACTGGCGAGACGGATGGCGATGACAGAGAAGCAGTTGCACTTATACTGTTTTCCTTAAAAGCTCTCAAATAAAATTAAGAACAGTATAAAGAAAACTCTTCGACTGGCGAGGCAGGATGGCGATGGCAGAGAAGCAGTTGCACTTATACTGTTTTCCTTTTGAACTTGATCAATAACAGTATAAAGAAAACTCTTTGATTGGCGAGACAGGATGGCGATGGCAGAGAAGCAGTTGCACTTATACTGTTTTCCTTCAAAGCTCTCTCAAATAAAATTAAGAACAGTGTAAAGAAAACTCTTCGACTGGCGAGACAGGATGGCGATGACAGAGAAGCAGTTGCACTTATACTGTTTTCCTTAAAAGCTCTCTCAAATAAAATTAAGAACAGTATAAAGAAAACTCTTCGACTGGCGAGGCAGGATGGCGATGGCAGAGCTGTTGCTTTTCCTTAAAAGCCATTTATCAATGAAACAAAAAAAAGACGGGCTCCCCTGAAAAGGGAAATCCCGTCTTTTGTTACCTGATTACAAATTATTTTGCAGCGCTGTAACGTTTTGCAACTTCATCCCAGTTTACAACATTCCAGAAAGAATTGATGTATTCAGGACGGCGGTTTTGGTAGTTTAAGTAGTAAGCATGCTCCCAAACGTCCAATCCAAGAATCGGTGTTTTGCCTTCTGATAATGGATTGTCTTGGTTAGGTGTACTTGTTACTTCCAACTCGCCATTGTTGACTGCAAGCCAAGCCCAGCCAGATCCAAAACGAGTAGTAGCGGCTTTAGCGAACTCTTCTTTAAAGCTGTCAAAGCTTCCGAATTTTGAAGTGATAGCATCCGCTAATTCACCAGTTGGTTGTCCGCCGCCGTTAGGTGAAAGGATTTCCCAGAATAAAGTGTGGTTAGCGTGTCCGCCACCATTGTTGCGTACAGCTGTACGAACAGCTTCAGGTACTGCGTCAAGGTTAGCGACGATTTCTTCTACGCTTTTGCTTAGAAGTTCTTGTTTGCCTTCAAGCGCATTGTTCAGGTTTGTCACATATGTGTTGTGATGTTTAGTGTGGTGAATGTTCATTGTTTCTTTGTCGATGTGTGGTTCTAATGCATCATATGCATACGGTAATTGTGGAAGTTCAAAAGCCATAATAAAATTCCTCCCTATGTAAGCTGTTTTTTTTGAGGGCTTCAGTTCTCGAAAGATACCTAAAGCTCGCTAGCAATAGAGTATCAAATTTTTGTAACCGTTTCAAACCTTATGCCTCAATTTTTCATTTTTCGATTATATTTCCTATGAGAATACCACGAATATAAAATATCCAATCATCAGAAGCTGAATGATGCCTTTTGTGATTACGCTGCTTATAAAGCCAACAACGGAACCAAGGCCGATTTTAGAAGCAGTAACAGGGTCTTGCTTATGAACTAGGATCTCTGCCAGAAATGCCCCGATGAATGGACCTATCAGTATTCCGACAAATGGAATCACGAATGGCCCGACCAGAAGCCCAATCGTACTGCCCCAAATTCCCGCTTTCGTGCCGCCATACTTTTTGACCCCGACCATGTTGGCAATATAATCTGCTGCGAATAAAAGGATGACGAATAAAATTTGGACTGTCCAGAAAAACCAGCCAAATGGTTCAAAAGAATAAAAAAGTCCATATAACAATATTCCGCCAAAGATGAACAAAACACTTGGGATGATTGGAAAAATCAGACCGACAAATCCCATTATGAACATGAGGGTGATTATTATCCAAAATAGTGTGTCCATAACTAAAACGCCCCTCTCCCTTTTCATTTATAATTTGATTTATTCTCTCCATAATTACCTCATTACTGTTGTTTGAAACCAATGAAGCTGAATACAGGTTGTTTTATTTTTCCCATATAGTTAAAATTGGTTAGGAATCTTATATAGATAGGTGCTGAAAACATTGAACATATTCAAACAACTATGGGTAAGCATATTTTCTCCTAAAGATATCGCTTCCTTTCAAAACCAAGGTATCGGGAAAACGATATTATACGTTTTCTTTATAAGTCTCATCGCATTTCTCCCTTCAGCTTTTTATTTCGGTACAATGATAGTTGACGGGATAGATGCCATGCACGAAACAGTATCCGAAGACTTACCGGCATTTGAAATCAAAAATGGCACGTTGACGACTGAAAAAGATGAGCCATTTAGCCTGAATAAAAACGGATATCAAATTTTTGTTGATGGCACGGGAACCTTGACCCCGGAAGAGGTAGCTGCAAAAGCTGATGAGGCTGTCGCGCTTTTGAAGTCTGATCTGGTGTTCGTATCCGGAGGCAATGTACAATCCTCTCCATATTCAGTTCTGGAGGGAGATAATCAGGAAATATCCAATTGGCTTGATTCAGTTGAATCTGTACTGCCGATCATCATTCCACTGCTTCTACTTATATTATACCTGTTTACTGCTAGCGGAATCTTCATTAAAGTGACAATCCTTGCTGCTTTCGGTCTTTTTTTCAAAAATGCTCTTAGCCGTCCTCTTTCCTACAGGCATCTTTGGAGAATTAGTGCATACAGCATAACTCTTGCCACCATATTCTTCACCATCATGGATGCTTTTCAAGCAATGGTACCATTCGCTTCCATCATTAGCTGGTTTGTGACATTAATGATGTTATATTTATCCATTAAAGAAACATCAGACAATAAGAGCGGAAATTGAGAAAAAAGATCCGGCCCCACCTGGGTCCGGATCTTCTTGCTTTTGCATAAAATCGGGTAATCCATGCCTTTCCCACATATGACTGCAGTCATCATTTTTTATATCTACTTAATTCGACAAAATACTCACTAAGTTATTCCTATACTTATGATTGAAATAGTATTTAAGAGGTGATAGATGTGAAGGAGAGTCATATTGATGTACAGTGGTTGTTACTTATATTGGAGGCAAAAAAGAGTGGTCTGACCCAAAAGGAAATTCGCTCCTTTCTTAGCACTCATTCAAATAATAAGGATGTTACTCAACTGAAATAAAAAATTTGAATGGCCACTCCCAGATTCCATTTGAAAATCGCCCATTTTTAGGCATATTTTTTGCCCCCTCCAAGTATAGATGAATTAAAGACAAGCTTGGGAGGATGGAAAATTGAAACGGCTACTGCTTTTTATCTCATTCTGTTTCACTTTATTTATTATTTATTTTGATTTGACTACGGGTACCCTGCCGGCTTCCCATCCACCGGCCCCAACAGGCGAACGGGCCATGCCGGCCAGCCAGCCTGCATCCGCACCATCTGCCGCTTATAAAGAAATCACCATGCAACCCGGGGATACCTTACTCTCCATCGTTGAAACGGAAAAAGGCGAATCCAATCAGCCAATCGAAACGATCATCTCTGACTTTCAAAGTTTGAATGAAGGATTGAAGCCCGAAAATATGCAGATTGGCAAAACTTATAAAATTCCCGTTTATAAATAACTTTCAAATGGGAATCTGCGCCTTCACAACAATTACAAAGGGGATTTCCAAGCACCAGATATATCCTGAAATGGGAAATGCCTCATATTGAAAAAGATTATGCGTCCTATTTCCTTGTCAAGCGGTATGTACATTGATACAATATTTCAGAGAAGCAAATTAAAAATCAAAACTGATTTTTTCCTAAAGGAGAGAATTCCACTTGAGTGAAATCATACATCGCACCAAGACGCGGCCAATTAAAGTCGGAAACTTAACGATTGGCGGCAATAATGAAGTTATAGTACAAAGCATGACAACGACAAAAACACATGACGTTGAAGCAACGGTTGCAGAGATCCTTCGCCTTGAAGAAGCTGGATGTCAAATCGTACGCGTCGCCTGTCCGGATGAAAGGGCAGCTGATGCAATTTCTGAGATAAAAAAACGGATAAACATCCCTCTTGTAGTCGATATTCATTTCGATTATAAACTTGCGCTGAAGGCAATCGAAGGCGGGGCGGATAAAATCAGGATAAATCCTGGAAACATCGGACGCCGTGAAAAGGTTGAAGCAGTCGTGAAAGCTGCGAAGGCTAAAGGAATACCAATCCGGATCGGGGTCAATGCTGGTTCTCTAGAGAAGAAAATCCTCGAGAAATATGGCTTCCCGACTGCTGATGGAATGGTGGAGAGTGCTTTACACCATATCAAGATCCTGGAAGACCTGGATTTTCATGATATTATCGTTTCCATGAAAGCTTCCGATGTGAATTTAGCCATCGAGGCATATGAAAAAGCTTCAAAAGCATTCGATTATCCTTTACATCTTGGGATCACGGAATCAGGTACACTGTTCTCAGGAACCGTAAAAAGCGCTGCCGGACTAGGTGTCATCCTAAGTCAGGGTATCGGAAGCACGATCCGCGTTTCCTTAAGTGCCGATCCTGTCGAAGAGGTGAAGGTGGCAAGGGAGCTTCTAAAAGTATTCGGCCTTGCTTCCAACATGGCCACTTTAATTTCCTGCCCTACTTGCGGTCGAATCGAGATAGATTTGATTTCCATCGCCAATGAAGTTGAAGAGTACATCCAGACGGTTAAAGCACCAATCAAGGTATCAGTGCTTGGTTGTGCGGTAAACGGCCCTGGAGAAGCCCGTGAGGCTGATATCGGCATAGCCGGGGCCCGCGGTGAAGGTTTACTGTTTAGAAAAGGTCAAATCGTACGTAAAGTGCCTGAAGAGACGATGGTCGAGGAACTGAAAAAGGAAATTGACAAAATCGCTGAAGAGTACTATGAAAAACAAAGAGCTGAAGCTGCTGCAGCAGCTTTACTAAATAAATAAAACAAAAAATCCCGAATTTTCATTATCGGGATTTTTTGTTTTTAATCATTATTAAACCCTTTGATGCTTAAATGACATCAAAGGGTTTAATAATGCTAAAAGAACGGCAGGATGAATATGCCAACGATGATGGAGATTGCACCAATGACGATGGCCCAAGTACCCAGGTTCGATCCCCTGTTTCTGGCCACTATCCCTACAATGATACCCACAATCCCTAAAATGAAAGGCATCATGAATAACGATAAAATGGAGATGATCAATGCTATGACACCAATCGCTTTTCCTCTTGATGCCACATCCCCCAAACCATTATCCCCTGCAGGCTCGTCATCTTTATAAGTTCTGATTCGCTGAGGCGGTGTTGAAATTTCGGCAGACGTTTCTTCCTGATATCGGTTATCCATATTGGTTATGGTCCCACGACTTTCATATCGTCTGTCATCTTCAGGTGTATCTTCATTATAATACCGCTCATGATGTTGATCATCCACAACGGTTGGTTCACTGCCCTCTTTCGCCAATTGCATTTCATCGTCAATACTGGAGTATTGATCTTTTTCCATTTGTGCATCCCTCACTTTCGTTTGTGAAGCATTTATAGTGTATGTAAAAATCGCAGGAACCCATCGTGAAAATGGTTTCATGTCTTGGAAATAAATGCGGGTTTTTACCAAAGCTATGATGGGATATGTTACACTATTACAAGTATTGAAAATGAGGAGAGATTCATCATGAAAAAACGTTTTGGCATCGATATAGACGGGACTGTCACAAGACCTGATTCCATGGTCCCCTTTTTAAATAAAGCATTTCAGCTGAATTTAGCTTATGAAGACATTACCGAATATGACTTATTACCTTTCGTGAATGTTCCAAAAGAGGATTTCACTAAATGGTTCATTGAGACAGAGCCACTCATCTATTCCGAATCATTATTGGCTGAGGGTGCAAAAGATGTATTGGAAAAATGGACAGAACAAGCCAACCTTTATTTCATCAGTGCCAGGAGCTCCCGTTTATTGGATGTAACGAAGAATTGGTTCACGAGTAATCAAGTCCTATATGATCATATAGAGCTTGTAGGTTCACACGATAAGATTGCTGCAGCCAAAAAATTCGAAGTCGATCTATTTTTAGAGGACAAGCACGATAATGCAGTGGCGATTTCAGAAGAGTGTAAAATACCCGTAATTTTATTTAATACCCCTTACAACCAAGATCCCGTGCCTGAAAGGGTGATTCGGGTCAACAATTGGCAAGAAGCCTCTGCCTGGGTGAATCATTGGATGTCAGGGAAACCGGCAACTATAAAATGAGACAAGAAAAAACCATTGACTGAAGGTCAATGGTTTTTATGCTTCCAAAGATACGCTGCATGCGGGACAGCGTCCGTAAATTTCAAATTTATGCCCCGAAACATCGTAGTCCTTCAAGCTTTCCTGAAGTTCCTGCATCGGGCACAATTCGATTTCTTTCGTTTTTCCACAGTTCAAACAGATGAAGTGGTGATGGTGGGAAGAATGACCGCATGTAAAACGAAAATGCTTTTCCCCTTCCAACTCGGTCGCTTCAAAGATGCCCAGTTCGACAAATAATGAAAGATTTCTGTAAATCGTATCGAAGCTTAAACCTGGATAATCCTGTTTCATATTCTCCAATACATCTTTGGCCGTTAAATATTTATCGCTGGAAGAGAAAAGCTGAAGCATTTCTTCCCTCTTTCCTGTATGCTTAAAACCTTTATCTTTTAAAAGTTGCATGGCAGTAGTTACGTTCAAAATACATCACCCCATCTATCTATTTTTCCACTTATCAAACAAAATTGACAAGATGAGAATTAGTACTGCTATTATTACAATGGTCCCGCCGGGAGCGAGGTCAAGGTTGTATGATAAGAATAGTCCGCCTATGACAGAAACTTCACCGAATAATACCGAATAACCAATCATCTGCTTAAAGCCCTTCGAAAAGCGGAGACTAGCTGCAACCGGGAGCGTCATGAGCGAAGAAACAAGTAATATGCCAATGATTTTCATGGAAGCGGCAATAACCAATGCGACCATGACAATAAAAATAAAATGAATCGCTTTATAAGGGATTCCAGACGCTTTGGCATGCTCTTCATCAAATGATAACAGAAATAATTCTTTATACAATAAAGTGAGCATCAAGGCTACGACTAGCCCCACTGCCAAAATGACGTACAAGTCCGCCCGGCTGACGGCACTGACACTGCCGAATAAATAACCATATAAATCAGTATTGAAACCATCAGCAATGGATATAAAAATGACACTAAGACCCATGCCGCCGGACATAATGATCGGGATTGCAAGCTCTTGGTAATGCTTGTATACCCCTCTTAATTTTTCAATGAATAATGAACCACCTACAGAAAACGCCATTCCAATATAAAGTGGATTCAATCCTGCTAAAGATAGAAAGCTCTTCTGCAGCAATAAACTAAACGCGATACCAGCAAGAGCTACATGACTGAGCGCATCGGAAATCATCGACATCCGCCTTACCACGACAAAAACGCCCACTAATGGCGCAATCGCTCCGATGATGATTCCGGTCAAGAATGCGTTCTGCAAAAATTCAAATTGCAATATCCCCGATATCATTGGGCTATCCTCCAAAACATATTAATGATCATGATTTAAAAATTGGACTCCATGTCCATAAATGGACGAGAGTTCACCTTCATCCAACTCATTATATTCACAGGCATCCCCGTGAAAATGAAGCTTTTTATTCAAGCAGGCGACATGTGTGACTTTATCGGTCACAGTACCAACATCATGGGTTACTAAAATCAGGGTTATTCCTAATTTTTTATTCAACATCTCAAGCATTTCATAAAATTGGTGGACGTTTTTTGAATCAACGCCAACAGTGGGCTCATCCAATATCATCAATTCCGGCTCGCTGACCAGTGAACGGGCAATGAATACCCTCTGCTGCTGGCCTCCGGACAATTCCCCGATATTGCGGTTCTGATATTCCAGCATGTCCACTGATTCCAGAGCCTTCTTCACCTTTTGCTTATCCTCATTGCCAGCGAACTTAAATAAACCTATTTTTTTGGTCAAACCACTCTGAACCACCTCAAATACAGTGGCAGGGAATCCTGAGTTGAAGGAATTCGCCTTTTGGGAAACGAACCCGACCTTTTGCCAATCTTTAAAGCGTCGAATGTCTTCCCCGAATATTTCAATTTTCCCCTTTTGGAGCTTGAACAGACCAAGCAGCAACTTCAAAAGCGTTGATTTACCTGATCCATTCGGCCCGACGATAGCTAGGAATGCCCCTCTGGGAATTTCAAGCGAAACATGTTCAAGCACCAGATCTTTTGTATATTTGTAAGATATATCTTCAAATTTAACTATGGGGTTTACTACATTATCCAAAGAGATCACCTATTTTTTAAGAATCATTACGATTAACAATCGTTAGTATAAATCAAAGAAGTCCAGATGTAAAGAATCCGGTCCTCCGAACAAGTGCCGATATGCCCTGAATCACAAAAAATGTTATTTGAACCAATTTCGTAATCAAACAAAGTTTCATGTTCACATACGCCCTCTTCCTTCATATGTTTTAACAAAGGAGGAGATCGTTTGAAATTATTTGAAATGATGGTCAATCATAAAATCAACAGTATACGCCCAGATGAACTGCTATCCCTTGCTAAACAGCATAAGGTTGCACTCACTCAAAAACAAGCACAGGATATTACTGCACTTCTAGCCGGTAAAAATATTAACATTTTTGATATACGTCAAAGACAGAACGTACTCGGTCAAATTACAAAAGTTGCCGGAGCAACCACGGCCAGGGAAATAGAATCCCTCTTCAACAACCTTACATCCAATTTTTAAAGATCTTAAGCCTGCTGCCGCCAATCTTTATTTGAGCATACTTAATCCAAATGCAAAATGAAAGGACGATTCATCTACATATCGATGAATCGTCCCTTACTATTTATGATTATTGTTGGAATCGGATCTTTTCCAATAAATCTTCTTCAAATTGTTTATTCTTGAACATATCAATTTCAAATTTATATGGTGCCTTTTTGTCTTTTTTGTCTTCCCCTACATATGGTGTTTCCAGGATTTTCGGAACAGTGCTTAATTGCGGATGGTGGACAATATCATTCAAAGCCTTAAAACCAATATGACCGAATCCAATGTTTTCATGGCGGTCCTTACGCGTGCCGCGTTCGTTTTTGCTATCGTTTATGTGAAGTACCTTGATGCGGTCAACACCGACCACTTTATCAAATTCATTCAGGACTCCATCAAAATCCTCGATGATATTATACCCGGCATCGTGAGTATGGCAAGTATCGAAGCAAACCGATAATTTTTCATTATGGGTCACACCATCAATGATCATCGCCAGCTCTTCGAAAGACCTGCCACATTCAGAACCTTTGCCTGCCATCGTTTCAAGGGCAATCTGAACTTTATCGTCGGCAGTCAGCACTTCATTCAAACCTTCGATGATTCTCTTGATTCCCATTTCGCTGCCTGCACCAACATGCGCACCTGGATGAAGTACGATCTGCCTTGCGCCAATCGCTTCGGTCCGATCGATTTCGCTGCGTAAGAAGTTGACTCCAAGTTCGTATGTGGCTGGATTCGTGGTATTTCCTATATTAATGATATACGGAGCATGGACGACGATATCACTGATTCCATTTTCCTCCATATGCAGTCTTCCGGCTTCGATATTTAAATCCTCGATTTTTTTACGTCTTGTGTTTTGAGGGGCTCCTGTATAGATCATGAATGTGTTGGAGCCATACGAAGCCGCTTCTTGACTCGCAGCAAGAAGCATACCTTTCCCGCTCATTGAAACATGCGATCCAATCTTCAGCATCTGATTTCTCCCCTATTTCTTTCTCTGTATGCGACGTTCGCGTTTTTTAAAGTTTTCCACATCTCGTTGAATTTTCTTCTTGTATCCTGGCTTGACTTTAGTTGGCTTCTTGACGTGCCTGCTCGCTTTAACATCGATTTCAGATTTTTGTTTTTTACGGTTTTTCCGTTTATTACGCTCGTCGATATCAACCCAATCACCGTTTTGGATATCGGCATCACGGAACTCGATACCCATTTTTTCAAGGCGGTTCAATGAATCTTCATCGGAAGTATCGTAAATGGTAGTGGCAATGCCTGAATATCCTGCACGAGCCGTCCTTCCCGTCCTATGGATATAAAAATCCAAATCTGAAGGCAATTCATAGTTAATGATATGACTTACACCTTCAATATCGATTCCACGGGAAGCCAGATCTGTCGCAACGATGAATTGATACTCCAAATCATTGATTTGCTTCATCATTTTTTTACGCTCACGAGGCGTTAGATCCCCATGAATACGGCCGACATTCAACCCTTTTTCAATCAAGGAATTTGCCACATGGTCCGCCATTTTCTTTGTGTTCGTGAAAATAATCGCCAAATATGGATTATAACGAACGATGATGTCATGAAGTAACTGCTCTTTGTTCCGGTGGCGAAGCGGGACGAGAACATGTTCGATTTTCGAAGCGGTCGCCTGCTTGGGATTCACCTGAACATACTTTGGATTCTCCATATATTTATTCAAAAACGGCTTCAATTTTTCTGGGATGGTTGCCGAAAAGACAAGCATTTGAATTTTTTCAGCCATACGTGATGCAAATAAATCGACATCTTCAATGAATCCCATGTCTAGCATAAGATCCGCTTCATCGACTACAAGCATTTTTGCCGTATACACCTGTAATGCCTGAGCTTCTACCAAGTCCTTGATCCGGCCCGGCGTACCGATTACCAATTGTGGCTGTGTCTTCAATTTATCTATCATTCGCTGTTTATCGGTACCACCGATGAAACAACGGACTTGAATCTGCTCATCCTCAGGGAAATGGTCAGCAATTTTCAAAGCTTCTTTGTAGATTTGGTTCGCTAACTCACGGGTTGGTGCGGAAATAATCGCTTGAACCTCATTTTTACCAGCATCAAGCCTGTTCATGATCGGCAGCAAATAGGAATGTGTCTTTCCTGTACCTGTCTGCGACTGTCCAATTAAGCTACTTCCCTTTAAAAGCGACGGAAGCACGCGCTCTTGAATTTCCGTCGGCTTATCGAACCCTAAAGTACGAACCGCATCTAGAATGTAGCTTTTCAAATTAAATCGTTCAAATTGATTTTGTTTCATCAAAAAACTCCTTTATTCTGTCAGTCATTAGACATGTCCTGTTATTATAATAAATTTTACACAAAAAGCGCAAGCGCCTGGGTTGCTCGTGAAGAAAATAGGGATTGTCCCATAAGGCGCTTTTTGCCTTGTGAGGGCAATCCTCTTTTTCACATCGAGCTAGGCGCTGAAGCTGGATTACACAAAAAGCGCAAGCGCCTGGGTTGCTCGTGAAGAAAATAGGGATTGTCCCATAAGGGGCAGGCCATCTACTTTTTTCAATGTGACCCATATACTTAACAATAGCGCATGCGCTGAGGTTAGTTCTCTTAAAATGGACTCTTGCAAACGAAAAGCCCCTGTCCTGGTCATAGCGTATCCCCCGCAGACATGGAGCTAAAAGACTACCGTTACCATCTTACCTTCTTTCCGGTTACTTCACAACTGCCCAGTCACTCTTTCCTCAAACCTTTTTTGTCGAGTTGCATAATTTATATAGAAGATTACACCAGCATATAATATTCTTAGGAGGTGAAACCTATGTTCCCAAATAGAAATCGTCAACCCGGACCCGGTTTTCCGCCATCATACGGTCGAAGGAGGCAGCAGCACCCTGCTCCATTCAGACAGTCACCGCAAATTCCCCATCCTTATCAGCAGATGCAGCGGCCGATGATTCAAAACAGACCGCAGGTGCCACAGGGGCCTCAAGGTTTCCGCGGCCCTTTCAACCAACAGCAGCGGCAGGAAATGCCGCCAGCAAAGAAAGAAGGGTTATTGTCAAAAATACTCGGTAAGTCGAAACAAAAAGCAGCTTCTCCCAATTTGTTTGCGCCAGCTGGTTCCACTCACCAAAGTTCTTCAAGAAGCAGCGGAGGCGGTATCTTAGAAACATTAAAAAACCCCGATTCCCTTAATAATATGCTTTCCAACACGCAAAAGGTGTTGCAAGCGGCGGAACAATTCACGCCTATGGTAGAACAATACGGACCAGTGATTAAAAACCTGCCTTCCATGTGGAAAGTTTTCCGAAGCATATCATCAGCCGATGAGACCAAGGACCAGGGAGCTTCCGTTGAAAGCGAGCCCAAGGTTGGGGCACAAGAAAACAGTGAGGTAAAAACGGATTCGAAGAAAAAAGAAAAAGCTATCGAAGCTAACCCCGGCGCCCCAGTTCGTACCGAAACCAAAAGGAAAAGATCGTCAGGTCCCAAGCTTTATATTTAAAGGCTATAAAAAATTTACCAATAACTGATTTTATGTAAATAGGATGTTTTGTAATATCATCTATGGTCTTATATAATAGAAAGGTATAAAAAGTGAGAGTTTCTTGCCTTGAAGGAGGACACATAGATGAAAGTGATTAAAATTTCCCCGCGCGGCTATTGTTATGGCGTTGTCGATGCCATGGTCATCGCCCGAAATGCGGCTTTAGATAAAACCTTGCCACGTCCCATTTACATTTTAGGAATGATCGTGCATAACAAACATGTGACGGATGCGTTTGAAGAAGAAGGCATCATCACGTTGGACGGCAGCAACCGCAACGATATCATCGAACAGGTGGACAGCGGAACCGTCATCTTTACTGCTCACGGCGTTTCACCTGAGATTAGGAAGATCGCTGAGAAAAAAGGTCTTGTGACGCTTGATGCAACATGTCCCGATGTTACCGCAACACATGACTTAATTCGGGAAAAACAAGCAGAAGGCTATCAAATCATTTATATTGGCAAAAAAGGCCATCCGGAACCTGAGGGTGCTGTCGGAGTTGCTCCCGATGTCGTTCACTTGGTTCAAAAGGCTGAAGATGTGGAAGCCTTGACTTTGAATAGTGATAAGATCATTGTCACCAATCAAACAACGATGAGCCAATGGGATGTTTTGGATATCATGGATAAGGTCAAGGAAAAGTTCCCACATGCCGAAGTCCATAAGGAAATTTGTTTAGCGACACAGGTTCGCCAAGAAGCGGTTGCCGAGCAAGCTGGCGAAGCTGATGTTTTAATCGTCGTCGGAGACCCTAAGAGTAATAATTCAAACCGTCTTGCACAAGTGTCCCAAGAGATTGCCGGCACGAGAGCTTATCGGATCGCT
This sequence comes from Peribacillus sp. NPDC096448, assembly GCF_044762675.1. Taxonomy (NCBI): domain Bacteria; kingdom Bacillati; phylum Bacillota; class Bacilli; order Caryophanales; family Bacillaceae; genus Peribacillus; species Peribacillus sp. NPDC096448. The sequence continues at coordinate 394,032 of NZ_JBIWEU010000001.1, read as the reverse complement.
GACATTTCCGAGCTGAACCTTGAATGGCTAAAAGATGCAGAAACGGTTGCCGTCACTTCGGGGGCTTCTACACCAACTCCGATCACGAAGGAAGTCATCGCATTTCTAGAACAATATGAAGCAAATGATGAATCGACTTGGAATACCGAAAAGAAAACGCCATTGCATAAAATTTTACCAAAGATTAAAGTGAAGAAATGATTGCACAAATACAAAGGCAGCCACTAAGGCTGCCTTTTTCGTGCTATTCAAATGAAACGGAAAGGGTCTGTATTCAGACTGGATGGTATGAATTCCACATCGTAGTTCTTTTCGCGGCACATTTTTTCAAGGATTCGTGATACACCTTTTTTCATCACCTTTTCAACATTGTGGCCGGGATCGACGATATTCAATCCAATCATCATCGCGTCATGGGCTGTATGGTAATACATATCACCTGTAACGTAAACATCGGCACCCTTGAATTTAGCTGTCGTAAAGTATTTATTGCCGTCTCCGCCCAAAACGGCGACTTTTTTTATCGGACTTTGCAAATCTCCAACGACACGCACCTTTTCAACATCGAGTGTCCGCTTCACATGTTCGGAAAATTGTTCAAGTGTCATTTCTTCAGCAAGTACACCAATCTTTCCTAATCCAAGTGACTCCCCTTTATTCTCCAGTTTGTATATATCGTGAGCAACTTCTTCATATGGATGGGCTTTAATCATCGCAGCTAGCACTTTCTTCTCGATATTTTCCGGGAATATCGTTTCAATCCGCATTTCAGCTACTTCTTCAAGCTTTCCTTTAGAGCCGATGACCGGTTCACTGCCTTCACCTGGCAAGAAGCGTCCGGTACCTTCCCCCGAAAACGAGCAATTGCTGTAATTCCCGATCGCTCCGGCCCCTGCCTTACCTAGGGCTTCCCTCACCTTTTGTTCATCGGTCTTCGGAACATATACGACCAATTTCTTAAGAGCTGTCTCAAAGGTTGGAATCAATACCTCTGTGTCCTGCAATTGAAGCGCTTCGGCAAGTAAATCATTCACTCCACCCTTAGCAACATCCAAATTGGTATGTGCAGCATAAACAGCAATATCATGTTTGATCAGCTTTTCGATGATGCGGCCTCCAGCTGTGTTTGTATCGATCCTTTTCAATGGTCGGTAAATAAGCGGATGGTGGGCGATGATCAATTCCACGCCATTTTCTATCGCTTCGTCTACAACCTCTTCCAGCACATCAAGGGCAATCAGCACTTTAGTAACCGGCTTATTGAGCTGCCCGACATGCAGCCCGATCGGATCACCCTCCATTGCATAATGCTTTGGGGAGAATTGTTCAAACATTTCAATGATTTTGTGACCATTCACTGTCTTCAACCTTTAAGCACCTCCTCAATTACTGAAATTTGGGATATTAATTCATTGCGCTTCGTTTCCAGTCCGCTTCTTCCGCTTTCATCCAATTGTTCGATGATTCTCTCCAAATGTTTTTTCTCAAGCTGCCATTTTTTTATGAATATATCACTGAATTGCTCTCTTAGGAATGGACCGAAAGTGAGGCCCGCTTGCTTGTTTACCCCATATGGGCGGAGCGGGTCTCCTTTTTTGGCAATTAAGATCTCGTAGATCTTCCCATCTTCCTCTAGGATTTCCTCTCCACAAAGTTCCCAGCCGTTTTCGATTAGCCAGCTGCGAACATTCGCTGCACCCACATTAGGCTGAAGGATTAGCCTTTCTGCCTTGCCGAGTTTCCCTTTTCCACTTTCCAATATACTTGATATTAAAGTCCCTCCCATGCCTGCAATCGTAATGCATGTCGCTTCATCGGGATTCAATACTTCAAGCCCGTCTCCTTTACGTACCTCTATCTTGTCTCCAAGCCCCGTCATTGCCACTTGCTTGCGTGCTGATTGATAGGGTCCTTCCACAACCTCACCTGCTATGGCGCTGTCACACAAGCCGTTAGTCACCGCATAGCACGGCAAGTAAGCATGGTCTGAACCTATATCTGCAAGGATGCTTCCTTTTGGTATATGTATGGCAACACGTTCTAATCTCATCGATAGTTTTTCATGATTCACATTTATCAACTCTCTTAATTCAAATAATGTCTTACTATAATTAGTTTCCCATTCGATTATACCAAGTTCAATTGAAAAATTACAGAAAGGAGAAACAGGGCTCTTTCTATCACTGAGCGAAATAAACCTTCCATCTGGAGTCTTCCTTTTCTGAATAAATGAAAAACTGACTCAAAAAGTTCGCTTTCCAACGATTTCTTGAGTCAGTTTCATGAATTATTTCAGTCCATGAATATATTCGGCCATGGCGTCAACGTTCTGTTCTTCGACTAAACCTGGTGGCATTGCACCTCGTCCATTAGTGATCACGTCTTTAACCTCGTCCACCGACAGACGATCGCCAACTCCTTTTAGAGCAGGCCCGACACCGCCTTGATAGGCGTCACCGTGACAAGAGATACAGTTTTGCTTATAAATGTCCTCAGGTGATGCTGAGGCACTTTCTGTTTCTTCTGTCTTTTCGCCGCCCTCTTTTTCCTTAGCAAGATCTTTGGCATCACCCAAACCTTTAAACGAAAGTAAAAACATAAGTCCAATACCAAAAACCATGATAATAATAAAAGGCATTACTGGATTGCGATTCATAGTATTTCCTCCCCTATGTAGAACCTAAACTTACCATATTTAATATTATATACAAACAACTATATATTATTTTACTTGAAAAGAGTTTCAAGTAAAAGCCCAAAAATAGAAGATATTATATAATTTCTTAAAATTGTCAAAAACTTATGTATATTTCCAAACATTTTTACTTTTTCTTACATATGTTTCATAATACCCAAAAATCATTATTTAAAACCGCTGGAATGCACTTGAATTATATTAATAAAAAGTAAAGAGTGACCAGTGCTCCCAGGCATCCCGCTATGGAAAAATGGAGCAGCTTCAGTTTATTGCCCAATAAAATCCAGAGACCGCAATTAATGAATAAGAAAATATAAAGGATACCCTCTTTGCCGGGTGCCATGAATTCCGCCAAACTGACAGTTAATAAAAGCAATGATAATACCATTCCCATCAAAGCCATCTGAAAAATGATTTTCCTGCCATTTAAGCGGCGGACAGCCAGCCCAAAGACAAGTATTGAAATTGTTGTCATAAGCATTTGCATTCTTATGGTTATTTCAGTAAAATAATTCAAAAATACAATAAATGCAAAAAGGGTTCCAATCAACACCCCGGAAAAGATGCTGTTTTTTTTGCTCCCGGTTTCAATCGATTTTGATGGCGGAAGTTCGCCTTGACAGTATAACGCAAGCAGGTAATTACAATATTGCTCCGGAAGCATACGACTTTCCTTCCAGGAGTTTATTTCTTGAATGATGATTTTCTTTCTCATCTCATCCATGAATCTCACATCCTCATGATGATCTTCTTTTTAACGGCTTAGCTTTTTAAAATTTGTTTCTGTTATAATTTCAGTTATATGGAAAAACCGATAACTTTTGTTTTTATTAGGATATTTTTACATCGAAATTGAAAAAAAGAGCCGCTCCCGAACGCTGGGCATTCAAAGAGGGCTCTGTTAAGTGCATATATATTCTATTCAAGGAAATCTTTCAAGCGTTTGCTGCGGCTTGGATGTCTCAGTTTACGTAGTGCCTTCGCTTCGATTTGACGGATACGCTCGCGGGTGACCCCAAACACTTTACCTACCTCTTCAAGAGTACGGGTGCGGCCATCATCAAGTCCAAAGCGGAGTCTCAAGACGTTCTCTTCACGGTCAGTAAGAGTATCCAAGACGTCTTCAAGCTGTTCTTTCAATAGTTCATATGCTGCATGTTCCGATGGGGAAGTCGCATCCTGATCTTCAATGAAATCACCTAAATGTGAATCGTCTTCTTCACCTATTGGCGTTTCCAATGAAACAGGCTCCTGAGCTATTTTCAAGATTTCACGAACTTTTTCAGGAGTTAAATCCATATCCTCCGCAATTTCTTCCGGTGAAGGTTCACGACCTAAATCCTGAAGAAGCTGTCTTTGGACACGAATCAATTTATTGATGGTTTCCACCATATGCACCGGTATCCGGATCGTTCTTGCTTGGTCGGCAATGGCACGGGTTATCGCTTGGCGAATCCACCATGTTGCATACGTACTGAATTTGAATCCCTTGCGGTAATCAAATTTTTCCACAGCTTTGATAAGTCCCATATTACCTTCCTGAATCAAATCAAGGAAAAGCATTCCGCGTCCGACATAGCGCTTGGCGATACTGACAACAAGACGAAGGTTAGCTTCTGCCAAACGGCGTTTCGCTTCTTCATCTCCATCTTCAATTCTCGTCGCCAGAGAGATTTCCTCTTCTGCCGATAAAAGGTCGACCCGACCAATTTCCTTTAAATACATGCGTACTGGGTCATTAATTTTAACGCCAGGAGGAACACTTAAATCATTTAAGTCAAACTCTTCTTCTTTTGCAAGTTTCTTCTCATCTGGATCATCTTCATCTTCGTCTTCCTCACCATCAGTGAGTATTTCGACGCCGTTTTCTGCTAACACCTCATAGAACTCATCCATTTGATCGGAATCTAACTCAAAACCGCCAATCATTTCAGCGATTTTTTCTAAAGTCAAAGAGCCTCGTTTTTTACCTAGCTCTAGTAATTTTTCTTTCACCTGTTCAAGGCTAAATTCATTATCAACTTGTTTGGAACGTGCTGGTTTTTCAGCCATTAGTTCCCCTCCTTCCAGGACTTACACCTAAACGACTACAACATTTTACGCAATTTAATGATTTCCATGGCAATTTGTGCAGCAGTGACATAATCACTTCGTCTAACTGCATCTTTTTCTTCAACTTGTTTTTCTTTTATCTTTAACAACTTTTCATATTTCAACACTTGATTTATACAATCGGTCAGTTCTTTATCGGTAACTTCCTCATTCACTGACATCATTTCTATTTCCGAAACGATCCTTCTCAAGTTTGGATCCGGTAAATAAGTAAGGAAAAAGCTTGTATCCGGTTCGTGTCCATCTTCATAGAACGCATATAAATAGGTGATGATTGCCTGATGTTCATCTACATGAAAGACCGTTTGCCCAAGCAACTGCTGAATTTTGAAAGCCGTATCCCTGCTTTTTAGCATATGGGCAATCAACTTCATTTCAGCATTATGGTGAGCAGGCTTCAACTTATGCTCATATTGCAGGGCCATTTTCTTTTGGGCTGCTGGCTGCGGCAGTGTCCCCTTCTTGCGTTCCGTAAAGAACACCTGACGCTGCTGCTGTTCCAGCGCATCCAATGAAAGGGAAAATTCAGAGGATAGCTGCCGGAGATAATGATCCCTCTCCACTGCATTGGGCAATCGCGAAATTTCTTTAAGGACTTCTTCGATATATTGAATTCGATCTCCTTCATTATTTACATTTTTCCCTCGACGCAAATAATGCATTTTGAATGCCATGTAGGTTAAACTGGCCCCTATTACTTCAGAAACAAAGCTTTTTTCACCGAATTCCTTTATGTAGTCATCGGGGTCCATGTTATCAGGCATGAGAGCGACTTTCACGGAAAACTCGTGGTCCTGTAGCATATTAACTGCACGATTGGCAGCGTTCAATCCCGCAGAGTCCGAATCGTAGCAAATAAGTATCTGGTCAGTATTTCTTTTTAAAAGCTGGATATGCTGGTCCGTCAGGGCAGTACCCATTGTAGCGACCGCATTCTCCACACCTGCGCCAACTGCTGAAATGCAATCGGCAAAGCCTTCAAAAATGACTGCTTGTTCTTTCTTTCGTATGTGTGGTCTTGCATGATGGAAATTATATAAAGTTTTACTTTTATTAAAGATTGGCGTTTCAGGACTATTCAAATATTTGGGCTCATCGTCCCCCATCGCTCTTCCTGAAAACGCAATCGTATTTCCTTGATGATCCATAATTGGAAACATGACTCTATTTCTGAAACGGTCAAAATATGACTCGTCTTTTTCCCTGTAAATAATAAGCCCTGCCTGCTCCATGTATTCCGCTGGAAACCCGCGTTTTAAAAGAAACTTGGACACGAAGTCCCATGAATCCAAAGAGTAGCCAATTTGGAACTTTTCTATCGTCTCTTCAGTAAACCCCCGTTTAAGTAAGTATTCGAGAGCATCCTGCCCCTCTTTCGTATTAACGAGGAGATGATGATAAAACTTCCTCAGAAGGTCATGGGCTTCAACCATTTGCTGAGCGCCTGCCGGCATGTTGGAACGCTTGGAATCCTTATTGATTTCAACATCCAAAGGAACATTTCCTTTTTCAGCTAAAACTTTTGCAGATTCCACGAAGCTGTAGCCTTCTATATCCATTAAGAAGGTAAAAATATTTCCGCCTGCCCCGCAACCAAAACAGTGAAAGATTTGTTTTTCCGTTGAAACGGAAAACGAGGGCGAGTTTTCACCATGAAAAGGACATAGGCCAAAGTAATTGCGCCCCTGCTTCTTCAACTGGACATACTCCCCAATTAAATCAACAATGTCAACAGCTTCACGAATTTGATTAATTTTCTCATCTTCTATACGGCCATTTATCATTTTTCCACCTTGCAATATTGGTGATAGTTTCTTATTCGATACTGTTTCTTAATTCCCTGCAATGTTCGACAATGTTTTCATAAGTTTATTTGTAAAACATGCACGATTTTCCTTTGTGAATGCTTTCGGCCCTTTCGTATGCTTACCCTGCCTGCGGAGTTTCGCCGACTGATAACGCATATCCAAGAGCATGAAAATATTCTCGTCAGTGTATTCCTTTCCCCTTGGCGAGAGGACATAAACGTTTTTAGGAAGCAGGGTCCCAGCCAAACCAATATCTGCAGTAACGACAATATCACCCTTTTTTACTGAGTTTACTATATAAAGATCTGCCGCTTCTTTGTCTGCATCGACATATACCCATTTACCTTCAGGGTTATTCATCATATTTTTATATGATGCAACAAAACAGACTTCAACATCATGCAAACTTGCACAATGGAGGATTTCGTCTTTCACCGGGCATGCATCGGCATCGACGTGTATCGTAGGTTTATTATTCATACCTTCTAATTCTACATCTTTCTGCATAATCCTTTTTCTCCCCTAAACTTTATGAAGATATGGTGAATTTCCAGCATTGATTCAGAGCGTTCCCTCTAAAAGAGCAAACATTATTCTTCAAAGAATACCTGCTTATTTAAGTGAAAGCACTTCTTTTGCCTTGAAAAAGACCAGCCCCTCCTGAATTATACGGAACATGTCGAATTATTTTTATGATATAAACCTTGACATATCATTAACCTTTAGTTTATTCCTTATTAATTAAGTCTAAACCTTAAGATTACTTTTTTCTCACAATTTTTTATTATAGTCTATTTGACTAGAAGATGCCAACATTTAAATTCCGAATATGTTTTCATGCAAATCAATCGATTTACACTTGGAAACTAAGAGGAATTTTATGTAATTATTTTGATTTTATTCTTATTATTCCCTCATTCGGCCTTGGCATTAAAATGTGAGCTGACACATAGAGTGTCTAGCTCACATTTTGATTTTCGTTAATTTTAAGGATCAACGGTTTTTGTTTTGAAGGATATTGATTATCAAATTGGCTGTTTCTTCGACAGCTTTATTGGTTACATCAATGATTGGACAGTTCAACCTTGATATGATTGTATCAAAGTATGTCAATTCTTCTTTTATGCGCTCCACATTTGCGTAAATGGCATGATCATTGAGCCCAAGTGACTTTAATCGTTCTTTACGAATATGGTTCAGCTTTTCCGGGCTGATCTTTAAACCAATGCATTTTTCAGGAGGTACCAGGAACAGCTCTTCTGGAGGTTCCACTTCAGGCACTAAAGGTACGTTCGCCACTTTATAGCGTTTGTGTGCTAAATATTGTGATAATGGCGTTTTGGAAGTGCGTGAAACACCCACTAAGACGATATCTGCACGTAAAATTCCCCGAGGGTCACGTCCATCATCATATTTTACAGCAAATTCAATGGCTTCCACACGCTTGAAATAGTCATCATCCAGCTTTCTTACCAGACCTGGTTCATTAAGCGGCCCTTTCGGCGCCCTTTCCTGAAGGATGTCCATGAGCGGCCCTAAAATGTCATAAGCAGACAGGTTTTCTTTCTCGACCTGTGCTTTCATATACGCTCTAATAGCTGGCTTCACCAGAGTATAAGCAATAATCGCCCCATCCAACTTAGCCAGTGATATCACTTCATCCACGTTTTGTTCATCTTCAATATACGGAATTCTCTTTATGGAAAAAGCAGATCCCGAGAACTGGCTTGCAGCGGCTTTTGTGACCAATTCCGCTGTTTCCCCTACTGAATCCGATACAACATATATAATAGAACCGTTCATATTCTCCGTCATTCCTTTTGCAAGCCCCCTAATAGCCTTCATCAGCCAAAGCTACGAATGCTTTCGTAATATTGGTTTTTGTAATCCTTCCAATTACTTCATAGCCTTTTTCTGTGTCTTTAACGACCGGTAATGAGTCGATTTGTTTATCAATCAATTTTTTGGCAACATCAATCAAAAGGTCTTCTTTTGAACACATTGTAATATTGGGCATCCTAGTCATGATGATATTGACTGGAATGGAGTTAAGCTCTTGTTTCCCAATACTCGCACGCAATAAGTCTTTCCTTGATAAGACACCAACAAGCAATGCATGCTTATCGACGACGAACATTGTTCCGACATCCTCTAAAAACATCATGACGATTGCATCGTACACGGAAATGCCCTCGTCAACGACGACAGGTATCGATTGGTAGTCCCGTACATAAAGATGGTTAAGGCTATCTGTCAAAAGCTGTGTCCCTGACCTGCCTGTATAGAAATACCCCACTCTGGGCCTGGCATCAAGAAAACCTGCCATCGTTAAAATCGCTAAATCTGGACGAAGTGTCGCCCTGGTAAGGTTCAATCTATCCGCAATATGTTCTCCGGTAATCGGTCCGTTTTCTTTTACAATTTGTAAAATTTGTTCCTGACGCTTATTCAATTGGATTATAATCACCACCCCACTGCTTTCGCAGAGTAAAGTAACAAAAGTTATTCATTTAATAATTATATACTAAATTATTTAATTAGGGCATTTTTGGCCTATTTATTGATCATTTATCTTTTTAAGAAATCGGAAACCCTTATTCAAAGTGTTTCCGATACCCATACATCCTTTCGATCAAGTAAGGATGATTTTATTCATGGCAGCAAAACCTGCAACCAAATCACTGATTTCCTTCATTAAGGATAAACGGTTGTTGCGGATCGCTTCATCTTCTGCCATGACCATTGTATTCTCGAAATATGGCTCTATTTCCGATTGAAGCGAAACAAGCTGTTCAAACCGCTCATTCTCATCTTCAGATTCATTATACCGCTTTGCCACTTTTTGATATTTGACGTATAACGCATTTTCTTGATCATTTTCAAAGGCACCAGGGTCGACTGTCACCTTATTGTCACATTTTACGGCAATGTTCATGACCCGGCTTAAAGCTTCCATGCTTTCTTTAAAGCCTGCTTCGTCTTTTTTAGCATCCAATACATGTGCCCGTTCCACGATGGAGTGGATATAACCGATCTCATTGAGCAAAACTGCGTCAATCAAATCGTAACGGATTTGCTGTTCTTGAAGCAGGTGTTTGACACGGGCTTTAAAGAATGTGAACATATCCGCTTTAACTTCTTCAAGATCACGTTTTAAGATGCCTTTTGATTCCAGTCCTTTAAGACCTAAAGCAATAAGCTCCTCTAATGAAATATTCCATTTCTTCTCAGCTAGAATTTGGACGACACCGCTCGCCTGCCTTCTTAATGCGTAAGGATCCTGGGAACCTGTCGGAATGACGCCAATAGCGAAGAATGAAGACAAAGTATCAATTTTTTCAGCTAAACTCACTACCGCTCCAATGACTGAAGGCGGTACATTATCATCCGCATGCCTTGGCATATAATGTTCATTGATAGCCGCGGCCACTTCTTTGGCCTCCCCTTTCAAGAGAGCATATTTTTCACCCATATACCCTTGCAATTCAGGGAATTCATAAACCATGTTACTTACCAAATCGAACTTGGCAATTGCCGCTGTACGAAGCGCCATTTCTTTTTCCGCCTTTAAATTCAAAGCATCCGCAAGGGCACCGGTCACTTCAGTTACCCGGGCAGTTTTCTCGGCTAATGTACCGATTTCTTCATGATAAACGATGCTGTCAAGCTTTTTCAAAGCATCCGAAATCTCTTTTTTCTGATCTTCTTTATAGAAAAATGCTGCATCCGATAAGCGGGCACGCAATACTTTTTCATTACCTTTAGAAACCTTATCCAAATGGCGGTCATCGCCGTTACGCACGGTTACAAAGTAAGCAAGCAGGTTCCCGTCCTGATCTTTAACAGGGAAATAACGTTGATGTTCCTTCATGGATGTGATAAGTACCTCTGCAGGAAGCTCAAGGAATTCTTCTTCAAAATGTCCAAATAACACCGTTGGATACTCTACCAAATTATTTACTTCTTCTAGCAGATCTTCATCGACAGGGATGATCCAGCCTTTCTCCTGTTCCAGCTCTTTAATCTGATCCAATATAACTTGCCGGCGCTTTTCTGGATCCGCCATTACATATTGTTCTTTCAGCGCATCTTCGTACCGTTCCGGCTGCTCGATGATGGCGCTGTCGCCCAAGAAACGGTGACCTTTTGTTTCACGGCCGGTTTCCACATCAGCAATGCTGAATGGCACTATTTCATTGCCGAATAAGGCAATCAGCCATTTAATCGGACGGACGAAGCGGAGCTCCTGATTGGCCCAGCGCATATTTTTCGGGAACGTCATGCCGCTGATGATTTCAGCAAGCTCCGTTAAAAGCTGAACGGTCTGCTGTCCTTTTATGAATTTATTCACATGGACATATTCCACACCCTTGAGTTCTTTAAAATAAATGTCCTCTGAAGTCATGCCTTGACCCCTGACGAATCCCAATGCAGCTTTAGACCAGTTGCCTTCGCTATCCAAAGCGATTTTCTTGGCCGGACCTTTTGCTTCTTCTTCGATATCCTTTTGGGATTCTTCCACGTCCTTCACCAATACGGCCAAACGTCTTGGTGTGGAAAAAGCTTCAACCGTTCCGAATTCAATCGCTTTTTCCGTTAGCCATTGCTGCACTTTATCTGACAACTGTTTCATTGATGCTGTCACAAAACGGGCAGGCAGCTCTTCCAATCCAATCTCCAATAACAAATCACGCTTGCTCATTTGTATTCTCCCCTTTCACTTTCAGGATCGGGAAGCCTAATTTTTCCCGCTCTTCATAGAAGGTTTTGGCAACCTTACGCGCTAAGTTACGGCACCGGGCTATATAACCCGTTCTTTCCGTCACCGAGATGGCACCTTTGGCATCCAAAAGGTTAAATGTATGTGAACATTTCAAAACATAATCATATGCAGGATGTACAAGTCCTTCTTCCATTTGGCGATGCGCTTCCTTTTCATACATCGTGAAAAGCTGAAACAGCATATCAAGGTCGGAGGTTTCGAACGTATATTTCGAATGTTCGTATTCCGGCTGACCGAATATATCCCGAACTGTGAATCCATCTGTCCATTCTAGGTCAAATACGTTTTCCTTATCTTGAATGTAAGAGGCGAGACGTTCGATCCCGTATGTAATTTCCACGGAAACCGGTTTACACTCTAGACCGCCCACTTGTTGGAAATAGGTAAATTGCGTGATTTCCATTCCATCTAGCCACACTTCCCAACCGAGACCGGCACACCCTAGTGATGGATTTTCCCAGTTGTCCTCCACAAAGCGAATATCATGCTCAAGCGGATTTATCCCTAAAGCGCGTAATGAATCCAAATATAACTCTTGGATATTGTCAGGCGACGGCTTCATGATCACTTGGAACTGATGATGCTGATAAAGTCGATTAGGGTTCTCACCATAACGACCGTCAGCAGGACGGCGGGAAGGCTCTACGTAAGCGACGCTCCATGGTTCCGGTCCAATGGCTCTCAGGAACGTGTATGGGCTCATCGTTCCTGCCCCTTTCTCGACATCATAAGCATTCATCAATATGCAGCCTTGTTCAGACCAATGCTTTTGTAACGTTAAAATCATATTTTGAATATTCATCGTACACCTCCAGGTTATTTAAAACGGCTTTTTTAAGATTAAAGGTCGGAACTCATTACATTTTGGCAAACAAAAAACTCCCGTCCCTATGCGAAATGCATAGGGACGAGAGTATACCCGCGGTTCCACCCTAATTGCCGTTTATTAAACGGCCTCTTTTCAAAGCAACATGCTCCGGAACGCCCTTCCCTGTAAATCCATATCCCGGCTTCCACCGTCCCGGGTTCGCTTTTTATGGAGAATGACAGATACTCTTTTCCATCAACGCAATCTTCTTATTTTGATGATTAGAATTTTATACAAACTAGCATGGAATGTCAATAGTTCAGATCCTAAAACATATCTTTCATCGTATCAATCTGTTTCAGGAACTTTTTTGATTTCAAATGCAGACCGGAATATTCCTCATAATATGCATCGATTATCTTCCGCAGTTCTTTTTTCGTTTCTGGCTTGACTGAAATGTTTCCGAGCCTTGATAAATCGAAATAATAAAAAATTCGAAGCAATTTGACGGCTGCAGGTGAAATTTTATAATGATAAGGGTCTTTCCCCAGACAGCGGTGACAGATAAAGCCCGCTTCCCGAAGCGAGAAGGAGAATTCCCCTTCCGTTTCACCACATACAGCACACTGATTCAGCACTGGGTTAATCCCATTTACGGGCAGCATCTTCATTTCAAAAATGAATTTCAAAACCTCTGCGTCATATTCCTCGTTTATGTAATGCAAGGTTTGCGAAAGCAATTCATACAAATATGGATTCGGTTTCTTATCATCGACGCTTTTATCAAGCAATTCAACAATATATGAAGCATAAGCAGTGGCAAAAAGATCCTCCCTTATGAAACGGAGTGAATCGACCATTTCGCCTTGCTGAAGACTGCCGAGTCCGGTTGATGTAGTTACAAGAAAATACCCGGAGCAAAAAAGCTGTGTGACGGCAGAAAGCCTGCTATTAGGCTTACTGGCTCCTCTAGCCATGACGCCAATTTTTCCTAGCTCACGGGTATATATAGTAATGATTTTGTTATTTTCTCCATATGCAGTTCGCCTTATGACAATGCCCTCACATTTTTGGAGCATACCAAGACACCACCCATGCTCGCCAAGGCTAACCTATGAAACAGGAAAATCAATTTCTGCTAGCTCATCATTCATTCCCAAGTGTCCTTCCTGTCTCTCGACTTCTATCTCCTTAAACAGCAAATAGGTGTCCACATTACCTGTTTCAGTGAATAATTCCCAGGTAAAATCCAACATTTAAAAGCCCACCTTTCATTTTTAACTAGCAATATTAATATCCGACCATATGATTAGCTTGACCGTTTTCCAAACTTTCATGATGCGTAAATTTTGTTAATTAATACTCGCTCTCATTAAAGCCATAATCGCGAAGCTGGCTTGCTTTGTTACGCCAATCCTTCTGTACCTTCACCCACAGTTCCAAGAAAACTTTAGAGCCCAATAGGTTTTCGATATCCACCCTGGCACGGCTACCGACTTCTTTAAGCATTTTCCCTTGCTTTCCGATTACAATGCCTTTTTGTGAATCCCGTTCTACAACGATCGTCGCCATCACATTGATGGTGTCGCTGTTGTCCATTTTTTTAATTGAATCGATGACAACAGCCACTGAATGAGGAATTTCTTCCCGTGTCAGGTGCAGTACCTTCTCGCGGACCAATTCGGAAATGATAAAACGTTCCGGGTGGTCGGTCACTTGGTCAGCTGGATAAAACTGGGGACCTTCAGGCAGATGCTCTTTGATTTGTTCAAGCAGTGTATCAACATTATTTCCTTCAAGCGCAGAAATCGGAACGACTGCCGCAAATGGGTAAAGCTGTTGGTATTTTTCAATGATCGGAAGTAAATCATCTGGATGCATCGCATCGATTTTGTTTACAACCAAGAAAACAGGCGTTTTTACGGATTGAAGTTTTTCGATGATAAACTCGTCACCGCGTCCGTATCCTTCAGTCGCATTGATCATGAAGAGAATCAAATCGACTTCCTTCAATGTATTCGTTGCCACTTTCATCATGAAGTCACCAAGCTTATGCTTTGGTTTATGAATGCCGGGTGTATCGATGAAAATCATTTGTGAATCGTTTTGCGTAAGTACACCCTGGACCTTATTTCTTGTAGTTTGCGGTTTATCGCTCATAATGGCGATCTTTTGACCGATGACCCGATTCAGAAATGTACTCTTTCCAACATTAGGTCGTCCAATAATTGAAATGAAACCTGATTTGTAATCTTTTACTTGTTTATCGTCAAATAGTTTATCCATTTAAATCCTCCGGTGAAAAAGCTCCTGGAAGCAATTCCTGTACTGTTAGTTCTTTTATATCCCCATTTAAATTGGTCAAAACGACCGGCATGTCCTTTTCGCACAGTTCTGAAATAACCTGCCTGCATGCCCCGCATGGAGAAACGGGACCATCGGTATCTGCCACGACTGCAAGTTTGGTGAATTTTTTATCGTTATGGGCATAAGCGCTGAATAAAACTGTCCTTTCGGCGCAATTACACATGCTGTATGCAGCATTTTCTATATTACAACCATGATAGACCTTTCCATCAGCGGTCAAAAGGGCTGCCCCCACCTTAAATTTGGAGTAAGGCACATATGCTTTATCCCTTGCTTTTTTAGCTTCCTCAATCAATTCTTTTGTATTCAATTCACATCTTCCTTTCAAATTGAGTACCATTTCGGCAACCTACAGGCCAAACTTAGGCAAAAAGATAATCAATCCAACTATTATAGAAAATATAGCATATATGAATACAGCTCCGGCTGCAATATCTTTTGCCTGCTTGGCAAGCGGATGGATTTGATCCGTTACCAGGTCCACTACCCTTTCGATCGCAGAATTAACGAGCTCCAACGTAATCGTACCGGCAATGGCCGCCAAAATGAAAAGCCACTCCATCCCATTCAATGAGAAGTGCCAACCAAAGAATACGACGATTGCCGTTAACGCGAAATGAATCTTGATATTGCGTTCAGTCCGAACAGCCTCCAAAATTCCCTGACAGGCAAAAGAGAAACTTTTTAATAAAGGATACCTTTTTTTACCCTTCTCTTGAAAGTCCATATTCTTCCAAGATCTCCTTTTGTTTTGTGAACATCACTTTTTCATCTTCTTCATTCATGTGGTCGAATCCCAATAAATGAAGAAAACCATGCAGCGCTAAAAATCCAAGTTCCCGATCAAATGAATGACCATATTCTTCAGCCTGCTCTTTCGTGCGTTCAATGGAAATGATGATATCCCCTAACATGCGGGGCATTTCCGCTCCGACAATTTCCACTTCGTCTTCGCCCATTTCTTCAAGCGCAAAGGAAATTACATCTGTAGCTGAATCTTTATGACGATATTCTTTATTGATTTCCTGAATCCTATTATTGTCTACAAATGTGACAGACAGCTCGGTGTCTTTTTCAATGTTTTCTTTTCTTGCCGCAAATTGCAGAATGCTTTCAACAAGCTGCTGAGCTTCCTCCGTTACTTCATTCGTTTCATCCATTAAATCGATAGCTAAAATCATTCTTTCACCTTCTGTCCTAATTTATCCGGCTCCGGATATTCAATCCTGGAGTGGAAGATACCATTCAGCGATTCACATAAGGAATGCTTCACGATACTCAATTCTCTCATAGTGATGTCACATTCATCAAATTGACCATCAGAAATCCTTTCCTGAATGATGAAACTTACCAGCTCTTCAATCTTCTCCGGAGTTGGGTGCTTCATCGATCTCACTGCAGCTTCCACACTATCCGCTATGCCGATGACGGCTACTTCCTTCATTATCGCCCTCGGCCCTGGATATCGGTAGGCCGCTTCGAGTGTGGACTCATCCTGTTTTTTTGCCTTATGGTAGAAAAATTTCAATAATGTGGTCCCATGATGCTGCTCTGCAATATCCACAATCTCTTTCGGGAATTTGTGACTGCGCAGCATCTCCCCGCCATCTACGGCATGGGCAATGATGATATCCCTGCTCGTTTCCGGCTGCAGCCGATCATGCGGGTTTTCTTCACTCATCTGATTTTCGATGAAGAAGTGCGGCCGTTTCGTTTTACCGATATCATGGTAATAACTGCCGACCCTTGCCAGCAATCCATTCGAGCCGATGGCTTCACAAGCGGATTCCGCCAAATTGGCGACCATTACACTATGATGATATGTCCCCGGAGCTTCAATCAAGATCCTCCGCAATAGCGGATGATTGGGATTTGCGAGCTCGATAAGCTTAATCGATGATAAAATCCCGAAACCAGCCTCGAAAAACGGTAGCAGTCCCATAGTCAAAACGGCTGAACCCACTCCAGAACCCATGGCAGCAGCAGCATAATATAGGTACTCCATTCTAGTATAATGGCTGTCCATAATAAAGATGAGCGAAAAAACGAATGCCATATTGATTAAAGACAATAGCAGCCCCGCTACCAGCACCTTTGATTTGAAATTGGGCCTGGATAGAATGATGATTGCCGTCAATCCCCCGAAAATGATATACAGCCCCATCGAGAAATCCAGATTTCCAGGGGTATCACCATTAAATATAATCGTACCATACGAACCTAACAATATGATCATTGCTACCGCTAACTTATCATTCAATAATATCTTGATGAGCATCGCCGCCATGGCACCCGGGAAAATGTATTCCAAGTTCGAGTTTTTCAGGTCTGCCAGAATGCTGACCGTTTTCATGGTAGCCATTGAAAGGATAAAGACAAGACTGAAGATCAATAACTGATTGTATTTGTTATCCTTTTTGGAAATGGAATAGTAGAAATAGTAATAAAAAGCGGCAAAAGTCAGGAATATGAATAACAGCAGGCCGATATACGGGTATATGGTAGACTCCGTATTCAAGAAGCCTGCCAGTTCAAGCTGCCTATATACATCCCTGTCCACTAATTGATTTTCTTCAACGATGATCTGACCTTGAAGGATCCTGATTGGCTCCACGCTTTCAACCGCTTTCCTTCGCTGTTCCTCGGTTTTGTCCTTATCGAAAAATACATTCTGGATGATTGCCGTACGTGCAAGGGAAGTAGAGGCTTTTTTCATTTCACCGCTAATGCTCATATAACCCAATTCCTCTACTACCTTTTTCTTGGCATTTTCGACGTCACTTGCAGCGATTCGGGAGCTCATCACATTATTCACTGCCGTAATGGTTGAATCCTTCGCTATTTTCAACTCATCTTCATCCGCCTGCACTAATGCTAGGAAAACGGATTCCTCGATATTTTTATTCACTTCATCGGTCAATTTTTCTTTTAGTATGGAAACTTTTTGAGCATCCGTCTTTACGGTCTCTTTTTTATCCTCATCTTCTTTATGATCTTCATCGGCGTCCGTTTCTTTATTCACCTCAATTGCTGAATCGAAAATGGATGAAATCAGATCGACTTTATTTTTGGCATATTCTTTTTTTAAAGAATAAACATCCGCAACCTGTTTTGAAATCTCTTCTTTTTCCTGTTCCGTCTTATAGGTATCTTCCACAGTCTTGGTTGAACGGATTGTTTGTTCAGCAGGCTTAAAAAGCTCTACCTGTACCCTTTCCGGCTTAACATTGGAGAACATCAAACCATACGCAAACAAACCAAGAATGATGAACAAAAGCACTTGAAAAAAGCGATGGACCAACAGCCCTTTTATTTGAGTGAAAAATTTCTGGATACGATTCAAGGAAGGTCCTCCTAAAAAAATGATGTTTATTATTCTAGATATGTAAAATCATAACAGTTTTCATATGAATTTTCACCTTCGTATTGATAAATGTAAAGGTTCTGTCATTTCCTATCCACTTTTTCACCATAAAGTTTGTTATTTAGACACATCACGAAAAATCCGCCGATTGAAATGGCGGATTTTTTCTTATGACTTCGCCTGCTCGTAAGCAGTGATGATTTTGGCGACAAGCGGATGTCTTACTACATCACTTTGTTCAAAATAAACAAAGGAAAGGCCTTTAACATTCTTCAATATCTCTTCTACCCGGACAAGACCTGACTTCATACCTTTTGGAAGGTCAATCTGGGTCCGATCTCCCGTAATGACCATTTTCGATCCGAAACCAAGCCTGGTCAAGAACATCTTCATTTGGGCTTCCGTCGTATTCTGGGCTTCATCCAATATGACAAAGGCATCTTCAAGCGTACGCCCCCTCATATAAGCCAGGGGAGCTATTTCGATCGTTCCGCGCTCTATCATCCTTTGCGTCTGTTCCATCCCTAGGAGGTCATGGAGAGCGTCATACAACGGCCTTAGATAAGGATCTACCTTTTCCTTCAGATCACCAGGCAGAAAACCAAGGCTCTCCCCTGCTTCGACGGCAGGCCGTGTCAGGATGATCCGTTTAACATGTCCATTTTTCAAAGCATTGATGGCCATCACTACAGCAAGATAGGTCTTCCCGGTTCCGGCAGGCCCAATTCCAAATACAAGATCCTGTTTCTTTATTGCCTGGATATAGTATCTCTGCCCGATTGTTTTGACTTTAATGGATTTCCCCTTAGCCGTTTTAGCGATTTCCTCATCATATAATTCACCGAAATACTCCAATGTGCCTTTTCTTGCCAATTCAATTGCATAAAGCACATCTCTTGAACTGATCGCAATTCCTTTTCTGACCACTGTCAATAATGCCTTGAGGATTTCCTCCCCCATCGTTACCCGCTCGATATCCCCGGCAACACTCACCGCTTCGCCTCGGGTTATGACGGAAATGCCAAGTTCCTCTTCGAGCACTTTTACATTTGAATCTCCATTGCCCAATAAAGCGATCGCCTCATTGGGTGATTCGATTTCGAGCTTAATTACTTTCACATCATCTGCCATTCGTTAGTCTCCTTGAATGATTGGCTGTCCAATCGCTATATCTTCAATAACTTGGTAATGTATAGATAATTTAACTTTACCATTCTCCATGCTTTCGTGCAAAATTTTTTCCTCGACGATTTCATCTTCCTCGTCTAAATGTTTTTTTAATTCCGCTTTAGCCATTTTCCTGCCTTCCTCAACGGCTTCTTTCTCCGTATAACTTCGTACAATATCTTCCTTGCTCCTTAAGGTCACTTGTTTATAAGAAATAGGCAATTCCCATTGAAGAAAGTGAAAAGGCCTCACTGTCGTTTCCTTTTCCTGTTTTTCATATCCCGGATCCTTGAAACCCCATACCGGAAGGGAAAAGCCCCCCATTTTCAAAAAGTGCTTGCTCGTTTCATCCCCGTTAAAAACAGAAAACTTGGTTTTTAACGGAACCTCCACTTTCGCTTTATACCACGTTTTCCCTTTTATTACTCCCTTTGCGGATACAATTTCCTGTTTATCCTCTTTTCCAATCAACCCTGATACAAGAAGTTGTCCTTTTCCTACATAATCATTCACATTAACAATAGATTGTCCTTTTTCAACGAACATATCAGTGATGATCGCTTTTTTTGATGCTACCAAATTCTGTGGAGATGTTTTCTCGACCTCTTTAGGCTGCCGTTTTTCCACAACCCTAAAATGATATGTCGTCCCCTTTAGCTCAACCCCCACCCATGTCAATGCACCAATCCGGTCCGACAGCTTACGCTGAATCGTATCCACATCATCAACAAAGAATTGCACTTTACCGATCTTCACGCCCATCTTGTCCAATTCTTTCCGGATGGCATGCTCGGTTGCAGGTTTGGCATCTTGAACCTCAATGCCCCATACCATATTGGAAAGCACGAAAATGCAAAGCAGGAAAGCGATCATCCCCGCTAAAAAACCGCTGTTTTTCATGACTCTCTTCATCAGGAAAGGGAAACCCTTTCCCTGCATGAATTTTACTTTACAATCACTCTTACGCATGACCTGACGGAGTTTGGGGATATCCCTGATATCCATATGGAAAATCAGGGATTCACTTCCGACACGCTTCACTTCCCAGATATGAAGCCCCCTTCTCGTCAGCATATTAATCAACCGTTCTGCACCTTTTCCATAAGCCTTCACCTTTACATAGCCTGTATAATAGTTTGTCCATTGGTTTTTCATGGAGACCTCCCGGGATCATTCATTGATAAAATAAACCTTGTCAATTTTGCCTTCGAGCATGATTTCTTCCGGCAAAATCGTCTTTATGACAAAGGCATTTCCCTTTATCAGCAACTGCCCATTTTTCAGCATCAATCGTACTTCGCTGTCTGTGAAAGCCAATAAGCCACGATGGTTTTCAATATAAATATGTAATTGTCCGATCATTGTAATTCGCGGCAGGTCCATCATGACATCTTGCGGAAGGTCCATTGTTTTGGTCATAAGCTGTTTCACTTTTTTTCCCCAATTGCGTGCCATAAAAAAGAACCCCCTTTCATCTCAATGTATGAAATGAAAGAGGGTTCTAGCACAAAATTATAAGTGAATGAAAGTCTATTTTTTCATGCTCATTTAATGACGCTCTAAAAAAAGCCCGGGGCTCCGAATCACCTTCTGGACCTATGAAGACTTCTCTTCGCTCTTGGCGGTCCCAGCACTTCTGACATGATGATGCCATCAATCAGCTGCTTTTTGCCAAAAGTCGGTCCTTTGCGATAGACCGGACTGTTATTATCAGAAATCGTTGATCTAAGTTGATCCGCCTTCGCTTTTTGATGCAAACGCTCTTGATCGTACTTCTGCTGTAGCCGTCTAAGCTCCGCAATCCTTTTGTTCGCTTCGTTCTTCGTCTCATCGATCACTTCTGCAGCCTGAGCTGCCTGCTGTTCGACTTTCCTTACGGGAGCAGGTGCAGGTCTTTGCTGCTGATTCCCTTGCTGCATTTCACCTTGAAGCTCCTGCATTACCTCCTGCCATTTCTTTTTCGGAGGCGTGTTAGGATCTTGAGGCTGTTTTTTCTTTCCTAACATGGACGATAAAATACCGATCAAGACAATGATAAGGAATGGGTTCTCGAGAAAGAAATCAATAAAATCTCCCATTTAAAGACCTTCCTTCCCTGACCTAATTATTATTATGGTTATTGTTGTTATCTTTTGGATTGTCTGATATTTTACTGATGGAATCGCGCATATCCGTATCGGCCGTGATATTTTGGATATTCATATAATCCATCACTCCAAGGTTTCCGCTTTTCAGTGCATCGGCCATGGCCAATGGAACTTCCGCTTCGGATTGTACAACCTTCGCTCTCATTTCCTGAACACGGGCAACCATTTCCTGTTCAAGCGCAACAGCCATTGCACGTCGTTCTTCGGCCTTTGCCTGGGCTATTTTCTTATCGGCTTCGGCTTGGTCCGTCTGTAATATGGCCCCGATATTTTTACCGATATCCACTTCAGCGATATCAATGGATAGAATTTCGAATGCCGTTCCTGAATCCAACCCTTTCGATAAAACCGTTCTTGAAATCAAATCGGGGTTCTCCAGTACATCCGTATGCATTTTCGAAGCACCGATCGTCGATACGATCCCTTCACCTACACGGGCAATGATCGTCTCTTCACCGGCACCACCGACCAGGCGTTCAATATTGGCTCGGACCGTGATCCTTGCCTTCGCTTTCACTTCAATACCATTCATCGCCACACCAGAGATGAATGGAGTTTCGATAACTTTCGGGTTAACGCTCATTTGAACGGCTTCCAGTACATCACGGCCAGCAAGGTCAATAGCTGCACCCCGTTCGAAAGGCAGTACGATATTGGCACGTTCTGCAGCAATTAATGCATTTACCACTCGATCGACATTACCGCCTGCAAGGTAATGGCTCTCCAATTGATTCGTTGAAACATTGATTCCAGCCTTATGGGCCTTGATAAGAGGGTTGACGACCCTGCTTGGTATAACACGGCGAAGCCTCATCCCAACTAATGTAAATATGCTGATTTTGACTCCTGCCGCTAAAGCAGAAATCCATAACATTACTGGTACGAATGTGAAAAACACTGCCAATACGATGATAGCAGCAATCACTGCCAGTACAATAAATATCGTTCCTGAAGTTATCACTAAATGATTCATCCTTCCTGTATCTTTTGATTTTAATTTGAATCCGGAATTTCCCGGACGACTACCCTTGATCCTTCAACTTTAACGATAATGATTGTCGAACCTTTGGAAATAAAACTTCCTTCGGACACGACATCCACTCTTTCTTCTTTGACCAAAGCTGTTCCTGAAGGCCTCAAATCTGTTAGGGCCTTCCCTTCTGCACCTAATAAATCCAAACGATTCGGATTGCTGACATATCCTTGTTCCGTTTTTGTTGCATCGGTTAATATCATTTTCCTGAAAAATTTCATCTGTTTTCCAAACACCTTTACAAGTAGGATGAATACCAAAATGGATACGGTGACCGCAATTAGCAAGGAGATCGTCATATGGACCGGATCACCTGTCGCGAGGAACAGACTCCCCACTATCGCTGTAAACCCGAGCAGCCCGATAATCCCCCCTGGGATAAAAAATTCAATTAGTACGAGAATGACCCCAATGATGAACATCGCTAACGATTCGTATCCGGTGATACCGGCGACAAGATGACCATAGAAGAATAAGACAAGACTGGTGATTCCAATGACCCCCGGAATTCCAAAACCAGGTGAAAACAATTCCATCACAATCCCGATTCCCGCTATCGTCAATAAAATGGGAACGACGATCGGGTTGGTCAAAAAGCGGGCAAGTTTCTCAGGAAAGCTTTCTTCGATTGACCGAATATCAGCATCTTCAACTCCAAGTATACTATACAGCTCCGCTTTCCCAGAGACGGTGCCTTCACTATATCCAGCCTTTTTTGCCTGTTCGGCTGTAAATGTCAGCAACTTCCCTTTTTCAGCTCCATATTCGGGTAGATCGATGTCAACATCCGCCATCGCCTGGGCGTATATGGGATCACGCCCATTTTGTTCAGCAGCAGTTTTCATGGCAGCCAACCAATAAGATTGCGCTTTCTTACCTGCAGCGTTCCCCGTTGAATCAATAACAGCCGCAGATCCCATGGTGGCACTCGGAACCATATAGATCTCATCTGCACTTAGAGAAATGTATGCCCCAGCAGATAAAGCCCTGTTATTGACGTAGGCAACTGTCTTGATTGGTGAATCGGACAGTAACTTTGCAATTTCCCCTGCTGCATCCACAGCACCTCCAGGGGTATTCACCTCGAAAACGACAAGATCTGCATCAGCTGCTTCAGCAGTGGTCAGTGCGCGTTCCAAAAAGGCCGAGAGTCCCTTTTCCACCGTCTCTTCAATTGGTACATGGTAAACGATCTTCTCGTTTGCAGATACCGTCGAACCCCCAAAAGAAGACATGGTGAACAGCAATCCAAATAAGAGTACAGATAAATAACGCCAAATTTTCAACGGAACGCCCCCTTTCCCGTATTAAACGCGGTAAGCGCCCCTATACCCAGGAACCTACCAATAAATTCAGCCCG
Source organism: Peribacillus sp. NPDC096448 (assembly GCF_044762675.1). Classification (NCBI taxonomy): domain Bacteria; kingdom Bacillati; phylum Bacillota; class Bacilli; order Caryophanales; family Bacillaceae; genus Peribacillus; species Peribacillus sp. NPDC096448. Next base: position 370,385 of record NZ_JBIWEU010000001.1, on the reverse strand, counting down.
CAACTAAAATTCGAATAAGGAGCAAATGAAGCAACCCTTTACCCTGTTCTTTAGTTATTACGTATGTATATGAAAAAGGTTTCAAAAAAAGCAAATAAAATTAAAAGTGCCCCTATTATCTTGGCTTCGTTTCAATAATATACGCATAAAATTCATGAAATACACAAAAACCACAGGCAAGTTGCCTGCGGTTAGGTTTCGAGTTTTAAGTTTAGAGTTTAAGATAGATGTTGTTGTACTAATTTGTTTACTAGAGAACCATCCGCTTTACCTTTAACTTTAGGCATTAAAGCTCCCATAACTCGCCCCATATCTGCTTTGGATGTTGCATTGACTTCTAAAATCGTTTGTTTAACGATTTTAGAAATGTCTTCTTCTGAAAGTTGCTGAGGCATATATGCCTCTACGTATACTAGTTCGGTGCGGACTTTATCCACGAGATCTGAACGACCTGCGTTTTCAAACTCCTGGAGGGAGTCTTTGCGTTGTTTTAATTCGCGAGAGAGCACTGTCAATTCTTCATCATCTGTTAAATCTTGTCTCTGCTTCATGGCTTCGTTTTGAATAGAAGCTTTCAGCATCCGAATAACAGATAGTTTGTCCTTTTCCTTGTTCTTCATCGCTTGTTTCATATCATTATTTAAACGCTCGAGAAGACTCATCTTTCCACCCTCTCTTAGAATTTACGTTTTCTTGCAGCTTCAGACTTTTTCTTACGTTTTACGCTTGGTTTTTCATAAAATTCACGCTTCCTAGCTTCCTGAAGCGATCCTGCTTTAGATACAGTACGTTTGAAACGACGAAGAGCATCTTCAAGCGATTCGTTTTTACGAACGACGGTTTTAGACATCTCTTTCCCTCCCTCCGAAAACAACACACTAATTCAAGTTGTCAACATGTTATACATGTACTAAACAATTATAATATATCATCTTTAGCAGGTCAACCAATAAAATCAAACTTATTTTGAATATAATCATGTTATTATCATAATTTTTCACTAACGATGATTCAACTTGCATGAAAATCCAATTTATAGCATGTCTCCCGTTGATGGGCCATAAGCTTACTAAGAGGTGACAGTCATGCATGAGCTATTTTTATTCATTTTATTCATTGCGATATTTTTGGCGGGTATGTCAGTTTTACGAATCGGACTGTTCAATATGTCCGGTGCAGCATTAAAAACTTTTCTCTCAAAGGTTACGGATAAGCCATGGAAAGGCTTCTTGGCCGGAACCATCTTTACCGGGATCCTGCAGAGCAGCTCGGCGGTCATGGTCATGACGGTCGGCCTCGTTTCCGCAGGAAGCTTAACATTCCCGCAAACAATCGGGATTATTCTGGGAACGAATATCGGCTCCACCTTTACAGCAGAGTTCATGACGTTCTCTTTGGATCGTTGGATCATTCCCGGTGCCGTAAGCGGCGCTTTCCTTTGCTTCATGCCAAAAGCATTACCGAGAAGCATAGGGATGTCCTTGATCGGAATATCATCCATCTTCGCGGCGATGAGCGGTTTTAAAACGCTTTCGACACCGATTGCAGCCTATCCATCCATACAAACGCTCATCCATTACATAGAGGGCCATATGAGTTATGCCCTATTTGCGGGGATATTATTGACGGCACTCATTCACTCCAGTTCGGCAACCATCGGGATAGCCATGAGCTTTTTGATGAATGGGGAGTTATCTGTCTCCTCGGCAATCATCATCATGCTCGGATCGAATATAGGCACCTGCATCACCGGATACATGGCCAGCATCGGTTCTGGCAGACAAGCTGCCTTCACAGCTTATGCACATATTTGGCTGAACGTCATCGGGGTTGCCGCATTCCTGCCTTTTGTGGACATCCTGGAAAGGACTGCTGCCTTTTTCACCGAAAACAAAGGCACACAGCTCGCGCATGCCAGTGTCATTTTCAATATCTTGACCTCTTTGGCCGTCTTGCCATTCGCACGGCAATTCTCCAACCTCATTCTTTTGGTGCATCGGCCACTCTTAAAAAAATAAGGGCTGTCCATCTTTCAGCGTAGCTCCTGGGGAAGAATGGACATCATAAACATAAGCACGTTTACTCCCTGCTTGATACCCCCTAAATCCACTTATTTTTGAATTTATGGGTTCCAAAAATGATACGGGTCCTCTTTTTTTCATGAATGAATAGGCGCAATGAACAAAGGCATGGGCTATTACCAGTTGAATTACAATCCGATTTATATTGGAATCAATAAAAAACAGGCGGAGAAAAAATAATTCATTTTTCTCCGCCTGTTTTATTTCATGGACTTATTATAAGGTCCTTACAATATCAATAATCGGAATCAGCCGTTAAGCCCTTTACGATGGAGACACCTGCACTCGCTCCAATTCTTGTAGCACCAGCTTCAATCACTTTCTGGGCATCGCTTGTATTGCGGACCCCGCCTGAAGCTTTGACACCGATATCCGGGCCAACCGTTTTTCTCATAAGCGTGATATCTTCAACTGTCGCTCCGCCGGTCGAAAAACCAGTTGATGTTTTCACATAATCCGATCCGGCTTTTACGGCCAATTCACATGCACGGACTTTTTCTTCATCGGTCAATAAAGAAGTTTCAATGATCACTTTTGAAAGGGCCTTACCAGTGGATGCAGCTACCACAGCACGAATATCCCGCCCTACCAATTCATCATCCTTGTCCTTCAATGCGCCGATATTGATTACCATATCGACTTCGTGAGCGCCATTGGCGATGGCATCTTTCGTTTCAAAAGCCTTGGTTTCCGGTGTATTTGCACCTAGAGGGAAGCCGATAACCGTACAAACTTTCACTTCTGAACCTTCCAAAAGTTCACTTGCATATTTCACCCAAGTTGGGTTTACGCATACTGAAGCAAAGTTATACTCTCTCGCTTCTTCGCATAATACTTTTATTTGCTCTTTGGTTGCATCTGCTTTTAATAACGTGTGGTCAATTAAACCTGCTACATTTTGTGACATTAATAAATCCTCCTCAAAAACAATCTATTACTAGTTGTACGTACCTCTCATGATACCATAGTTTATTCATTTTGACGATATATATAGTCTTTACCCGAAAGAGCCAAGAAAACACATCAAAAAAAAGACAGCGATTAACCGCTGTCTTAGATATTGGATGCTTGTTGCAACGGAAAATCCTTCACGACCGTCACGAACTGACCTTCACTAAATGGATAGCCAGACTTTGTAATTTTCACTTTGACGATTTCACCGACCATTTCTTCCGAAGCCGGGAAGACGACTTTCATGTAATTATCGGTGTAGCCCTCATAAAGGCCATTTTCCAACTTCGTTTCAGGAATGACTTCCAGAACTTCCCCCTCGAATCGGGAGGCATACTCTTTTGCCAACTGATCCGACAACGTTATAAGACGGTGGACGCGTTCATTTTTGATATCTTCATCCACTTGATCTCCCATACGGGCAGCCGGAGTCCCTGTTCGTTTTGAATAAGGGAAAACATGAAGTTCGGAGAATTTATATTTTTCTATAAAGTTATATGTCTCCATGAATTCTTCCTCGGTTTCACCTGGGAAACCTACGATGACATCAGATGTAACAGCAAGTCCCGGAAGTGCAATTTTCAACTTTTCGATTCGATCACCGAAGAAATCCATCGTATATTTACGTCTCATCCGTTTTAGAACTGTATCGGAACCCGATTGGATTGGTATATGCAAATGACGTACCACTTTTTTCGAATTCGTCAGCACTTCAATGATTTCATCTGTAATTTGGCTGGCTTCAATGGATGAAATACGGATACGCTTCAGCCCATCGACTTTTTCCAAGTCCCGCAGCAGCATCGCCAAATTATAGTCTTTCAAATCGTCCCCGTAGCCGCCAGTATGAATTCCGGTAAGGACTAGCTCTTTATAGCCTGCCTCGACAAGCTGTTCAGCCTGGTGAACGACTTCTTTTGGATCGCGGGAACGCATCAAGCCACGTGCCCAAGGGATGATGCAGAAAGTGCAGAAATTATTGCAACCTTCCTGAATCTTAAGTGAAGCGCGTGTTCGGTCTGTGAAAGCAGGTACATCCAACTCTTCATAGACACGGTTTTTCATGATATTTCCTACGGCATTGATTGGTTCACGCTCTACCTTGAATTGCTCGATGTAATCAAGGAGCTTAACCCTGTCTTGTGTTCCTACAACAATATCCACACCTGGTATGGCCATGATTTCTGCCGGCGATGTCTGTGCGTAACATCCCGTTACCGCGATGACGGCATTCGGATTCTTACGAATGGCACGACGGATGACCTGACGGCTTTTCTTATCGCCAGTGTTTGTCACCGTGCATGTGTTGATGACATATACATCTGATGTATTTTCAAACTCAACACGATCATATCCCCCAGTTTTGAATAATTGCCATATAGCCTCTGTTTCATAATGATTCACTTTACAGCCTAATGTATGGAAAGCGACCGTTGCCATTTTTCATCACCTCAAAAGTTCTACATGATAAGAAACAGCGGAAAGTGCATATAAAGGTGCTGTTTCAGTTCTTAATATTCTTGGTCCAAGACCGCAAGCCATAAAACCGGCATCAGTCAGTTTATCAATTTCCTTATCTGCTAAACCACCTTCAGGCCCAAAAACGAATAGGATGGATTGCCCAGCAGTAATATCTTTCAAGACAGAAGCGAGTACCGAAGTTTCCCCCCGTTTTGCCTCTTCTTCAAAAGCGATTAATTTATGATCGAAACCGGAAGCATACCCAGCTAGTTGATCTGCCGTCATCGGTTCCTTGATGGCAGGGATAACCGTGCGGTGAGATTGCTCAGCCGCCTCTTTTGAAATCTTCTGGAGCCTCTCCAATTTCTTACCTACCTTTTTGTGGTCCCATTTTACCACCGAACGAGCAGCAATAAAAGGGATAAATTCAACGGCACCCAGTTCAGTACCCTTTTGAACGATATATTCCAACTTATCCCCTTTAGGCAGACCGCTCGCAATCACAACCCTTACAGGAAGTTCCTTTTCTTCATTCTTCCATTCGGCTACAGTACCTATTACAGCATCATCAGTAATTTCTGAAATTTCCGCGATAGCTGTCATGCCATTACTTTTCACCGTGATGATCCGTTCCCCTGGTCCCATTCTCATCACCCTGGCGATATGGTGAAAATCATCACCTGATATCGTCACCGTGTTTCCATTGATATCTACTTCATTAAGAAAATACCGTTGCACACTGCCACCTACTTCGTCTAGTCTAAAAAACTCACAGGCTAACAGTCAGAATCCAGAATGCAAGCCGTGCAAAGATTCAAGCTAAAAAAAGGTACTCTGACTATCAAAAAACCCGATAATCAGAGTAACTTTTCCAATTAAGCATTTCTTTTCGCGATTATTGCCACCCAATCTTCCATCAAGATCGTTTCCTCAACAGTGAAACCAGATGCTATAATCGCTTCCTTCACATCTTGTTTCTTAGTTTGAATGATTCCGGAAGCGATGAAATGTCCGCCAGGTTTAACGACTTTCGCTACATCATCCGTAAAACGCATGATCACTTCGGCAAGAATATTAGCCACGACGATATCCGCTTGTTCATTCACACCATCCAATAAATTGCCTTGTGACACGGACACTTTATCCTGCACGTTATTTATTTCCACGTTTTGTTTGGCTGACTGTACTGCCACTTCATCCAAATCAAGGGATTGGATTCGTTTTGCATCCAATAATGCAGCTGCAATGCTTAGAACACCAGAACCAGTTCCTACATCAACGACTAAATCCCCAGGCGATACAGTACGTTCCAGCGCTTGGATGCACATGACCGTCGTCGGGTGTGTTCCCGTTCCGAAGGCCATGCCTGGATCAAGTTCAATGATCAATTCGTCACTGCTTACTGGAGTGTAGTCTTCCCACGTTGGCACGATGGTAAAACGTTCGGATATCTTGACGGGGTTATAATATTTTTTCCAAGCCGTCGCCCACTCTTCTTCATTCACTTCACTAATTGAAACAACATTTTTCCCAAGGTCTATATCAAAAAGAAGGAGATTATTGATTGATTCCTTAATAGCATCAATAGTATCGCCAAGGAAGCTGTTAACTGGCAGATAAGCCTTAATGACTACACCTTCATCCGGATAATCATCTGGGTTCAAGTGGTAGATTTCGCCAAAAACATTTTCACGTTCCTTGACTAATTCTAGAGGATCCTCAATGACAACACCGCTCGCACCTGCCTCATGAAGAATATTCGAAACAGGTTCAACCGCTTCATTCGTTGTTTGGATTGCAAATTCAGACCACTTCATAATCTACCAACTCCCAATTTGTTCTTTTACTTTTATTCACCTATCTTTGAAAGCACGCTTTACTTTTGAGAAAAAGCCATCATCTTGTTCATCTACACCTTGTCCGCTGATTTCACTGAACTCACGAAGCAAGTCCTTTTGTTTTTCCGTTAATTTCTTAGGCGTGACCACTAATACGACCACATGCTGATCTCCTTGGCCATATCCTCTGACATTCGGAACCCCTTTGCCTTTTAAACGGAAACGGGTGCTCGTTTGTGTACCTGCAGGAATCTTCAGCTTCACTTTTCCATGCAGCGTCGGAACTTCTATTTCATCCCCTAATGCTGCCTGGGCAAAAGTAACCGGCATTTCACAATAAATATCATCGCCATCCCGTTCAAAGAATTCATGGCTGCGTACATGGAAGACTACATAGAGGTCTCCTGCCGGGCCGCCATTGATTCCTGGCTCGCCTTGGCCGGTTACGCGCAACTGCTGTCCATCATCAATTCCTGCTGGCACCTTGACTTGGATCTTTTTACGTTTTTGGACTTTTCCGTCGCCGCCGCATGTTGAACATTTATTAGGAATGATTTTTCCTGTTCCTTGACAATGGTGACATGCTCTCCGGTTCACAATCCTTCCGAAAGCTGTGTTTTGTTCAACATTTAATTGACCGGTTCCATGACAATGTGAACAGTTTTCCACCTTTGTACCTGGTTTGGCACCGGATCCTTTACAAGTGCCACAATTCTCTTCACGCGGAATTTCGATCTCAGTATCTTTTCCGAATGCAGCTTCTTCAAACGAAAGCGTCATCGTATACTGTAAATCCGCCCCTTGACGCGGTGCATTAGGATCTCTCCTGCGTCCGCCGCCGCCAAAGAAGCTACTGAAAATATCTTCAAAACCGCCGAAACCGCCAAAGTCCTGACCGCCAAAGCCCTGATTGGGATCTGTATGTCCGAATTGGTCATAATGGGCTTTTTTCTGTTCGTCACTCAATACTTCGTAAGCTTCCTTGATTTCCTTGAATTTATCCGCAGCATCGTCCGCTTTATTAATATCAGGGTGATATTGTTTGGAGAGCTTACGATACGCTTTTTTGATTTCATCCTTCGAAGCACTTTTCGAAAGGCCTAACACCTCATAATAATCGCGTTTACTCATATCTAAAATCCACTCCCGATTCGATTCACATAAAGGTAATATTATCACTGAACGAAGATAATAATCAACTAGAAAAGTACAAACGGCTTTAACACATTTTTGCAAATGGCATTGCCTGGCCCAATTTGCACACATTTTTCCCTAAAATCCCACGATTCCCCATCAGTGATTGCAACACTTCACGACAATGATTCCATTCACTGTAAAAAAAGCCAAAGTCAAGATAACCTGACTTTGACTTTTTTACAATGGCAGGCAGAAATACTGCCCAATATATCAGTGTCCCGTTTGGACCACTTTTTATTTTTTCTCTTCTTCGTTAACTTCAGTATATTCAGCATCAACCACATTATCGTCTTGAGCAGACTCGCCAGCACCGGCTTCGCCAGCTTGCTGAGCTTTTGCCGCTTCTTCATAAAGCTTCATTGTTAAAGCTTGAACGATTTCGTTAAGTGCATCTTTTTTCACGCGGATTTCTTCAAGCTCATTTTTCTCGATTGCAGCTTTCAGTTCATCCTTCGCTTCATTCGCTTTTGTTACTTCCGCTTCGTCCACTTTACCTTCTAGATCCTTAAGCGTTTTTTCCGTTTGGAAAACTAATTGATCTGCTTCGTTACGAAGTTCAACTTCTTCTTTACGTTGTTTATCGCTATCGGCATTTTCTTCTGCTTCACGTACCATGCGTTCGATTTCTTCATCAGAAAGGCCTGAAGAGGATTTGATGGTAATCGCTTGTTCTTTGTTCGTACCAAGATCTTTCGCACGAACGTTCACGATACCGTTTTTATCGATATCGAATGTCACTTCAACTTGCGGAACTCCACGCGGTGCCGGTGGAATGTCACTCAATTGGAAACGACCAAGAGTTTTATTATCCGCTGACATTGGACGCTCACCTTGAAGGACATGGATATCAACTGCCGTTTGATTATCAGCCGCTGTCGAGAATACTTGTGATTTACTTGTCGGGATTGTAGTATTACGGTCAATCAGTTTCGTGAATACTCCGCCCATCGTTTCGATTCCAAGTGAAAGTGGAGTTACATCAAGAAGGACAACGTCTTTAACATCCCCTGTTAATACGCCACCTTGAATTGCAGCACCCATAGCCACGACTTCATCAGGGTTTACACCTTTGCTTGGTTCTTGACCGATTTCCTTTTTGATCGCTTCAACAACCGCAGGAATACGTGTAGATCCACCGACAAGGATTACTTTGTCGATTTCAGATGCCGAAAGACCAGCATCTTTCAATGCTTGACGAGTCGGTCCCATCGTACGTTCCACAAGACCTGTAGAAAGCTCATCGAATTTAGCTCTAGTCATCGTTACATCCAAGTGAAGCGGGCCAGCTTCTCCAGCAGTGATGAACGGTAAAGAAATTTGAGTTGACGTTACGCCGGAAAGATCTTTTTTCGCTTTTTCAGCTGCATCTTTCAAACGTTGAACTGCCATTTTATCTTTTGAAAGGTCGATTCCGTTTTCTTTCTTGAATGCTTCAACTAGGTAATCGATGATTACTTGGTCGAAATCATCTCCACCCAGACGGTTGTCGCCAGCTGTTGACTTAACTTCGAAAACGCCGTCTCCAAGTTCCATGATCGACACGTCAAATGTACCGCCGCCAAGGTCGAATACAAGGATCGTTTGATCTTCTTCCGTTTTATCCAAACCGTATGCAAGTGCTGCAGCTGTCGGTTCGTTGATGATACGTTCTACTTCAAGGCCGGCAATTTGACCAGCATCCTTAGTTGCTTGACGTTCTGCATCATTGAAGTAAGCAGGTACAGTGATAACCGCTTTAGTAACTTTTTCGCCAAGATACTCTTCAGCGTATGATTTCAAGTATTGAAGGATGATTGCAGAAACTTCTTGAGGTGAGTATTCTTTTCCTTCAATTACTTCTTTATGGTTGGTACCCATATGGCGTTTAATGGAAATGATCGTGTTAGGGTTTGTAATCGCTTGGCGTTTTGCCACTTCCCCTACTTGCCTTTCTCCATTTTTGAATGCCACTACGGATGGTGTCGTACGGTTTCCTTCGGGATTCGGGATTACTTTTGGTTCCCCGCCTTCCAGTACAGATACACAAGAGTTTGTTGTACCTAAGTCAATACCAATAATCTTGCTCATAGTTTCACTACCTCCCAATTATTTATATGTAAAAATCTTATTCGTTCACTTTTACCATTGCAGGTCGAATCACACGGTCTTTAAGAAGGTATCCTTTTTGGAATTCCTCGACGACGATATTCGAACCGAAGTTTTCATCTTGAACTTGCATGACCGCTTGATGCAAACGCGGATCGAACTCTTCGCCAACCGAACTGATCGGTTCGATGCCTTCTTTAGCCAATGCATCAGTAATCGCTTTGTAGACCATTTCCATGCCAGATAGCAAGGATTTCGTTTGTTCATTTTCCGCTTCGATTTTTGTAGCTCTTTCAAAATTATCAAGAGCCTCCACTAAATCACTAGCAATACTTTGAACTCTATATTTTTGAGCCGCCTCCATATCAAGCTTGGCACGGCGTCTTGAATTATCAAAATCGGCCTGCAGACGAAGATAACGGTTATCCATTTCCTCGATTTTCGCCTCAAGTTCGGCAATCTTTTCTTGAGCCAATTGAAGTTCATCTTTTTCAACCGGACCATCGTTTTCTTCCGCTGGAATTTCTTCTTCAGCGAAAACTGCTTCTGCAGCGCTTTCCTCGATTGTTTCATTTTCCAATGTTTGTTCTTCGTTTTTATTTTCTGTCACAATCTCACCTCCCTAAAAGGGTAATACAATTTATGCTAAAGTAATATGCCAGGCCGCGGAATATACTCCTCCGCCACCTTAACAATATTACCTTTGCTACTATTTTTGATACAGTTTTGTCATCAGGGCCGTTAAATCTTTCGAGAAAAACGAAAGCAAACTGATCACTCTCGAATATTCCATTCTCGTTGGACCCAATATGGCCAATGTGCCAACTTGCTCCTGCCCGATTGAGTAGGTTGCCGTAATCAAACTGCAGTCATCGAGCACTGTGTTTTGATTTTCACGGCCGATCTTGACGTGGATGCCCGATGGATTTTGAGTAATTAGTTCATAAAATCCCTGTTCCTGCTCAATCATCGATAAAAGCGTACTTACTTTAGCAATATCATGGAACTCCGGCTGCCTCAACATATTCGTTTTCCCGCCGAAAAATATTTTTTCGGGCTTTGTGTCCGTCAGGGTCTCCGCAAGGATCGAGACCATCGATCCATAGTTATGAATGTGGCGGCTCAATAGAACTGCCACTTCCTTATAGATCTTATCCTTTAGATCAACTAGCGGAACATCGACCAAACGGGAATTCAATATGTTTACCATCTTTTCAATTTCATTTATATCAAAAGAAGGCGGTAAGGAAATCATTCGATTTTCCACATGACCTGTATCCGTAATAATGATGGCTATTGCCGTTTCAGGACTTAAAGGAATGATCTGGATTTTTTTCAGCTTATGCTCATTCACTTTTGGCCCGAGTACAATTGCCGTATAATTCGTCAGTTCCGAAAGTATTTTCGCTGACTTCTGAACGATCTTTTCCAATTCATAAATTCGTTCTACAAAAACGGATTTTAATATCTTCATTTCATTCTTTTTCGGAGCTTGAGGAGAAAGTAAATGATCCACATAATATCTATACCCTTTTTCAGAGGGGATCCTACCGGAAGATGTATGGGTTTTTTCTAAAAATCCCATTTCTTCAAGATCAGACATTTCGTTGCGAATTGTGGCAGAGCTGAACGTAATTTCATCTTTCTTCGACAAGCTTCGTGACCCGACTGGCTGGGCAGAATGGATGAAATCCTCGATTATCACTTGTAGAATCAATAATTGACGATCAGTTAGCATGTATGATCACCTCTGTTAGCACTCTGTCTCATCGAGTGCTAATATACTAATAAATTATCAAATGCAGCTTATGATGTCAACAATGAAAACCGCTTATTCATCGTTAAAATAACACTGATTTCCTTCAGTCGGGATCAATCACGCCTAAAAATGTTTGGAACACTTCATTTCCTAGAAGTTTGCCCCGCTCAGTCAAGCGCACAAACCCGCCTTCCACCTTAAGCAAACCCTTTGCCGATCCTTCTTCGAGCGGTTTCCTGAAAATCTCCGTCATTTCTACAAAAAATTTATTCTTGAAGATTTCCAATGAAACTCCTTCCGTTTTCCGGAGACCCAAAAACATCTCCTCTTCCATCCGTTCATGAAGCGGAACTGGGTGTTCTTCCAACACAGGCAGCTCGTTCGCCAGCAACGGAGTGATATATTTCTTCACAGGCCCATGATTGGCCACCCTTTTACCTCCAGTATAGCCATGTGCACCGGCACCAATCCCATAATACTCCACATTATCCCAATATGTCAGGTTGTGCTTGCTTTCAAACCCAGCTCGGGCAAAATTACTGATTTCATATTGATGCAGACCATGCTTCTCCATCTCTTCCATCAGCCTCTCATACATCGAAGCCTCGAGCTCCTGCGGCGGCAGGTTTAATTTACCCCTTCGCATCTGATTATAAAAAACCGTTTTCGGCTCAACGATCAGTGAGTAGCTGGAATAGTGCGGCAATTGAAGGGCAATCGCTTTATCCAGCGTATCCTTGAAATCTTCCATCGTTTGGCCCGGCAATCCATAAATCAAGTCGATGCTTATATTCGTAAAGCCAACCTCTTGAGCCAAATGAATCGTTTCATAGACTTCAGATGCCCGGTGAGTCCGGCCAATCCGCTTTAATAATTCATCATTGAAGCTTTGCACCCCAAAGCTAAGTCTATTGACCCCTGAATCATAAAGGATCTCGAGTTTTTCCCTTGAAAGATCCCCTGGATTGGCTTCGAATGTATATTCAGCTTTCATGGGATCAAAGGGGAGGGTTTCATTGATTGCTTCACATAAGAATGCAAGTTGCTTTTCATCCAGGGAGGTCGGTGTCCCTCCACCGACGAAAACCGTATCCAAACCTGCAGTCGGGTATTTGGAAAGCTGCATCACCATTTCCCTTTTCATCATCTGTAAATATTCGTCGACCGGCTGTCCCTGCAAAAATACTTTATTGAAATCACAATAGTGACAAATATGTTCACAAAATGGTATATGGAGGTAGGCGCTTTTGATCATTGTGTTCACAACCTTTTAATCGAATGAGTCGATAGAAAAAGAGGCTAGATCCCCTCTACCCTCTTTTTTCTAACTATCGTTTATTTTATTTATTTTTTTGGTGTCGTATCATCCATTTTCAAAACAGCCATGAAAGCTTCTTGCGGAACTTCAACGGAACCTACTTGTTTCATCCGCTTTTTACCTTCTTTCTGTTTTTCGAGCAACTTACGTTTACGGGAAATATCGCCGCCGTAACATTTAGCCAATACGTTTTTGCGCATTGCACTAATCGAAGAACGGGCGATGATTTTTTGACCGATCGCCGCTTGGATCGGCACTTCGAATTGTTGCCTTGGAATCAATTTCTTCAGTTTTTCAACAATGACTTTACCGCGTTCATAAGCAAAGTCCTTATGAACGATGAAACTTAAAGCATCGACAGTTTCAGAATTCAGTAAGATATCCATCTTCACAAGCTTGGACGGTTTGTAGCCGATCAACTCATAATCGAATGAAGCATAGCCTCTTGTATTGGATTTCAATTGATCGAAGAAATCATACACGATTTCCGATAATGGAATTTCATAATGAATGCTCACACGAGTCTCATCGATATATTCCATATCAATGAAGTTACCGCGTTTATTTTGACAGATTTCCATGATGGCCCCGACAAACTCTGTCGGTGCCATCATTGTCGCTTTGACGTATGGCTCCTCGACACGTTCGATCTTTTGAGCATCGGGCATATTGGACGGGTTATCCACTTGCAGGACCGTTCCGTCCGTTTGCACCACATCATAAATAACACTCGGTGCAGTGGTGATCAGATCGATTTTGAATTCACGTTCAATCCGTTCCTGGATGATTTCCATATGAAGGAGTCCAAGGAATCCGCAACGGAAACCGAAGCCCAATGCTTGCGATGATTCCGCTTCGAACTGCAGCGCTGAATCGTTCAATTCCAGTTTCTCCAATGCATCCCGTAAATCATTGAATTTCGATGCGTCAATCGGGTATAAACCGCAATATACCATCGGATTCATCTTTCTGTAACCCGGCAATGGTTCTGTCGCACTATTCACGGCACTTGTAATCGTATCACCAACAGTCGTATCACCAACGTTTTTAATGGATGCCGTAAGAAAACCTACATCACCGACGTTCAGTTCATCCAGAAGCTGGGTCTTAGGATTGAAGACACCCAATTCGGTGACATCGAATTCCTTGCCAGTGGACATCATTTTGATTTTGTCGCCCACTTTAACCGAACCCTCAACAACACGGATATAGGCAACTACACCGCGATACGCATCAAACAGTGAATCGAAAATAAGCGCCTTGAAAGGAGCATCTGGATCACCTTTCGGAGCTGGAACCAATTCAACGACCTGTTCCAAAATCTCCTCGATTCCGATTCCGGCTTTAGCCGAAGCCAAAACTGCATCGGAAGCATCCAATCCGATCACTTCCTCGATTTCTCCGCGCACCCGTTCCGGATCTGCACTCGGCAAATCAATTTTATTGATGACCGGAATGATTTCCAGGTTGTTGTCCAAAGCTAAATACACATTTGCAAGCGTTTGGGCTTCAATTCCCTGTGCCGCATCGACAACAAGGACAGCGCCTTCACAAGCTGCAAGGCTTCGTGACACTTCATACGTAAAATCGACATGTCCCGGTGTATCAATGAGATGGAAGATGTATTCTTCTCCATCTTTCGCGTTATATTTCAATTGAATCGCATTCAATTTAATCGTAATTCCACGCTCACGCTCTAAATCCATGGAATCCAACAGCTGACTCTTCATTTCACGCTGAGTCATGGCGTTCGTTTTCTCAATGATACGATCCGCCAATGTTGATTTACCATGATCAATATGAGCGATGATGGAAAAGTTACGAATTTTTGATTGTCTTTTTAATTTTTCTTCTCTATTCATGACGTTCACTCCCACTAGTCGACACAATACACTATTTTTTATTATATCAATAGAAAATGCAAGATTCAACAGAATAGTTACAAAAGAAGCATCATTGCAGGGCAAAGGATAAAAAAAGGCTGCATCCAGGATTCGGATGCAGCCTTTTGTCAGGGCACACTCAACTCAACTCATTTCATACCTAAATCATATCAATAAGTGCTTGAAAGGCACCTGATATAGTCTCTCCAAGCGTTTTGCCGATCGATGAGAAAAAGTTGAAGGCTTTCATTTCTTCAAGCTTTTCTTTTTTCGTCTCCAAATCATGACTCGTCACTTTTTCACCAAGGATATCCGCTTCCATCTCCCCTTGGTCCGATTGGTTAATGATGAATGCACTATTCAAAGAGGGATCTTCATACCCCTTCATTTTTTTCATCCCGTCATTCGCTTGCTGCATCCCGATCAGAACACCTAAAAATAATACGAGCACAATCCCTGTACATTTCAACCAAAATCGAACCATGATAAGAGAACTCCTTTCAAATTACTTCGCTTCCGATTCCCCAGTCGTTTTATCAACCGCTTTGGCATCCCAGTAAAATTCACTGAAAACATCGGTAAAGGCATCAACGGTCAAGTACATTTCCTCGAAAGTATTATCAACACCGCCAATTTCTATGAGCATGGCATTGCTTGACAAATCCTGATTGTATACTCCATTCTGCCCCGCTCCGCCTTGTTTCATAACCCCTCGTGAAATGCCAGGGTATTTTTTCTCCAAAGCTTTATGAAGCTTATTGGCAAGCGCTGCATTTTTTTCGAAGTTCGGGTTATTGCCCCCGACCACGAAGGCAATCTTGGCATAATCTTTACCGCTAATGTTAATGGTCGTATCTTTTTTTCGTTTAGAATCACGATGGATATCAATGATATATTCTAGATCTTTGTTGGTAGCCAACGCAGTCTGTACGGATTTCCGAGACTCTTGATAGGATTTGGCATAATTCAATCCTTTATTATTGAGATTTCCCATGATATCCGTTTTATCGAGCGATGAACCGATCCCCTTATCAGCCAAATCTTCAACCATCCGTTCCCCGAGTTTCGTAATATTGATTTTAGAATGGTAGGCTAGGTCCGGTTCGGTCACGCCCTTTAAATAAGGAAGATACGATTCCCGGTTATGGCTATGGTAAATCTCGACCACTTTCCGGCCATTGGTCGTTTGATTCGGCTGATTGGCCACTCCTTTATCCGGTTCTTCAATCTCATCCAGGTTTTGCAGGGATGCATCCCTTTCTTCATTCAGGACATCCACTGGCGGTGAAGATTCATACGGCATATTCGTATAATTCGTTCCTTCCCCAGCAACGAGGATCTCATTATCAAAAATCGAAAAGCCAGGAAGCTCCCTTCCCAGTAAACTTCGCGGGTCCTCCAATGAAATGTTGGTCGAGACTTTTATCAATTGATTCGTGATGATCGATTCCTGCTTACCTTCCGGCAGGGCATTAAAAAGATAATGATTTTCATTGGCCAGCATCGAAAACAGCATTTTTCCCGAGAATTGATTGGCTACAGTATGTACGGAGTTAGAAGATATCCGATACTCCGGTCTTAGGGAAGTCATGACCCCACTGACTGAAAAAACAAAAAGAAGCAAGGCGAGAATACCTAGAAAAGTTTTTATTATCGTTGATCCATGAATGGCTGTTATGATTCCTGGGGAATTTCTTCTTTTCATCCTTCCACCCTCTCTATAGCTTGTCTATTAATACCTATGACTTTGCTAGAAAGGGTAGAACACCATTTTTGGGCACTGAAAGTGATTTAACGGGTATAATAGCCGGCATTATCTTGATTTATTGAATGATGCAAGGCTGCATTTAAACCATTGGCTATCAAATTGGCCATATCCTCGATGAAAACATCTACTTCTTTCGGTGTAACCATTAAATTATGACCAAGTGGCGAAAGCACTTCATAGATCAATTTCCTCTTCTCTTCATCAGGGAGGACACCTATCATTCCCAAGAAGGTTTGGCGTTCCTTTTCACCTGGCATATCCTCTTCGGTCAGCTTTGTCCGCTTTCCAAAACTGAATCCAGCAGGTGCCAGTGAACGTGATGGTCTGTCCCCTTCATTCATTTCCTTGCCAAAATGCTTCAAAATATAATCAATCGTATCGCTTGCAATCGATACGGCATCCACGACGGTAGGTATTCCAATTGCTATAACTGGAACTCCCAGTGTAGCCTGACTTAATTCTTTACGTTTATTTCCTACACCAGACCCTGGATGGATCCCTGTATCCGTAATTTGAATCGTTGCATTCACACGATCGATCGAACGGGCAGCCAATGCATCAACGACGATCAGGAAATCTGGATTACTTTTTTCGATGACTCCTTTTATGATGTCACTCGTCTCGATTCCCGTAATCCCCATCACCCCTGGGGAAATCGCACTGACCGGCCGATAGCCTTCCTTGACGGATTCAGGCTGCAATTCGAACAAATGTCTTGTGACTACAAGGTTCTCAACGACTGCAGGTCCCAGAGCATCGGGGGTAACATTCCAATTACCAAGACCGACGACCAAACAACTGCTTTCCTTGGTGATTTTATTTCTTTTCAAGAAGTAAGCCAGTTCGTTGGCAAACACCTTTTCCACCCGTTGCTGAGTTTCCGTATCCTGCTGGCGGATTCCCTGGACCTCGATGGTCAAATAACTGCCCTGTTTCTTACCGATTTCTTTTTCTCCCTCAGCCGTGACCTCGACTAAGGATACCTTCAGATCATCCACTTCTTTTTCTTTAATAATGACCCCTTCAATACGGGATACATCCACTTCCTCTACTACACCTTTATGTTCAAGGGCTATCTCCTTTGCTTCAATCGCCAAATCTGTACGAATTCCGTATTCACTAAGGTCCAAATTATTTTCCATAACGGCCTCCTGATGTTTGAATTGTATCTAATCTAGTATTTTCAATAGTCTCTCTTAAACATTCTGTCGTTTTTGCTTTTTTATTATTCATTTTTTTGGTACAATGAGTGATGACGAGATGAATTTTTTCCCGAAATTATAATTCCTTTTCGATTCTCAATCTGAAGTATTGCATATTTATGAGCAGTCTGATAGAATATCACTTGTGCTATTTGATATGGATTTGAAAAGTCGAGTTCATATAATCTCGATTTCTTTGTAGGAGGTGAACGGAATGCCAAACATTAAATCTGCTATTAAACGTGTAAAAATCAACGACAAAAAACGCGTTCATAACATTACTGTTAGATCAACTATGCGTACTACAGTGAAAAACGCTGAAGTTGCATTAGCTGGTGAAAACGTTGAAGCTGCTAAAGAAGCTCTTTTAACAGCTGCTGTGAAATTAGACAAAGCTGCATCTAAAGGATTAATCCATAAAAATGCGGCAGCCCGTAAAAAATCTCGTTTAGCGAAAAGACTTAACGCTCTTAACGCATAATGACAAAAAATTAAACGATCCAATCGGATCGTTTTTTTTGTGCCGTTTTTTGCATAAAAAAGGTGACAGGATATCTGCCACCTTTTTTATCATCTAATTTTTAAAAGCAGCAGCTCAAGCGTGATTGCCTTATCTGCTTGGCCGGTCTTCATTTTATAATCAGCTTCCGCTAAGTCGTTCATGATGCTCAACAACTCGCGTTCCTGGAATTTCCCCGTCTTTTCAAGTGCCAGCTTTACCCTGTAAGGGTGCACCTTCAGTTGACCTGCAATTTTTTGCTGGCTATAGCCCTGACGGGAAAGCTCCTTCACTTGATACATGAGCCTGACCTGTCCTGCCATGACACTCAAGATCTTGATCGGCTCTTCATTCTGCCTGAGAAGATCGTGCAGTATCGTCATGGCACTCTCCATCTTCCGCTGTAACACATGATCAACAAGTGTGAAGATATTCTGTTCAAGGGATTTAGCGACCAGCTTTTCCACTACCTCGACTGTAATGTGTTTATCAGCTTCCGTATAAAGCACCATTTTATCCAGTTCATTCGTCAGCATCATCAGATTCGTTCCTGCAAGTTCAAGTAAAAGCTCTGTAGCCTGCTCATCTATTCGGACTGAAGAAGCTTCGACCCTCTCCTTCACCCACCCCTTTAACTCATGATCACCAAGCTTCTTCGCTTCAACGAGAACCGCCTTACGCTTCAGTTCCTTGGTGATTTTTTTCCGTTCATCCAGCTTCTCATAAGGTGCGGTCAATACGACAATAGAATATGGAACCGGGTCAGCCAAATACGCTTCCAGTCTTTTCACATTATGTTCAACTCTTGACTTCGTTTTTTCAGCTGTCAAAAAAAATGGGTTTTGCATGAAAACAAGGCGCCTTTCCCCGATAAACGGAAGGGTTTCGACATCTTCAAGCGCAGTTTCAACAGGCGTCTCTTCTAAATCAAATTGAGAAAAGTTAAAATCCATCTCATCTTCGTGAAGGACATTCTCGATCAATAGCTGCTTTGTTTCATTAATTAGATAGGCTTCCGTCCCATATAACAAGTATACTGGCGCGAATTGCCCTTTTTTTATACTTTTCCAAACGTCTAATACCAATAGAATCCGCCTCTTTACTATGTATTCTTCTCTAATGGTATAGGTGGATGGACCATTTGACAAGCTATAAAGGGAACTAGCCCTTAAAAGGGCTAATTCCGGATCTATATGAACACTTTCAAGAGAGGCCCGGGTAATCTTCCTTGAAAGCGGGTAGAGTATTCATGTAGAACAAATGAGCATTTTTCTTTTTCGCTTACTTTGTTTGTACTTCTATTTTGACCTCAAAATCCCAAACTATTTGTGACAACTCTTGTCAGTAAAGGAAATGAAGGAATGAAGCCTGTAGATTTTTTTTTGGTAATGTTTTATACTATTAGCAGAAATAGGAGGGGTAAATAATGAACGAATTCGAAAAGAATGTTCAATCAAAAACAGATGACGTCGCTGATTCCGCTATAGGATTCATCGGTTCTTTTGTATTTTTCGCTGCCATGTTCACCATAGCTGTCGTCATTAAAGCTGTCGGATCCTGATTTCATTCATTACATGCACTTATTTTTCCTGATGGAGGCTGCCGCTGCAGTCTCTTTCTTTTTGATTTTCTATATACTATGGGAGAGTCTTCCGAAAGGTTCCACTGCTTTTGTAATACTTGTAAATAATAGAACCATCCTCGTCCGTCCTGAACACTTTTATGCCATTTCCCTCGAGATTCCCAATTACGTCTCCATGGGGGTGACCGTAGCGGTTATCTTTTCCAACTGAAATAAGCGACGCTTTCGGCTGCAGCTGTTCAAGGAAGGGCACGGAAGAAGAAGTTTTACTGCCATGGTGACCGACCTTCAAGATATCTGCCTGCAACTGCGGAAATGTTCTCATTAGTTCCCTTTCCCCTTCTTCTCCCATATCGCCTGTCAATAACCATGACAATCCCCCAAGCTCCGTGAATAGAACTATGGATGAATCATTCTTATTTTCTTCTTTCTCAAATGGACTTAGCACAGCAAAAGGCGCTCCGCCCGCAACCCAATGGTCCCCCCTTTTCAGGACAGTCATTTTCATTTTTTTATCTCTTGCCACGGATACAAAATCCATATCCCTGTATTGCTCTTCACTCCAGCCTCCAATGATGATCTCCGCAACTTTAAAATGTTCTATTAATTCTTTTGCACTTCCCATATGATCTGCATCCGCATGGGTTAAAATCAGTTTGTCCAATTGGTGGATTCCTTTACTTTTCAATAATGGAATAATGATATCATCTGCCGTGTTGAACTTCTTTCGCTTTATTGCCCATGTATCGATTGGAAATGTAATTTGTCCACCCGTATCAATCAAATAATTACCGCGATTGAAAGGCAGGATAATTAAAATGGAGTCACCTTGTCCAACGTCGATGATTTGCACTTCACCAAAAGGCGAGAACCTTTGTAAGTTATATTGCAAAAGTAAAAGGACAATTATTATTCCGCACCAGATTTTACTTTTTTCAAAGGATGCTTCCCAAGTCATGCCCAACCCTAAAAGGGAAATAACAAGTAATGACATCATGAGGAAAGGTGGCTTTCCAAACGGAATGGAGGCCAGCGGCAAATCCGATGCTGCATCCGCGGCTTCATTGCAGACTACGAAGGTGAAATTCAATAATGATATGAGAGGTTGACCTAAGGAAGGCAGTAATAAATGAATGAGGAGGGAAATCAGTGAAAATGGCAGCAATATGATGGAATAAAGTGGAACATACAATACGTTCAGAAACACGCCAAGGAAAGATACTTCAAAAAAGTGAAAAAGCAAAATCGGAAGGGCTGCCAATTGGCAGATGGTACTGAGGATGAACAGCTGCAGCGTTTTCTTCGGATATTGAAAGAAGATGCTTGAAGACATGATAATGGAGAATGTGACCGCGAATGAAAGCTGAAAACCTATATCATAGAGCATATTAGGCCGAAAAAACAATAGTGCCATATAAGTCGAGCCGATTGCGGCTCCCGCCGAAACCCGCTTCTTGAATAGCAGAAGCAGAAAGAAAAGCATAGCCATTAAACAGGATCTCACCACTGATGGACTGGCACCTGAAAGTAACATGTAAACCGGAAGGAAGAGTAAGATGGCCACCATCATTCTTTCCCGTGTATTCCCAACCCTGATGCCGATGTAAAATAACATCCCCGTTAAAAAACTGACATGAAGACCGGAAATCGCCAGTAAATGAACCAAACCCAAACGCTGATAATTAGTAAGGTCGCCTTCATCTATATATGTCTGGTCGCCGAATATGAGAGCTGTGACAAAACCGCTCGATTCCTCAGGAAAGTGTTCTCTAATATATGAAATCCCCTTTAAGCGCAAATTACGAATCGAAACTAGAATCGAGCTTCCGCCCTCTTTGCATTCTTGAAATGAAATGGAATCCACTTTGAATATCCAATGGATGCCTTGGCGGAAAAGATAACGCTGGTAATTGAAACTGTTTTCATTCCTGTTTTCCTCCGGAATTTGCAATGTCCCTTCAGCCGGACATGATAAACCGATTCGCAGAAACTTACTTAGATTTTCCTGCTCCAATTCGGTGGTGATTTTATAACGAAGTACTAACCGTTCGCCTTTCTCACTGCCAATGAAACCTTTTAATGAATTTCCATCTATATTCGGTTGGTCGGTAAACGTGATGATAAATTGGCTTTCCGTTCCATCATAGGCAGTTTTGTTTCGGTGATCGGAGAAGGAGGCGGCCCCTAAAAATATCCCCATGATCACCAAATGAAAAGCAAGGGCCTTCACACTTAACCCCACCGAAAAATAAAGGAAACAGAGAAATATAAGGATAATGATCAGCAGCCTTACATTTAAAAGAGAATGGGCCGTAACACCAAAGGTGGCTGAAACGGCCAGTAAGATAAGTTGTCTGGCCATGCCTGCCCTCCGTCCTATTTAATTTTCAAATATCTGATTGGCCTGTTTTTCCAGCTCCAATAAATCTTCTTTTCCAAGGCCTGTTCGTTCAAGTTGAGCTAGCAATAAGAATACAAAGTCTTTTTTTTGTTTTCCATTAACATCGATGGCCCCTTTTGCTTCAACCTTCTCGGTCTTGACACCAGCCTGTTTAAATAATTCGAGGGCATATGGATGGTTTTTGTAATCCTCGGCATAATAAACAGCCTTTATGCCAGCTTGGATGAGTGATTTACAGCACTGAAGACACGGAAAATGCGTCACATATATTTCCGCTCCATCAGTAGGCACCCCAAATTTCGCACATTGTAAAAGTGCATTCATTTCTGCATGTATCGTTCTGACACAATGATTATCAATTACATAACAGCCGTCATCAATACAATGCGTCCCCCCTGCAATGGACCCATTATATCCCCCCGCAATGATTCGGTTGTCCCTGACGATGGTCGCCCCTACCGTGAGGCGTGTACATGTGCTTCTTAAAGCCAATAAATGGCTTTGTGCCATGAAATATTGATCCCAACTAATTCTGTTCATGTTGTATCCCCTTACCACTAGAATGATTTTCTTCAATTTTACCCTCTTCCTGTCCATTTGTGTAGCATATTCAATCATTCATTTCACTGAAATGGAATCCCGTAACCTTTCAAACGTTTTATCGCCGATTCCCGTAACCTTCTTCAATTCATCGACCTCCTTGAATTTCCCTACCGTCTCCCTGTATTCCAGGATCGCATTCGCTTTGGATGGTCCAATTCCCGTCAAGGTTTCCAAATCTTCCAGTGTCGCTGTATTCAAGTTCACCAGTCCTCCTGACATCCCCTTAGTGACGGCATCACCAGACGACCCGACTTGTATATTCTCCAACTTCCCTTTGTCTTCTTCACCTATTTCCGGAACATAAATGACCATTTGATCTTCGACGATTTGGGCAAAATTCACTTTATCCGTATCAGCCTTGTCCGTAAAACTGCCCGCAGCTGAAATCAAATCAATCACCCGGTCACCTGCCTGTGCAGTAAATATGCCCGGGGACTTGACCGCTCCTTTAACGTCCACTTTAATGATCTCAGCTTCCGCAGCGGACTCATTTACACTTTGTTCCATTTCAGCTTCTTTTGTAGTAACGGGAAATATATCTTCCGTATCAGCCGGACTCTCCCCTTGTTGCAAAAAAAAGTAAATGCCTGCTGCTAGAAATGCCACGGCAACGCTTATCATCGTCATCTTCTTTTTTGAAATTCCTTCCATTTCTTTACCTCCTTATTGGATTTCGCACGATACTTTGTCATAGGACAGATTAAAAATACATAGTGTTTTTAGGAGAATCAATCGCTTTAAGTGAGAGGAGTTGATCGGAATTGAAGAAAATCGGTGTTATCGGAACCGGCAATATGGGTACCATTTTAATTGAGGCATGGCTGGAGGCAAAGATATTGAATCCGGCAGATCTAATCATTACAAATCGTACGCTTTCCAAAGCATTGGTGCTGAAGGAGAAACACTCGGGTATCAAGGTCGCGGAAAGCGCAGCCGAAATCGTCGAACAAGCGGACTTTATTTTTCTCTGTGTAAAACCATTGCAGATTAACAGCCTATTACAAGGCATCAAACACCATATAAAAAGGGATCAGCTGGTTATTTCCATCACAAGCCCGGTTTCAGTCTCCCAGCTCGAATCGGCAGTGAATGCCCCCTGTGCCCGTTTTATCCCGAGCATAACGAACCGTGTGGGTTCAGGGGTATCGTTACTGAGTTTCAGCAAGAGCTGCAGTAAGGAGAAAGTGTCAACTTTATTTGATTTGGCTTCCGCCATATCGGCACCGGTCATCATTGAAAATGATATCACCCGGGTAGCTTCCGATATCGTCAGCTGCGGTCCTGCCTTTTTCAGCTATTTAGCTCAAGCTTTTATTGAGGCGGCTTGCCAAACGACGAAGATAGATAAAGAAACGGCTACGACTTTGACTGAGAATATGCTGGTTGGCTTAGGGGAATTGCTCGGCAAAGGGGTTTATACATTGCCGACCTTACAGGAAAAGGTTTGTGTAAAGGGTGGAATAACAGGTGAGGGGATCAAGGTTTTAGAAGCTGAAACCGGGGAAATGTTCCATCATCTTTTTCAAGCGACACATGAAAAGTTTGCAGAGGATCTTCACGAAGTTGAAAAACAGTTCGACCATCCTTATTAAAATTCGTAATCAAGATCTCGATTCCTGCTAAAAGCAAAAAAAAAGAAGAGGTCAGACCTCCAATCGTACAGACTGATGTACGAACGGGGGATCTTGACCTCTTTATCATTTACTGGCTACAAACAAGATTCTTTCGGTTTCCTTTACAAGCGGTGCTTCTTCAAGATCCGCCAGAATTTCAGAAACCTTGAAACCTGCTTGCTCCAACCAGTTTTTATATTGTTCAACCGGATAGGTCCGTTGATAATGCAACTCATCAAAACGGTCATAAAGCCCGCTTTCATCGTCCCTTACGAAAAAACTTAAATCATGTTCCACACTGTAAGGTTCTTCACCCGGAAAGCAATCCCATATATAGGATACTTCTTCACCATTGACAGCAAACGTATTATCACCAAAGATTTCTTCCATTTTATAAATGGAATGGATATCAAACAGAAATAATCCGCCATCCTTCAAATGCTCATGAACCCGGCTGAACGTCTTGACTATATCCTCTTCATCACGAAGGTAGTTCAGCGAATCACAAAAAATCGTGACACAATCAAATTGGCCAAGCCCTTCAAGTTCTGCCATATTCTGCTGGAAAAGCGGAATCGATAATCCAAGCTTAACCGCTTTTTCATTAGCGACAAGAAGCATTTCATCAGATAAATCCACGCCGGTGACTTCGAATCCGTGCTGCGCCAATTCAACGGTCATTTCCCCGGTTCCACACGCTAAATCCAGGACTTTCCTTCCACCAACTCCATACTGTTCCAGCTTCGCCGTAAGGATCATCAGCCATTTTTCATAAGGTGCGTCCTTCATCAATTCATCGTATACATAGGCAAAGCGTTCGTAAGTCATGAAGTCAGTTCACTCTCTAGATCTTCAAAAGGTGCATCTCCCCATAAACGTTCGAGGTTATAGTAGTTTCTTTCATCTTTATGGAAAATGTGTGCCACTACATCGCCTAGATCCACAAGCACCCATTTCGCCTCGTCAAAACCTTCAAGACGCTTTACATTGATTCCTGATTCATCAGCTTTACTCTTCATTTCACGAGCTATAGCTTGTACTTGTTTTTCGGAATTACCGTGACAGATCAAAAAGTAATCCGCTACAAGGGAAATACCTTGCATGTTCAATGCCACGATATCCTCCGCTCTTTTATCATCCGCCGCTTTTGCTGCAATTACAAGAAGTTCACGTTCAGTCATTACATCTTCTCCTTCAAATTCATGATTAAATCATTATATGTCTTAAATGTGTCAGGGTAAATTGCCTGATTCCTTTTCATTAAAAAAACAACTGTATTCCTTAAAGCCTGGATGACAGCATGATCCAAATTTTGCTTTGCTGTCTGCCTGACTTCGTCGACACCGGGAAAAGAACGTCCCGGCTCGATATAGTCAGCAAGGTATACGACTTTATCCAAAAGGCTCATGCCAACCCTGCCAGACGTGTGATAGGCAATCGCATCCAAGATTTCGGCGTCCTGAATGCCAGCTTCCTTTTTCACCAAATAAGCCCCGACAGGAGCGTGCCACAGCTCCATATTGTATTCAAGTAATGCCGGGTCCATTTTTTCAGCGATTATAATTTGCTCCATTTCTTCTTTTGGACGAAATTTTGCATAATCATGGAAAATGGCTGCCAGTTCCGCTTTTTTGACGTCGGCACCATACCGTTCAGCAAGTTCAATCGCTGACTCGACCACACCCAAGGTATGAATGTACCTGTGCTCGGTGATTTGTTCTTTGACCAGCGCCAATGCTTTCTCACGATTCATATAAACCATTCCCTTTAATATACTTCACCACTGGATCTGCTATTAAATATTTCACGGTTTTCCCCGTTCTTAACTTCCTTCGTATCATGGAAGACGAAATGAACATCTGGGGGACTTTCACCATCGTGATTGGGTATAAGGTCTTTTCATTGTATCCAGGGCGCTTCACCCCGACGAAATTGACCATATGCACCAGCTCGTCGATACGGTGCCAATTCGGTAAGTATTCAATCATATCTGCGCCAATTATGAAATAGAACTCATTGGTTGGCTCAAGTTCTTTCAGCAATTTTATCGTGTCATACGTATAAGATGTGCCTTTTCTTTCTATTTCAATACCCTCAATATAAAAAGATGGGTTTCCGGCTATCGCGTTTTCCAACATGGCCAGCCTGTCCATATCGGTTACTTCCTCCGATTTTTCCTTATGTGGAGGAACGTGATTTGGCATGAACCTGATTTCATCTAGCTCAAGGGCATCCAGCACTTCATTGGCTATAATTAAATGCCCGATATGCGGAGGATTGAATGTACCGCCAAGAATTCCAATTTTTTTCATAGATAGGTTCCTTAAGGTAATTTAAGTTGTTTGTTTTCTTTTGATTCTTTATACAGCACAATTGTGTTGCCGATAATCTGAACCAATTCCGCCCGTGCACCTTTTGATAAAGTAAGCCCCACATCATTGCGGTCCTCTTCACAGTTTTGCAGGATGCTGACCTTGATTAATTCACGTACTTCAAGCGCCTCACCAATTTGCTTGATGAGATTATCATTGACTCCGCCTTTACCAACTTGAAAAATTGGATTGAGGTGATGGGCCTTTGATCGTAAAAATCTTTTCTGTTTTCCTGTTAACATGTGTTACCTCCTAGTTTGTTCAAGACAATATCTGTCATTCTTGCTGTATCCGGCATAATGCCTGTCCATATCTCAAATGCGAGCGCGGCCTGGTTGATGAACATCCCCAGACCATTTTGCGTTTCGGCCCCTTTTTCCCCAGCTTCACGCAGCAGCTTGGTTTGCAGAGGGTTATAGATGATGTCACTGACAATTGCCCCGGTTTTAAGCTGGTCGACCTTTAACGGTGAATGATCCAATTCAGGACTCATTCCAGAAGAAGTCGTTTGGATGATTAAATCATATTGTGATAAGCTTTCTTCCGCTTCGATAATCGAGAGTGCCTTCGATACTTTATCATATGGGCAATCAGAAACAAGCTGGGCCGCTCTTTCCTTTGTCCGGTTTGCAATATCAACTTGCTTTACCCCTTCTTTCACGAGGGTAAAATAAATCGCACGCGCAGCACCGCCCGCTCCGATCACTAACGTTTTTTTAGCCTTGATGTCACCTGATATTTCATCGCATAAAGATTTGAAAAATCCTTTTCCGTCTGTATTATACCCTATAAACCGACCATTTTTGTTAACAACCGTATTTACAGCCCCGATTGCAAGGGCCAGTTCATCCACTTCATCCAGAAAAGGGATGATTGAAGTCTTATGAGGAATCGTGATGTTAAACCCTTCTATACCAAGGGCTTTCATGCCTTTCACAGCATCGTTCAAACCTTCTTTCGTCACAAGAAAATGGTGATAAACCGCTTCTATATTTTCTTTTTCAAATGCATCATTATGAATGTCCGGTGACATCGAATGTGCAATTGGATCTCCCATTACCCCATATATCTTTTTCATAGTCTAGACGACCCCTATATTTAGATTAATGATTTGCGAACGATCACATTGACGCCCTTTGGAACATGTGCGACGATTTTCGCTCCTGGCTCATTGACCGTCACCCAGCCAAGACCAGAAAACACAATATCCATTTTACCATCTTTCAAGGAGAATTCATGTGGAATCAGCTTCGGAAACTCCTCGATTTGTTCTGGCCGTGGAGGCGTCAGTAATTCCCCGGCATGATTTTTATACAATTCATCGGCTTTTTCCAGTTTCGTACGGTGAATATTCAATTCATTCGAAAGGTAGCAAGTCAATGAACGCCTTCCGCCTGAAACATAGTCCAACCTGGCGAGCCCTCCGAAAAATAGCGTCTGCCCTTCATTCAGTTGGTACACTCTCGGCTTGATTTCCTTTTTCGGCATAATCACCTTGAAGTCCCGTTTGTCCACATAGTGAGCCATTTGATGATGATTAATGATTCCTGGTGTATCGATCAATGCCTGTTCATCATCCAAAGGAATTTCGATCATATCCAAAGTAGTCCCAGGGAAGTGGGAAGTCGTGATGATATCACTTTCACCGCTCACTTCTTTTATAAGACGGTTGATGAAAGTCGATTTTCCTACATTCGTACAGCCCACCACATAGACATCTTTTCCTCTGCGATACCGCTCGATCGCATCCGCCGCTTCAAGTATGTGCTTTCCCTTTTCCGCACTGACAAGCAGGACATCGACCGGGTTAAGACCCAATTCCTTGGACGATTGCTTCATCCAATTGATCAACTTGTTCGGTTTTACGGATTTAGGCAATAAATCGACCTTATTTCCGATTAGAAGAACATCATTTCTTCCTACAAATCGATGAAGGCCAGGCAGCCAGCTTCCATTGAAATCAAAAATATCGACGATTTTGACGATTAAAGAGTCGGTTTCGCCTACTTTATTCAAGATTTTCAAGAAGTCATCGTCTGTTAAGGATACATCCTGAACTTCGTTATAATGTTTCAATTTAAAGCAGCGCTGACAAACGATGCTCTCTTTTTCCAGAGCCGATTTAGGGGCAAAGCCCAACTCCTTCGGATCTTCAGTCTGGACCTTCACACCGCAGCCGATGCACACTAATTCTTGATGATTGTTCAATTGTGATCCTCCCATTCTATCATTCCTTTTCGTTTAAAAAACGCCATGATCTTTCTTTCAAAATAACGATTGATCCTTGTTCTGAATTCGTCGGTTTGTGCGACAGGGACCACTAAGATCGTATGAAATCCGCCTCTGTTCCCTCCCAATACATCCGTCAATAACTGATCGCCGATTACCACCGTTTCTTCTAATTTCAGCCCCATTGTCTTACGGGCTTTATGGAAAGCCCTTGCCATCGGTTTTCTGGCCTGGAAGATGAACGGAATGTGAAGCGGATCGGAAAAAGCCCGAACCCGATTTTCATTATTATTGGACACAATCGTCACTAAAATCCCATGATCCCGCATATTGTCGAACCATTTGATTAAATCGGGGGTGGCAGTTGGCCTGTCCCATTCAACGAGAGTATTATCCAAATCGGTAATGACGCCCTTAATCCCTCTTTTTTTCAATTCTTGAGGATCTATATTAAAAATGCTTTTAACATGTTCACTCGGCAAAAATAATTTAAGCATATTGGCACCTCTATATTTTCATTAAAATTTACCGTTTCCATCATATCGAATTTTCAGCCCACTTTCAAAAAAAATTAGGAAAGAATGGCTGACGGTAAAGAAACATCATAATGTATGTTTTCTGATATGGAAAGGCATTTTTTATTAAATAATGGGAAATTTGCAGGCAGACCAGAACCAAAGAACTAATTATTCATAAAAGATTTCGACAAAAATTTCATTTATTCAACCTGTGGATAACTTTACTAACATTTTCCATACTGATGTGCACCATTCCGTTCACCTTGTAAACAACTTAACCACAGGTTATCCACTTTTATCTGTGGATAACAGAACGATTGTTCTCCACGTTTATTTCTGATACAGTAGGGGTACATCAAGGAAGACTTATCAATATATGCAAGTAAATACTAAATTATTCCTCGCAATCCCTACTGGAGGTGAGCAGCCCATAAGTGGCGTTCTGATGCAAAAACTATCTGATGACCTGTTGCTTGAATCCTATTTTAAAGCACAGAATTTAAAGTTGAGTACTGATTTCATCCGCCTCATAGAAACGGAAATTCATCGAAGATCCCTAACACATAAAATCCGATCCATATTTTAATATGAAATACATAGGCTGACATCAAATGTCAGCCTCTTATTTTCATTTGAAGTTAGATGGCTCTCATGAATCCGATTGTTTCACCTACACGGATATCTGCGGGAATGGATATGTTCCCTTCAAGTTCAAAACTTCCTTTTTCAAAAAGAAGCACGACTGTGGACCCAAAGCTGAAATAAGAAAATTCCTGTCCTTTTTCCAATTCATCCGATTCATCAGTAATGACGATCGAATTTATGAACATGGCCCCGACTTTCACCATTGCCAGATTTCCCGCTTCATTTTGAAGTTCAGTTATTGTCCGATAATTTTTTGATAAAGGCTCTTTTCCATATTTCATCCCCCATTTATTAACGGGATATGATTTCCTTCCAAGGGTCCAACGTTTGACTACGGAACCCTTGATTGGCGCATGGATCCTATGGTAATGACTCGGGCTTAAGTATAACACGAGATATTTGCCGCCTAAGTACTTTTCCAAAAAAAGCTCATCCCCGAGCATTTCCTCCATTGAATATACCTTTCCCTTAACGACGATCTTTTTATCAGCGCGTATCTCCCCTGAATCCTCAAGAACACCGTCCACGGGACAAGCTACCGCAGACGGGACTGCCGTAATTGGCCTCGCGTCCGCCTTTAACTGCCTTGTAAATAGCTCGTGCAAATTGGTATATGCTTTTAACTCCTTACCAAATTCCTCTTGATTAAGGTTGAATGTTTTTACATAAAATAAAATTAAGGGCCTGCTCCAACGAGATTGGCTAAAGTGTTTTAATAAACCTGATGAATACTGACCATTCGTCAGTTCAATAAGAACGCGATACAAAGACTGAAACAAATAAAACCACTCCAAATTGTAAAATTATTCTAAAATCCCTTGCATAAATTGTGTTAAATAAAATATTATTATATAATAAATACTTATGTTTACTATATTTTGTTTTAATTTGTTTCATTTGAAAGGAGTGAAAAGATGTTTTTATTACACGCCCTAGATCAAACCATTAAAAAAGTGAAAGCACAAACAGCAAATATACTTACTTTAATTAATTTAT
Organism: Peribacillus sp. NPDC096448; assembly: GCF_044762675.1. Classification (NCBI taxonomy): domain Bacteria; kingdom Bacillati; phylum Bacillota; class Bacilli; order Caryophanales; family Bacillaceae; genus Peribacillus; species Peribacillus sp. NPDC096448. The sequence goes on along the minus strand of NZ_JBIWEU010000001.1, from coordinate 339,384 downwards.
CCCTTGGTGGATTTGCGATAATTGCCGTGATGCACGGCCAATTGAATTTAAGCCTGCTTTTAATCTTCCTGGCTGCCCTTGCAGATCGCTTTGACGGTATGGTTGCACGGAAATTCAACATTGAATCGGAATTGGGTAAGCAACTTGACTCCATGTGTGACATCATATCCTTTGGCGTTGCACCGGCTCTATTATTATACCAAGGAATATTGATAGAATTCGGAGCACCTGGCACACTCTTCACGGTTTTCTATATTGGCTGTGGCGCATTTCGTCTCGCCCGCTTCAATATAAGTGAAAGCAATGGATATTTTACAGGAGTGCCAATTACGGTTGCGGGCTGCATCGCTACTTTAAGTTATCTAGCCATCCCGTATTTCCATCCGGTCTTTTTCTTATCCCTCATGATTATATTATCATTACTTATGGTCAGTCCATTTAAACTGAAGAAAGTTTAATAAGAAAGCGGATGTCCTAAACCGGACATCCGCTTTTTTCGTTCATATTCCAGCCTGAACCCATCTTATGCTTTTCGGACTAATGGGTCGGTCAAACGCATGAATTCTTCTACATCCTCCATACAGGCATTAACTGCTTCCTCCCAAAAATCCCGGGTCTTTAAATCGACTCCTAAATGTTTCTCCGCCAAATCCTCGACCTTCATGGAACCGGTATCCTTTAATAGGGCGATATATTTTTCTTCGAATCCTGCAGGTTCTTTCAGGGCATTCGCGTATATGCCTAATGAGAATAAGTATCCGAATGTATACGGAAAATTATAAAATGGCACTCCTGTAATATAAAAATGGAGCTTTGAAGCCCAGAACGTTGGATTATAATCACTCAAAGCATCGCCATAAGCTTCTTTTTGTGCATCGACCATCAGTTCACTCAACCGTTCGGCACTGACATATCCTTGCTTCCTATCTTCATAAAACCTTGTTTCGAATAAGTAGCGGGCATGAATATTCATCAATAATGCCACGGAACGCTGAATTTTATCTTCTAAAAGCACCAGCTTTTCTTCCTCACTGGCCGCTTCCTTCACAGCTGCATCCGCTACGACCATTTCAGCAAAAGTGGAGGCGGTTTCAGCCACATTCATTGCATATGACCGATTCAATGGATGGATATCCCTCATCGCATAAGAATGGAATGCATGTCCCAATTCATGAGCCAATGTCGATACATTGGATGGGGTGCCCGAATACGTCATGAAAATCCTTGATTGCTTATTTAATGGAAAGCCCGTGCAAAAACCGCCTGGTCTCTTACCTGGCCTGTCTTCAGCTTCAATCCAGCTGTCTTCAAAAGCCTTTTGGGTGAAGTTCGCCAATTGAGAGCCGAACTTAGAGAATTGCTGTATGATGAAATCTGCACCTTCTTGATAATCCATTACTTTGGACTCTGCTGTAACAGCGAGCGGTGCATCCAGATCCGCCCAACTTAATTTATCCATACCCAGTAATTCCGCTTTCCTTTTTAAAAACCTCACAAGCGGTTCCTTATGATCGGCAATTACATTCCACATGCTTTCGAGGGTTTCTTTTTTCATCCTCCCTATTTCAAGAGGCTCTTTCAAAATATCATCCCAGCCCCTTTTTTCATTCACACTGAGACGGAAGCCAGCCAAGTGGTTCAAAGTCCGGGCAAAAAGGTCACTTTTTTCCTCCCAAGCCTGTTCCCACGCAGTAAATAATTCTTTCCGGGCCCTTTCATCAGGATCAGAAAATTTATTCGCAGCTTGGCCCACTGAAAGCTTTTCACCCTTATAAGGGATGGTCATTGAACCGACGATCGTATCATACATTTGGCTCCAACCCTCGAAACCGTCCATGGCCAATTGGGTGATTAATGATTCTTCTTTCACGGAAAGCTTTTCCTTTGCCTTTTCCCGACGTTCATTCAATACGAATTTAATTTCGTTCAATGGTTCTTTTTCGAGGATTTTTTTAAAAAATGCATCATCAAGCTGTATCAACTTTTCATCCAGCTTGCTTAACACCATTTTTAGTGAAGCGACTATCTTCATTTGTTTGACCCGCAGCTGACCAGCCTTTTTATCCTGCGCATTTTGAGCTTCCAGGCATCCAATGAAAGCACCTGCCTGCGAAGATTTCATATTTGTATTTTTAAAAAGATCCAATGCCTGGATTAAACTGATTTCATCATTTCCTACCGGATTGAAATTGTTTACAAGTCGGTCTAATTCTTTTACCTCCTCGTTGATTTCATCTAAAAAAATCAGGAACTCCTTAGAAGAGCTTCCTCCTTTAAAAAAGATATCCAAATCCCATGTTAAAGAATATCCCATCCTGCATTGCCCCCTTTTTATCACTAATCCCATTATAGAGGTTAATTCAATATTTTTCTAATTAAAAGGAATTTTCAGTATTTTGTCGGAACATTTTTCTATATCCCAGATTAAAAGCATGTTATGATGAATATATTCTTAGGAAAGGGGTGGATGATTCATATGAAATTCTTTATTCACATGTCTGCCATCATCCTGCTCCTTTGGACACTGCCCATACAGTTCCACCATCATGCACAGCAGCTAACCATTGAAGAACATACCGATGTTCACCATTGGGATAAGGCCGATAAGAAACAGCCTTTCGTGCCTTCCTTTAGTTCCTGGCAGTCACTTATCGTTATTCTCATTTTCGAATTTTCCATCATGGGCTTTCTTTATTTTCACTCTAATCTTCGGCGACGATATCTCAGTCCGGTTTTTTTTCAGGCGAATTACGTAGCCTCACGCTCTGACATTTTATAAAAATAAAATGGAGGAGTGATTCATATGTGGTTTCGACTAATTATGATAGGGGTTTTTTCTTTAACCGCTTCACGTCTGTTCCTTTTTCAAGGAATCGAGATTTATCATGCATTTGCAGATTTGATCAGAAATAAATATTAAAAAAAGAGTGCGGGGAAATTTCCCCGCACTCTCTTTGTTTACCATTCCTATCCTTTAGCTTTCTTTTCCTTCTCTTTTTCTGCCCTGTAAAATTCATGGAACATCTTCATCAAAGCACGTTTTTCGATCCTTGATACATAACTGCGGGAAATGCCAAGCTCTTTAGCGATTTCCCTCTGGGTTTTCTCCTTTTTCAAATCCAGTCCAAACCTGCCTACAATGACTTCCTTTTCGCGTTCATCCAAAATATCAATATACTTTTTCACCTTTTCAATTTCCATATTGAGCTGAATCGTATCGATGACATCTTCCGATTCCGATTTCAGCACATCGATTAAACTGATTTCATTACCTTCCTTATCCTGACCGATCGGATCATGCAGGGAAATATCTTTCTTCGTTTTCTTTGTCGCTCGTAAATGCATCAAAATCTCATTCTCAATGCATCGCGCCGCATATGTGGCAAGCTTCGTACCCTTACCATCCGAATAACTCTCAATGGCCTTTATCAAACCAATTGTCCCGATCGAAATCAAATCCTCTGTATCTTCGCCCGTATTCTCGAATTTCTTGACGATATGGGCAACAAGCCTGAGATTATGTTCGATCAGGATGTTGCGGGCATCACCGTCCCCTTCACTCATAAGCTTCAGATATCTCTTTTCATCCTGAGATGACAAGGGCTGGGGAAAAGCGTTGTTTTTCACATAGGAAACAAATAAGTAAAATTCTTTAATAATATAACCGACAACTGTAAGTATTCCGGGCATTGGCTTCATCCCCCGTTTCTTTGGTTTCCCTATTCATACCTATGCAACAGTGGGCTTGTTCGTGTCTGTCCCACTAAAAGAAATCAAGAAAGTGTCAAATGTTCAAACCAGCCTGGATGAATTCACAAACGAACGAAGGCAAATGTTCATATAATGATAGGGAATTTTTGAGGGAAAGGGGGTTTTTACGATGGGATATAACTATGGACCATACGGATGCAGCTATGGTTATCCGGCTCCTGCGCCTTGTTATGCAGGGTCCGGTTACGGCTTTGGTTATGGCCTGTTTATTGTCCTCCTGATATTATTGCTCATTTTCGGGTTTTGGTGGTTGCCGGGATGTGGATTTGGTTATGGGGGATCAGGTCCGTGCTGCTGATTCAGGCAAAAGAAAAAAACTCGGCCCGAGTGCCGAGTTTTCCCATTTTACATATTCATTTCTAACGTTGCAGTTCCTAGTTGATCAGCGTCAAAACCATCATGTCAACAAACCTTCAATTTATCAAGTTTCCAATCGTATTTTCCGCTGTCCATATACATACAAACCATGACAATGCTGGCATTGCACCGGCACATCCGTTAGCCGGTATCCTTCTCCTGCCAATAGCAACGCTTCTCTCCTTTTACGTAAAACAAATTCAACATTTTAACCTCCACCTTTCTTAAAATTTTTTTACGAACGGGATACCTACCTCATATGTTTTTAGAAAAAAGGACGATGCTTCATCGCTTTATCTAGATGTTCTTCTCGAATCTTGTGGATTCTCTCCTGTTGCAAACATTCCTCGGCAGTCATTTTTTTCATTTTAATCGTGATTGTGAAAAAAAGCATATTCAGTGTCATAATATCACCTCCTTTAAGGGAGCGGCCCAACAAAAAGGCATAAAAAGGCCGCAGAAAGTTACGTCCTCCTGCGGGTTTTTTTAGAGAATATAAAAAGACCGCAGGATAAAACACTTCTCCCTGCGGCCGCTATGTCTGAATGATTAATAAAGCCAAATTGCTTTAGAAATATTCCGCTTGGCACAGGTCGAATGTTATGTGATTGTCAATTGAAACGGACCGGCTGATTGCGACGACTCCATGTAGATACAATATCATTTTCTTCGACCTCCTTTGGAATATTTTTTATTACTTGGTAAGTATATCCACAAATTCGATATTTGTAAACGGCTTTTGCCTATTTATTTGAAAATTTCGATCTTTTTACCCACTTTCAAGAGCTTTTATTAAATGAAGGAGGCAAGAAGTATGATGAATCTCCCCTTGATGGGCAAAACACTAGAAAAATAAAAAAACCTGATTCTTTTAAAGAATCAGGTTTGCTTCTATTGTTGTAAAGTATCCTGGTCATCCATTTCGGCCAAGATCTTCTTGTATTTTTTGGATAATGAGAAAAATACTATGGATATGCCCAGGAACATTATTGTCGCTCCCATATAGACATATGTGTCTATCATCGCTTTGTCGCCAGAGGGAAGGATGGTTCCTATATAGAAGAACGAACCCACACATAACAAAGTGATCGCAAACTGTTTAAAATCGACCATTTTCGAACGCAGCATTGACGCCGTTTGTTTTTTGCGGTTTTTCATGCCATTCCACCTTCTTTCAAGCTAATAAGATACCGATATCTCATTCTACCATATTTATTCCAAATGACAGGGTGTAAATAATGGCAGTCAGCTATGAGGCGGTCCATCCACGATTATCCTTGTAGCGCTTGTTCCAGGTCTTCCAATAAGTCTTCAACATCTTCCAGACCTACTGAAATACGAATCAACCCATCAGTTATCCCAAGTTCTGCACGACGCTCAGCCGGAATGGAAGCATGTGTCATCAAGGCCGGAATTGAAATTAAGCTCTCCACTGCCCCCAGACTTTCCGCAAGTGTAAAGAATCTCACTTTATTCAAAACGGACTCGGCCTTTTCCGCACTGCCGACATCAAATGAAACCATACCGCCGAATCCACGCGATTGTTTTTTGGCAATATCGTGATTTGGGTGGTTTTCAAGACCTGGGTAATAGATTTTCGAAACGCCTTCATGCCCGGATAGGAAACGAACGATTTGAGATGTATTTTTTTCATGTTCTTCCATCCTGATTCCCAGCGTTTTAATGCCTCGCATCAGCAGCCATGAATCCTGCGGCCCTAGCACGCCTCCTGTAGAGTTTTGGATGAAATGAAGGTCATCGCCAAGCTTTTCATCATTCACCACGACAAGACCCGCTACAACATCGCTGTGTCCCCCCAGGTACTTCGTCGCGCTATGAAGCACGATATCGGCTCCAAGTGAAAGCGGATTTTGCCAGTATGGCGTACTGAAGGTATTATCCACAATGGTGAGGATGCCGTTTTCTTTAGCTATTTTTGATACCTCTTCCAAATCGGTGATTTTCAATAATGGATTCGTCGGAGTTTCAATGAACAGTGCCTTCGTATTGTCCTTTATCTCTTTTTCGATCGAGTGAATGTCACTCGTATTGATGAACGTGGCTTCCACCCCGAAGCGGTTAAGCACTTTTGTGATGACCCGGAAAGACCCTCCATAAACGTCATCGGTCATCAATACATGATCACCATGACTGAACAGCATCATTACCGCAGTCATCGCTGCCATTCCTGATCCGAATGCGAAACCTCTTTTTCCTTCCTCGAGATCCTTGATCAATTCTTCGAGGGCATGGCGGGTTGGGTTGCCTGTGCGGGAATATTCATATCCCCGATGATTCCCCGGACCATCCTGTTTATAGGTGCTCACTTGATAAATCGGCACCGAAACCGCCCCTGTTTGTTCATCACCAAAAATGCCGCCATGGATCAATTGTGTTTTCTTTCTCATTTTACATTCCTCCCTGATAAATTTTTTTGCTTAAGTATCGTTCACTGGAATCCGGAAATATGACGACGATATTCTCCCCCCGGGAAGCCTCGGCTGCTTCTTTCATGGCCGCTGCAAATGCCGCACCGGAAGAACTGCCGACGAGAAGGCCTTCTTTAATCGCCAATTCCTTTACCATATGGAAAGCGTCACGATCGCTTATCGTATGGATTTGGTCAAAATACGTTTCATCCATATAGGCAGGTAAAAATTCCATCCCGATTCCCTCTGTTTTATGAGGTCCTGCTTTTCCGCCGTTTAAAATCGATCCTTCTGGTTCGACAATGACCGTTTTGACAGCAGCGTTCTTTTCTTTTAAATATCGCGATGTTCCCATGAATGTCCCGCCCGTCCCGGCACCGGCAACAAACACATCCACATCGCCTTCCATCTGTTCCCATATCTCAGGTCCCAGCGTTTTATAATATGCATCAGGATTGGATGGGTTGGCGAACTGCTGGGGACAATATGATCCTGGAATTTCAGCCAGCAGCTCCTTAGCCTTGGCAATTGCTCCTGTCATTCCTTCCTCTGTCGGGGTCTGGATCACATTCGCTCCAAGGGCACGCATCAATTCCTGTTTCTCGGTACTGAATTTCTCCGGAACACAAAATATCACGTCCACTCCGCTGTTTATCGCAGCCAACGCCAAGCCGATCCCGGTATTTCCGGCAGTCGGTTCGATGATCGTCCCGCCCTTTTTCACCTTCCCTGTCTGCAACGCTTTGGCTAACAGTTCTTGGCCAAGCCGATCCTTCACACTGCCTCCCGGATTGAAGTATTCCAGTTTGGCAAAGATACGGACTTCATCCGGAAGCGGGAAATGGGTGATTTCCATCATCGGCGTTTCCCCTATCAACTCATGAATGTTTTGAAAGACTTTCATATTCGGACATCCTTTCATAGTTATCCTACCAATTTAATAAGGATTATGCAATAAAGAATGATCAGCAGAAAGGCTTCCGCTGATCACTTACCTCTCATTTCATTTTTTCAACCATTTTCAAAATCAGTGACGCTGAATGAAGAGCCGCAGTTTCCAGGAATTTATCAAAGGAAATATTGGACTCCTTACCTGCGATATCCGAAAGGGAACGAATGATGACAAAAGGTGTTTTGAATTGGAAGGCTACCTGTGCAATGGCTGCCGCTTCCATTTCCACCGCGTATAAACCAGAGAATTTCCCTCTGACGAATTCAACCCTGTCAGGATCATTCATGAAAGAATCCCCCGTCACGATCAACCCTTTAGCAACTTGTATATCCTCGATTTCCTTTGCTGCTTCTTCTGCGATTGCAAAAAGCTTTTCATCAGGTGTGAAAGCTGCAGGCAGCTGAGGTACTTGACCGTATTCATATCCAAAAATCGTCACATCGACATCATGATGCCGTACTTCCGTGGATATGACCACATCCCCTACATTCAGTTCTGGATGATACCCGCCGGCAGAGCCAGTATTGATGACCGCATCCGGTTTGAATTTTTCCAACAGGATTGCAGTGGACATTGCCGCATTCACTTTACCGATACCCGATTTAAGCAAAATGACCTCGACACCATTCAGTGTGCCTGTATTGAACTCGGAACCGGCAATGGTCACCTGCTTCAAACCTTCCAATTTATCACGTAAAATCGTAACTTCTTCTTCCATTGCTCCTATTATGGCTACCTTCATTAGTAAAAACCTCTTCCTATAATTTTTCCGCCTCCATAATCCAGACAAATTGATTGCAGCGCTCGAAGTTTACTTTATATCCATTATCTTCAAGCACTTTTTCCAAAAAAGGAATCGTAGTATAATATTCCGTTTGCAAATCGCTCGCCAAATTATGAAAGCCTGCCTGCCTTGCATCTTGAATCGCTCGTTCATGCGCTTCCTTTGATTGATACATCGTATCCGCAAACACTATTTTACCATCAGTATTCAGTAACTTTCCATAGTTGACTATCGCTTTTTCTTTTTCTTCATCGGTTAAATGATGAAACGCGTACGTACTCACGATCGAATCAACCTGTTCCGGCTTCGGAAAATCAATAAAATCGCCATCTACAATTTCCGTTTTTCCGCTCAGCTTGCTTACCGCTATTTCCCTCATCGCAGGTGAAGGTTCTATTCCCGATACCTTTAGGCCTTTCTTCAAAAGCCTTTCCGTCAAATTCCCGGTACCTACCCCAAACTCCAGCACATGACCAAAAGCCCGATCGGTGACGCTGTCCAATATGCCATCATAATGTTTAAAAACCTCTTGGTACTCAATATCGTGTCCACCAACGGTATCATCATACGATATCGACCATTCTTCAAATAAATCTATAAATTCTCTGCCCATTTTTAATCACCTTTTATAATAAGATAATAAAACCTATAAGCATAGTATGAAATAAACTGAGAAACAGTTCTTGTTTTTAGGCAAATTCATTAGGTTCAGATTCTGCCAAAATGGTGTTAAACTAACAGTATCTGAATGTTGGAGGGGAACAGTCATGAGTTTTCAACTCGACTTAAACTTATTCGAAGATAAAATAGAATTTTTCGAGGCAGAAAGCATTAAGAATCTTGAAGAAAAAATTCAATCACAAATTGAAATCAATAAAGCGATCATGCTTCAGGTGGAATCCGTGTCACACCAAATGCATGTAAGTGAAGAGGGCAGACGTTTTTATAGTGCAGTCGTCCACTTTAAAGCAAAAAAATGATTACCATGAAAAACCCCCGAAAAGCGGAATTCCTTTCGGGGGTTTTTCGTTTATACATTTATGACCATTACCTTTTATCGTTTGTCTTCAGCTCTTCGACTTTTACAGGTTTCCAACCTGATCCGTCCACCCATTCAATATAAACCCGGAAGGTTTTAGGATTATCCCCTTCAGAAACGGTACCGATTGCTGTGGTGGTCGAACCGCCGTTTTGCAGCCACCATAGTTTCATGTTGCCTTCATCGATTCCAGCTCCACTTGCTATCGCTTTACTCATTTCATTCCAATCGACCGAGCCCTTTTCAAAGCTAGTAGTGTGCTCCCCGGATTGCTCCGTTCCTACTGGTTTCCAGCCCTCACTTGTATATGTAGCCGCAACGTTGCCATCGCCGCTGCCTTCCACTTCCACAAGTTCGGCATCTCCTGCTTTTTCTGGATCTGCATCATCTTCGGTCTTCTCTTCTGCATCTTCCTCTGTTGCTTTACTATCTTCTTTTTCGGCATCTTCTTCTGTTGCTTCACTATCACCTACTGCGTCTTCCTTCTCTGAATCCGTTTCTTCCTCTTTGCCAGAAGGTTTGTCCACTACTTTCCCCTTTTCTGTCTCGGCGACTTGCTTTGGTTCAGTCGTGGCTTTTTTTGATTCGGTGCCATCATCACTTAAGAAAATCGAGACTGCGACAATGACGATTAAAATGGAAACGATGGTGATTGCAATATTATATATTTTATTTACTTTTCTTTTTTGATCTCTCTGATTGAAACGTGAGCCCAAGGTCCATTCCTCCCTTACCATTTCTTACTGCCTCATTTTAACATGATTTAGCCAGAGATAGAAGGGAAGGGTTTCCTACACTTTTCGTCAATTCTCGCTCTTGTCCTGGTCCTTGGAGTACAGGACTTTTACAATATCTGAAAAAAGAGGCGTCATGCTGGAACTGTTTTCCTTCGTTTCAAAACTTACGGTAACAAGAGCATATTGGGGATCTTTATATGGAAAGTAGCCTGCAAACCATTTATTGAGCTCCCCTTTTTCGATATTGGTCTGAGCTGTTCCAGACTTGCCGGCGACCTCCACAGGCAAACCTCTCAAGGAAGCGCCCGTCCCTTTCTCTTCCGTCACGACCTTCCTAAGAAGATGCTGCATCTTCATCGTTGTATATGGAGAAAGTGTCGCGCCGCCAATACTTTGATTGGGAAAATCGACAACGGTCGTACTATTGTTAAATTCGACCTTTGAAACGGCTTTGACCTGTTCCTTCTTGCCGCCGCGGGCAATCGTTGCCATCATATTCGCGATCGCGAGCGGTGTCGTTTGGACATCCTGCTGGCCAATTGCCGTTTTGGCAATCATTTTGGGATCTTTTTTTAAATCGTCATCATGCCAGACCTTCCCTGTTTGTTCATGATGCAACTGAGTGACTTCAGTGTGATATACGTCCCCTTGCCAGCCCGTTTCACCAACCAGCCCTAACATTTTTGCATATTTATCCAAAAAGTCCGGATCCTTCTCTGCTATTTCCTGTGACAATTCGGCAAAAGTCCTATTGCAGCTTTGGGCAAAGCTATTTTCAAAATTAAGTACGCCCAGCTCCCTTTGTTTATCCGTTTTACCGTCTATCGTCAAATTACAATTAAATGTCCGGGTGGGACTAGCGGCTTCATAATCGATGGCCGCTGCTGCCGTGACCGTTTTAAAGACGGATCCCGGCGTTTTTTGAGTCAGCATCATATTGACGGCCCCTTCGCCATTCGGATCTTTTATATTAAGCGCCGGACGTGATACCATCGCAACGATTTCACTTTTTTCAATATCGATCAGTACGAGGCCGCCTTTTTTTATTCCGCGTTCATCGACGAGCTTCTCCGCTTTCTCCTGAATTTCTTTATCGATCGTCGTCATGACCTTCACCGGGTAAAGCGGATTTGCAGGTTCCACATATTTAACATCGACACCGAACATTGGTCCTCCGCTGGCGTCCACGTGAAAAACGAGCTTCGATTCCCCAGTGGAAAGCAAGAACTCATCGAAGGTCCTTTGCAGTCCTGTATTGCCTATTTTCGTCTCAGGAGATAAATTCATGTCCGGATAACGTTTTTTCTTTTCCGCATCTGATATGTTCGTCGTCCCGATCAATTGCGCTGCAGGCGTTTGATCATGATATAATTTCTCATTCACGGCAAAGACCCCGGGAATCTTCAATTCATTGATTGCCTTCGATTGGCTGGACGTCAGCTCTATCGGTTCATCACCGCCAAATACGAAAGGTTCATCCGCTTCTTCTATCGCACGTTTTAACTCCGCTTCCGATTTCCCTATTATCGAGGCCACTTCATCTATGGGCCATGTCATTTTCTTTAAAAATGGAAATAGGACGAGCGTCGGGATTTCTTCATGTGCAAGCGCTTCTCCATTTCTGTCATAAAACTTTCCGCGTCCATCATCAATCTTTAATATCTGTGAACGCTGATTCACGCTTGCTTCTAACAGGTTCACATCATGCTTTGAAAAAGATTCTGTCGATACAAGTTGGATGTAGGCAAGCCTGCCTATGAGCATCAGCATAAAAGTGGTCAAAAAAAGAGCCAGCAACCTCATTCGTTTCTTTTTCATAAAATACACCTCGGTAACCATTGTTGACGAGGTGCGAATTTTTAAACAATTATGAACAAATTTAACGCGGCACTTTTCCGCTAAAAAAGAGGATGCCCCCAAGGACATCCTCTTTTGCATTTTATTTAGTCGATGGAAACAATCTTGACACTCATTTCGCCGCCAGGAGTCATGATCGATACCTTGTCGCCGACCCGTTTCCCTATCAGGCTTTTCGCGATCGGGGAATCATTGGAGATTTTCCCTTCGAATGGGTCCGCTTCAACGCTTCCTACGATGGAATATGTTTCTTCGTCACCATCTGGAAGTTCCACGAATGTTACCGATTTTCCAAGTGAAACTGTATCTGTATCCGAATCATTGCCTTCAATGATTTTTGCATTACGGATCATGTTTTCGATTGTTGTAATACGTCCTTCAACGAAAGCCTGCTCTTCTTTTGCGGAATCGTACTCTGAGTTCTCGGAAAGGTCCCCAAAACTGCGGGCGATTTTGATTCTTTCCACCACTTCTTTACGTTTAACCGTTTTTAATTGTTCCAGTTCCTGTTCAAGCTTTAACTTACCTTCATTAGTCATTGGATATTCTTTTTCAATTGCCAAAACCCTTCACTCCTTCAAATTCTTTACAGCAAGCATTCGCTGTGACAAGTTTATGTACTATATAGTGCTTAACCCTAAATCGAGTCAAAATATATAATTGCGCGACTAAAAAGTCGCGCTTCGATACTAAGAAACAATCCGTTCCTTAGTATATAAACCGACTGCGGTGAGCAGCCGGTTCGTTCTGTATCAAGAATAGAGTATTGCGTTTTCCAACATTTGTCCAGTCTTTCCCAATAAATAAATGGGATTATTTTAATAAACGGAGGAAAATGGCACCTATCATTATTTATGCTATGTTATTACAAAAAAGACTTTTGTTCAAGGATTGTTTGTATTTTTGTCACCATAAGGTCAATCGCCACATGGTTCTGACCGCCTTCTGGAATGATGATGTCAGCATAACGCTTCGTCGGTTCTATGAACTGATTATGCATCGGACGGACGACACTGATGTATTGTTCGATGACGGAATCTATGGAACGGCCGCGTTCTTTAATATCACGGGTCATCCGGCGAAGGATCCGCAGGTCTGCGTCCGTATCAACATATAGCTTCATATCCATCAGGTCTCGGAGGCGCTCATCCTCCAGTACAAGAATCCCTTCAAGGATGATGACATCCTGGGGCTCAACTGTGATGACTTCTTCCGAACGTGTATGGATCGAATAATCATAAACGGGTTTTTCTATCGTTTCATAGCGCAGCAATGCGTTAATGTGATCGATTAGCAAATCATTATCAAATGCAAGCGGATGATCATAGTTCGTTTTCAAGCGCTCTTCAAAAGGCAGATGACTTTGATCTTTATAGTAATAATCTTGTTCGATCATCAAGATGGAATGTCCTTGAAAGAATTCAAAAATGGAACGGGTAACACTTGTTTTACCTGATCCCGACCCTCCGGTAACTCCGATGACCACTGGTTTCTTTCTTGTCATGTCAATTCTCCTTCCGCATCATATTGTTCACATAAACTCTATTATCTACTTGAATGCGGACAATTTGAAGCGGATGGCGGGCTGCCTCCAGCTCCTTACCTGACTCATCCCAGATCGTACCGATTTTTTGAGTGAAGTTTTCGATTTCCGGTCCAAAAAACTCCACTTCATCCCCAGGCTTGAAGAAGTTGCGTTGCTGCATGGTAACGATTTTAGTTTCCTCGTCGTAATCAAGCACCAATCCTGCGAAGTCGAAGCGAGTCTTTACGGTATGATTCCCGAACATTTGCTGTTTATACCCAGGAATTTCCCCTTCCATGAACGATGATGCCGTCTCACGGTTCGCACACTTATCAAGCTCTTCCAGCCATTCTTGTTTAATCTTGAAATTGTCCGGATCGGCACAATACGCATCAATCACTTTACGATAGACGCTGACAACCGTTGCGATATAGTGAATGGACTTCATTCTTCCTTCGACTTTCAAGCTGTCTATCCCAATTTCAATCATGCCCGGCAGTGATTCAATCAGCTTCAAGTCCTTTGGACTCATTGCGAATGGAGCATCTTCCTTATCGAATAAAGCCTTTTCCCCGTCTTGACCCAACTCATATAAATCATAATCCCAACGGCAAGACTGGCAGCAGCCGCCGCGGTTCGAATCACGCGCCGTCATATGGTTCGAAAGGGTGCAGCGTCCAGAATAGGCAATGCACATGGCCCCATGAACGAAAGCCTCGATTTCGATATCGACCTTCTCTTTCATTTCACGGATTTCATCAGCACTCGTCTCACGTGCCAAAACAACACGCTCCAAGCCTTCCTCTTTCCAATACTGAACAGCCTTCCAGTTCGATAGCGATTGCTGTGTGCTTAAATGGATCTCGACGTTCGGAGCGACCCTTTTACAAGTTTCGATGATTAATGGATCGGCGACGATGATACCATGAACCCCAGCCTCCTGAAGACCTTCCAGGTATTCATCCAGTCCATCGATATTTTCATTATGTGCGAAGATATTCGTGGTTACATATACTTTGGCACCATACTTACTAGCGAATTCGACGCCTTCCTTCATTTCCTCAAACGTGAAGTTGCCGGCATTCGAACGAAGACCATATTCCTGACCGCCAATGAACACGGCATCCGCGCCGTAATGGACGGCAATTTTTAATTTTTCCAGGTTGCCGGCCGGAGCCAGCAATTCCGGTTTTTTTACAATGACTCTCTTTCCATCAACGATCTTGGAAATTTTATCAGCAATAGCATTCAAGGCTATTCCTCCTCTTTCTCTTACCCTTTTCTTTAATAAACCGATTCTTTAAAGAAGAACCCGGTATCCAACTCACGGTTATCCGGCTGAACCGCTTTGACTTTTTCAAAAAGTTCCGATTTGATATCATCATAGCGGTCAGGGTCTTCAGCACATACGTCAATCGCTTCCCGATATAACTTTGTCATTTCAATGACATATTCCGGTGTTTGTAATAACCCTTCGATTTTCAGTGAATCAATTTCCGCTTCAATCAATTCCTGAAGTTCATCAATCATGCACATATCATTCGGACTCATGATATGTGTACCATTTTCATCTTCATAAATCGGGTATTTATTTTCACGTTCTTTATCATGCAAGAACATATTTCTATGTTCCTTCCGATTTTCCACTTCCAATGCCTTGCCTTGGTATTCAAAGTAATTACCTAGGAGCGTACGCTTTGATTGGAACATGCATGTCATGCCATGCACTTGCACTTCAATCTCCACTTCGGCATTTTCCTTCATTTCCACTATCTCGTCCAGACTTATCTCACGGGCAGCAACGGCACGGACAGCACCGCGTTTTCCCCAGTAATTACATGTGTACCAGTTCGTTACCGTCATCTCTGTATTCCAGTGCAGGGGCATATCAGGTGCGACGGCACGGACAGCCATCAAGACTGCGGGATCACCGAAAATGATCCGGTCGGCACCAGCCTGCTTAAGGAATGTAACATACCCTTCAAGCTCGTCCACTTTTTCATTATGAAAAATGGCGTTCATGGATACGTACACTTTCTTGCCCGCAGCATGTGCAAGCTCAATTGCCTTCTCTACATCTTCACGATTGAACTCCCCTGCCAGCCTTAGCGCATAACGTTGTTCGCCAATCACGAAGGCGTCAGCGCCAGCCTCGATGAGTTCTGTTATATGATCGACACTTGTCGGAGTCACGAGTAATTCAGGCTTTTTCATTTTTGTCACCTCTATGTTTACTAATGGCCACACCATCACCAATCGGCAAAATTACTGTATCGAAATTGGGATGGTCATGTAACCAGATGTTAAAGTCCCTGATTTTTTTGATAAGAGCTCGCTTTCTTCTCGTCATTTCCATTTCTTCAATGTTTTCGGCAACCAAGCCTTTGAATAAAACATTGTCAGTAATGATAATGCCAGCACCAGCAAGGAATGGTTCAAACAGTTCAAAGAATCGCTTGTACTGCCCTTTAGCTGCATCAACGAAGATGATATCAAACGGGCCATGTTCCATCACTTTCGGTCCCGCTTCAAGGGCATCCCCTTCAATGAGGGTGATCCTTTCCGACAGTCCCGCTTTCTTGAAGTTAGCCCTTGCCTGCTCAATTCGGGCTTCATTCCGTTCAAGTGTGACGATTCGAGCTTCCGGAAGGGTCTCAGCCATCCTTATGGCCGAATAGCCAATTGCCGAACCTACTTCCAATATCACCTTTGGCTGATGAAGCCTTAAAATCTGAAGCAGCACCTCAATTCCTTCAGGCTCCATGATCGGCACATTATTTTCCATCGCAAAATCTTCCAACTCCTTAACCAAACCCGTACGCTCCGGAATTAAGGAATGAAGATATTGTTCTATTTTTCCGTTCAAAACGTTTCCTCCATTTATAAGGAAAACAAAAGCGCTTGGTCAGTAACATGAAAAAATCGATTGAACAATTTCTTCACAAGGAGCTGAAACAAGTATGCTTGACGATCTACATTTCCTTATCTTTCAAAATAAAACCCGGCATTCGCCGAGTTACGTCACCGATAAGAATCGGATCAAAAATTCACTTGTACTATTCTATCATAAAAACAAGGGGAAAGTAATATCTCTCCCCCCTCAGTCTCATTGCATTTTTTTATTTATTTATTGGAAATATGCTCTGCCTTTTTGTTATTGTGGTCATCCAAGGTCTTGGAGTAAAGGACTTCCCCTTCAGGTGTTGCCAAAAAGTACAGGTAATCCGTTTTCTCAGGTTTCAGTACCGCATCGATCGATGTCGTTCCGGCATTTGCAATCGGCCCTGGCGGCAGCCCCTTGTTCTTATACGTATTATAAGGGGATTTCACCTCAAGGTCTTTGTAATACACCCTGCTCTTATGTGAACCCTTCGCATACAAAACGGTCGGATCCGTTTGAAGCGGCATATCTTCTTCAATACGATTGTAAAAGACGGAAGCTATTTTTCCGCGATCGACCTGTGCCGTCGCCTCTTCTTCGACAAGAGAAGCGAAGGTCAGCATCTCGTGTACGGAATAATCGTTCTTGTCCATTTGGCTCTCGTAAGCCTGCAATGTCTCTTCGGTTTTCTTCAGCATCTCGATGACGATCGATTCCAGGGTCGGCTTTTCCTCGTAAAAGTCATACGTAGCTGGGAAAAGGTACCCTTCAAGTGGATATAAAACCTTTTCATTTTCAATTTCCGAGGTCAAGAGCTGCGGAAACTTCTCTTGCATGGAGTTAACGAACTTCTTATCATTCAATTTCTTAAAGACCTTTTTCGGATCTTCACCCGTTTTCACTGCGATGATATCGGCAATTTGAGTAAGCTGTTTTCCTTCAGGAATCGTGATCTTCATTGCAGCTTCCTTCATGAGTTTTCCGGTTTTGATGCTTGTGACGATATCTTCAATCGGCATGGAAGGTGATAATTTATACTCCCCTGCCTGAAAACCGGATTCATTGCGGAATTTAATATAATATTTGAATACGCGTGCGTCCTTGATTATTCCCTGCTCTTCAAGCAGTGTGGAAATTCCGTTAACGGAAGAACCGATTGGGATTTTCACTTTCTTGATGGTGTCATCATCCGGATCGACTGGTTTCATGGCTGAGTTGATATATAAAAAGCCCACAAGACCAACTATTCCAATTAGTAAAATAAGCGAAGCTATCGTAATCATGATGATTTTACGAACCAGCTTGGCTTCTCCTTGCTGTTCTAACAATTTCATTCGGATATGTTCCTTTTTAGATAAATTTTTATCTTTTTCATCCATGTTCATTCCCCCTGCAAACTCACACCAACTACAGAATGGTTTCTAGATGATGCTTTCTCTAATTAATCTTTGCTTCGAACATTATACTAAAATCAACAAATAATTACATGTTTTTTGCAAAACTACATTCATCAATACTCTATTTATGGCAAAAATGCACTAGTTTTGTCAATATACAGGTATTATTTAATAGGAAAATAGTGATAACTTTGTCTACATTTTTTTTGAGGGTATGTTGATTTCCACTTCAGGCACTCGCTTTCCGCGGGCGTTCCGCCCTCGGCTTACGCCTGCGGGGTCTCCCCTAGACGCGCTTTTCCCGCAGGAGTCTCGCACAACCGTTCCAATCAACTTTGTTTTAATTATTTACTCAACTTAAAAATTTGTTTCCTTCATGTGTTAGGCATTTCAGGCAATGACAGGAATATTCATGTAGGAATGGTATTATTAATTTAAGATGAAGAAAGGTGTGGAGGAGTTGGATCATTCTTATTTTGTAGGTTGGGGGACATTGGCACTCATAAACGCTGGACTTGCTCAAGGTAAAAATAGAACGGCGCTGAATTGGTTCTTGCTATCATTATTTTTGGGCCCGTTCGCTACTTTTATGCTTTTATTCGTAAAGAAAAGATAAGGGGTTACTGGTACATAAATGAAAAACCGGCCATTATGTCTACAATTTGGTTTGTATAATTTGAACGTTGATTTCCTTTCCAGGCACTCGCTTTCCGCGAAGGAGTCTCGCTCACCCGCTCCAATCAACTTTGTTTTAAAATTTCAGATTGAGCCTCTTTTCAAAAAAAAACCGACCTAATAGGGGCCGGTTTTTTTCTGATCTTATTCTTCTTCCGCTTCTTCTTGGTCAAGGAATGTATTTAACATTTCTTCGACAAGATCCCACTCTTCTTCTGTTTCGATCGGTGTAAGTTCGCCATCTTTATTATCTTCGCTCGGTACGAATGATGAAGCGTGGATTTCAATTTCTTCCTCTTCATCTTCTGCAGACATTGGATAGTAAAGTACATAAGATTTGTTGAATTTATCTGAGTCGAATGTGAAAAGGATTTCGCATAGCTGCTCGTTTCCGTTTTCATCTACTACTGTAATGTTGTTTTCGCCGTGTTCCATTTGTATTCACCTCATATTGAATTTGTTTGTCTGTCCAAGAATCCTTGCAGAATCATGACAGCTGCCATTTTATCAATGACTTTCTTGCGTTTGCTTCGGCTCACGTCCGCCTCAAGAAGGACACGTTCAGCCGCCATAGTTGTCAACCGTTCATCCCAGAGAAACACCGGCAGCTTGAATTTATTTTCTAATCGTTTAGCGAAATCTTGGCTGATCTCGCCTCGCGGTCCAACAGTCCCATTCATGTTTTTAGGTAAACCGAGGACAATTTTAGAAACATCATGCTCTTTTATAATTTCATTGAGGCGTTTAAAGCCGAAGTCATTTCCAGCTTCGTTAATTTTGATCGTTTCCAATCCTTGTGCAGTCCAACCCATCGCGTCGCTCAGGGCAACGCCGATGGTTTTTGAACCTAAATCAAGTCCCATTGTGCGCATTAGTATTCCTCTCGATGGTTCTTAAGATACGACTTAACCAATTCTTCGATGATTTCATCGCGTTCAAGCTTACGAATAATGTTTCGAGCATCCATATGGCGCGGGATGTAGGCCGGGTCACCAGATAATAGATAACCGACAATCTGGTTTATCGGGTTATAACCTTTTTCCTGAAGTGCAACATAAACTTGAGACAATACTTCTTGTACATCTCTTTCGAATGGTTCTTCGGGAAAATTAAATTTCATCGTTTTATCAAAGGAACTCATTAACATGCACCTCTCCTCAGCGTCCAGAATCCACTATTACCTACATTGTACAACACTTTCCATTGATTATGAAATCGATAAGACCCATTCTTCAACAAAATTAAGTGCTGCATCCAATTTTTCAGGGTCTTTTCCGCCTGCTTGGGCCATATCTGGACGTCCGCCACCGCCACCGCCGCAACGGGAAGCAACTTCTTTGACCAATTTACCAGCATGGAAACCGCGGTCGATGTAATCCTTGGTCACCCCGGCAATCAAATTGACTTTATCGCCTTGAGCCGAACCTAATACGATAATGACAGAATCGAGCTTTTGTTTCAAATCATCCGCCATGGCACGCAGATTATTCATGTCGGTAGCTTGAACCTTTGCCACCAATACTTGAACCCCATTTACGTCTTTTACGTTAGAAACAAGGCTGCTTGCTTCAATATTACTTAATTTTGCAGTAAGGCTTTCATTCTCGCGATGAAGATCCTTCACTTCAGCCAGTACCGTTTCAATTCTTGAAGGTACGTCTTTCAAGTTCGTTTTCAATTTAGCAGCCGCGTCTTTCAAGACACCGATTTGATCAGTCATCAATTTGTACGCCCCGGCACCCGTTACCGCTTCTATACGGCGAGTCCCTGCACCGATGCCGCTTTCGGAAACGATTTTGAACAAGCCGATCACCGCTGTATTCGGGACGTGGACACCGCCGCAAAGCTCAAGACTGTAATCGCCTATTTGAACGACACGTACAATCTTGCCGTATTTTTCGCCGAACAAGGCCATTGCGCCCATAGCCTTCGCTTCTTCGATGTTTTTATAATCCGTATTCACTTGTAAGCTTTGCCAAATCTTTTCATTTACAATCGTTTCGATTTTTTCAATCTCTTCCGCCGTTATCTGGCCAAAATGAGAGAAATCGAAGCGAAGGCGCTCAGCCTGTACGAGTGAACCAGCCTGGTTGACATGTGTACCAAGCACATCTTTCAACGCCTGATGCAGAAGATGCGTCGCTGTATGGTTTTTCGTGATGTGGATGCGATTTTCTTGATTTACCGAAGCAACGATATTGGAATCTGCTGTTAACGTGCCTGCAGTAACTGTTACACGGTGCAGATTCTGGCCATTAGGAGCTTTTTGGACATCAAGGACATCTACCTTCACCGATTCACTGGCCATCGTTCCTATATCGGCTATTTGTCCGCCGCTTTCCGCGTAGAAAGGAGTCCTGTCCAGTATCACTTGAACTTCCTCTCCTTCTTGTGCCTCCGTTACAAGCTCGCCATTTTGTATGATGGCTGCAACTTTGGCTTCGACAGCAACTTGATCATATCCGACAAATTCACTTTCAACTTTAATATCGCCCAATACCCCGCCTTGGATTTGCATGGAATCAACATCTTGACGCGCTGAACGGGCACGTTCACGCTGTGCATCCATCTCTTTTTCAAATCCAGCTTGATCGACCGTCATGCCTTCTTCCTCTGCATATTCTTCCGTTAACTCAATCGGGAAACCATATGTGTCATATAAACGGAATGCATCGCTGCCTGGAATGGTCGTATTGCCTTTTTCCTTTTCCTTTTTAATGACTTCAGAAAGGATGGACAGTCCATCATTTAGCGTTTCATGGAAACGTTCCTCTTCATTTTTGATTACTTTTGCAATGAACTCCTTATTCTTGAGGACTTCAGGATAGAAGTCTTTCATGATTTCACCGACGACCGTCACAAGCTCGAACATGAATGGTCGATTGATGTTGATTTGCTTAGCATATCGAACCGCTCTGCGGAGTAAACGGCGCAATACATAACCGCGGCCTTCGTTTGATGGAAGAGCCCCGTCACCTACTGCAAAGGCTACCGTACGAATATGGTCGGCAATGACCTTGAATGCAACATCTTTTTCTGAATCAACACCATATTTCACATCGGATATCTCTTCGACTGCGCGGATGATTGGCATGAATAAATCCGTATCATAGTTCGTCGCCACATCTTGAACGACGGAAGCCATACGTTCAAGGCCCATCCCTGTATCGATATTTTTCTTTGGAAGCGGTGTGTAAGAACCGTCCGGATTATGGTTGAATTGAGAAAACACAAGATTCCATACTTCCAGATGACGTTCATTTTCCCCGCCTGGATATAGTTCCGGATCATTCGGATCATCGCCATATGCTGGTCCGCGGTCATAGAAAATCTCCGTATTCGGGCCGCTTGGACCTTCGCCGATATCCCAGAAATTTTCTTCCAGGCGAATGATCCTTTCAGCAGGAACACCGATTTTCTTATTCCAAAGTTCGAACGCTTCATCATCTTCAGGATGGATCGTCACAGCCAATTTAACTTTGTCGAACCCAATCCATTTTTCATCGGTCAAAAATTCCCATGCCCATGTGATGGCTTCTTCTTTGAAATATTCACCAATGGAGAAATTACCGAGCATTTCGAAAAACGTATGATGACGTGCCGTTTTCCCCACGTTTTCAATATCGTTTGTACGGATTGCCTTTTGAGCATTCGTAATCCTTGGATTTTCAGGAATCACCCGTCCATCAAAATATTTCTTTAACGTCGCCACCCCGGAATTGATCCATAGCAATGATGGATCTTCATGAGGGACCAGTGACGCACTTGGTTCGATGTTATGGCCTTTTTCACTAAAAAAATCTAAATACATTTGGCGGATTTGAGCACCAGTTAAATACTTCATATATATATCCTCCTTTTAAAAAATTATGTAATTTTGAGCACACAAAAAACCCCCATCCCAAAAACAGGGACGAGAGTTGACTCGCGGTACCACCCTGATTATGGACGCAGGAATTCATCCCAGGCCCATCACCTTCATAAAAGCCTTAACGCGGCATGACGGCAGGTATTAGCTGCTCTCAGGACTAGCTTTCTGCTGCTCTTCACCTGGCAGTCCCTTTCAGCCTGGGGGACCCCTCTCTTTAGATGGACTTCAGCATACTTCATCCTTCAACGAATTATCTTATGTTATGGATTATATTCACAAGACTTTTATTTGTCAATAAGGGGCGGCTTCTTTCTAAAGTGAACGCGGGCATGAAGTACAAAAACTTTCAACACAGCCAAGATGGGAATCGAAAGGACCATGCCCGCGATACCGCCTATTTCGCCTCCGGTCAATAATGCAAGCATGATGAACAGCGGATGCATATGGAGGCTTTTACCGACTATTAGCGGTGACAGGATATTTCCCTCAAGAAATTGAAGTACAAGCACGATGACCGCGATGATCAACACCATTTTAACTGACATTGTCGCGGCGATGACCACAGCAGGAATGGCCCCAATAATCGGCCCGAAATACGGAATGACATTCGTTATCCCGATTATCGCCCCCAAAAGAAGCGGATATTTCATTCCGACTATCCAGAAGAGCAGCGAGGAAATCAAACCGATCACGACACAGACGATGATTTGTCCGCGGATATAGCCGCCAAGCGATGCATCGACATCACGAACGAATGCCCGTCCCTGCTTGCGCCATTTTTTCGGGGTCATATACCATGCCATTTTTTTTAAAACGGTGAAATCTTTCAAAATATAAAAAGCTATGAATGGAATCAACGCAATCAGGACGATGAAATCAATCATCTTCATTGCATACTCCATCGCCTTTTCAGGAATACGCTTCAGCCAGCCTTCGAAAAGGGTGACACCCTCTTCGAACCTTTCATGAATTCCGAACGGCCAGGCCGCCGTTTGATGATTGAGCTTATCAATCCTGCCCCGGTACTGTTCAACCAGTTCCGGCACGCTTTCCGACAGCTCGCGAACCTGGCTGACGATCACTGGAATACCTTTATAAACAGCAAAACCGATCCCCCCGAAAAACAATAAATAGATGATCGTTATCGAAAGCCAGCGACGCATCCCTTTCTCATTTAAATATTCCACTACAGGGTGCAGCAAGTAACTGATGAACGCACCGATCAAAAAAGGCAGCAGTACCGTTACACATACAGTAACGGCAGGTCCCCACATGGGCTTAAGTTTCATAAAAATATAGATAACGAAAAATAAGAGCAATAAAAAACCCAGGCGATAAAACCACTTTAGACGAATACTCACAATAAACACCTCCCGCTCATTTATTCTTCGAAAGGCGGAAGGTTTTCATACATAAAAAAGAGTGCCCTCATTATCAGGACACCCATTCCTGCTATAATAATGACTTTAATCTTTTGCGTATTTTCTTCATGTTCCGTTTGATCATCTTCGAGTTCATCAAGTCCGAACCCATATTCATTAGAGTATTGCGTGAACGTCTAGCCATTGCAAACACCTCTTCCGTTAATTACATACTGAAGCGGCGGTCATTTTCCTCAAACAAATCGTCCAATGAGCTTAAACTTCCATCTTCCTCGACCTGGTGCGTATTGATGAGCCCTTCGGACAGAGTCATTTCAATAAAGCAATTCCAACAATAATATTGATTTACGCCAATCTTCCCAACATCTTTACTGCGGCAATTCGGACATTTAATTTCCAAAATGGACACCTCACTGTTCATAAACTGAAACAATGATGGTATCCTTCCCTAATGCAGGCGGCTGTTTTGATTCTATCACTGTCGACTCCGAGAAAAACCCATCCGTTGTTTCATACGCTATAATCGTGCCCATTTTTTCCTTGAAATATACATCCTGCAGTAAACCAAGTTCTTCGCCCATTTCTGAAAACAGCATGCGTCCCAATAATTCGTCCTTCGATAGGCAAATGGAATCCGCAGGCACTTTCCTGAAGGTCGAATCTTGTTCGCTGATGACGATCCCATCTGGACCGAATGAAGAAATATCGTCAAGTTTCAAATGAAAAGCTCTTTTGAACAATGCTTGCTGATGAACGACCAAGCCTGTTACCTGTCCCATTTCAGAAATTGATAAATCGTGGACCGTGCCGATTCTTTCTCCTTTGATTGTAAAAACCGGCATTCCTTTCAATAAAGAAAACGTCCGCAAGGTCATCCCGCCTTTCCGAACATTTTTATTATCTCTTTACTAATGAAAATAGATGTGCTGAAAGGTTTTCCATTGTTGGTCCAATACAGGGGCCATGCATAAAAAAAAGACCGGTTTCCCGGTCAGATCCACCTGCTTTCACCAGCCCCTGCTGGCACCTCCGCCACCGGAACTTCCTCCGCCGCCGCCTCGTGGACCGCCGCCGCCTCCACGGCCGCCGCCACCTCCGCGACTGATGAATATCAAAAGGATATTGATTAGCGTTTGAAGGAAAAACCCTTTAAAGAACTTGGCATCGAGGATGAATACGATGATGACAACGATGATAATGAGGAAAATCTGTAAACCTGATGGCTGAAAGGTTTCTGACTCAGGCTGGACGGAGAGATCTTGATAAAACTCGTCACCCAGGTTGTATTCTTTCGTGACATCGTTATATACGGCCTTATAGGTTTCCGTCAGGGCAACATCATATTTGCCCTCTTTCAGCGCAGGGATAGCCACATTGTCCAAAATCTGTCCAGATTTTATATCGGTAATGGCCCCTTCCAAACCGTACCCCACTTCAATACGGATTTTCTGTTCTTCCATGGCTAGCACAATGAGGACTCCATTATTCAGCTCGGCATCACCAAGTTTGAATGATCTTAACGCTTCGACCGAGTACTCCTCGATCTCGGATCCTTCCATCGAATCAACCGTCAAAACGGAAATTTGCGTTTTTGTGGCATCATCCAGTCGTTTCCCAAGTTCGATGAGTTCGGATTTTTCCTGATCATCCAGGACTCCGGCGAAGTCCTGAACATATATATCCCCAACTGGTTCAGGAATGTTAGGTTGTGCTGTGGCCACGTTTGCTAAACTGAACGTGAGATTGAAGAATAGCGCAAACACAGCGAGTTTTTTCATTATTTATCGCTCCCGAAATCAACCTTTGGCGTTTCTTTTTCTTGATCGGTCACTTCAAAATATGGTTTGGCATCGAACCCGAACGCTCCTGCCATCATATTCTTCGGAAAGCGTTTAATCATCTTATTATAGTTGGTAACTTCATCATTATAGTCTTTTCGTGCTACCGTCAGCCGATTTTCAGTTCCTTCCAAACTATCCATGAGTCCCTTAAAGTTCTCATTGGCCTTTAAATCCGGATAGTTCTCGACAACAACCAAAAGACGGCTCAAGGCCCCGCTCAATTCTTGATCAGCTTCAATCGCATCTTCAGTCGAATTGGCACCGGCCAGCTTCGAGCGGGCATCACTCACCGCTTTTATGGCTTCCGTTTCGTGCGAAGCATAACCCTTCACCGTTTCGACAAGATTCGGAATCAAATCCGCTCTTCGTTTTAATTGGTTATCCACCTGTGACCATTTATTATCGACGTCTTCACTGGCACTTACAAGTCCGTTGTACGAAGATGCCCCGTAAATGACCAGTAAAACGGCAACGACTATACCGATTATCCATCCTTTTTTCATCAAATCCCCCCTACTCTATCACATATAAGTTATATCCTTATTAGTTCCACCAAAACCATGAATTTTAAACAAAATTAACAAAAAGAACCTACATAAAATCATATGGTGTGACATTCTCCATCCCGATCATCGGGTCAGCATGCATAAGAATATCAAGATAACTTGCCTCTTGATGTACCTCTCCCTTTTCCACCGGCATTTCTTCTTCACTCAAAATCTCCCGCAGCTTTTCACGCAAAGTCGTTTTCCGGCGCATCTCATCATTACGCTCGATCCCTAAACGGAATGCATCTTCTTCACCACATAGGATTAAGAAATTTTTACTGCGGGTAATCGCCGTATACAATAAATTACGGCGGAGCATCCGGTAATAACTTTTCACTACAGGTAAAATGACGATCGGGAATTCGCTTCCCTGCGACTTATGGATGGAGCAGCAATATGCATGTGTAATCTGGTTCAAATCCTGTTTCGTGTAAGTCACTTCGATGCCTTCGAAAGATATGATAACTTTATCGACATGATCGGTATTTTCTTTAGCAAACAATATGGACACGATTTCCCCCATATCGCCATTAAAGACACCCTCCTCTGGCTGGTTCACCAGTTGAAGCACCTTATCTCCCGTTCTGTATATCACATCTCCGAATTTTATTTCCCGCCGCTTTTCACTCGCATTGCTATTGAACACTTCCTGAAGCATTTTATTCAGTGCATCAATCCCGGCAGGCCCTCTATACATGGGTGCAAGCACCTGTATATCCTTGGCCGTGAAGCCTTTCGTCCTGGCATTGGCTACCACTTTCTCGATTACTTGGGGGATTTGATTGGTTTGGCAGCGAATGAACGATCGATCTTCTTGCTGTTTCGTGACATCATCCGGAAGCCTTCCTTTTTTGATTTCATGGGCCAATTCAATGATCGATGAGCCATCAGCTTGACGATATATATGTTCCAGACTGACAGTCGGTACACAATTCGATGCAAGCAAATCCTTTAAAACCTGCCCAGGGCCAACAGATGGCAGCTGATCTTCATCACCAACCAATATCACTTGGACATTTTCCGGCAGAGCTTTAAACAATTGATGGGCCAGCCACGTATCCACCATCGAAACCTCATCGATGATTACGATACGGCCATCCAGCTGATTATCCTCATCATGGGAAAAGCCTTCACTCCCGTTCCACCCCAGCAACCGGTGGATCGTAACGGCGGGGAGCCCAGTCGATTCGGCCATGCGTTTCGCTGCACGGCCAGTAGGAGCCGCAAGTACGAATGGAAATGGATCGCTTCCTTCTTTTTTATAATCGTTAATGTCCATGGATACACCATGCAGCTCTGCATATAGCTCAACGATGCCTTTGATGACTGTCGTCTTACCGGTACCCGGTCCCCCCGTCAAGATTAACATGGGTGATTGCAGGGCTGTCTGGATCGCTTCCTTTTGGGCCGGGGCATAGGAAACATCCAGCCGCTCTTCCAGCTCCCCAAGTGCCAGCAAGAACTCCGATTCGGGGAACTGGTCCTCGTACTCGGTTTGAGCAAGCAGCCGCTTGATGTTCATCACGATTCCCTTTTCCGAATAGAATAGCGAAGGCGGATAAATTCGCTGATCCTCGACAACTATTTTCCCTTCTTGCGTCAATTCGATTATTTCCGAGGAAATGCTCGTGAACTCAATGCGATCCCGCTTATTTTCCTCCAGCAGCCGTTTGACCGCTTCCAAAAGCTGCTCGGCTTCTATGTAGATATTTCCGTCCTGGAGGCATTGGGATTCAAGCGTATACAAACACGCAGCCTTGATCCGGTCGGGATGGCTGCCGGAAATGCCCAGCTGATGCCCAAGCTCATCCGCCCGTCCAAACCCAATCCCTTCAATATCCTCTACGAGCTTATACGGATTTCCCTGAACCATCGTGATTGTATCCTGCTTATACATTTGATAGATCTTCATCGACAGCTGCGGACCGAAGCCATATTGATTCAGGGCGATCATCACCTGCTCCAGACCTTGATGCTCGACTAATGTATCATATAGGCCCTTTGCCTTCTCCCCGGATAGCTTCGGGATATCATCAAGTAGCGAAGGCTGAGCCAGAATTTTTGAAATGGCCTTTTCACCCAGTGTCTCAACAATGCTTTCGGCTGTTTTTTTCCCGATGCCCTTGAAAAGGTCACCTGATAAATAACTGACGATGCCCTCCTTGGATTGAGGCAGATCCTTACGAAAATGCTCTACATGAAATTGAAGCCCAAAACGCGGATGTTCCTTCATGGCCCCATAAAAAATATAGATCTCATCCTCATGCATCCTTGGAAAATAACCTGTTACGACCGCTTCCTTTTCTTCATAATTCAGATTCGTTTCATGCACACGAATTCTTACAACCGAGTACATATTTTCTTCATTATGAAAGATCGTCACTAAATGACTTCCTTTCATGAACATTTTCTCTTCTGAAAACAAATCCAATGAATCTTGCTGGCTCAACGCTTCTCCCCACCTTTCCATGCATATGCTTTTTATTTACTCAGCATTCATTTCTTCCAACAGTTTCTTACCGTGGGCAGCAAGCATATGGTCAGGCTGTGCTTCCAAAGCCTTATCAAAATAAACCATCGCGGCTTTAGCATCCTCACGATAACCAGCAAACGCAACGCCTAAATTATAATAAGCATCCGCATGGCCCGGATCCTGTTCCACAACTAAATTCAGTTGATTGATCAATTCATCATACAATTCCGCATTAGCAAGACATAGTGCATATTGGAATCTCGCATCAACATCCTCAGGGCTCAGCTCCACCGTTCTCTGTAGATAAGGCATCGCCAATTTCGGTTGATCCAACGCCATCAATGTCAATCCAAGCATGAAGTAAGCATCGCTGTTATCCAGTCCCAAACGGATGGCCTTTTCAAACATATCCTTCGCTTCGACCAGTTTAGAATCGGATTCATAATATAAGTTTCCTAATGAATAGTAAGCCGCTGCTGCATTTTCATCCAGCTCAATCGCCTTTTTGTAAAACTTGACCGCTTTATCCGTTTCACCCACGGCAGTCAATACATTCCCAAAGTTTATGTAGGCAACAGGCTCATTCGGATTTTCCTCGATCGCTTCATTAAAAACTTTCGCCGCTTCTTCGTATTTCCCTTGCTGCATAAATTCAATTCCTTGTTGATTTTTATCCATATCCATTCACACTCCATTTTTATATTAAAAAGTATAGCATAAGCCAGTGGTCGAATTCAGGCGGTACACCCGCAATCCAAAAGAAGTCCCCAACCGCAAACACAGCTGGGGACATGCTTATTTTACCCTACGTAAGTCAGTTTTTCACCTTTTTTAAATACTTCATCAATCGTACCGCCGCCAAGGCACACTTCACCATCATAGAATACGACTGCTTGTCCTGGTGTGATCGCGCGGACTGGCTCGTCAAAGATGACTTCGACATCACCATTTTCCAAGACCTTCACCTTAACACCGCTATCGTCTTGACGGTACCTGAATTTTGCCGTACATGTAAATTCATCAGCAGGCGTATGTTCCGCTACCCAGCTGACATTCACTGCACGAAGGGAATTCGAATACAGCACATCATTATCAAAGCCTTGACACACATATAGTACATTGCGCTTCAGGTCTTTTCCCGCAACAAACCAAGGTTCGCCGCTGCCGCCAATCCCCAGACCGTGACGCTGACCGATCGTGTAATACATCAATCCGTCATGCTTGCCCATTACCTTGCCATCCATCGTGACCATATCACCGGGCTGAGCTGGGAGGTAATTGCTTAAAAACTCTTTGAAATTGCGTTCACCGATAAAACAGATCCCTGTAGAATCTTTTTTCGTTGCCGTGGCAAGGCCAGCTTCTTTCGCAATTTCACGTACTTCCTTCTTATCAATGTGTCCAAGCGGAAACATGACTTTTTCCAATTGTTCTTGAGTAAGCTGGTTCAAGAAGTACGTTTGATCTTTATTATTATCGACACCGCGAAGCATTTTGTATTCGCCATCCCGGTATTCAACCTGTGCGTAATGACCTGTAGCCACATAATCGGCACCAAGGCTTACCGCATGTTCAAGAAAAGCCTTGAACTTGATTTCCTTATTGCACATTACATCCGGATTCGGGGTACGGCCCGCTTTATACTCATCCAAGAAATAAGTGAAAACTTTATCCCAATACTGCTTTTCAAAATTGACCGCATAATAAGGGATGCCGATTTGATTACAAACGGCAATTACATCATTGTAATCTTCCGTTGCCGTACAGACTCCGTTTTCATCCGTATCATCCCAGTTCTTCATGAAAATCCCGACCACATCATAGCCTTGATTCTTCAATAGCAGGGCAGACACAGAAGAATCCACGCCTCCTGACATACCCACGACGACGCGGGTGTCCTGTGGTGCTTTTCTCATTCTGTCACCTCATTTATTTAAAGTAAGAATTATCTTCCCACTAATCTATTAACTATTTTCACGGTGGTTTCAGCCGCCTGCCTTACTTCCTCTTCCGTGTTGTTCAGACCGAAGCTGAAACGAATCGAATTCTTCGTCCGCTCCGAATCTTTCCCGAACATCGCCACAAGCACATGCGACGGATCGATTGACCCGGCAGTACAAGCGGATCCGCTCGATACAGCAACACCTGCCAAGTCCATATTAACGAGCATCGATTCCACATTCGTACCCGGAAAACTAACATTCAGCAAATGCGGCAGCGACTGTTCCATAGATCCGTTAATTTCATATTGTACATCCGCCTCATCAAAGACGGCAAGCAATACGTCTTTAAATCGCTTGTATTGCTCCTTTTTCTTTCCCATCGTGCTTTGTGCAATTAAAACCGCTTCTGAAAAACCGGCAATTGCCGGCACACTCTCCGTACCAGCACGGCGCTTGCGTTCTTGTTCCCCGCCATATAAATGCGGATTCAGCTTCAATCCTTCACGAATATAAAGAAAGCCGATTCCCTTGGGACCGTTGATTTTATGCGCGGAAACACTCAGCAAATCCACACCCAACTCATGAACGTCGATGGAGATCAAACCATATGCCTGAACCGCATCCGTATGGAAAATGGCTTGATGACCCTTGAGCACCTGCCCTATTTCAGCAATCGGCTGGATCGTGCCAACCTCATTATTGCCGAACATGACCGAAACCAAAATCGTGTCGTCCCTCAATGCCGCCTTTAAATCGGCAATTGAAATAAGCCCCGCTTCATTCACAGGTAAATATGTGACCTCAAAGCCAGACTTCTCAAGGTATTGGCAAGTATGCAAGACTGCATGATGCTCAATCTCCGTCGTGATGATGTGCTTCCCTTGTTCTTTATAAGCATTCGCAACACCAATAATCGCCGTATTATCAGCCTCGGTTCCGCCGCTCGTGAAAATGATTTCATTCCGCCCAGCACCGATGCTTGCTGCAATGCTCGCACGCGCCTCATCCAAAACATGGCGCGCCTCCCGTCCGAAAGCATGAATGCTCGACGGATTTCCGAAATCATTGCTCATGACCCTCATCATCGTATCGATCACATTCGGATGCATCGGTGAAGTCGCAGCATGATCTAAATATATTCTGTCCACTTTTTCGTCGCCTCCATTAAAAAACGCAAGCGCCTACATAATAGGCGCATTGCTAATCACTTAAATATAGTACATATAAGAATCGATTTCACCCGTATCCTTGTAGCTTGCCAAATCCATAAGCGTCGTATTATCCAATACATCCTTCACAGCATCGCGAATCCGGATCCAAAGCTGACGCTTCACCGGCTCCTCATCCTCAATTCCTTCAACTGGCGTAATCGGCCCTTCCAATACACGAATGACATCACCCGAAGTAATCTCCTGAGGATCTTTAGAAAGGACATACCCGCCATACGCACCACGGACACTCTTCACCAACCCCGCATTACGAAGCGGCGCAATCAGTTGCTCCAAATAATGCTCCGACAGATTATGCGTCTGGGCAATCGATTTCAAACTCTTCGGTCCTTCTCCATAATGTTTTGCAAGCTCGATCATGATCGTCAAACCATAACGGCCTTTAGTAGATATCTTCATACATATACACCTCAAATTATTTATCCGTTTCTAAATTCTTTTGAAATTATAGCATATTCCCGCCGGAAATGCATTCACCCGCCCTTCCTTTGTCAAATTATCCTATTGGAGAGGTAGGAAAAGTGAAAATAAAGAATGAAATGTAACCGATCGATGTTGGGGATAGATCGAATTATTTGCTCGGACAGCCGGATTATCGTGAGGTTAGGTCGATTTATAAACCCTACAGCACAAATTAAATCCCCAAAGGGACCACCATAATAGGAAATCACCCCCTTTTACAGCATAATCAGCGCATTTCCCCCATCAATTGTGATACCTTATATAAAAAGGAGAGGTGCGCAATGAACATTAAACCGCTTGCTTTCCGGATGCGGCCTCGATCGATTGATGAGATCATCGGGCAGGAGCATCTGGTCGGTGAAGGAAAAATTATCGCAAGGATGGTGAAAGCCAAACAGCTTTCTTCCATGATCCTGCATGGTCCGCCGGGAATTGGCAAGACATCGATTGCAAGTGCGATTGCCGGAAGCACGAAGTTTGCTTTCCGGACGCTGAACGCGGTGACCAATAATAAAAAGGATATGGAAATCGTTGCAGCCGAAGCTAAGATGTCCGGTAAAGTGATTCTGCTGCTTGACGAGGTTCACCGGCTCGATAAGGCGAAGCAGGATTTCCTATTGCCTTATCTTGAAAACGGGATGATCACCTTGATCGGTGCAACGACCAGCAATCCCTATCATGCCATCAACCCGGCCATAAGAAGCCGGTGCCAGATTTTCGAGCTCAAATCATTGGTAACCAATGATATAACCAAAGCGCTGGAACGGGCCCTTCATGATGAAGAGCGTGGACTTGGTGCGTATAAAACCGAGGTCAGCTTTGATGCCCTTACACATTTCGCGACTGCTTCGAACGGAGATGTCCGCAGTGCCCTTAACGCACTTGAGCTCGCCGTCATCTCCACCGAACCCGATGAGTCCGGAACCATTCATATAGATCTGCAAATTGCCGAGGAATGCATGCAGAAAAAAAGCTTCTCGCATGACAAGGATGGAGATGCCCATTATGATGTTCTGTCGGCTTTCCAAAAATCAATTCGCGGCAGTGATGTGAATGCAGCCCTTCATTATTTGGGGCGCTTGGTCGAAGCCGGCGACCTTGTAAGCATTGCCCGCCGCTTGGTAGTCATCGCTTACGAAGACATAGCCCTTGCCAATCCCCAGGCTGGTCCCAGGGCCCTCGCTGCAGTCGAAGCCGCTGAACGGCTCGGTTTCCCTGAAGCCCGGATTCCACTTGCCAACTCAGTGATCGAGTTATGCCTATCACCTAAATCGAACACGGCCATTGTCGCAATTGATGCAGCTCTGTCAGACATTCGCAGCGGCCATAGTGGCGATGTACCAGATCATCTTAAGGATGCCCATTACAAAGGGGCCACAGAACTCGGCCGCGGCATCGGCTATCTTTATCCGCATGACTACGAAAATGGCTGGGTGAAGCAGCAATACTTACCGGACAAACTGCGCAGCAAAAAATATTACAAACCGAAAAAGAGCGGGAAATTCGAACAAGCCCTTGCCTCGGTCTATGAAAATATCGAGAAAAAGAAATAACTCCGGATCACTTCAAATCCGGAGTTTTTTATTGTGGCAAATGAAAACATTTAACATGCCTCATATAGTCAAAATCGCCTTCCCATAATCATTCATCATCTAATAATCTGCGAATGCATAACTAAATTGAGCACGACAAGAATATTGGTTTGTATACAGAAAAGTGTACAGCTATATTTCATTTAAATTAAAATCTAGTTCAATATATTGACCCTTATTCAGTTAAAAACCACCAGTAAGCCATTGTATCCAAATCATCCACATGAAGTATGTAAAACTGTAAGCCAAACGCTCCGGCTAGGCCTTTCTTAGTAAGGAAGCGCTTAGGCTAAATTCCTTTTGAATCGCCTTGCTTGGCCAATTTTTCCCGCAGAAACATTTCAATATATGATTCCAGACCGATAACTTTTACAACGATTAAATCCGGATTTTTCCAGACTGTAATCCGCATACTATTAGCCGCAGAAAAATCAGGCTGTTCGAATCTAGTAAATGGATTACAACCCTAGACTAATAGGATATGTCCATTACGAGTCTAGCGGCATGTCCCTTTACAAAAGAAGGCACAACAACTCTTTGGTTGCTGTACCTATATGGTCAATCTTCGTCTTTATAGATACCCTTCGATGCTTTGATCATATTATCCAGCCACATTTTCTTAAATATATTCACACGACGAGGACTGCCATTCTCCTCACCCTCGGCTGAATTTTCAGTTTCTTCTTCTACGGCCTCGGAAAGGATTTCATCTGAAATGCCTTCATCTGATGAGCTCTCCGTTGAACTGCTTTCATCTGATGAACTTTCCGTTGAACTGCTTTCATCTGATGAACTTTCCGTTGAACTGCTTTCATCTGATGAACTTTCCGTTGAATCACTTTCGTACGATGAGCTTTCCGTTGAATAACTTTCGTACGATGAGCTTTCCGTTGAATCACTCTCGTACGATGAGCTTTCCGTTGAATCACTCTCGTACGGTGAGCTTTCCGTTGAATCGCTTTCGTACGATGAGCTTTCCGTTGTATATTCCATTTATTCTTTAACCTCCAATATTTATTTATCCTTTAGGGATATCCGTACTGCATATATATGTCCCTTCTTTCTAATAGGGACTTTGCTTATCACCCATTTTAAAGGAAATCTTCTTTCTAATTTAACTATTTGTTAAAGCTGATTAGCTTTCAGTTGAACTACTTTCATCTTCTGATAAGCTCTCCGTTGAATCACCCTCGTCCGATGAGCTTTCCGTTGAATCGCCCTCGACCGATGAGCTTTCCGTTGAATCGCTTTCGTACGATGAGCTTTCCGCTGAATCGCCCTCGACCGATGAGCTTTCCGCTGAATCACTTTCGTATGATGAACTTTCCGTTGAATTACTTTCGTCGTATGATGAACTTTCAGTTAAATATTCCATTTATGCTTTAGCCTCCAATATTTATTTATTAATTCTTTAGGGATATCCGTATTGCATATATATGCGCCTTCTTTCTAATAGGGACTTTGCTTATCACCCATTTTGAAGTAAAAATTCATTCATTCGGAAATTTTCAGGAATCCATTTTACTTGGTCAAATTTATTAGATTCAAAGTTTTTTTCTCCCTGCATCGGAATCTTTTCCGAAGCTATTTTATTATTCCTTCATTTAGCTATGATTTCCCTTTAGCCAACCGACTACTGATTTCCCACTAGATTCACGAAGACCCTCGACATTTTCCTTGGAGATGATCTCACCATCGTTAATCCGAATGAATTATCCATTGGCCCCTAACACCCCATAAATCTTCCCCACTTCAAACATCAAGGGCAGTAAAGCTGGCTGTAAGATCATGATTATCCAAGCGCAATATAAAAAAAGCTATGCAACAATTATCTGTAATCTAAAAAAGAAATAAACACTAGGCCAAATTGCACAACCAATAACCAGAGAAGTGGAGATTTTCCGATCAGCCACTCCTTTAGCAAAAAACTTTAAATGAAGATTTATTCTAGTTAAGTTTCACTAAAATATGCCAAAGGTATTATAAAATAGCAAAATATACTATTCTTTTACTATGAAATTAAATATAATAGATGAAGTGGTTACAAAAAGAGGAAGGAAGTAAACTATGAGACATGAAAAAAAGAAGAAAAAGAAACGGACATGGCTGAAGATAGTTGGTATAATTGTCCTACTTTTTATACTAGCCGGGGGAGCCTTTGCTTACTCCGTATGGAATTCACTGACAAAAACCGTTGACACGATGCATACACCAATAGACCGTACCACGGATAAACGAACGAAAGACCTTGCACTCTCAGATCAGGAGCCCTTCTCGATGCTCATGCTCGGTGTCGATGAACGTGATGGCGACAAAGGCCGTTCAGATACAATGATCGTCTTGACAGTCAATCCACAAAAGAAATCGGTCAAAATGCTAAGCATTCCGCGTGATACACGGACCGAGATCGTCGGTCATGGGACACAAGATAAAATCAACCATGCATTTGCCTTCGGGGGCGCGAAAATGTCCATGGATACCGTTGAAAACTTCCTGGACATCCCAATCGACTATTATATGAAGATCAATATGGAAGGCTTTAAGGATATCGTTGACGCAGTCGGCGGCGTGACCGTGCAAAACGATTTGGACTTCACTTATGAAGGCGTCCATTTTGCAAAGGGAAGCATTAATCTTAATGGAGAAGATGCACTTAAATATTCGCGAATGAGGTATGAAGATCCTAACGGTGATTATGGCCGTCAATCCAGACAACGTGCCATCATCGAGGCTGTCATCAAGGAAGGCGCTAGCCTTTCATCGCTGACAAAATATGATGATGTTTTCGATGCATTAAGTAAAAATATCCAAACGAATTTGACGTTTGATGACATGATGGACATCCAAAAGAACTACAGGGACGCAAGCAGAAGCATAACCCAAGCGACCATTCCAGGAAATGGAACGAAAATCGACGGAGTCTACTATAATATTGTGTCGGATCAAGAAAAAGAAAAGGTTCAATCCGAATTAAAAGAACAATTATCCATCAAATAAGAAAAAATGAAAAAGCTGTCCGGACCCGCATCCTGCCAGCTTTTTCATTTTCCACATCCAATATTCTGACAAAAAACGAACACCAATTGTAGAGATTTGTTGGAATATTTGTTGTTTATTAGGCATAAAAAGACGGTATAATCTAATATGAGCTGACGATTCCATCTTCCCTTTGCCCCTTTCATCACTTGACACTAATTATTCTTTGGACCCGGAATTCCATCAACCATCATTCATCAACTATAATAAATGATCCTAAACAAAAGGAGTGGATTTAAATGAAAATCAAAGCAGGCAGCTGGGCTATGCTAAGCAAACAGGACAAAATGTTTATTCTGAAAGCCATCAGTGACCGTTCAAGAATGAAATATGTTTCATGAGAAGTAACTCTTTTCGCCATTACATGAGGGCATCGCCTCTCCCTTTTCAATAAAACGAACTTGAGCCTGAAAAAGGAGAGGAATCTATTTAAACTGGTAACCCATATAAACACCATTCGCCTTTTTCCTTTACGACATAGCAATTTTTGTTCCAAAATAAACATCCCATAGCGAGAAATGAAGACCTGTGTAACTCTGGTATTTCATAGGCTAGTTTATGCTGCCTCCCAACCTAATCCAGACCCCAGTTCTTTACTTTATTAATCAGTCTACAAATCTATATACTGTGTAAAATATTTATTAGGTTCTTACTTTTTCTCCTCGCGCAACACAGGTTATCATTCATAAACAACAAAAAAAGAAGCATGTTATAGACATGCTCCTTCAAAATATGTAGCCCTATGAGTTCTTCAGATTCAATGGCGGCTTCTTCATCGAAACAAGAAAAGAAGCTTCCTAGCAAACGCCAAACATGTCCAGCATGGCATCCTGCCATAAAGGGGTACGGCCACCGGTTAGTTTCCAATCACCCAAAATCAATAAGATTGTGACGAAGTATCTATGAATCATATACTATCAGGTTCTTCAATGATCCCGCTTAATTTCTCCTTAATCTCTTCCACAAGTTCATTTACTGTAATATCCTGACCAGACTGTCCTTTTGCAAAAGTGT
The DNA here is from genome assembly GCF_044762675.1 of Peribacillus sp. NPDC096448. NCBI lineage: Bacteria > Bacillati > Bacillota > Bacilli > Caryophanales > Bacillaceae > Peribacillus > Peribacillus sp. NPDC096448. The sequence continues at coordinate 301,589 of NZ_JBIWEU010000001.1, read as the reverse complement.
CTTTTAAAATATCAAAAAAATCCATTTGAAATTTCCACTCCAATATATAATTGAGCCACCATTTCATACTGTTGTCCTAATCCTTTTTTCAAAAATAAGGAATATAGCTCACTTATTTGATAATCACATATATAGTAGGGATTGGCAAGCGGAAACTCGTTTACCAACAGAGAATTCACAGAAAATTAACAATTACTAAACATTAGTAGAAAGGAATACTAGTAAAACTAAATTATTTATGTGATTTAAAGAAAACAAAAAAAGGCCGATTCCTCAGCCCCTCGACACCCCATATTATGCTTGTCCCATAAAATAAGTCATTAATGAAATCAATACTAAAATAATAGTAATATAAGTCCCAATAAAAATTTTCTTGCTTCTTTGTTTCTTTTCATAAACTTCCTCGAACGTAATAAATTTGTTTTTTGTCATCAAATAGTCTCCTTATATTTTGATGGCTGCTATCTGACATCGCCTTTGCGAAGTCCCTTTGCTTGATCTCTATAATTAGTATCGGCACATAACCAAAAATTCTTAAGTATTATTAACTATTTTTTATAGGCTATATTTCTTAATTTTAAATGAGGTTACGACTAACGAACTATGTATAATAACTAAATTCTATCATCATCCTGTTAAATCCTGCCTAGATATCATTTTAATAATCTAAATATTAAGCGTTTACTTGATAATAGTCATTATTATTTTTATCCAACCAATAAATGACAACCATAGAGGTATACTGAATAAAGTTCCCCATATTAATCCCTTCATAAAAGCATTAAGTCCATCCATAATAAGAATCCCTCTCAAATAGGTTGCATTTTTATTATTATCCCCATGTTCTTTATTTTAGATACCTTTGTAATTTCCGAGAATGGAAACAAAAAAAAAGACTGTATAACAGCCTTCCCTAACGAAACTTTATTAATCTCTAATATCTGCTTTCCCCGTCCATTTTTCCCTTAATGAACTCCCGCACATCTTTAATAGATAATCCTAGATTTTTTGCCTCTAAAATTAGAGCAACCCATTCTTCCCGTTCATTATTAGTTTCCATGACAAATCCCACCCAACTTGTGATAACACAGCCATCTTAGAATTAAGCCCTAGACCTGTAATTTTGCGTCCCTACTTTTCAATAGGTTTAACTTTCTCAAGAATATTTCACATTATTATTAACCAAGATTAATAAATCTCTTGAATCCTATTTCCATGGTACTAAATAAACCATCTAGCACTAAAAACATATCCCGTTAATTAAAACTATATTAATGTTAATTATACTTAAAAACGTAATAATAGTTCTTAATACTATTCGTTTTTTTATGTCATTTTTCAGCATCTTTCATCAAAAAATGACATCACAATGTAAAAACGCTGTTATATTACGTTTTCTTTAAAACACTTTTATATAAAATAAAGATATCACCGCTCAAATTAACTCCTATTTACTATTCTGAAAAAATAACTTCCGAATTATTAATTCAGTTTTATTAATTCTCCTCAAGAAAAACAGCCAGCATTACAAACCATAAGATGGGCTGTAACCTGACTGTTCGTAAATATTTACACACTTGATTCCATTTGGATACCTAATAAACTGCTAAACATTCCTCTTTTTTCATTCGCTAACTTGTTATATTCACCGACCTGAATGATTTCTCCCTGATCCATGACCAGCACTTGATCGGCATTGCGAATCGTCGATAATCGGTGAGCTATTACGATGATGGTCATTTTTCCTTTTAATCTTTCAATAGCGGATTGAATCTTCGCTTCGTTCTCCGTATCCAAAGCACTCGTCGCTTCATCCAATACCAGGATGGCCGGTTTACGTAAGATCGCTCTGGCTAACACTAGACGCTGCCTTTCCCCTCCTGACAGTCGGACACCTCGGTCACCAATGAGTGTATCCAGACCTTGTGGAAGCTTACTGACAAACTCATCAGCTGCAGCGAACTCCAAAGACTCCCATATGGATTTCTCACTTGCATCAGGGTCAATGATCAGCAAATTTTCCCTTATTGTTGCATTAAAGAGAAATGGATCTTGCGGGATATAACTTATGGACCTCCGCAGTGATAATAATCGGTCATTAGTAAGGGGAACATCATCTATTCTGACTTCGCCCCTATTAGGGTGATTCAACCCCATTAATATATCTATTAAGGTGCTTTTCCCTGCACCTGATCGTCCTACAATAGCGGTCATACGGTTAGAGGGAATGTGTATGCTTATATTTTTCAGGGCATATGTGCTCTCTTTTTGATCATAACTAAAATAAACATTACGGCAATCTAACCCTCTTTTAATTTCAATAGGCATGATATTTTTATAATCGGATTCATATAACTCTCTTGCTTCTCTACATTCGTTTTGTAAATCCGACAATGCTTTAAAAGATGGAAGCGTAGATCCTATTTGCTCTAAATTTGATTGAATGCTAGTAAATCTTGGCCATAACCTTGAAAAAATAACCATTATCAGCATTAGTTGAGCTGGCTGGGCCATGAACATCTTTATCGAAAAAAACACAAAAATGGCAATTAAGACTGAAGATACAATTTTGAAGATCATCTGGGACGTCGTATTTAAAGTCGTTAACTTGATTCTGTTTTTTTCCATTCTCTCACTTAAAGACAGAAACCAATTCAAATGAGATTCCTCAAGTGAATTACTTTTGATATCTTTCATTCCATTAAGGTGATCAGTCATGCCCGCTAAATAGGTTTGTGTAAGCTGAAAGGTTTCCTTTCCAATAGACTGAGACTTTTTCACAAATTTCCGTGACGAAAAAATGAGAATGCCCCCAAAGGCTATGATAAAACTCGTCATTGGAACAGATAAATAAAAAGCTATTCCGATTTGAATCAAAGTAAAAATAAGAGAAGATATAAACTGTAAAAATAAATTAATACCTGCACTTACATTGAAGGTTTCATTTGTCATGATGTTGATAATATCGGATTTCCTCTTTTTTAAGTAAAATCCCCAATTGACCTGCAGCAGACTTCCATACGCCTCATCCCTTAACTTTCTAACAAAACCTTGTTGGATTTTGACTCCCAAGATTGTTTGATTCCGCTTAAATACACTTTGTCCGACCATTAATATCACATAAACACCAAGTATTAATAAAAGACTGAGCGTTTCCGGAATTCCTGTGAATAATCCATTAATCCAGCTTAAGAAAGGAACGTCATCCGTTTTTATGTCCATTACACCGCTCAATCCAATCAATGGGATCAATAAGAAAATTCCTACGCCTTCTAAAAAGCCTATTAAAATCATACAAATAAGATTGATATATAATATTTTCCCCGAATAATCATGTATTTGTTTCGTAAAAAGTAAAAGATGCTTCATTACCATATCCTCCATTTACAGGCCATATTTAACCGTTTTCCTCCATGTTACATGTGGTAAAGCGCGAAAATGGAAGGAAAGGAATTGGCTATCACTTTTCTAAAATTATTATTTTAATGAAGATATAAATGAGTATATGTGGGGTTAGTGACGCGTGGACTCCTGGTGAAAGGTTTATTTGGTTCAAATAGAATGTTTTCAGATTAACTAGATTCTTGTTCTTTCATACCCTTAATTATATTCTCTTTAGAGAACATAGAAACAACAGTGAACCTATCCATCACTTCAGCTCCCGTTATGTAAAAAGGTCCACTACGCAGCCAAGCATGTGCAATGAGCTCTCCATTCTCATCTTTGGCTGTTCCTAAATAAAGAGTGCTATCAATCTCACGTTTTTCCAGCATCTTCATAGCCGCCATTGCCTTTACAAGACACTGGCTTTCCCATATGGTGTAGCGGCTCATAATATTTATAGCTCGCGATACATTTGCTAAAATCTCTTTATCCCCTATATTTAATTCATATGATGACTCTTTCATCTGTTCACCAATTGTTGGGGCTACTTTTGAAAAGGAAATGCTTTTAAGGTAACGGGCCCAGCCTAATTGTAAAAAGGCTTCGATATACAGCAGCTTTATCTTGAAATCTAATCGAAGAAAAGTCTGAGCTTTCTTTACGATATTCATAGTTTTAGCCTCCTAGACTAAAGATTCATGATACTAGGAATGGATGCTGACTAAGCCTTGTTCCAGCAATTGACTTAAAAAGTCCGTGACATGCTCTTTACAATCGGTTTGATCGACATTGTATTGTGACTGTAATGTTGTAACTAACTCATGAATTGTGATGGGCTCCTTCATTAACTCCCATATTTCCCCGCCCAGTTCACCTAAATTATAATATTTACCGTTAGAAACACTTAACATCACTTTTTCCCCATCCATGTCACTTACTATGTTTCCTGGACTTTGGCTATATTTCGTATCAAGTTGATTAATAATCATGAACTCTTACCTCCCGTTTTATTTAATACGTTTAAAATTATTTCCGATAAGTCTGGCGCCGTAAAGCGATTCGTTGGTCTACGTAATTGGAAAAACTCGATTTTCTTAATCATTTTGGCAGAAGTATTAAAATGCCAGTCCATCAATCCAGATTTTTGGATAAAAAAATTACGGTATGTATGATGATACAATTTATAAAACCTTTGAAGGGATGGTATAGGCGTAATACCTATCTCGTCATTTCCTCCCTTGATCAATTCAAATACACCAGCAAGCGGGAGTTGTTCGGTAATAAACTGATCTTGGACCGGAACAGCGAATTTATCTTCTCTAACAATGAGTGGCTGATAGTGATTTGAATCCATTTCAAAATGATTTAAGCTCTCCAGCCATAATTTTTGTTGTGGATATGAAGGTGTTACAATTGGAATATTTTCATCATTTAGTGTTACTGGTATGACATCATCACTCATGAGCTTATAGCCCCTTTTTAAAAAAGCTGAAGCAAGAGTGGATTTGCCAGCACCAGAATCACCAACAATTGCATATGCCTTTCCATCTATGGCCACCGCACTTCCATGTATAGGAAGAATTTTTCTTTGCATCAAAATGGCTCCCATGCATGTTCCGAGGATATAAAGACGAATCTCATCCTCTTGTGCTTCATCAATTGGACAAAATTCTATTCTATTTCCGCTTTGGATCAAGAAAATGGCCGTATTGGAAACATGAAACATGATCCAGTCTTTCTTAATGATAAAATCATCATCAGGAACTGAGTGCTCAAACCATAATGTATGTAAATCAGCTTTTTCAATAACAATATCAGCTTTATCATCCTCTATATTAATAGGAAGCAATTCGGTTAAAGCTATATCACTTGTAACGGTTAAACCATACGCTTCATATACAGTTCTTGTTTTGATACCGATCATATAAATACCCCCGCACATAAATAACGTCTCTTAGCTAGACTAGCTTTAATGTATAAGTCATACCCCTATTAACTGGATAAATAGGGGCTTAGGGGAATCCTAACAGACTTAGTAACGGAATAAGATTAACTAAAAGTTATGTCACCTTTAGGTGTGTTTGATGGGAAAGCAGCATCTGTATATTCCCCTTCAGTTCCAAGCATTGTTTGATTAACATCAAGAATTTCCAATTCAGGTTTTTTCCATTCCTTTTTCATAGTATTCACCTCCTTTTAATTGAATCGTTTTAAAAATCGATACACGATTAAACTCCGCATTAGGAATTTATGGTCTGGATTTGTAGCAAGTTCGGGACTAGTTCCTTTTTTAATCGTTCCTAAAGCATTCTTTATCGCCTGACCATCAAGGAACTCCAGGGCTTTATCATCTGTAATCAGCTGCTCAATCTCCTCTATGAATTCACCCCATTTGGGCAGCATTCGGTGAACCCAATCAGCTCCCTGCACACCCCTGTACCGTTGGTTTAGCCTTACCTTATCAGGTAAAACATTCACTGTAGCATTCCGAATCAGGGCACGATCCATCCCATTCTGTACATATTGATCTTCCGGGAGTGATAAACAAAAGCGAATAACACGGATATCATTGGTCGGATCTCGCTTCCACAATTTGTATCGTAAGGAGAGCTTTGTGGAAAGCGTATTTCCTGCATTCCACTGAAAGATATCTTCAAAGTGCTTTTTTCTTTCATTAAAAATATCAGAATTCGAATACCAGCCTGTTTCATCCATGCCGAATTCTTTAAATTTGTCATATACGCCTATTCCTTCTGCAAACCTTGGATTGATTAAGGATGGAATTTTATATGACACGCCTTCCGGAAAGATCCGATCAATGATTGGAAAGCCGATTCTAGCAATAGCTTTCACCTTTCGCAATCTAGATCCTCCGACATTTCTCCTATATTGGTCCAACTCTTGATATAGTCGAACCCACTTTAATCTTTTTAATAGGAGGGAGTAATACTCTAAGGGGAATCCCCAGGAAATTGAAAAGTTCCCCCTATCTCCATTAAGCAAAACACCTATGCCGTCCTCATTCGCTTTTTCAAACATGCCTTTCAACCAGAAAGAATTTTCAAAAAACTTATAGGGCATCTCCAAGATGTCAAGGAAGTCTTCCATTTCAGAAAAGGAGTCTTTGCCCTTAAAGTCACAATAATGATCAATAATGCCGCCAACATGTCCTACCGTCGATTTGATGAAAGGCCGCTCATCAGCCAAAAAGTATTTAGGCGTAAAATCTTTAAAATCTTCGGGAGGTATATAACTATATGTATGTAGTGCAGTGCTTTCCCGCTGCAATTGATTCACAGCAAAGCCAACAACAGCCCCGGAATCCAACCCACCACTTAATTGGGCGCCAACTTTCCGATGCGTCCTTAACCTGGATGTAACAGCTTCCTGGAAGACACTTTGAAATGCTTCGATGTAATCTTCATTAGATTTAAGTTTTAGCTTTTCTCCCTGAGTTAAGAAGCAATATCGTTTTAAAGTCACCCTATTATTCTCTATTGTTAAGCTATGTGATGGTGGTACCTGATTTATGGTTGTATATGGCGTTATTGAAGAATCTACTGCATCAATCATTCCCGATACGGCCAAATACTCAGCAAGCCACTGCTCATTCAACTTTTTTTCAATAAAAGGTAATCTTAATAGCGGTTCCATAGTCGTACAAAAGGCAAATTTCTGATAGTTTTGGTGATAATAAAGAGTTCTGGTTCCTGAAAAATCCCTTGCCCCAAACAACTTCCGTTTCTTTTCGTCCCAAATGACAAAAGCAAAATCCCCTACCAAGAACTTCGGGGCATCTTCACCCCACTTATAATAAGAAAGGAGAATCAGTTCACTATCCGTCATGCCCTTTTGATTGGATGGCTTAACCTGTAACCTCTGGAACAAATCATCACGATTATCAATAATGGCATCAGCAGTAATCGTACATTGCCTTTCAAAATCATAAAGCGGGAGCTGCTCACCAACAGATTCAGGCGTGATCCATTGAGCATGACAACCGAGAAACACCTTTTCTGAATGCCACATTTGGATAGAATCAGCAGGGTACTTTTGTAAAGCCGTCATCAAATTATGGCAATGTGGAAGATTCATAGGCTCTTCATTAAAATGATAAATACCGGCTATAACACTCATGTTATCCCCCTGATTGTTTTGTTATGTAAGATGTAAATACTAATCTTTTCAAATCCAATGTATATATGCACAATTTAAGGAGACTATTAAAATTTCAGCTTTCTCCTGCGTTGATTCATTACTTTGATGAAAATACTTCTATCATCTGACTTAAAAAATTTCACGCCAACTAATTTTAAAGGTGTCCATATTTCTTTCATTAGATATAGAGGCATTATATTCATCCTTTCGTTGTAACTTAAAGAATAAAAGGTCACACTAGCCAAAAAAAGTAGCAACCTTTACTAAATTAATATTAAATTAATATTATTATGTAATTGGGTTAACTTGTACATTTTATAGAACCATTCGTTCTCTATAACGAATATTATAAGCTAAATTTACCATCTATTCACTCAAGTGTCAATAAATTAAATTCTAATAATACTTTAAATACAAGTTTTATTTAAAAACAAATTTCATCTAATTATTTTTGTAAATAGACCAGAAATTACACACCATTAAGTAACTTCTTTATGAGGTTCAAATTGAGATTGTGTAAGAGCACAAGAGGGAAAAGGAGGAATATGATTGGAAGTAGTAATCCAAGAAAAAGTACAAATAAGTTATTAATATTGAATTGTTTCTCAAATTGCAATACCTAAATTAATTAGCAATTGAAAAACGTAACCTTGTTTTTAAGATATAAATCTTAAATAAAACCTTAAATGTAAATTTTAGATAACATGGAAATAAAAAATATTCCTTTAAAATAAACTAATATGTCTATTTTAAAAGAATACGTTCAAAGATTGAAAAGATCTCTTTATTGTAAGCGCCAACGATAATAAGAAGGATTTTTCAGGACACAAAAATAACATTTGAAAATTCCAGAATAAAGTAGTAGATCTATATATATAACTTAAATCCAGAAAAATTTTTTTTGCTATCAAATTCTCATATTATAACCGCTTTATAACAACTTTCCTTGCTATTCTCCATGTTTTTAAAAAAGGGCGTAAAGGAAAGTATAAAAAATGTAGTGACTTAGGTAATTTTAAAGTATTAAAATCTGCTTTCCCCGGATAAAATAAGATTAAAAGAAAAATTGTTTTTTGCTCAGCTGATTTTAATGAAAATAAATAGCGCCTATATTTATTAGTAGACATTATTATTTCATAAGATTCAATCTCATTAATAAAATATAGTGCCTTTTTAGCCAACTTTTTAGAATGATTTTCTTTTAAGAATATTTGCATTTCTTTATTGACAGGAGTATTTAAAAGTTGTGAAGATAATATTATTGCTTGACCTACCATATAATGATTTTTATACTCTTTTATTAATAATTTTACTTTATCAGTATTTAACGATTTTCGTGAAATTTTATCTATATCTAATAGCCAACGAAGTCGTCCCCAACCATGACGTGCACCATGAGAAACTAGAAATAAAAATAAATCTTCATTTCCCAAAAAGTAAACAGGAAAGTTTGTTAACTTACTTTTCCTTTTTCTCTCCCATAATGCAAAAAAACTTGGTTCCTTTGATGGTCGACTTTGCAATCTCCAATGGAGTTCAATACAAATTCCCTTTTTAGCATGAAAGAAGGTTATGTGGTGTCTTCTCCAATTTCTTTCATTCATTAATCCTTCCTCTTCATGCCTCTCATAACCATAATCCAATAGAATCTTTTCTGCTCTTTCTAAATCACTTATTTTAATAAGAATATCTAAATCTCGTGAAGTTCTAAGAGAAATATCACCATATAGGTCGTCAGCAATAACAGGCCCTTTTAGATATAGAAGAGGGATTTTACTTTCAATAAAAAGTTTACTAATTACCTCCATCTCTCCACTTAAGTTGAGCATTTGAAAGGTATTCTTTTTATATTCTTGGTGCAGCTTTTGAATAACATATGCTGGGATCCCTTTATGATTAATTTTTTTAAATTTAAAATAAATATAGGAATATACACGATGACGCCATACTAGATGGAGAAAATGATTCCAGTTAATTTCCTGTAATAGATTAGAGTCAATATTCAACTTATTATTATCCTTTAGTAGTTCAAGTAACAAACTTAATTCCAAAGAATCAGATTCCACTTTATAGGTAAATTTATTGAGCATATTAATCTCCTTTCCTACTTAATTTACTTATATTCAAACAAAATCACCCTACTATAATTACCCTTAAATGCATATTTTTTCCGATGTGTTTATAATGAAATAGAAATAGAAATTTTAAAATTTACACGATAACTTTTTTATATTCCTATAAATATTTAATATACTTTAATAATTTCCACCGTTCCCTTTATATTTCTAGGTTTTACAATTTGGATACCATCTTTTACATTTTTTACATCATATACTTTTATGCTTACAGAATATTTACTGCCGTGTAAATATTTAAGGTTAATAAGTAATCCCGTTCCATTATTATTTTCTGTAAAAGGATTTATTATTTCTACACTTTCGAGACGTTCCATTGGATTGTTAGGCTCCAAATCAATTCCACTTTCAGGAGCTTTTCCTTTTGTATCACTTATAAATGGATTTACAATTTTCAATTTGATTACGGATATAACTGAAATACCTTGTCTTTGGTTATTCTTTAAAACAGGGTTATTAATAGTAATGTTCTTACTATAACTTTTATTTTCAGTGCTTCCTATATATATTCCATCTCCCCAACAATTTTTAATCGTAATATTTTCAAGAAGAATATTTTCTGATCCTCTAATACTAACTCCAAAACCCCATTCCCCTTTTTCCCCTATATGTTCTTCCCTTTCCCCCTCAATTACTACATTGCCTGTCAAAGAAGCATTCTTTACTCCATGAATCCTAACTATTTCATAAGAACCTTTATCATTGGGAAGAGCTTTTAAGATAGTACCTTTATCAAATTTTAAAATTATATTATCTCGCAATACAATAGATCTTATTGCATCAATTAGGTAAGTACCTTTTGGAAAAAGAATAGTTCCTCCTCCATCTTTAGCAACATGATCGATTGCCTTTTGAATAAAAAGTGTATCTTCATTATTATCATTTGGTAGTGCTTTAAAATTTTCAACACTAACCTTATTATTCATTTTAATATTTTTATGATTTCTATTAAAATTGTTATTTAGATTTATAAAAATAAAAAAAATTACAAGGAAAAATATAATCGCACTTTTCAATCGCCATTTTTTTATAATCATTTGTACTCCTAAAAACTAGATTTTAAGCTCAATAATTTTACCGTTGCAAATTTACCTTGTATACATTTTTGTTAGCTTTTTAGAACTGGACTCCTATTAAAAATATTTTTGATATATTGCCTAGACTCCAACAACTAAAAAAAAATAAATTAATTATATAACACGCCTTCCTGAAAGTTGGGTTTGTCTTATGCTTTATTATTTTTGTTTGAGGCTTTTATATAATTTGAAGGGAATTAATCTAGGAACTACTTGGGGTTACTCTATTTGTAGGCAATTATGATTCTTTGTGTTTTTTCGGAAAATCCATATGTCTTTATTATTTATTCTTTTAGAGATAATCATTATAAAAATTAAGGTATGCGTTTTTTATAGTATAGCAAAATGATCGACTCCTACGGAATTCCCAAGTTAGATGGATACTAACAAAATTATGCATATCTTTTGGTAATTCACCTTACATAAAACAGAGAGCCGATCCCACTTTCCCTAAATAAATACAACTCATTTCAATAACTATTTCAGTTCGAAGTTTTACCTCTTGCTACTCTATATATAACCGTAAGAATTATCAAATAGTTAATAAAAAACATTATACTAGTTAATAATAGGTAAGTATCAATTGAAAAACCTGATATTTTCGCATAAATATAAATTAATAGTGAAAATAAAATAAATGTTATTTGCATTACAAATTCAACACTTTGTTTTCCGATAATTAACAAAGAACTTATAACAGGGATTGTAATAAAACGGATTGCAAACATAGGTGCCATAATTTGGGCATATTCCCCAGCGACTCCCCATTCGTTCCCGAACGCAAAAGTAAAAATTTTATTAGAGAAAAGAAACAAAATCAAGAAAATTGGTATCGAACCTACTGATAATATTAATATAGTCTTTTTAAATACGGAAAAGAAACTCCCCTTTTTTTGATATGCTTCACCCGCCTGCCTAAAAAACACACGTGAAACATTACTACAAATTATTGTTATAGGCATTCCTAGAACTGTTTGGCAAAGGGCATAAAACCCCACTTCTTTTACTCCATACATATTTGTTATAAAAAAATAGGTTAATGAGTAGGACAATGCATTTACCACATTTGCAGGCAAAGAATACATTGGCTGATTTTTATATTTTTTTACTATGCAGTATACCTCAGATTTCCTTACCGTTATTAAATCTCTTATATTACCAAAACAAAATTTTGCTTGTCTCTTAACTCCAAGTGCTAAAGAGATTACTTGAGAAGCAATTAAGCCTATAATACCCAATCCAAAAAAACCAAATATTACTTGTCCAAAGGACAGAACAATTGATCTCATTACTGAAACCGACCTTATAAGCTTGTATTGTTTATATTTATTATTATAACTTAATAAAGTATTGATTACTCCTGATAACAAAAAAATAGGAATTAAAATAAATATCCAAGGCCCTATTTTTTTAAAAGTATCAGGTACAAAAATATAAATGAAGAGTAGCCCTACTGAAATAAAAAAGGTCATCATTAAGCAGAATAGCATACTGGTTACAGTTAATACATCTGCTTCTTTTTTATTTTCAGATGTCACTATAGCCATATCAAATCGACCATTAATATTTGGTCCAATTACTGATACAATTGTCATTAATAGCGTATATACCCCAAATTGAGCTGGAGTATATAGCCTTGTTATTAGGGGGGATGAAATAACCATAATCAACTGCGCAATAATAGAACCTATTGACAGAGTTATTATGTCACTTAAATACTTACCTGAAAAAACTTTCCTTAAAAAAAACATTTCAATGATACCTCTTAATATCTAGATATTAAACATTTTATACTATGCTTATACCTTACTAAACCTATAATTTTTAAACATTTTAAAACTAATTATCATGATAATCAAAATCCAAAACCCTTGTTCCTTCCAATAAATAGAAGATACTATTAGTTTTGGAATTGCCAAAGAAAATATAAAGCAAATAAAAAGTTTAAAACTTTGGTCTATTTTTTTACTTAAGAAAAGTAAAAATATACAATATAAAATTAAAAACACAAATGGAATAATTAATAACACTCCACTTTCATTTAACATTTGTAAAAAGATATTATGTATATATGTTCCGTAATGATCGTGAAAAAAACCTATTCCTTTTCCATAGAACCAGCTCTCTTTAAAACCATTAAATGCAGACTCATACAGAATATCCCTACCATTAAAAACATTGTTCCCTTCTATTAATAAAACGCTTTTTTCAATAAAGTTACTTTTAATATTTAGGTTCTCCAATAAATTTCTTGCAACTAAAAGCAATGGCAAAATATTAGTATAAACAAAAATCAAAGTACCTAAGCCCAAAAGATAAATAATAATTCTATTAATAGTTATTTTCTTTGTAATAACAAATAATAAAAATATATATAGACCGATTGATAAAAAAGCGCCCCTTGTGCCAACTTTCATCATAAAATAACCATACCAAACGATTATAATAAAATAATATAACTTCTGGGAGGACTTTATCTTTATATAAAAAAGTTGATAGATACAGACAAGAATTACTGGTAATATAAGGTAGCCCAATCCCATTTTATTTCCTGGTAACATATTCTCTAAATCTAAGAATAGGAAAATCCAAGATGTAAAAACATATATTAGAGTAATGTATTTCATTATTTTTTTCACCTCAAAAGGCTGCGAGGTTACAATAAATGATGTGATTCCAAAAGCGAAAAAGGACATTAGATAGTCCTTCCAATGTGGGCTTGCTCCAATTTGCAAATATGATAACAAAAAATATATAAGAAAAAAAAGACTTAAAGGAATTACAATTACGAGATTTTGTTTTCTATTTATAACAAATGAAATCAATGAACATACAATAAAAGGAATTATCACTGTATTATTAAGTCCCGTTATGAGATTGATTGCAATAGCTAATATATTAGCAGAAATAATTATGGCAACTAGTAAACTATTAATTTTTATTAGCCGTTTTGAAATTATTAAATGTTTTATTTCCTTATTTTCCATCTTATCTTCCTAACTTTATAAGCATTTGACGAAAATAGTAGGCAGTTGAATCTAGAAATACTTTATATAAACCCTTAAAAGGACTTCCTGAGGCTTTAACATACCATAGACCTTTCTTAATATTTTTTTGTTTAAAAAATTGTTTTGCAATATCAATATTATGCGTATAAAATATATACTTTTTTTTATTTTTAGGCAGAATTTCGATAGCATTATTAAACTTCTCTAAAAAGTATTTTTTACGTACCTCAAATTGTTCGGCATTTTTTGATCTATTAGAATCAGAATGCATATATATATTAACTAATGACTCCTTTTCAACTTCTATTTTATAATTCCGAGAAATTCGTAGAATAAATTCTATATCCTGATGCCTAAGGAAACTTTCATCAAAATAGCCAACCTTATTAATAACTTCACTTTTAATCATTAATGTACTACCTGCACAATGATCTATTTTACTTGCAAGTATTTCAAAGTACAAGTCTCCACGATGTTTAGGAACATGAATAAACTTAGCCCCAGTTGGATATATTCTAGTATGTCCAGAGTAACAAGCTCCCCAATTTTCATCTTGATTTTCAAGTAATTTTACTTGGTTACGAATTTTACTTGGTTCAAACTGATCATCATCATCTAGAAAACAAATATAGTTACCACTAGAATTTTTAATACCGGTATTACGTGCACAAGAACCATTTAAGTTTATTTCATGTGCAATATATTTAAAATTTCCCAACTTTATATACCTTTTGATTTTTTTGTATGTTTCAATTTGTTCTATAGTTCCTTGACCATTATCATCTACAACTATAATTTCTAAATCAGCGTAATCTTGGCTGAGCACGCTATCAATTGCTCTTTCTAAAAAAACAGGACGTTTATATGTAGGTATAACAACAGAAACTTTTTTCATAATTACTTAAACTCCCATCAAAAAACATCAGTCTTCAATTTATCTATATTATATATTTCCTTAGAATAAAAATCTTCTAACCAATTTGAAGTTGTTACAATATCATATCCATTTTCTATGATTTTATTATGAGAGTTGACTATTTGACTATTTTTTGATATTTCCTCAACCCATTTTGATACTGAATCATTTAAACTTATAAATTTCGCAAGTCCTAAACCTAAATCAACATCCGTTGTGACAGCATTGGAAATAATACACTTTAACCCAATTGCTTGAGCTTCTACTAATGTTACTGGTAAACCTTCATATAATGATGGCAATAATAATACATTAAATGCTTGCATAACTTCATGAACATCGTCTCGAACACCTAAAAAATAAACTACTTTATTTAAATTCAGTTCTTTTACTTTTTGTTCAATTTTTTGCTTTAGTATACCATCGCCTACTAATACCAAAACTGAATTTGAATTCTTCTTATGAAATTCAGCAAAAACATCAATTAAAAAATCGTGGTTTTTCATTTGTTGAAATCTTCCTACATGCCCTATAACAAGTGTTTCATCATTTACTTCTAATTCTCTCCTAATTTTGTTTCTAATTTCTTTATTATAAGTGAATTTTTTTAAATCCACTCCATTTTTAATGTGAATCATTTTACCGTTCGCTATTTTTTTACCAAAAAGACTAATACCTGCTAATTGCGAACAGGAAAAAAAGTGCGTGGCCACTGAGGGTATAGCCAAAGAAACTAACCTTTTATATGCCTTCTCAGGTAATGAGTTCCCATACTGTGCACTGTGACTATGAGCGATACGAATTGGAACACACTGTTTCTTTGCAGATTTTAAAATTAGGCCACTCATTGCATTCATATGTGAATGAACTACTTGGTACTCTGAATGGTTTTTAAAAAAATTATTTAAAGCCTCTTTATATCTAAAATGACCTACTTTAGTTACATAAGGAATATAGTGGATTTTTCCACCAAGGCTTTGAATTTCGTTATCAAAATCACCCGACTCTTCTCTATGAACTAAAAAATCAAATTGTAAATGATTGCGGTCAATATTTCTGTATATATTCATTATTAAAGTTTCTAATCCACCACGATTCATTATTCCTACCGAATGTAATATGCGTTTAGGGCTCAAAAAGTACTTCCTCCTTTTATCAATTGCCTTGAATATTTTTTGGTCGATCAACAAGATATTCTTTATACCATTCGATAGTTAATTTGAATCCTTGTTCAAAGTTCCATGAAGGATTATACCCTAATAGCGTTCTTGCTTTAGATATATCTGCAAGTGAATGCTTAATATCTCCAGTTCTTTCAGGACCAAAAATCGGTTCAATATTACTATCTAAAAGATTGCAAATCTTTTTATAAAGTAAATTAAGCGTTATGCTTTCTCCATATGCAATATTATAAGCTTTCCCACAAGCTTCTAAAGAAGCTAAGCAAGACTTTAAATTAGCCTCTATAACATTTTCAATAAATGTAAAATCCCTACTCTGACTTCCATCACCATTTATGGTAGGAGACTGATTTAATAATAATTTTTTAACAAAAATAGGTATCACCGCTGAATATTGCGAGTGAGGGTCTTGACGGCGACCAAAAACATTAAAGTAACGAAGACCAATACATGGCAACCCATATAAACGAGTATACAAAGCTCCGTAATATTCATTAACTGCTTTAGTTACTGCATAAGGTGATAGTAATTCACCCTCATCGCCTTCAACTTTGGGTGAAATAGCAGAATCACCGTAAACCGAGGAGGAAGACGCGTAAATGAATCTCTTAACCTTTCCTGTTTTTCGTGCAGCTTCCATCATATTATGAGTTCCCTTAATATTAGTTTCTTCATATATAAGGGGAAGATTGATAGAACGTGGAACAGACCCTAAAGCTGCTTGATGGAATATATACTCAACTCCATCACATATTTTTTGACAAGTTTCAAAATCACAAATATCACCTTCAATAAATTCAAAACTTGGGTTATTTTTAAATAATAATAGATTTTCCTGCTTTCCTGAAGCGAAATTATCAACCCCACGTACTCTCATCCCAAGATTAAGTAGAGCTTCTACTAAGTTTGATCCAATAAAACCAGCAGCACCAGTTACAAGGAATTGTGTGCCTGCTGGAAATTCCACTTTTTCAAAATTCATTTTAGAGCCTCCAGTATAAATAATTCATATTTTCTGCTTCTTTTCGATTAAACATTCCTTTTACATCTATTAAAACTGGTTTATGATTCCAGTATAGCTCTCTTACCTGTTCTAAACTAAAGGATTTAAACTCTTCATGAGGTACTGCAAAGATTAAAGCATCCATTTCTTTTATGTCTTCTAGGTTACATGGATTTATCCTATATTCATTCCATAAATCTTCTTTATCTGCTAAAGGATCTACTACTCTGGTTTCAATTCCATATTCCTCTAATTCATTAATAATATCTACTACTTTTGTATTTCTTACGTCTGGACAGTTTTCTTTGAAAGTTACACCAAAAATCCCTACTTTTGCACCTTTAATCTGCTTATCAGCTTTTATAAGATTCTTAACGGTATTTTCGGCTACATACTTACCCATATCATCATTAATCTTTCTACCTGAAAGGACAATTTGAGAGTGGTATCCCATTTCTTCAGCTTTATAAGTCAGATAATAGGGATCAACGCCAATACAATGCCCTCCAACAAGACCAGGTGAAAAGTTAAGGAAATTCCATTTCGTTCCTGCTGCTTTTAATACTGCATTTGTATCTATTCCTAACTTATTAAAAATAATGGATAATTCATTCATAAATGCAATATTAATATCTCTCTGAGAATTTTCAATAACCTTAGCTGCTTCTGCTACTTTTATACTTTCTGCTTTGTATACTCCGGCTTCAATTATCATTTTATAAACATTTGCTATTTCCTCTAGAGAATCTTCGTCCATACCAGAAACAACTTTCACTATACTTTCAAGCCTATGTACTTTGTCTCCTGGATTTATTCTTTCCGGTGAGTATCCCACCTTAAAATCGATTCCGTATTTTAAACCTGATTCTTCTTCTAAAATTGGTACACAAATATCTTCAGTAACCCCAGGATATACGGTAGATTCAAATACTACGATTGATCCTTTTGTAAGGTTTTTTCCTACTGTTTTACTTGCACCTATAATAGGGCTAAGATTCGGTGTTTTATCAGAGTTAATAGGTGTTGGGACAGCTACAATATGAAACTTACAATCTCTCAAATACTTTTCTTCCCAAGTTAATACAGCTGAGGTTACTTTAATTGCTTCGTTACCCACTTCTTTAGTAACATCTATACCATTTAAATAATTCTGTACTTTTTCTTTAGAAATATCAAAACCCACTACATCTACAATTTTAGAAAATGATATAGCAAGAGGCATTCCTACGTAACCTAAACCAATAACTGATATTTTTTCTTTTTTATTTTTTATTGCTTCATATAAGCTCATTTTTACCGCCCTTTATGATGTAATTTATTACTTTCGTATACTCGTTTATTACTAAACTTCTGTCAAATTCATCTTCAACTTTAATTCTTGCTTTTTTCCCCATGTTCTCTTTATCATTTTTATCTAATTCTATAAACTGTATAAGTGTTTTTTTAAGGGATTTTGCACTTTTGACTTCAAATAAGTATCCATTTTGACCATCATCTATAATTTCTTTACAACCGGGTATGTTAGAAGCTATTAAAGGCTTGCCCATTGCTGCACTTTCTAATAAAACATTGGACATCCCTTCGTGATGTGAAGGATTTACTATACAATCAACCTCTCTAATTTCATTTCTAACATCGTTAGATACTCCAAGATATTTTATTTGTTTATTTTTATTGTTTAACATATTAACTTTATACTTTTCTTCTTCAATTGGACCTAATATTTGAAATTCTATATTTTTGTATTTCTTTGATAGAGTATCAGCTACTCCAAGATATTCCTCTATTCCTTTTTCTTTCATTAATCTTCCTATAAATAAAAATCTAACTTTCTCATCTCTTTTTATTTTTGAAACTGGCATAAACCTGTTAGTGTTTACTCCAGAACCTGGTAATACTATAGTTTTATTAGGGTTTACCATGTTGTTGGAAATAAATAGGTTATAATTGCTTTTATTTTGAAAGAATACAAATTTCGCTTTTTTGCATGCATACTTATATAAATTTATAACTATTTTCTTAAGTTTTGAATTGGTTAATGAAGTACCTATTCCTGTTATATTCATAATGACTGGAACATCAGTAGTTTTCGCAGCATATGTTCCATAAATATTTGGTTTAATAGTATATGTTAATATTAAATCAGGGTTTACTTCTTTAATTATTTTTTTATAGTCTTTTATTAGCTTCCAATCTTCGAAGGGATTAATTCCCCTTCTATTTATATATGTTTCAATATGCTGAGCCCCAGCTTTGATTATTAATTGTACTTTTTCATCATCTAGTTGTTCAGGAACTGAAAAATAAACTTCATATTTTTGATTTATTAATTCTTTTATTAACTCAAATCTAAAGTTATATAAACCTATTGAGTTATTTGCTAATATTAATATTTTTTTCATTTATTTACTCTGTATAAGTCACTTAAATTTTCTAAGACGATATTTACTTCGTCTCTTACCAAATTACTACTACAAGGAATATTAATTATACTTCTCTCATAAAAATCTGCTTTTTCGATCCTATGCCCTTGATTTCCTAAATATGGTTTTTGCTTATGAATTAACCCCCATAGTGGTCTTGTTTGAATTTTATTTTCATTTAGCATAAATAATAATTCATCACGATTCATTCCATACTTTTCCTTATCAACAATTACTGAGTAAAACCAATGATTAGCTCTTGTATCATTCCTAAATGGTAATAAAGTTAATCCTTCTATATTATTTATAGCTTTTTTATAAAGATTATAGTTCTTTATCTTTGTATCAATAAATCCCTCAAGTCTATCTATTTGATCCGTTCCAAATGCGGCTTGTATATTGGTCATACGATAATTATATCCTACTTCGTCATGAGTGAAATATAATGGATTTGTTTTAGCTTGAACTGATAAAAAAGCTATCTCTTCTAATAACTGCTCGTTATGAGATACTACCATTCCACCACCACCGGTAGTGAGAATCTTATTTGCATTAAATGAATATACTCCTATATCCCCTAGAGTTCCACAATGTTTCCCCGCATATTCACCTTCTGAATAGTAAGAACCCAGAGCCTCAGTAGCATCCTCTATAAGCTTTAAATTATACTTATTCTTAATCTCTATAAGTCTTTCTATCTTGACTGGATTGCCAAAAACATGTACTGCAATAATTGCTTTTATTACTTTTTTAGATTTTTTATTAATTACTCTTCCTTCAATATAACTACATTCATTCTCCAAGAAATCTTCCAATTTATCCATGTCCATATTTAGATCATCATCGCAGTCCATAAATACAGGCTCCGCACCCATATATCGGACAGGATTAACTGCCGCAATAAAGGTAAGGGTTGGTACGATTACTTCATCATCGTGAACAATACCCAATACTCTTAGGGCAAGATGTAATCCCGATGTACCACTTTGGCATGCTATAGCTTTATCTACACCAACGTATTTAGCTATTTTACTTTCAAATTCTTCAATAAATCTTCCCCCGGTAGATACCCACCCTGTTTCAATAGTTTCTTTTACGTTTTCTAAGATGTCTAGTGAGAGATTTGGTACTGAAAGGGGTATCGTTTTGTTAGTCATTTTCAAACACTCCAACCTGCTTTTTTATTGTTGCTGGGACTCCTGCCGCCAAAACATTATCAGGAACATTTTTATTAACAATTGCTCCAGCTGCCAAAACTACATTACTTCCTATACTGATATTATTAATTACACTTGAACCTATGCATACCCAAGTGTACTCCCCTATTGTTACAGTACCACCAATATTTACACCAGGTGAGACATGTACACCATGACTTAACCTACAGTCATGGTCTATGGTTGAAGAAGTATTTATAATACACCCTTTTCCAATATGAGTATCAGCATTAATCACTGCCCCAGCCATTACAACTGTTCCCTCACCTAGGATGCTTGTTTTACTTATTGAGCTATAGGGATGAACTAAGACAGGAATTATAAACCCTTCTCTTGACAATATCTCTATCCATAAACTTCTTAATTTATTATCTCCAATTGCAACAAAGGCATATTTATATTTATTTATAAATAAAGAATAATCATCGAACTCACCGATTACCGGAATACCCGAAGCATTTTTTATATTTTTTCTATTATCTAGAAAAGCGATACTGTCCCATCCCTTACTTAGTAAAGCTATTTCAGAAACTACTTTTCCATGTCCACCGGCTCCTAGGATTAATAAGTTCTTCATGATCAATTGACCTCCGATGTTTAAAAATTATATTTAGTTTTTATTTGTGTCTCTTGTAAAGTAAGGCATTGTATCACCTTGAGAATTATTAATATCTTTTCTTTTTAAGACATTATATATAGTGAGCCAAAGTATCTTTAAGTCAAGAGATAAACTGATATTATCCACATACCAATTATCGAATTTAAACTTTTCTTCCCAACTTATTGTATTTCTCCCATTTACCTGGGCCCACCCTGATATTCCTGGTGTTACTTCATGTCTTCTCATTTGTTCTTCAGAGTAATACTCTAAATATTTAACAAGTAAAGGCCTTGGTCCTATAAAACTCATTTCACCACGTAGAATATTAATAAGCTGAGGCAATTCATCGATACTTGTCTTACGTAGCAATGAACCAATCCTTGTCATTCTTTCCATATCTGAAAGGGCTTTTCCGTCTTTCTCTGTTTCAACTCTCATTGTTCTAAATTTAAATACTCTGAACACCTTTGCATCTTTTCCAGGTCGTTGTTGCTTAAATATTGCAGGTCCGTTTGATTCTACCTTAATCGCAACACATGCTAAAAACATGATAGGAGATACTAGAATTAATAATAATATTGAAAAAAATAAGTCAGTAATTCTTTTTAAATTTAAATATGAATTCTTATCTAATATACCTTTTTGCTCATTATTCAATATTACACATCCTTTTGATATATTTATTTTGCGATTTCAATAAATTCTAACGTGTAAATAACTAGAATTCCGACGTCTAGTTTTATTACTTCGCTAATAAATAAACTTTGTTTTTTCTCCTATTGGCTAAATTCACAACGAATTCTTTAAGTTCTAATGATGATAGTTTATCATGGAAGCTGAGTAGATAATCCACCTCTTCTTCCTGGTCTAGGATCGCTTTCCCAATGAATATCTTAGGAAATACTGCTTCTTTATGAACTTCATTCTT
Source organism: Peribacillus sp. NPDC096448 (assembly GCF_044762675.1). Classification (NCBI taxonomy): domain Bacteria; kingdom Bacillati; phylum Bacillota; class Bacilli; order Caryophanales; family Bacillaceae; genus Peribacillus; species Peribacillus sp. NPDC096448. The sequence continues at coordinate 279,559 of NZ_JBIWEU010000001.1, read as the reverse complement.
CCCTAATAATTCCTCAAACATCTTTTCTCCAGGTCGAATTCCTGAATAATCAATTCCAATTTCATCAAGGGTATAACCTGATAATTGAATAAGATTAGTAGCTAAATCTACAATTTTCACCGGCTCTCCCATATCTAATACAAAGATTTCTCCTCCTCTGGCTAGGGATCCAGCTTGGATAACTAACCGGGATGCTTCTGGGATGGTCATAAAATAACGAGTCATATCAGGATGTGTAACCGTAATAGGTCCCCCTGCTTGAATTTGCTTTTTGAATAGAGGTATAACACTACCTCTGCTTCCCAAAACATTACCAAATCTTACAGCGACGAATTTTGTTGAACTCATCTTATTTAGCTGTTGAATGACCATTTCAGCTATCCGCTTAGTTGATCCCATTACATTCGTTGGGTTAACAGCTTTATCAGATGAGATCATAACAAAAGTTTCCACAGCATATGTATCCGCTGCTTCTGCAACATTTTTTGTACCTAAAATATTATTCTTTACTGCTTCCCTTGGATTGTATTCCATAAGAGGAACATGTTTATGAGCAGCCGCATGATATATCACGTCCGGTCTATAAGTACCCATTACTTCAAAAATTCTATTCCGATCTTGGATATCAGCAATAACCGGTACTATTTCTATTTTCCCGGAGTCAGAATAAAGGTTTCTCAACTCCATATCAATTTGATAAATACTATTTTCACCATGCCCCAGTAGTACTATTTTTTGTGGTGAAAATCTACATATTTGACGACAAATTTCAGACCCTATAGATCCCCCAGCACCTGTCACTAGAATAGTTTTACTTGTAACATATTCTGATATACTAGTTATATCTAGTTCAACTGGTTCTCTACCTAAAAGATCTTCAACTTCCACTTCCTTGAATTGATTGACAGCTACTTTCCCTAACATAATATCTTCAAGCATCGGCATGATTTGTGTTTTTGCATTCGTTTTCACACATTCATCAAAAATGACCTTCAATTCTTTCTTACTTAATGAAGGTATCGCAATGACAATATTATCTATATGATATTTTTCAACCATTTCAGGGATATGTGTAGAATTACCCACAACGGGTATACCTAAAATGTCTAGCTTATCTTTTTTTGGATCATCATCTATGAATGCTACCGGTTTTAGTTCCGTATCATGATTATTAAGAAGTTGACGTACAACCATGGTTCCAGCAGAACCCGCCCCAATTACCAATGTGTTTCTGGTTTCCTTTTGCTTATTTATCAAACGGTCACGAAGCATTCTCCACGAAAAGCGTGAACCACCAATTAGGATGACATGCATCATCCAGGTCAATGCCATGGCTCTTACGTAAACATCTTGAAAAACCATTAACTGGATGGCGATTACAGTGATAACCGATAGGCTTACGGCTTTAACAATGGACAGTAACTCTCCAATACTTGCATACTCCCAAGCCTTCTTATACAGTTTATAAATAGAAGCGAAAAAATGATGGCTGATTAATAGAGAGACTGATGTGACTAAGAGTGTTGGTAATTTAAATATTTCCAAATAGGGATACAAGAATAAATAACTTACATAAATGGCCGATAATACTATTAATGAGTCTAATAGGGCCAGAAGTGTTAATCTTTTTCGGTAGGCCAACCACATTTCCCCCTTTAATATTGTTTGATTTACTCTCTATTGAATACAGTTTTAATGTATTGTATTCTATTTCACATGAAATTAATTTTTAATATAAGATTGAAATATGCTGTTTATTTATCTTTTTATTTTTTTATGTCCTATCCCATAAGGCTTGTTGTGGTTGAACAATTGGTCGTTCGGTAACATTAAACTCTAAAACTTTACACGAAGGCAAAATTTTTTTATAATATTGAAGCGTTTCCTGACAATATATCATTCTAAAAGATTCCTAAGATTTTCTTTTTGAATGGCACTGGTTTTTCAATAGTAGGACTTTGGTCCTTTAATAGCTGTTCAGCGTTTTCTTTGAAATAAAATGTACGTTCTATCCCATATACTTTTGTGATTGTTTCATAGGCACGTTGTAACGTGAACCCTCTAGGGCCAATATTATGGGCATCTGTTGCAATAAAATGAGCCAGATTATGTTCGATTATCTTTTTTGAAAAAGATTGGATACTTTTACCGAAGTTCCCGATAATACTGCCAGAGGTTATTTGAGTTAGCGCGCCTTCCTGAACCAATTCAAATAATAGTTTATGATTTTCAATCAATTCCTTATTTCTCTCCGGATGTACGATTATCGGTGTAATTCCTTTCAACAGTAGCTCATATATTAATTCTTGTGTATATGTAGGAACTCTTCCCGACGGGAGCTCTAACAATAAATACGTACCGTTATCGTCCAGTGTTAGGATTTCATCCTTTTCAAATGAAGTAAATATATCCCGGTGTATTCTTACTTCTTGTCCGAGATGAATAGTAAGAGGAATATTTTCTTGTTGCAAACTCTCATTTAACCTCACTGCACGGTCAATGATGTTACTTTTAACATTTACATATTTCTCATTTAAGTGATGTGGCGTAGCAAAAATATGGGTGATTCCTGACTCTACCGCTTTTCTTGCCATGTTCATGCTTTCCTTCAAGTCCGCAGATCCATCATCCATTCCTGGGAGAATATGACAATGTATGTCAATCAATTTTCATACACTTCCTTTATGGGCTTATAGGCTTAATCACTAAGAAATCAGATAGGAATTAATACCCTGACTAATAGTAGCATATAAAACTGCCATTAAACAGGGTGTTATTTTGTCGAAAAATGTTTTATTTTGTTAAGTTTGATAATAATAATAATTGCTGTTATCCGTTTCAACACCATTCAAAACGACTCCAAGCAAGGATGTATTAGCTTTCACTAAAAGCTCCTTTGCTTTTACTGCACTTTGTTTGTTTGTCTTGCCGCTCGCCACTACCATGATCACGCCATCACATTTATTGGCTACGATCTGGGAATCCGGCACTACAAGAACGGGAGGTGTATCAAAAATGATATAATCATACATTTCTTTTAATTCCACAATTGCTGTTTCTATCGCTTTGGAATTTAATAACTCCGAAGGGTTAGGCGGAATTGGCCCACTCGTCAGAATTTCCAAATTAGGCACATTCGTTTTCATGATTGCTTTTTCTATGCTCATCTTCTTCGTTAGCACACTCGTAAGTCCCTCTATATTACTAAGGCTAAAAGCATAATGGACCGATGGTTTCCTTAAGTCTGCATCCACAAGCACTACTTTTTTATCCTCCTGTGCCAATACGATGGCTAGGTTGGCAGCTGTGGTCGATTTTCCGTCATTAGGCTCCGATGAAGTTACCACTATGGTTTGTATGTCTTTATCCACTGAGGAAAATTGAATGTTCGTTCTAATTAATCGATATTGCTCAGTAATAGGTGACTTAGGATTAGTCTGTGCAATCAAGTTCACCTGTTTTTTATCTTTACTTCTCAAAAATCCCGCTTCCTTTCATACTGCTTCTTATCCGGATTATCCTTTACTATGTACCTGTGTAATCTTTTGAATCGATCCAAGGATGGGTAATTCTAGGAGTCTCTCAATATCATCCTCGTCCTTGATCGTATTATCCATATACTCTAGCAGGAATGCCAAGCCTATTCCAGCCATCAATCCAACTACCACCGCAATAGCGATATTTAATAATGGAGATGGTTTAATGGGTGTAGGATTTTCCTTTACTTCTGCCTCAGCAAGTATGCTAACATTGTCGACATTCATTATATCTTTGATTTCCTTTTGGAATGTTCCAGACACTGCGTTTGCAATTTCGACTGCCTTCGAGGGATTACTATCTTGTACCGTTAAAGAGAAGACTTGAGAATTTTCTTGGCTATTAATAGTAATTTTTTGACTAAGTTGATCCAAGCTTTGTTCTAGTTCAAGATCATCAATGACCTTCTCTAATATAGCAGGACTTTTTATGATCACACTGTATGTATTGATCATGTCAATATTAGATCGTATTTGAGTAGAGTCCAATTGGTTCTCCGATTGTTTCTGATTAACCAGGATCTGTGTTGAAGATTGGTACACGGGTGTTAAAAAGAAATAAGAAATTAATCCACTAATCAAAGCAGCAATTAATGTCAGTAGCATGATTAGCTTCCAACGTTTCTTTAATGTTTTAAAAATATCTTTAATACTAATAGTTTCTTCCATTTTATCCTCCTGATATGTTAAAAATGACCTATTGCATTATACCATAATATTACCTATATTTATGTATTTTCAAGGAAATTTACATGAAACTTACAATGAAAGAATACTTTTCAAATGCCAAAGTAAATTTACAAAAAAGAAAATGGCAATACAAAGGAAATAATTTCTAATTTTTAAATATATATAAATAACGCATATTCCAGAATATTTCTGACTTACACACCATTCCTAATTTTGTTAGGTTGTTGATGGATTTTATAATATTTTCCAGAATAAACCTAACTAAATGCCTAACAAAACAGAAAAGTCCGATTATACATAAAATTACGTTAAGTTTTTTAGTGCCTAGTTATCATTAAAAATAACAGGAAAATGTGTAAACTGAAAGTGATAGATTAAATCACTATATAATTTTCATATTAATGGTTAGGTGTGGTCAAAATGATAGGTTACCGAGTTAAGTCGCTTAGAGAAGAAAGGAAAATGTCAATTAGTGAACTCTCCGCAAAATCCGGCGTTGCCAAATCCTATATAAGCTCACTGGAAAGAAACCTTCAAAAAAACCCTACTATTTTAGTTTTAGAAAAGATTTCCAGAATCCTGTGTATTAAGGTCGATGCTCTGTTGAAAGAACAACCAGACAAGGTCATGGATGAAGAATGGATGGAAATCATGCAGGATGTTATGGGATCTGGAATATCGAAAGAGGAAATGAGGGAATATATTCTAGATAGAAAAAATCACTCTTTTTAAGTTAACTTAGTATTGATTTTTTTGCTTATATTATTACTATGCTTATTTTTAGATTACTAATGTAAGCATAAAACCCAAAACACATCTTCAGGAACATTTTTCCTATTTTCCCGAAGTACTTCAACTGTTCTCTTATCTTTTATCACCAAAATGGCAATAAAAATACACACTATTTCTTAGTTAAGGTAAAAACAAAGACAGGGTCAAAAGCGCTTTTTTGTATATCTTTCATAATATTCTTAGAAATCCATTGTTTCCCTGCAACTCGAACCCACTCCTTTATCTTCTTCTTTTTTAAATCTGTTTGTCTATGTTCCTATACTTTCATAAGGTAATTTACAGGAACAAATCACCTTGGCTAGACTTGTCATAGAAAAAGTTGCAATAAATTGATTCATTACGTTTTTCTTTTTGGAATAGATTTATTTTAAAAAAAGTGTGGCATAGGTTCAGATTAGAAACCACGTCACTATAAATATATCTTTTATAACTCAATTTGAAATTAATCCCCATATTAATCACTTTTTTGCCTGAAACCAAAATATAGGTAATTGCACGTTTGATCTCATTCCGTCATATACTATAAGTATAGAAATGGAATCACTTAATAAATCTCCTCAATAACCTAGAATGTTAATGTCTTTCAGCATTTAAACATTAACATTTATTAAGGGGAAAATACTTTATAGGTAGGGATCGAAATGGGACAAGGTTGGTATGATTTAGAGATGGATTTCGGGGCAAAAAAAGATAATACCATTAACGATTTACAGTTATTTTTCAATTCTTTGCAAGATGAAGATACAGTTTTTATACCAAGAGGTGTATTTACTCTAAAGCCATTCAGTTTAAAAAACAAAAGGAACATACGATTCGAGGGGAACGGCACATTAAAAAGAAGTGTTTTAACATCAGGGAATTTCATATCTATAGATGGATGTGAAGGAATAACTCTAGGAATAAATATTGATAATTCAGATATGAATAACGCAGCTATTTACATGAAGGACTGTGCCAATTTCTCATTCAAAAAAACGAAAATAAAAAACCTTTATTCAAAAGATGCTATAAATGTGTATGCAGTTCAAATTACAAGGGGATGCTCATTTGGTAAATTTGAAGATTGTGAATTTGAAAATATCCGCTGTCAAAATGAAAGCAAGGCTTCTGCCAGAGCTATATTTATATCAAATTATAATGTAACTGAAAATCACACAATTGGAATAGAAGTAGATAATTGTAAATTTATTAATATGATAAGTGGGTCTGATACAGATGCCATTGTAATAGACCAACTTAATTTTTATGGATATCATCGTATTGCTAGAAATCATTTTATTGACATAGTGAAAAGACCAATAAAATTATTGGGGCACGGAAATATAGTAAAAGAGAATCGAATCTTTCACAGTGGTATGATAGGTACAAGTTTTGCTGGATTTTCTTCCTATGGAAATGATAATTTAATTGAGGGTAATGAAATTTACGGTATCGGTAAAAATGGAATTTGGGCTAACTTTGTAGATTGTAAAGGCGCAACTACTATCAGACGAAACAAATTTTACAATTCAGATTTAGCAGATACGAGTCTAACAAATGGAATTTATGTATATGATAATAATAATGGTATATATAACATTGAGGTTGAAGGAAACGAATTTAGGAATATTCGGCACGGACTATATTTAAATATAGGTACCCCTGTAGATAACCTGAAAATTAACAATAATAAATTTAGTGGGACTTTAAGTAAACATATCATTTATTTACGAAGTTTGGTTACTAAATTGGAGATTAATCAAAATAGTAGTACTACAAGTCCACAATTTTTTTTAACGTATGATATAAATCCCATTTTAATAACTATGAACGATAATAACATTAACGCATCTTGGGGTATTGTTTCTCCTACTACACATTCAAACTTAAATGCTAATAGAAATATTAATAATGGCATAGTTTTTTAAGCCATGGTAAACCGATAAAATCAGAATACTAACTTAGTTCCAAATTAATCAAATCACATCCTCATTAATACACATTTTGATGTAACTGCACTATTAATCTCCAACAATAACCGTCTTCAGGTGCCTTCAGTTAATATAAACCTTCCTCCCTTATAAGAGTATATTATTATCAGTCGTGATACACATGACAGCGATTAATAGTGGACTAACTTAACTAATTTGGAGGCTGCAATTAGTTATACAAGTTGGTATTAGAATTCAAATTATTGGCGGTTCCCTTTTCGCTTGTAGCAAGTATCTTTATGGATGTTCTTTTTTATGAAGAGAAATGAGCTTGTAGTACTGAGTAGTTAACGCATCAAGGAATATACTCACCTGCTACTGAAATATGTATCCCTATAGCAAATTTTTAACCCCATGTAAACTATGTTATGGTTTCATTTGTTTTAAGTAATGTTATTGTATCCCCTTTTTCCTTCTCACTTTTTCGTTTTATGATAAAAAAAAAGGAGTTTTTGGGAATGATTATTCTGCAGTATTGCAGTATACTGGAGAACTTTTTTCATTCATGCATAAGGATATATCGGAAACTCAGGTTAAATGCCATGTTTGTGCAGGTACAGGTGCTACGATATTTATACCGATTGTCTTACCTGTAATACAAAGGGATTAATATTTAAAGTTGAGTATAATAGGAGGCTTGAAGAAGGTGAAATTTAAAGAATTTCATGAGGTCGATATATGTAAACGAGAAGCAATATTGGCTATTGCTTCTTTTTTTGTTCAATACGGTGCCATTTGTCCTCCATCTTTAAAGGGTATTTTAATTATCAGGGGGAAACATATGACAGCAATTACTCATACGGAGTGGCTGATCCTGATGCTGCGATTAAGTGGTATGAGCAGGTGTTGGGTTTCAGGTTATTGGCGGGTTCCTTCATTTGATGCTAGTATGAAGAATGAACATTATATGACGATTGTGCTTTTTGAGTTTCTGGAGTAAAAGACGCGATTATTCCGCTTTGCCATTTACTTTTGTCGTTTTGTACCGCCTCCTTTTACTGTCGGTTTCACAAATTCTATTCTATATTCTTCATCATTCAACTTTGATACGCACTAAATCTCATTAAGATTTTTTAAGATCAAAAAAATCCAGCATTTATGCTGGATACTCCAAAGTACCAATCACTTAACCAAATTCAATACTTCTAGAAGTCTGCCATCTGAATTATAGTTAAAAGTGACTGCCTTATCATGAATGTGATATCTTAAACAAAAAATCTCTGCGTCATTAGGGATTTTTAGTATATAATCATCAAATTGTTCGGAATTTAGTTTAACAACCATAGGTTTCTTCCTAGTATGTAGAGAATCTTCAGTCTCTATAAATCTACCCATAATTAACTCCTTTAATCTCTCATTTCCCAAATATCCAGCAGTTTGACCCTAATTACCATACGGATTAATTATTTTCCATTGGAACTGCACGGTTGTTTCACTCAAAGTTAATCCCGCTCTACATTAGGGTTCTGTATAAGCAGGAACATGGTTTAATGGAAAATCCGCTATAAGGCCCTTTGTGTTATGTTTCCTGAATATAAAGTGACCTCCATCCCGATTTTTATAAAATTTTTACTGTCTAACCAGTAGTCAATATTACTTAGATTTATAGTGATCTCTTAATTTTTATAGATTGTTCTCTATAACTTTAGTAAAATGAGAATGATAATTACTATCAATTAAGGAGAATAACTATTATGGGTGTACCTTTGTTAAAAGAAGAGCTTCCGGTTGTTGATAAAATCTGGTCGCGTGATTTTATGATGATTTTCTTGGCTAACTTTTTTGTTTTTTTATCCTTTCAGATGACTTCCCCGACCCTTCCGCTGTTTGTAAAGGAGCTTGGCGGAAATGAACGGTATATTGGGTTAGTTGCTGGGATGTTTTTATTTTCTGCCCTGATTGTCCGTCCTTTTGCTGGACAGGCCTTGGAAACAAAAGGCAGGCGTTTTGTTTTCCTGTTCGGACTAGCCCTTTTGGCTGTAGCGATTGGTTCGTTTGGATTTATGATGAGTATTTTCCTTCTATGTGCCATAAGGATTTTACAAGGGATTGGCTGGGGATATACGACCACGGCATCAGGTACGATTGCCTCCGATCTTATCCCAGCAAAGCGTCGGGGTGAGGGAATGGGATACTTCACTTTATCGGGGAATTTGGCGATGGCTATTGGTCCTTCATTCGGGCTTTTCTTAGCGGATGTTTTAACCTTTCAACATTTGTTTTTATTTTGCGGAGTATTAATTCTTGCAGCTTGGATCATGGCTTCAACGATTACGTATAAAAAAGCGGAACATGCTTCTGCCCCAGTTAAAACTAATAGGTTTGACATTTATGAAAAAAGCGCTGTCGCTCCGTCCGTTCTTGTTTTTTTCATTACGGTAACTTTTGGCGGGACTGCTACCTTCTTACCGCTTTATACAATCGAAAAAGGTCTGACAGGTATTCAGGGATACTTTTTTCTTTACGCCTTGGCCCTTATTTTCACACGTATGTTCGCTGGAAAGATCTATGATCAAAAAGGACATCAAGCTGTCTTCATTCCATCCACTCTTTTTATCGTAGCGGCGATGCTATTGCTAGCCTGGATGCCAAGTAACATGATTCTGTATCTGGCATCCATTTTATATGGCATTGGATTCGGTGCTGTCCAGCCGGCTCTTCAAGCATGGTCTCTTGAACACGCTGCCCGAAATCGAAAAGGCATGGCCAATGCCACTTTCTATTCCTTCTTTGATCTTGGAATCGGTTTCGGTGCCATCCTATTCGGACAAATCGGCTATTTGTTTGGGTATATAAGCATTTACATAATGGCAGCAGTCTCTGTGGGGATTTCAATAGTGGCCTACCTATGGATTTTAAGAAAAATGAAGTAATTACACATTAAAGGACATCTTTGTGGATGTTCTTTTTTTTGAAAGGCTCTTTTAGTAAAGATTGTTGTTATTAAAACGAAACTATTTAAGGTTGATTGTAGCGGAAGTGCCAGACTCCTGCGGGAGCAGCGGGACAGGTGAGACCCCACAGGAGTTTACGCCGTGGAGGCTCACCGCCCGCCCCGCGGAAAGCGAGCATCTGGAGGGGAAATCAACCACACCACATTACTTGGTAAATGGCAACAAAGTATTCGAAAACAGCGTGATTTTGTAGAACAGTTTATCGCATTTGCAGCACATTTTTTAACCCCATGTAAACTATGTTATGGTTTTATTTGTTTTAAGTAATGTTATTGTATTTCCTGTTTCCTTCTCTCTTTTTCGTTGTATGATAGAAAAAAAAGGAGTTTTGGGAATGATTATTCTGCAGTATATTGGAAAAGTCTTTTCATTCATGCATAAGGATATACCGGAAACTCATGTTAAATGCCATGTTTGTGCAGGTACAGGTGCCTACGATATTTATACAGATTGTCTTACCTGTAATGCAAAGGGATTGATCAGTAAAGTTGAGTATAATAGGAGGCTTGAAGAGGGTGAGATTTAAAGAATTTCATGAAGTCGATATGTGTAATCAAAGAAGCAATATTGGCTATTGCTTCTTTTTTGTGTCCCAATAACGTTGCCGTTTGTCCCTTGGAAGATATATTACTCTAGTTTGAATGCATGATTTAATTATCGCATATTCAAAAGACCACCATTTGGTGGCCTTCTGCAAATATATCCTTTTTTGTTCCAGGTTCCATTCAGAACAATCAAGAAGCAGAAGATTGCTTTTCAGAAATAGAAAATGCACTCTCTTCCTCTAATGGGTCATGTTCATTTTGGAAAATGATGTTTTGGATGTAGTCATAGGTATTTTCTGTATTGTGACCGCTTGTGCACTCCATTAATTTTGAGAATTGTGCAATATGGAAAGGTGATTGCGGGTTATTGTAATTGTAAACAATTTCAGAGTGCAAATCTTTGAATCTCTCTACTATGCCGCCAAAAGCAATTTCTTTCTGGAGAATGTTTGGTGCACCATATTCCACCTCTGCCAGAGCCTTGTCTTCCCAATAGAAAATTACATTACTTCCACCTGCAAACGCATAGAAAGTAATAGAAGAATAATCGGATATGACAACTTTACTGTTTAATAGAGCATCCTTTATGTCCCCTACATAAAAAGATTCTTCGTATTTATCATATATATCCGGGAACTGTTCTTGAAGTATGATTCTTGATTTAGGATGGAGAATGACATTGATTTTTTTATCTTTGTAGAACTTCTCTTTTCGGATCAATTCTAAGAATGAGAAATACCGGTCTAAATAGCTTCCAACTTCAATGCTTCCTGTGAGGTCCCATGGCCTCCATGTAAGCATAAATGTAATTTGATTTTTTTCATTTTGTTGTTCCTTGACATATAAATCAATATTAGGCAGCCCTGTTACCATCAGTTCTTTTTCCGTATAACCTGTATTTTTAAGGAATAAGTTTTTCTCAAAATTGGAATTTACGAGCATGTAATCCGGTGCAATCGGCACTTTACGGTTAAAGTAACCGCGTTCGAAAATATTGGTTGCCATACATGGTCCATGCTGCAACATTATTTTTTTATCAGTTGAAAGAACCTTTTTCTTAATTAAGTAATCGTTATCGTACAATCGGCGTTGTATATGGCCCACAAGATCGGAAGATTGAAAGCTTCTGGCTAAAAAGATGTGATAGAAAGCAAGAAAACTATTTTTCCCAACAAGGGCCCTGCCGTATTGTTGCTTAAGATTTTGGAATTCGGGGTGGCCTTTTTCTAAGATATAAACGCAGGAATCCCCCATCTTGAATGCATATTTAAACAGTTCAAAGGCAGATTCCGAAGCCCCTGCACTGAATTTTTCAAAATAGATATCGTATTTTTTTTTGTTTAGTGAAAAAAGGCTGATCAGATAAGCAAATCTTTCTTTAATGATAATGCTTTTGCTCATTATACTTGTTAATACGATAACGTATTGACCTGTTATAGACTTTCGAATAAAAAGTTCACTATTCATCTGCCCCAAACGATAGGAACGGGTGTTGTACAGATAATGATTTTTATTGTATTTGTGCTTAGAGTCTGATTTAAAATTATACCAATAATCATGATCAGCGTGACTGAGCTTGATAAAAATAGGCGTATTAATCTCGCTAGTGTTTACATAATGTTTATAAATTTCCTTCATTGGTATGAAAGACCAGTAGGTATGAATGAATATGGATATCTTCCCTGTCTTCATTGCAAATTTCTCTCTTATTTTGACTGGAAAGAGAAAATGCACTTTAAAATTTATGCTTTTATCGTAACCGAAAGATAAATATACGTCTTTAAACGAATAATTTCTGCTGCGCATGACCCCAACAAATAGGAAGTGAAAAAATAAAAGGAATACTAAACTTTTGAAAAACGGGCTTTTCTCTATCTTATCCAATGTTTTGTCGATCTGCAGATTTTTTTGATTTGTTTTAACGAAAGAAAGTTTGCAGTTTGTATCAACGAAGAAAATAATTCTTTCCTTAACATTTCCTTTCTTTGAAGTGATCGTTTGCAGGATAGTCATTGGTTCATATCCTGAAAGAGTAACCGTATTGTTCGTTTTTTGACTATAGACGAAATACTTCATATTATATTTTCTTTTTTTACTAATACTCTTAGTGCCATTGAAAAGGCAATAGTCATCTGCTAAAACGGGATTTCCATTTTCAAGATGACCATAAACAGTTTCTTGTTTCAAAGCTTTCCCCCCATGTTTTCCGGTACTTGTAACCCTACGGCATATTTTGCCGGTACCTTTGTCACAGCCTATATTTTGAAAAAAAGACAATATACCTATGATATTATACTAGTTATACACTTCATTGTAATTATAATTTAAAAAAACTTTTAACTTTTGTTTTTTCATGCCGTCGTGTAACTTTCCCTTATTGTAGCCATAATCATAAACAGCCCCCAATTAGTTATTGGGGGCTGCTCCTGTTTTTCTATCACTTTTTAACTGTTACTTTTCTTGATTCGCTTACGTTTTTCGCTTTATCTTTGGCATGAATATATAGGTTCTTCCCGGCTTTTTGCTTGGGGATTCTAACCGAGAATGTACCTTTGGTCGTTGCTGTTGCAGAGCCGATCACTTTTTTTGATGCTTTGATGAACACTGTGGAGTTAGCCTCTGCTTTGCCCGTTACTATTGTCGTTTTTGTCGTGACTGTGTTGACCGTCGGTTTACTTGGTGCTGTTTTGTCTGCAACGGTCACGGTTTTGATCGAGCTAATATTTCCCGCTTTATCGGTTGCTGTAACGGATAGGACTTTTCCGGCCTTTTGTTTTTTTGACATCGTTACGGTGAAATTCCCTGCGCTGTTGGAATTTGCTTTGCCTAGAACCGTACTGCCGGTTTTGACGGTGACGGAAGAGCTAGCTTCCGCTTTGCCGGTTACTTTTACGGTATTGTCACCCACCGCATTTACGGACGGTCTTGCAGGAGCCGTTTTATCTGCCACTTTAAATGAAACGGGGATACTTTTATTTCCCGCTTCATCGATGAGCCTAGTAGAGATGGTCGTGCCGGCTATCTGTTTTGCGATAATCGCTGTAAACGTTTTTTCTCCATTGATCTTCACTGTCGCGAGTTGTTTTTTATCGGTATAAATGGAGACGGTCCCCGTTTTGAAATCTGCCGGGATTTTTCCATTGATCTTGGTGTCCTTATCGGATATCGCGGTCACGGCCGGTTTGGTCAGCGTCTTCATTTCCAGTGCTTTTTTGGCATTGACCCGCCCGTTTCCATAGTAAATGTCTTTCCCTTTTGTACCTAGGTCCACGGCTGAATCATAGAGGCGGTATTCGACCTCCGTTTTGTTGAGCTTGGGCTCATGGGACCAAATAAGTGCCGCTACACCCGCCACCATCGGCGTGGCCATCGATGTTCCGCTCATCCAGCCGTATTTACCATTTGGCAAGGTTGAAAGGATATCATCTCCAGGGGCCGCAATATCGACTGATGAATGATAGTTGGAATAACTGGGACGCTTGTCACTTGAGTTAGTGGCAGCAACGGAAATGACGTGGCTGAATGCAGCTGGGTACACACGCTGGACATTTTTCCCCATATCCCCTTCATTCCCGGCAGCCGCGACGATCAGTACGCCTTTTTTATAGGCTTCCTGGACGGCCTTGTTCAAGGATTCCGAATAACTGGTGTCACCTAAACTCATATTGATGATGTTTGCCTTTTGCTGAACGGCATAATGTATTGCGTCAATGATATCGGCAGTATCGGCATACTTTCCATCAAAGACGTTAATTGGCATAAGTTTAACGTTCGGAGCAAGACCCGTTCCGCCTATGCCATTGTTCGCAGAACCGGCAATGATGCCGGCGATATGCGTTCCATGCGTCCCTTTTGGTACGATATGCTTCCGATTGCGTATCGTATCATAGGCATTGACGATCCTTCCTTTTAAATCTTCGTGGTTGCGATCGATGCCGTCGTCAATGATGGCCACGATCAATTCCTTCGATCCCATTGATTTTGTCCATGCTGCACCCGTACCAAGCTTTTTATGGTGCCACTGGTCTATGTAGGCTGGATCGTTCGGGCTTTCCATCTTCTTGAAAAGATAGTTTGGTTCTGCATATTCCACATTCTTCTGTTCTTCAAGCTCCTCGATCAGGTTGTCGGTCGTTTCCCCTTTAGGAACATCCACCTTTTCTATCAACTCGTTGATCGGCTCATCGTCCGTCTCTTTATACTTGACGATGACACCATCAGATTGCGGCGTTTCTTCTGCAGATGCAGCATCTGGCTGGTAGATTGGCAGAATCATAAACAGTAATAATACCGGCAGTATGGCCTGAATAAGTTTGTGCATACAATCACTCCAAAAAATTTGATTAAGAATAGCTATCGATGAGGTTATATCATGAACCATTTCTACTATTATTCCTAACTAGATTGTATACCGACTGATTTGGTTTTACTAACCTTTTTATCTAGTTAAATTAACTTATTTACACAACAAAAAAACCACTATAAAGCAATCTCAGATTGTCGACAATACAGCGTTCTAACAAAGCGGTTGACTGTAGACAAACTTGATAATAATTGATTACTATAAAATTTGCACTTTGATTTCCACTCCAGGCACTCGCTTTCCGCGGGCGGTCCGGGAGACTCGCTTTTCCCGCAGGAGTCTCGTGCCTTCCGTTCCAATCAACTTCGTTTGAAAAATTCAGATAGAAGCACTTTTGTCTAATAAAGGGAGTTCCGATTGGTCTAATCCTAAACCATGATTTTAAATCAAGACTAAATTCACTTAATGTTTTTTAATGTAATCCTTATTGGATTGAAGAAATTTGCGGCACCCCTGCCGAATAAATGGCTAGCCGAGACACCGCAGCCGCTTGCTTTTATGCGGCTTGGCAGACAGTCGGCGGAAAAGGTAGCGGATTTCTGAAATCAACTGGATCTTTTTTTATAATAAGGCTTTGTTAAGTAGTATTGTTGTTTTTCAGGTATAAAATATGGGAACGTCCGATCTGGACGTTCCCGTTCTTATTCCATTAAAGCCCCCTATAATGGAATAACTGTAAAGCTAATGAAGCTTTTTTAAAAGCTGCGTTTCTCTGGCCAAGCTCCTTGCATTTTACTTAGGAATACAATTTGCCCAATATGATATGCGTCGTGCATTGCTAAACTCTTCAGTTCAAGCACTAATGAATTATCTTCTCTTGGGACCTGTCTATACAAATCTTCATGTTCTGATTTTGCTAGTATTTTTCCAAGTTCACGATGAACATAAAAGTATTCTTGTTTTGTTTCTGTCCAATTTTCTATCGTCTCAGTTGGTAATCGAAATGTAGATTCATTATTTTCCGCCTGTGGTTCATTCGCTGTTTCACCAAGAAATCGCATCAGAAATCTCTTTTCATAGAAAAGTAAATGACAAACTAATTCCCAAATGGAATTCATTGCCCCATCAGCTGGTTTCCAAATTGCCTGTTCAAAAGTAATATCCTCTAGCACTTTTTCAAGCGGTGGAAACCAGTCTTCTTCATCTAAGCAGCTTGCCCATTGTTGTAACAAAAGTGTCTTTACATCCATTTTCTCTTCCCTCCAATTTAATCCCTTTAATAGATAATCCCTTTGGTCAAAATTCATTTGCGGCGTGTTGTAGATAGATCATTAATTAAGGTGTCATGCCAATTCCTTGTTCAATTAAACTGGCCCTTTAACGGAACAATGAACACTCCATTATTTGGAATATTCTGATAACCTTAGTTTATCATAAGTTGTGTTAACTGAGAAAGAACAACTTTCTAAAACCATTTTGTTTATCGTAAAGTTATCTTTTATATGTTTGCTGTTATCTAAGAATTGGAATCAGCTCAAATAATGGTCTAGATATTTAGTCGCTACACCATTAAAACGCTCCATATTACCGGCTAGCTGTTACTAAAACCATAAAACAGCAAAAAAATAACCCATATAATGCCAACCCTTATATTTCAACGTTTTTCAAGTTTCAAAGTCTAATTTTGTATATTTAATTTTTTAATACCCATTAAAAAAGTTGTTTAATACATACTGTTTTTGAACTAAAGGCCACTTTATGATATGTTTTTTAACTTTTTGCCGTTTTATACTTTTAAAAAAAGGCTGTTTTCGCATAGATTGTGGTTTTTCCACATACTAATTCAACCTTGATATAATCCGATTTAAGGAGGGCGAATAGTGTGTGGGAAAATGTATATGAAGAGTTCAGTGAATTGAATAGGTCGCAACAAATTGCTTTATTTGAAGCTATAAAACAAGATTTGTTTCCAGAAGATCCTAAGAAAGTCGATAAATTGCTTGATTCTATCCGTGAAGTTCGTTTTGCTTCTGGTATAGGGTGCGTTCATTGCGGAAGCAAATCTGTTAGACGAAATGGTAAATATCGTTCAAGACAACGCTATTTGTGTAAGGACTGCAATAAAACTTTCAATGATATGACGAATACTCCATTTGCAGGTTCGAAATATCCCGAAAAATGGGTGAGATATATTGAACTAATGGTGGAGGGTTATACATTACCCAAGATCGCTAAACGCCTGAAAATCCATATTTCTACTGCGTTCTATTGGAGACATAAAATCCTGAATGCATTGGTTAGTCTAGGTTATAAACAATTAGAAGGTATCGTCGAAAGTGACGAAACCTTCTTTCGCGAGTCATTAAAAGGTCGTCGCGATATTACCCATAGAAAAGCAAAGAAACGTGGAGAAAAGGATACAAAAAGAGGAATTTCCAATCAAAAAATAGCCGTAGTAGTTGCACAAGACCGTAATGGGAATATGATTGCTCGTAAAGCAGGTACGGGTCGGGTTAAAGCCGAAGAAATTGACGCAGTGATAGGTGGATTTATTCATACATCTGCTTTGCTGTGCACTGATACTGCAACGAATTATAAAAAATTTACGAAGATAAAGGGCTTGCTGCACGAAACCATTAATGAACGCCAAAACCAAAGAGTAAAAAAAGGAATATATCATATACAGCACGTCAATAACTTCCACAATCGCTTAAAGGGTTGGATGGAACGTTTTCAGGGCGTTGGAACATATTATTTGGACCATTACCTCAATTGGTTTCGCTGGCTTGAATTAGGAAAGCACTTAGCAATAGATAAAAGGGTGGAACATATGTTGATTTCAGCGTGTCAAAGATCTAACTATAATACGGTCAAGATGTTAAGAAGCTGATGGAAAGTTAGATGATAAAAAAACGCCCAGAATTTTAACTCTAAGCGTTGTAAATTTAATTGGAACGGTATTCCATTAAAGCACTTGTTAGTTCAACAAGTATACGTTAATTCTTTCTATTGAGATGTCAAAAACATTTGCAACAGTAAACTAAAGATTATGGAAAAAATTTTAATCCAAAGATAATCTTTCTTTGATAAAATTGTCTGGGACCTTTCGATATATCCAACCACAAGAACCAAGCCCAAAGCACCTATATATGGCTTGATATAATTCAATGTCTCATTACTCCAATTTGTATCAATAAAACTGTAAAAGAACAGTAGAAGAAAAGTATAAGTTCCAATTGCGAATATAGTTTCTTTAAACTTTTCAATTCTTGTATTTATCCAAATTACATCTACAAAACCCCGTCTTATTAAACTAAAATGCCCTTTAACGTAATAAGACCTTTGTATATATAATACCATAAAAAGTAAATTATCCCTCACTTACTTAAAAACAACAATCTTTACGAAAAGAGCCTAAATTAAAGTACACTCTTTAGTTCAATTATTTTTTTGAAATACTAAATTTCTTTTGAGAGAGAAAATAAGCTAATGTAGCAGTTAGCAAAGTTAACAGTAATGGAGTTAATGAAGTCGACCCAAACACTACTTTTTGACTTAAGTTACCCTCCATTGAAGAAAAATCAGGAATATAAGAAGCAGTAAGAATCATACCTGATACTATTTGAAATACCATATTTATCATTACAAAACTAATTATAAACACAAAATACTTTTTCAATATTGTCACCTCCTTACTTCAATTTACCACACTTCTTTTTACGAGTACTAGGCCGCATTTATAAACACAAACACCGTTCAGAGTAGAACGGTGTAAAAAAATAATCCTTGTTGAACTAACGTTACCCATCACGACATTTGGCCGAGGTCTTACGTTAATATTTATCAATCTTCTTTTATTGGTTTATATCCCAAAGCTCCTAAAGCCCAATTAAATTCGTACCGAAACTCATCATTTCCGGGATACGATAAAAGCATCTGTTGATAGTCTCTTATTAAAGATTCCTTTTGATCATTAGTTAAAAAGTCATCGTCTGACTTAGGGATTAACTTCATAACTTATTCCTCCTTTAAGATTTTTATTGTGAAACTTAAATTAAAATGGATTTTTCTTAATAAGGGTTTATAGTAGATTATTGCGAAACTGACGTAGAAAGTTAATATAATATTCCATTCCCTAGCAGGGAACAACTTATTTTATTAAATAAGCCGGTGAAGAAAATATCAATCTGGGTGCCATATTTGAATTCTCTATTTTTACAGAGTTTGGCGGAATATAGGTTGAAAAAATTCGAAAGAAACCTTTGTTTGTTTCGGGTGTTATTTTATATATATGTTTAGTCAAAGGTTCAATAACAAAGTTATTTGTCGGTTCATTGTTCAATTCTAGATTTTTATATTCACCATTTATATAATAATAAAGATAACCTGTAATTTGATATCCTGTAGGGTTCACAATATTTAAGAACAATTCATTATGGTTATTTTTTTCAACATCCCGAATTTTATTTCCTTCCTTGTCACTTATATATATCTTATAAGTTTCTTCTTCAGCTGATATTTTTTTTATTTTAAGAGGTTTTATTTCCTTTGTTTTTTCGAATTTAACTGTATTTTCATTTTCATTATTTCCCACTTTAATTTTAAAATAATATGGAGAAAAATAATCTTTGTCAGAGTACTTTTCTTTAAAGTCGACTTTATCGTATTGAGTTATGATATAAGCAATATGTTCTCCGTTTACCAGATTTGGTATATTTATATTTACTGTTTCACTTGTATTTGGCTCAACCTTAATATTTTCTTGATGAATAGGTGTACCACTGCCTTCTATAAAGATAGATATATCAATTAAATCTAGATTTTCGGTTTTATTAGTATATGTATAATTCGCTTTAAAATTTCCTTGTATATCTGTTTTATATTCTAAAGAATCTTTATCAATCATATATTCATCTTCTGCTAGAAATTCAGTATATCTAATGATATCAGGGTTATTTTCCATTTTATTTTTGTAGACCTCTCTTTTTTCTTTAATTGGTTTTTCAACACTTGTAGTCGTTTCTTTGTTATTACAAGAGCTTGTTATTAATAATAAGAATAGAATTATAAATAAATAAAGATGTTTTCTCATTATAATTAGAACCATTCCTTTATTTAAAGAACCCTCTCCTCTGTGAGTGAAAGGGTTTTAATATTTTTTTATTAACTGATTAAGGTTTTAAAGTATCGCCTGTTCTTGCAGAGTAAGTTCCAGATGCTACACTTACAGTGTGTTTAGCATCAACTACTATAGAATCTCCAACTCTTGCTCCCAGCTTTACATTTTCACCTAAATATACTGAAGTACTACCTCTTGTCCACCAATTGTCATTGTAATCATCATCATACCATTTAATTTTTGCTTTTCCTTTCGGATCTTTACCAAGATACCCGTGTACTGTTATGCTAACAACTAATGATGTTGCATCTGTAGAGGATGTCCCATAATACCTTAAACCATCTTGAATAGCGTTACTTCTACCTATAGCATTAGGAAATGCCTTTCTACCCAAGGTTTGAAATTCATCTGTAGATTGAGTTTCCTGAGTAAACCCAAACTTCTTTGATGATGATTTTGGTATTTCTTCAGCTGTTTGAGCCGAAGGATAATAGTCAGAAGAAGTTTGCTTTGTACGCTCAGCAGCTAGAGCCCCTGGTTGAGCAAGACCTATGGTAAAACATACTGCAATAAATCCACTAATAACTTTTTTCATAAATGTTCCTCCTTATTACATATAATGAACTAGTTCACCTTGGATTATATCACCTATTAATTGGAAAAAATTACATAAATATGTCGATTTTTTGAAAAAAATTAAAAAATATGTAAAATACAAATTCCTCATATATCTTTTAATGAGATATTTATTTTTATACAAATTCAGTTAACATAGGGGTACCGCCAACATTTAAAAGTGAGGTCTCCCTTTCCTGTTACCAAAAGGAACGCACCTGTTTATATAGTGCGTTCCCTTTTTTATACCGTTCCACTCCGGGATGCTAAAGGGTCCAAATTTGGTCCTTTTTTTAAAAAACCGGCTCTAACAATGCTATTTTTTTCAATGGCAATTTTGTAATGATTGGTTATGATACTCATCCAAATGCAAAAATAATTAAAGAAATATTTGAATCGTTTAATGGAGGAAAATAGAAAAAGCCTATTCTAACCCGAAGCTATCTATATCATCTAGAAAAAATAAATAAGTGCCTACCAGCCTTTTAAGGGATCAAACCCCGGTTGGTAGGCACTTTAAATTGTTTTCAAAATGATATTTGCCTGGGTTGCTACTTGAGCAGCAACCTTTAAATGGGATTTTCCGGGAATACTTTCGCAAAGATTATAATCATCCATTAGACAAAAACACAGATGATTTAAACTGGGTAAATCAAATTTTAAAGGCTTGTCTTTTTTAATAAACAACATCCCCATTTTTTATGTGAATTATTAATTTGGTAAATAAAATAAAAAGCCAGTCATTTAATTGACCGGCTTTTTTTCTTTTCAAAACTAAAGTTTCTCTTTTTATGCCTTCATTACTAATCCAATAACAAATGAATCTTTAATAATTTATGATTCTGCAATTCCTGTTGTCTAGTAGCATTTTGTCTTCCTTTGTATTCCCACCCGTTCGGTCTATTCCGTACTCATAATCACCCTCAGGTTCTCATAAATGTCGGATTCCTAACCAAATTGTAAGTAGATAAATTAAAGACCCGAATTAATTTCAGGTCTTATTTTTTATTAAAAAACAACAACCTATACGAAAAGAGCCATTTTTAATGAACTTCTACTGCACCAAAAGCCGGAAGTTATAATAATTAACACTGTTACAGCTATTTGAACAAGGGTCTATAGAAGGGACTTCATTCTTGATTTGCTACATCTCCCAGTCCGTAAATTCTTTTTCTGCAACTAATATGGATTGAACAAAGCCACCCGATAATGACCAGTCAGAATTAGATTTACAACAATGTCACATTACAAATGTTTTTATCGGCCGCATCATTTTGTTCTTTGAACCATTCGTAAATGGTTCTTGGATCCCTCTCTCTTCCTTGATATGTGCATATTCACCGAGCGAGTGTAGAGTGCGACTATTTTAATGGCAAAATCTATACGATAACCAGAAGCATACTCAATAGTCACAGCAATCGATTTAGCCTTTGGCGAGGCCTTAGCTGAGTGTATTTTCTTTGCAATACAATATATCTTATATCTTACTAGGAATGCCTTTACGCCCCTACAAAAGGTCGATAAGGATCTGTACGATACATAAAGTCCTTCTTCATATAAGTAACTGATTAATAACAACCTTTATTTTCAAAACCGAAATATTGTGGTGAATGGATTCAACGAAAGCCATAAAGGGTTTTAATCATTCATTAATTGGCAAATAGTTAATCAACCATATAATAGCAGTGACTGCCATTTTATGCATTAAGTCTCACCCTAGCCAAGACCCCACAGCCGCCTACGGTGAGGAGGCTTGGCAGACAGTCGGCGGAAAGGGAGCGATTTCTGAAATCAACTGGAACTTTTTAAAAACAAAAAACTGCAGGCAAACTCGCTTTTCCTCGAGTTCATCTGCAGTCTGTAACCGCTATAAAACGGTTTAATGCCCTCCTAAATAGGCATTCTTGATTTCTTCGCTTGCTGTCAGTTCCTCTGATTTGCCTGATAGGACGATTCGGCCGGTCTCGACAACATAGGCCCTGTCCGCGATGGATAGTGCTAAGTTGGCATTTTGTTCAACCAGCAGAATCGTTGTACCTGTTTTGTTGATTTCTTCGATGATATTAAAGATTTGCTTCACCAATAATGGGGCAAGTCCCATCGATGGCTCGTCCAATAACAGAAGCCGTGGCTTGGCCATGAGGGCCCTGCCCATCGCGAGCATTTGCTGTTCCCCGCCGGAAAGGGTTCCGGATTGCTGTTTCAGACGCTCTAGCAAACGCGGGAATAATTCATAGACTTTCTCCATATCCTGCTTGATGCCTGCCTTATCTTTACGTAGATAAGCACCAAGCTGAAGGTTTTCTTCGACGGTCATGTTAGCAAAGACCCGCCGGCCTTCAGGGACATGGGAGATGCCCATTTTCACGATGGATTGTGCTGCCTTTCCGCCGATGGATTGCCCCTCGTATATGATCTGCCCTTGTTTTGGTTTTAATAGGCCGGAAATGCTTTTCAGCAACGTGCTTTTCCCGGCTCCGTTCGCCCCGATCAGGGTTACGATTTCGCCTTCGTTAATAGAAAGCGAGATTCCTTTCAAGGCTTGAATGTTTCCGTAATAGACGTTGATGTCCTCGATTTTTAACATTATGAAACCTCCTCGCCCAGATAGGCCTCGATGACTTTTGGATTGTTACGGATTTCCTCTGGCTTTCCTTGAGCGATCAGTTGACCGTGATCGAGTACATATATGCGTTCGCAAACACCCATCACGAGCGGCATATCATGTTCTATCAATAATACGGTCAAATCGAATTTCTCACGGATGAGGGCAATCAGGTTCATGAGTTCGTGCGTTTCCTGGGGGTTCATCCCCGCTGCCGGTTCATCGAGCAAAAGCAGTTTCGGGTTGGCGGCAAGTGCACGGGCGATTTCCAAACGTCTTTGTTTACCATATGGCAGGTTCTTTGCCTTTTCATCCTTATATTGATCAAGGTTGAAGATCTTCAGGAACTCAATCGCTTTTTCATCCATTTCCTTTTCGCCTTTAAAATGGATCGGCATGCGGAAGATCGAACTTAAGATGCCATGCTTCGAAAGCGAATGGTAAGCCACTTTAACATTATCGATCACGGATAGTTCACTGAATAAGCGAATGTTCTGGAATGTCCGGCTGATCCCTTTTTGCGTGATTTTATATGGAGGCAGTTTTCTTAAGTTCTCACCTTCCAAGGAAATAGTGCCCTCCGTCGGGACGTAAACTCCTGTCAGCAAGTTAAAGAAAGTTGTTTTTCCAGCGCCGTTCGGTCCGATCAAGCCAATTAGTTCTCCTGGATATAACTCGACGTTAACATCAGAAACGGCTTTAAGCCCTCCGAATTGGATGCCGACCGAATCGACTTTAAGCAGCGGTGTTTTTATTTTTTTCATGGCTGCTTCCTCCTTTACGTTTGAACATGGATGTTATTTCTTTTGTCCCCATTAAACCTTGCGGGCGATAGAGCATCATCACGATAAGCACAAGACTGTAGATGATCATTCGTGTTTCCGGATAATCCTGCAGGAAAGTCGTGACTACCGTCAGTAATATCGCAGCCAATACGGCACCGGAAAGACTTCCTAGACCGCCAAGTACGACAAGGATCAAAATATCAAATGATTTCAGGAATCCGAAGTTAGATGGCTGGATGATATAGAAGTTATGAGCGTAAAGCCCCCCAGCGATACCGGCAAAAAAAGCACCGATCGCAAAGGCGACAACTTTGTAATAGGTCGTGTTGATTCCCATCGAATCGGCAGCCGTTTCGTCCTCGCGGATCGATATGCAGGCTCTTCCGTGGGTCGAGCTAGTAAAGTTTCGGATGACGATGATCGTTACGATGACGGAAGCGAATACCCACGGCCAAGTGGTCAAATGGGAAACCTGCATGCCGCTCGCCCCGCCGACATAATCGATATTCAAAAGCATGATCCGGACGATTTCCCCAAAACCCAGGGTTGCAATCGCCAGGTAGTCACCTTTTAAGCGTAAGCTTGGAATTCCGATGATCAATCCTGCCAGCGCTGACGCCAAACCGCCGACTATCAATGCCGCATAAAATGGCATTTCCAGCTTCATCGTCATGACGGCTGAAGCATAGGCACCGACTGCCAGGAATCCGGCATGTCCGATGGAGAACTGCCCGGTTATCCCGATGATCAAGTGCAGGCTCGCTGCCAGAATGATATTGATCCCGATGAACATGAGCGTATTTTGATAAAAAGGATTTAGCGATCCGCCGCCGATTAACACTTGAACTACGGCGAAAAAGATCAATGATAGTGAAATCGAGAGCCAAAAACCTTTTGCTCGCTTAATTGTAGTCATTGCTTTGTCTCCCCTATACTTTTTCTTTTTTGTTTTTACCGAATAAGCCTTGTGGCATGAAAATCAAGATAAGAATCAGTACGACGAAGGCTACAGCATCACGCCATAATGAGTAACCGGCGGCACTGACCAAAGCTTCGATGACACCTAGCAATAGGCCACCGACCATCGCGCCCGGTATAATCCCGATCCCTCCAAGTACGGCGGCAACGAATGCCTTCAATCCCGGAAGCACACCCATGAGCGGCTCGATCTTAATATAGTAAATACCGAAAATGACCCCTGCTGCCCCAGCCAATGCGGAACCGATTGCAAAGGTGGCAGAAATCGTATTATCGACATTTATTCCCATCAGCTTAGCTGCATCCGCATCGAAGGAAACGGCACGCATCGCTTTTCCTATTTTTGATTTATGAACGATGATTTGAAGGATGATCATCAAGACTACAGCCACTCCAAAAATCAAAACCGATTGACTATTGATGGAAACCCCAAAAATATTGAACTTGTCTGTCGGCAATACATCATTCGGATAAGCTTCCGGCTGTGCACCGCGGACGTAGATGAATCCGTATTCGATCAAAAGGGAAACACCGATGGCAGTGATAAGTGCCGCGATACGTGTTGCGTTACGCAATGGCTTGTACGCGATACGCTCGATCAATACCCCAAACAGCGCACAGACTGTCATCGAGATTAATAGGGCTGGCACGAATGACAGATCCAGAACCGTTATCGAATAAAACCCAACGAATGAGCCGACCATGAATACATCGCCATGTGCGAAGTTTATCAATTTAACAATCCCGTAAACCATCGTATATCCGAGAGCGATAAGGGCATAAATACTTCCTAGTGAAACCCCGTTTATTAACTGTTGTATCAATTCCATGTTCGACTCTCCTTGAAAATCTAATTTTATGAGTGATTAGTCCAGACTCTAACGACCTGGCATGCCTGAAAAATGAGAATTCGCCAGCACCTTCTTATTACTGAAGGGCCGGCGAAAGGTTTGGAGTTGTTCTCCGAAATTAAGGATTGATTTTTGTGTTGAATACTTGTTTTCCTTCTTTAAATTCAAGGATGGTAGCAGATTTGATTGGATTATGTTTTTCATCCAATGTGAATGTACCCGTAACAAGCTCAAGGTCGGCCGTTTTTTCCAGCGCTTCTTTGATTTTTTCCGAATCCGCTGAACCAGCACGTTTAATCGCGTCTGCAAGGAAGTATCCTGTGTCATATCCTAGGGCATTGAATGCATCCGGGGACTTATCTTTGTACTTCGCTTTAAACGCTGACACAAAATTCTGAATTTTCTCATCAGGATCACCTGAAGAATAATGGTTCGTGATGAACGTATTATTTAGAGCTTTTGCACCGGCAATTTCAACTAGCTTAGGAGAATCCCAGCCGTCGCCGCCCATGAATGGAACGTCAAGTCCAGTTTCCCGTGCCTGCTTCACGATCAGACCAGCTTCCTCATAGTAACCAGGAAGGAAAATGAAATCAGGTTTTGCCGATTTCAAACGAGTCAATGTGGAACGGAAATCAGTATCCTTCGCAATGTAAGCTTCCTCAGCAACAATCTTTCCGCCATTTTTTTCGAATTGTTCTTTAAAGGCTGCGGCTAATCCTTTTGAATAATCACTTGCGCTGTCAATATAGATGGCTGCACTTTTCGCTTTGATTTCTTTAGTGGCGAAATTCGCAGCTACCGTCCCTTGGAACGGATCGATGAAGCTTGTCCTGAAAACGTAATCGTTCAATTTATCCTTGCTGAAAGTGATTTCAGGGCTTGTACCAGAAGGTGAGATGACCGGCACTTTATTATCTTGGGCAATCTGTACTTGTGCAATCGAGTTCGTGCTTGTCGCTGCACCTACGATCGCTGCAACCTGATCTTGTGATGTCAGCTTGATCGCTCCGCTTGTCGCTTCGGACGCTTCAGATTTATTATCGACTTTAATTAGTTTGATTTTTTTACCGTCAATGCCTTCTTTATTGATTTCTGCAGTTGCAAGCTCCAAACCTTCTGCAATCGATTGTCCATATGAAGCGACACCGCCCGATAATTCAAGGTTGACACCGATCTTGATCGTATCTCCATCCCCGCTTGATTTTTCGGATGAACCAGAGCCGGAACAACCCGCTAGCACTCCCGCAGCAAGTGATAGAGAAAGGAATGCACTTGCTAATTTTTTCTTTTTCATAAATAATCCCCCCATTTTGTAATCAAGCTCTGATGCATGAATATTTATTCATGATGCTTCAGAAAAAAATTGATTAGATGAAATGTTTCAAATTAAATTAATATTTCGAAAAATAGTTTACCGCATAATTTTCATTCCGTCTATACAATAATTGCGAGAAGATTTCGGTAAATAGGATATTCTTTACAGGTAGTGCTATATCATTTTTATCTTTATATATTTTAAATATTGCGAAAACAGGCGATATAATCAGAAAAAAAAGATAATTAAATTATATCGATATTGAAAACTCCTTATTTTCGGATCAAAAAATTTTATTCATTCGCTTATTTTTTTCATCCTATTAATTACATTTTTACCAAAATACAAGTATAATGATAGGGAATTAAACCCAGTTTTTTCGTACTTTTTTAGTCTTAATTCCTATATCAAAATTGAATAATACTATATTGGATGTATAAAATCATGCATGAAACCCTGTGAATTTTTATCTTCCTGCATATTTTGCATAATAGATCAACAAACAAAAAAACCGCCAAACGGCGGTTCAGTGGCCTCCTAAATAGGCCATTTTTATTTCTTCACTTGATGTTAGTTCCTCGGCATTGCCCGAAAGGACGATTCGGCCCGTTTCAACGACATACGCCCGATCTGCAATGGATAAGGCGAGGTTGGCGTTTTGCTCGACCAAAAGGATCGTTGTGCCGGACGTACTGATTTCTTGGATGATGTTGAATATTTGCTTTACCAGAAGCGGTGCAAGGCCCATCGAAGGTTCATCGAGCAGTAATAATCTTGGTTTCGCCATTAAAGCCCGGCCCATTGCAAGCATCTGCTGTTCGCCGCCTGAAAGCGTGCCAGCCTGCTGTTTGATTCTCTCCAGGAGCCTCGGAAATAGCTCATATACCTTTTCCATATCCTTATTGATGCCCTCTTTGTCTTTTCGCAAATAAGCCCCAAGCTCCAGGTTTTCGGCCACCGTCATGTTGGCGAAGACACGTCGTCCTTCAGGTACATGGGATATGCCCATTTTCACGATGGACTGTGCAGCTTTTCCTCCAATCGATTCGCCTTCGAACAGAACTTCTCCTTGCTTTGGTTTTAACAGACCGGAAATCGTTTTGAGCAGCGTGCTTTTTCCCGCTCCGTTCGCCCCGATCAAAGTCACGATTTCCCCCTCATTTATCTCCATGGAAACCCCTTTTAGCGCTTGGATATTGCCGTAAAAAACATTGATGTCCTCTATTTTCAGCATCAGGAAACCTCCTCCCCTAGATATGCCTCGATAACCTTTGGATCGTTGCGGATTTCTTCCGGCTTTCCGTGAGCAATAAGCTGTCCATGATCAAGGACATAAATCCGTTCGCATACCCCCATGACCAGTGACATATCATGTTCGATGAGCAAAACGGTAAGGTTGAATTCCTTCCGGATAAAAGCGATGAGGTTCATTAATTCTTTTGTTTCATGAGGGTTCATCCCGGCTGCTGGTTCGTCCAGTAAAAGAAGTTTCGGATTGGCGGCAAGGGCACGGGCGATTTCCAGCCGCCTTTGCTGTCCATATGGAAGATTCTTCGCTTTTTCATCCTTAAAATGGTCAAGATTGAAAATCCGTAAAAATTCGAGCGCCTTTTCATCCATTTCCTTTTCCCCTGAAAAATGTCCGGACAACCGGAATATGGAGCTTGGAATTCCATGCTTGGCAAGCGAGTGGTATGCAACCTTCACATTATCGATCACGGATAACTCACTGAAGAGGCGAATGTTTTGAAAGGTCCTCGAGATCCCTTTTCGGGTAATTTTATAAGGCGGCTGCTTATTTAGATTTTCCCCGTTCAAGGCAATCGTTCCTTCTGTAGGGACATACACACCCGTCAATAAATTGAAGAAGGTCGTTTTCCCAGCTCCATTCGGCCCAATCAGGCCTACAAGTTCCCCTGGAAATAATTCCACGTTCACATCGGACACCGCTTTCAATCCGCCAAAACGGATTCCCACCGATTCTACTTTAAGCAATGGTATTGTGGCTTCCATCCTTTGGGCCCCCTTTCGTTTTTTTATGTGTGAACAATGATGTGATTTCTCTTGTTCCCATTAAACCCTGCGGGCGGAAAATCATCATCAGGATCAGGACAAGACTGTAGATGATCATCCTCGTTTCCGGATAATCCTGAAGGAATGTCGTCACGATCGTCAGTAAAATGGCGGCCAAAACCGAACCTGAAAGACTTCCAAGCCCGCCAAGTACGACGAAAATCAGTATATCGAAGGATTTCAGGAAACCGAAATTCGATGGCTGGATAATATAAAAATTATGGGCATAGAGCGAACCGGCAATTCCGGCAAAAAAAGCTCCGATGACGAATGCCGCCACTTTATAATAGGTCGTATTGATTCCCATCGCATCAGCCGCCGTTTCATCTTCCCTTACGGATATGCATGCACGCCCGTGAGTCGAATTGGTGAAATTCCTGATGACTAAGACGGTGATCATCACAAAGGCAAAAACCCATGGCCAAGTGGTCAGGTGGGATACCTGCATCCCGCTTGCCCCGCCTACATATTCAATATTCAAAAGGACGATCCGGACAATTTCCCCAAAACCGAGGGTAGCTATCGCCAGGTA
Organism: Peribacillus sp. NPDC096448; assembly: GCF_044762675.1. Taxonomy (NCBI): domain Bacteria; kingdom Bacillati; phylum Bacillota; class Bacilli; order Caryophanales; family Bacillaceae; genus Peribacillus; species Peribacillus sp. NPDC096448. Next base: position 249,893 of record NZ_JBIWEU010000001.1, on the reverse strand, counting down.
ATCCCCCTTCAGGCGCAAGCTGGGTATCCCGATCACCATGCCCGCAACAGCGGCGATGACGCCCCCAGTCAATACAGCTATGATGAAAGGAAGTTCCAGCTTCATTGTCATGACTGCCGAAGCATAGGCCCCAACCGCTAAAAAACCTGCATGCCCGATCGAGAACTGCCCGGTTATTCCAATGATTAAATGAAGGCTCGTCGCCAGCATGATATTGATGCCGATGAACATGAGCGTGTTGATATAAAATGGATTGAGGATACCGTTTGAAATGAGGTACTGCATGATTCCGAAAAAAATAAGTGCGAGCACGATCGAGAGCCAAAAACCCTTTGAATTCTTTAAAGTAGTCATCGCCATGTCTCCCCTATACTTTTTCTCTTTTATTTTTACCGAACAGTCCCTGCGGCAAGAAAATCAAAATCAAGATAAGTACGACGAAAGCCACGCCATCGCGCCATAATGAATAACCGGCTGCACTGACCAAAGCCTCGATCACTCCAAGCAGCAGACCGCCGACCATCGCTCCCGGAATGATGCCGATGCCGCCCAAGACGGCTGCAACAAATGCTTTAAGGCCAGGAAGGACACCCATCAACGGTTCGATTTTAATATAGTAGATGCCAAAAATGACACCAGCCGCACCTGCCAGGGCCGAACCTATGGCGAACGTAGCTGAAATCGTATTGTTCACATTGATTCCCATCAGCTTAGCCGCCTCGGAATCGAATGAAACGGCACGCATCGCTTTGCCGATTTTGGTTTTATGGACAACGAATTGTAGGATGATCATTAAAAAGATGGATACAGATAAGATCAAAATCGATTGACTGCTGATGGAAACTCCCAATATATCGAGTTTATCCATCGGAAGGACATTATTTGGATAGGCTTCCGGCTGGGCGCCCCGGATGTAAATCAGCCCATTTTCAATCAGAAGGGAAACACCTATGGCCGTTATCAAAGCCGCAATCCGTGTTGCATTACGAAGGGGTTTATAAGCAATGCGTTCAATTAAAACGCCAAAGATGGCACAAGCGACCATCGAAATCAATAAAGCCGGGATGAAGGATAAGTCCATTACGGTAATGGCGTAAAACCCTACAAATGAACCAACCATGAATACGTCGCCATGGGCGAAGTTTATGAGCTTGACGATTCCGTATACCATCGTATAGCCAAGCGCGATCAAAGCATAAATGCTTCCGAGTGAAATGCCATTTACCAATTGCTGAATCAGTTCCATATCGCACTCTCCCCGTTAAGGTGTTTTTTAAGTGAATATAGAATAGGGGGACTTGCCCCCTATCCACGTAAGTTATTATGGATTGATTTTTGTCTTGAATGTTTGTTTGCCATCCACATATTCCAAGATTGTCGCCGATTTGATCGGATCATGATTTTCATCAAGGTTCAGTGTTCCGGAAACTAATTGAAGATCTTTGACATCTTCCAACGCTTGTCTTATTTTTTCGGGCGAAGCATCTCCAGATCTCTTGATGGCATCTGCCAGGTAGTAGCCAGTATCATAGCCTAGTGCGGCAAAGGCATCCGGTGTTTTATCGTATTCTTTTTCGAAGGCTGCAACGAAATCCTGGATTTTTGCATCTTCATCTTCAGGGGAATAGTGATTCGTGATATACGTATTTTTTAAAGCATCCGCTCCGGCAATTTCAACGACCTTCGGGGAATCCCAGCCGTCCCCACCCATGAATGGAAGGTCTATGCCGTCTTCACGTGCTTGTTTTAAGATCAATCCGACTTCTTCATAATAGCCAGGGAGGAAAACGAACTCAGGTTTTGCGGATTTGATACGTGTCAATGTAGAGCGGAAATCAGTATCTTTCGTTACATAAGCCTCTTCCGCCACGATTTTACCGCCCTTGGCAGTGAACGCTTCTTTAAATGCTGCGGCCAATCCTTTAGAATAATCACTTGCGCTGTCCACATAGATCGCAGCCGTCTTTGCCCCAATTTCGTCAGATGCGAAATTGGCTGCCACCGTACCTTGGAATGGGTCGATAAAGCAAGTTCTGAACACATAATCATTTAATTTTCCAGCTTTGTTGGTAATGTCGGGATTTGTTGCAGTTGGTGTGAGTAGAGGAACTTTATTATCTTGTGCGACTTGAACCTGTGCCAATGTATTCGTACTTGTTGCAGATCCGACTACAGCCACAACCTTGTCCTGGCTGACCAGTTTGATCGAACCGCTTGTAGCTTCTGCTGCATCTGATTTATTATCAACCTTAATGATTTCCAGTTTTTTACCATCGATACCTTCTTTATTAATCTCATCGATGGCCAGTTTCAAACCATCGGCAGCCGATTGGCCGAATGATGCCGTACCTCCGGACAATTCAAGGTTGGCCCCAATTTTAATTGTGTCACCTGATTTTGATGAACCCCCGCCTGAACTGCTAGTTTTCGAGTCGCCGCTACATCCTGCCAGCGCCCCTGCAACCAATGAAAGTGATAGAAACACTCCTGCTAGCTTTTTCTTCTTCATTTGAAACCCCCTTGTTTTGTGTGTTCTTTAAAAAAAATAGAATATCTGAATAAAAATAATATTCTGAAAATAGTTTATCTCATTCTTTCGACCCCGTCTATATGATATGGATAAAAAAGTTATTAAAAGAAATATCTACTATTCGACACAAAAAAAACTGACCCATTATAGAGTCAGTTGATTTTTTATCAATCATTTACACGGCGAACTTCAATGTCCTTTAATATATCATTGATCACCCAGCTTGCTGCAATTAAACCCGCTACGGATGGTACGAAAGCATTCGAAGACGGAGGCATTTGGGCTTTACGGATTTTTGCCTCATCATTGCCGACTTCTTTCCGCACATCCTCACGAATGACAATAGGGCTCTCGTCGGAGAAGACAACGGGAATTCCCTTTGTTATGCCCTCTTTACGCAATCTAGTGCGAATGACCTTGGCAAGCGGATCGGTATGCGTTTTGGAGATATCGGCAATTTGAAAACGCGTTGGGTCCATCTTATTAGCGGCTCCCATGCTTGAAATCACCTTGATATTCCGTTTCAGGCATTCCTTCATCACATGCATCTTATAAATGACCGTATCCGATGCATCAATGACATAGTCCAGACCATAGCTGAAGAATTCCTCAAACGTCTCTTCTGTATAGAACATTTTAAGGGCGATGACTTCGCAGTCGGGATTGATGTCTTGAATGCGATTTTTCATCAATTCCGCTTTCGGTTGACCGACTGTTGATAATAGAGCATGGATCTGCCTGTTAACATTTGTGATGTCGACATCGTCTTTATCCACAAGAATAATACGGCCTACCCCGGTGCGTGCCAATGCTTCGGCTGAAAATGAACCAACGCCCCCTATACCCAGGACAGCAACGGTCGTATTTTTCAGAATATCGATTCCTTCCTTGCCAATTGCCAATTCATTACGTGAAAACTGATGCAGCATATATATTCAACTCCAATAAATTCTGTTCTTATTTAGCTTCCCAATTAACAATATATCATAAACATCATTTATGACAAGCGAAATATGAGCAGTCTAATCGGAATTAGTGCGCTAGGTCATTTTTGATAATTTTTGAATGACGGTTGCCAATAGCAGCGCCCTTTCCGTCAGGCTGGGAATTTCCAAATACTCCTCTTCACTATGTGCATTCCCTCCAATGGGCCCGAGTCCATCCACTGTCGCGATTCCCAAATCAGAAGTGATGGAAGCATCCGAACCTCCACCCGTGGCCGTATCCGTAATTTCGATGCCGATTTCCTTCCCAGCCTGACGAATCGTCTCTAAAAGCAAGTTCGTTTTCTCATTCTTTTCCATGGGAGAGCGGTCCATTTTCCCGCTCAATGTCGTTTTCGTTCCTGGAATATAGGTTTCAGCACAGATTTTTTTCAGCTGCTTGAGGATGATGCCTTCCTGCCTTTTTTCCGAAATCCGCACATCCACAAAAGCAGCAGCATGGGAAGCGATCGTATTGACAGCGGAACCTCCTTCAATCATGCCGACATTAACGCTGATTCCATTCTGTTGATCATTCAACCGGTGTAAGGCGATGATCTTATGGGCCAATTCTTCAATTGCACTTCGTCCCTTTTCCGGCTCGATCCCTGAATGGGCGGCCACCCCAACGATATCCACCTTAAACTGACCGCAGCCCCTTCTTGCCGTGACAAGCGAACCGTCCGTCCTTGCCGGTTCAAGAATTAACGCGAACTTCTTATTGGCTGCTTTTTCCGATATGAGTGAAGCGGACGACGGAGACCCGATCTCCTCATCACTATTAAGAATGATTTGGATATGCTTATAGCCTGTCTGCCCCGTCTGTTTCAGGCAAAGGATCGCATAAAAAAGTTCAACCAAACTAGACTTCATATCCGCTACACCAGGGCCGTATGCCCGATTTCCTTTCACTTTAAAAGGACGTTTTTGCGCTGTGCCCTCCGGAAAAACCGTATCCATATGGGCAACGACCAGAATATGCGGTTGATGCGCATCACGATGCTGGATGACCAGCTGATTGCCATAATTCTGTTGCTCAACGGTATTCACAATAAAATCCAGGCTTTCAAATTTCGTTTTTAAAATCGAACCAATTTCATCAATACCCTTTTTCGTATGAGAACCACTATCTATATTCACTAGCCGCTCCACTAATTGAAGCATTTCCATCCTCTTTGCATACAATAAATCTTTCAAAGCCCTCACTACTTTCTATCCTTGGCTGACTATAGCTCAACCTTACTATAATTTACGAATCTATATTGCGGAATGTTACTTAAAAGAGAATATTTGAAGTTTATTCGATGATTTTTTGGTTTTTTTTTTGAGTTTGGGGTCTTTACCCGTGAATTGGGGCCGTTTACTCGTGAGTTTGGCTCTTTTACTCGTGAGTTTACGCCGTTTACTCGTGAATTTACGCCATTTACTCGTGAATTTACGCCGTTTACTCGTGAATTTGCACGATTTACTCGTGAATTAATCCATCAAGTCTATAAGCTCTATTTTTAAATTGCCCCGAATAAGGCAATTCAAGTCCAGACAACATCCGTTGCATGATATCAATTGAATCTATTTGTAAAAAGAGCCGTGCTTGTTTATTCGTAATATTGGGTTTTATGAGGAGAGCAAAATCGCGAAGAGTTTGAATGTGGGCATCTTTGGAGGCGTAAGAACATTGACTGCATGACCATTTTCCCCAGTGATAGTGCATATGTAGAGCAGAGCATTCAGGACATTGAACGCTTTTTAATAGATCTTGCTCATCGATTTGATATAAATTGAGTATATCAGGATTATGCGGAGTGTTTTTTTGCAGAATCGTGTTTGAAAGTCTATTGCTTTGCCTTTGGGTTAATTGCTCAGAAGGATACTTTTCTTCAAGGGTATGAATTTTGGTGATCAGGGTTTCTTTTCCCGTGATTTTTTTGAAAATGGGGGTAAAGCCCGGGGTAGTCCTGATGATGGTATTCGAGTTTGCATTGGCAATTAACGTTTCAATCGGCAGCGAGGGGAATTTGTGGAAAGTAAGCCAATCATTTAATCGGGATTTTTGCACGTCGACCTGGATTAGCGGATCCAGATATGCCTGTTCCTGTCCGTCCTTTGAACGAATCAATTGGGGATAGGTGCGGTCAAAATAAAGCGTTCCCGCAAAGTTTTTCACTTCAATGATGATACAGTAATTCCGGGTGATTATTAGGAAATCCATTTGAAAATAACGGCTCCCATCGTAGTCTAACCTCAAATCATGAAATACTCGATATTCTTTCGGAAGATCCTTCAACTCCTTTCCGATACTCCACTCCCCGTTAAATCCTGTACGGATTTTCCGAAAATCGTTCTTTATTCTTTCCTGTTTTGGATGATTTGCTGATAGTCTCCTGCTTAATGCCTCCAGTTTGAGCATTTTCATAGGCCTTTCACACGGTTTTAGCATCCATACATCAACTCCTTCTCCTTTAGCTTCTTTATTAATGCCCTTTTTTCCTGCCAGGATCTGAAATCAGACGTTTTACCGTAAGTTTGCTCTGTTTATTTCATGAGATTTGTAGCTTACTCGTGAGTTTGGCTCTTTTACTCGTGAATTTGCGCCATTTACTCGTGAGTTTTCACTATTTACTCGTGAATTGGGGCCGTTTACTCGTGAATTGGGCTCTTTTACTCGTAAGTTTACGCCGTTTACTCGTGAGTTTTCACCATTTACTCGTGAATTGGGCTCTTTTACTCGTGAGTTTACGCCATTTACTCGTGAGTTTTCACCATTTACTCGTAAGTTTACGCCATTTACTCGTGAATTTAGATCATTTACTCGTGAGTTTTCACCATTTACTCGTGAATTGGGCTCTTTTACTCGTGAGTTTACGCCATTTACTCGTGAGTTTTCACCATTTACTCGTGAGTTTGGCTCTTTTACTCGTAAGTTTACGCCATTTACTCGTGAATTTAGATCATTTACTCGTGAGTTAACTATTTTAACGCACAAAAAAACCCATGTTATTTAACATGAGTTGCTTTGTAAGGGTAAGAGTCCCAATTGTGCCGTTTACGCCTTTGTTTTGAACCCGCTCTCCGCAGGTGGGTGCTCGGTTCCTCGCGTTTGTAAGTCCTCTTCGAGGGAGGCTTTTACGCGGCCAGGAAACTAGTGCTCCCGGTAACTATAAGTGTTCGGTCAAAACTTATAGGTTAAAGAACGAACACATCAGGACTCTTACTTATTGAAAACATCATAGCATAATGCTTAACTCTGTTTCAAGAAAAAACACCTAGGTATTTTTTCATATTTTTGCCAAATGAATTATTTTTTAAGTGCAGCAAGTCTTAGGTTAAGTTCGGCCAATTGCTTGTCACTTACAGTACTCGGTGCGTCAACGAGCAGGTCGCTTGCGCTTGCCGTTTTCGGGAACGCGATGGTGTCGCGAAGGTTCGTGCGGCCTGCAAGCAGCATGACCATGCGGTCCAGTCCAAGGGCAATTCCGCCGTGTGGTGGCGTTCCGTATTCGAATGCATCCATTAGGAAGCCGAATTGTGCGTTTGCTTCTTCTTCGGAGAATCCAAGAACTTTGAACATTTTTTCCTGAACGTCGCGTTCGAATATCCGCAGTGATCCACCGCCAAGTTCGTAGCCGTTCAGTACAAGGTCATATGCTTGTGCACGGACGCTTGCTGGGTCTGATTCCAATTTGTCCATGTCTTCACGGAATGGCATTGTGAATGGATGGTGTGCTGCATAGTAGCGTCCTTCTTCTTCGTCATATTCAAGTAATGGCCAGTCCGTCACCCATAGGAAGTTGAATTTGCTTTGATCGATCAAGCCTCTTTCTTTACCTAGCTTGTTGCGAAGTGCTCCAAGTGCATCTGCGACTATGCCTTTCTTATCCGCCACGAATAAGATTAGATCGCCCACTTCAGCTTCCACTGCGGATACTAATTGCTCTTGGTCTTCTGCGAAGAATTTGGCGATCGGCCCTTTTACTCCGTCTTCTTCAACTTTCAGCCATGCAAGGCCTTTAGCACCGTAAATCGCTGCAAATTCAGCCAAGCCATCAATGTCTTTACGGGAATAATCCGCATTTCCGTCCTTAACGACGATCGCCTTGACTTGTCCGCCGTTTCCAACAGCACCGGTGAACACTTTGAAATCACTGTCTTTGACGATTTCGGAAACATCTTTAAGTTCCATTCCAAAGCGTGTATCCGGTTTGTCGGAACCGTAACGGCCCATCGCTTCATTGTATGTCATTCTTGGGAATGGCAGTGTTACGTCCAATCCTTTTACATCTTTCATCACTTTAGCCATCATGTTTTCCGCAGTGTTAATGATATCTTCTTGGCTCATGAAGCTTGTTTCAATATCGATTTGCGTGAATTCAGGCTGTCTGTCAGCACGTAAGTCTTCATCACGGAAACAGCGGGCAATTTGATAATAACGTTCGAAACCGGATACCATCAATAGCTGCTTGAAGATTTGCGGTGATTGCGGAAGTGCATAGAACTCCCCTTCGTGTACACGGCTAGGCACTAAATAATCACGTGCTCCTTCAGGTGTACTTTTTGTCAAGATAGGTGTTTCGATATCAAGGAAGCCTTCACCGTCCAAGTAATCACGGATCGCTTTTGTTGTTTTGTTACGCATTTTCAACGTTTCGAACATCGCTGGACGACGCAGGTCCAAATAACGATATTTCAAGCGGATGTCTTCTGATACATCCGTTCTTTCATCAATGATGAATGGAGGGGTCTTTGCTTCGTTTAAAATAGTAACGTTTTCGGCTTGAACTTCGACGGTCCCTGTTGTTACGTTCGGATTGAAGTTGGCTTCATCACGTTTGATGACTGTCCCTTGGATATCAAGGACGTATTCATTACGGATTTTTTCGGCTGTAGCCAGCGCGTCTGCCGAAATGTCCGGATTGAAAACGACTTGGACGACCCCGCTTCTGTCACGTAGGTCGATGAAGATGACCCCGCCCAAATCGCGGCGTTTTTGTACCCATCCTTTTAATGTTACTTTTTCACCAATAGCTGCTTCTGTCACTTCACCATTGAAGTATGTTCTGCCAAACATGGTATTTCCCCCTTAAGCCTGTAGCTTTTTGAATTGTTCAACGAATGTAGCAAGATCCATTTGGACTTGTTCACCGGTTTCCATGAACTTCACATTGATTTTATTATTTGCCAATTCATCATCCCCGAGTGTCGCCACATATCTTGCTTCGAGGCGGTCGGCTGATTTGAATTGTGCTTTCACTTTCCGGTCTTGATAGTCTTTTTCGACGGTAAAACCGGCATTCCGCAGTTGATGGGCAAGTTTGACGGTATAATCCTTGGCTGTTTCACCTAATGAAACAAGATAGCAGTCAATTCCCTTTTTGATCGGAAGCTCGATGTTTTCTGCTTGAAGGGCAGCAATCAGCCGTTCGATGCTAAGTGCAAAGCCGATTCCAGGTGTTTCCGGTCCGCCAAGTTCTTCAGCCAGCCCGTTATAACGGCCGCCGCCGCAAAGTGTAGTGATGGCGCCAAAGCCTTCTGCATCACTCATGATTTCAAATGCGGTATGATTATAGTAATCCAAGCCCCGCACTAGGGTCGGATCTTCGACGAAATCGATTTCCAAATCGGTTAAGTGCTGTTTCACCTTTTCGAAATAAGTACGGGATTCATCATTTAAATATTCAATGATGGAAGGAGCCGTGTTCATCAATTCGTGATCGTGATCCTTTTTGCAATCCAGGATACGCAAAGGATTTTTTTCGAGGCGGTTTTGACAATCGCCGCAAAACTCGCCGATGCGGGGTTCGAAATGTTTGATTAACGCATTGCGATGCGCTGTCCGGCTTTCCTTATCACCAAGGCTGTTGATGACAAGTTTCAGCTTTTTCAAACCCAGTTCCTTGTACAGGTTCATCGCAAGTGACAAAACCTCTGCATCGATTCCGGGATCCTTACTTCCTAAAGCTTCGATGCCGAATTGAACGAACTGGCGGAATCGACCTGCTTGCGGACGTTCGTAACGGAACATGGGCCCGATATAATAAAGCTTGACCGGTTGATTGGCCCACCCGAACATTTTGTTCTCGATATATGACCGTACAACCGATGCGGTGCCTTCCGGACGAAGGGTTAAGTTCCTTTCACCGCGATCTTGAAATGAATACATCTCTTTTTGAACGATATCGGTTGTATCCCCTACACCACGCAGAAATAATTCCGTGTGCTCAAAAATCGGTGTGCGGATTTCTTTATATTGGTAACGGTGACAAATATCACGCGCTGTGTTTTCGATATACTGCCAAATTTCCGTTTGGCCAGGCAATAAATCCTGGGTTCCTCTTGGGATCTGAATAGACATTTTGTGTTTCCTCCTTTAAAGCAAAGCGCCCTTTCTGATATGGCACGCTATACTGATTTTTTCCAAACAAAAAACTCCCGCCCCTTGTAACTTATATGTTACAAGGGACGAGAGTTTGGATATCCCGTGGTGCCACCCTAGTTGAAGCACAAAAAAAGTGCTCCCGCTCAAAAACAGTTAACGCCTGTTTTACGTCCATCTCCTATTAAGTGAATCCGTTCGGAGTGAAGCCTACGGAGGGTTCTTTCATTAAGTCATCATGTGGAATGCTTTCAGCCTCGGCATTTCCTCTCTTTTCATGTGTTTCTTAATTACTCTTCTCCATCATTGGTTATTGCAGTAATAAGTCTGATATTTTATAATCATACGGACGTTAACATCAAATGTCAAGGCAGACTGAGGATTTTGTCGCATTTTATTGGTTTAAATGTTTTTTCAGATTTTTGATCGTCCGGACATTGACTCCGAATTCGGATGCCATTTCAACAAGGTTTGCGCTTTGTTCCTTTTGGATGAAATCGTGAAAATCGACACCAAGTACTTGATTGCCTCCGCTTAAGCTCGTTTGATCTTTTTCGCTGAATTTCATGTGGTTTCCCTCCTACAGTTATATAAGCTCTATTCTTTCCTAAAAAAAATGTTTTTTGCACAGGGAAAGAGGGAAATTTTCATGGAACGAGAATACATACATATAGACATTAAAAGGGAGAGACAACTTATGAAGAAGAAATCGGGTTTATTCGGCCTGACACTGATGCTGATATTCTCAGCGATTTTCCCCGTACATCACGCTTTTGGAAAAGATGGAGGGAAAAAAATCGTGACGAACCAAGTGGTCAATGTCCGTGAAGGTGCAGGTCTCAGTTTCCCTATCGTAAAAAAACTGGAAAAAGGGGAATCGTATCCCATTCTGAATGAAGATGGCGACTGGATCGAAATCAGGATCGGCACCGGCAAAACAGGATGGGTTGCCAATTGGTTAGTGGAGAGACAAACGGGGTCTGATACCAATCAGGTCAAAAAGGAATCCGGACAAGGAATGATATCAGGCAGCTCCGTCCGCGTCCGTACAGGTCCCGGCACCACTTTTCAAACGGTTGGGTCCTTGAGTAAAGGAACTTTTGTTGACATCATTGAAAAGAATGAGAATTGGATAAAGGTCAAAACGGGGGATATCGAAGGCTGGGTATCATCGGACTACTTGGAGCTTCCTGCCGCATCAGGAAATGCAGCGAAGAAAGATTCAACTAAAGAAAAAGAAACGAATCAATCCGTAAAAACCGGGGTAACTTTGGTGGACCGGCTCAATGTCCGTTCGGAACCATCGACAAGCAGTGCCTCGCTCGGAAAGCTGAATAAAAATACGTCAGTGACCGTTTACCGGGTTGAAAATGATTGGGCTGAAATTGATTTCCAAGGAGTCCGCGGTTGGGTGGCTGAACCTTACATACAAGTAAGCGAAGATAATGTTGATATGAAAAATGATACGGCAGGCGCCACTGCCAGGGTGACCGCCACGGGTTTAAATGTCAGGAAAGAAGCCTCGCTCTCAAGCAAGGTCATCGGTTCGGTGAACAAGGATGAGACTTACGCCGTGCTGCAAACAAAGGGAAATATGACACAGATCCGGCTCACTGGTTCAAAAAAGGGCTGGGTCGTGAGTTGGTACCTGGAAAAAGAGAATGTTGAGCAAACTGCGAAGGAAAAAAAGGTTGATGTAAAAGGAAATAAGATTACCATCATTCATGATGGCACGATACTTAGAAGTGAGCCTGATGGCAACTCGAAGATTGTAGAGCAGGCCAATGCAGGTGAAACGTTCTCCGCATCAGGTATGGAAGGCGACTGGTATTCCATTAAACTAAAGGGCGGAAAAACAGCTTATGTGGCCGGATGGATCGTGACGATCGAAGGGAATTCCGAGCAGATCCAACGACCTGGCGTTGAGAAATACCTAAAGGATAAAATCATCGTGATCGATCCCGGTCATGGCGGCAGGGATAGCGGTACAATCGGGGTCGGCGGGACACTTGAGAAAAACCTGACGATTCGAACGGCAGAATTGCTGCGTGACAAACTTCAGGCTGCAGGAGCTAAAGTGATCCTGACCAGGAGCGGAAATACCTATGTTCCACTCCCTTCCCGGGTCAGCACTTCTCATATACATAACGCGGATGCTTTCATCAGCCTCCATTATGATAGCACCAAGGACCAGATCACCAGCGGGATAACCACGTACTACTATCATGACTACCAGCGTGCGTTGGCGGCTACACTGGCCAATTCACTCGGTTCCACCATGCAGGTGCCCAACCGCGGATCACGATACGGGAATTTTCATGTTACCCGTGAAAATAAACGGGTAGCTACACTCATTGAACTAGGTTATTTAAGTAATCCAGTGGAAGAATTGACATTAACATCGAATGAGTATCAAGAAAAAATCACATCGGCCATTTATAATGGCTTGGCGCGGTATTTTAAATAAGAACTAGTAAAGCCAGCTTCGAATCGAAGCTGGCTTTTCTACAAAAAAAACCTGCCGCAGCAGGTCATTTTTTGCTTTCAAGTATTAATGTGACGGGGCCGTCATTAGTAAGCTGAACATCCATCATGGCACCAAATTCACCTGTTTCCGTATGGACGCCTTTTTTACGCAGTTCCTCGTTGAATGCTTCATATATTTCATTCGCTTCTTCAGGACGGGCGGCGTCCATGAAGTTCGGTCGACGGCCTTTACGGCAATCGCCGTATAAGGTGAATTGTGAAACTGATAAAATCGAACCTCCCACATCCAATAGTGAGTGGTTCATCTTTTCATTTTCATCTTCAAATATTCTGAGATTGACAATCTTATCGGCCAAATACGCGGCATCATCGATGGTATCTCCATGGGTGACACCAACCAACAAGACTAGACCGCTGTCGATTTGACCGATTATTTGGTCTGCGACGATTACTTTTGCCGCTTTGGAACGTTGTAAAACAACAAGCATGGCAATAAAAACTCCTTAGTTCATGATCCTTCTAACGGAATAAACATCTGAAATTTGTTTAATACGGTCGACAACCTTTTGCAAATGGGCAATGTTATGAATATAAATCGACATGTGAATGGTCGCCACTTTATTTCTGTCGGATTTACCTGAGACCGCTGAAATGTTGGTCTTGGTTTCATTTACGGCTTGAAGAACTTCATTCAATAAGCCCCGACGGTCATAGCCGCTGATTTCAATTTCAACGATGTATTCCTTGCGTTCGTTAATCGTACTTTCCCATTCAACCGGTACAAGGCGATGATCGGCATCCCCGCTATCCAGGTTCGGGCAATCCTGTCTATGAACTGAAACTCCCCGACCTTTGGTAATATAACCAACGATTTCGTCCCCTGGTACTGGGTTGCAACAGCGTGATAAACGGATAAGCAGGTTATCAATACCCGGTACCTGGACACCTGAGTCACGTTTTTTCGATGTATTGGAGAAGGTTTTCAGATCGGCCACCGCTTCAGAAATATCCGCTTCTTGCTCGACCATTTTCTGCTTACGCCATTTTTCGGTGAGGCGGTTTGCTACCTGTAGGGCCGTTATTCCGTTATATCCGACCGCTGCATACATATCTTCTTCATTCAGGAAGTTGAACTTATCTGCAACACGCCTGATATTCTCGGCAGTCAGGATTTCCTTCAGGTCGAACTCCATATCCTTGATTTCCTTTTCAACAAGCTCTTTGCCTTTTTCGATATTTTCTTCCCGGCGCTGCTTCTTGAAAAATTGGCGGATCTTATTTTTCGCTTGAGATGTTTGCGTTAGTTTAAGCCAATCCTGACTCGGACCATATGAATGCTTCGATGTTAAGATTTCTATGATGTCGCCAGTTTTCAGTTTATAATCCAGCGGTACCATTTTCCCGTTCACTTTGGCACCAATCGTTTTGTTTCCGATTTCCGAGTGAATCCGGTAAGCGAAATCAATCGGGTTGGATCCTGATGGCAGTTCGATGACATCGCCTTTTGGCGTGAAAATGAATACCATATCAGAAAAAAGGTCTATTTTAAGGGATTCCATGAATTCCTCGGCATTAGTCGCATCATCCTGGAATTCAAGAATTTCCCGGAACCATGTCAATTTTTCTTCCAGTGAAGGCTGTTCGCCGACATCTTTTCCCTCTTTATAAGCCCAGTGCGCGGCAACCCCGAACTCGGCAATGCGATGCATATCCGAGGTGCGGATCTGCACTTCCAGCGGATCGCCTTTCGGTCCGATCACCGTCGTATGAAGCGATTGATACATATTCGGCTTCGGCATCGCGATATAGTCTTTGAATCGGCCAGGCATCGGCTTCCAGCATGTATGGATGATCCCCAAAACGGCATAGCAATCTTTTATGCTATTGACGACGATCCGAACTGCAAGCAAATCATAAATTTCGCTGAACTGCTTATTCTGCAATGCCATTTTGCGATAAATGCTGTATATATGTTTCGGTCTGCCGGAAAGGTCAGCCTTAATGTTGACTTCCTCAACGTTTTTACGCACTTCATCAATGACTTCTTCCAGATACTTTTCACGTTCTGCACGCTTTTTCTTCATCAAGTTGACGATTCGGTAATACTGCTGAGGATTCAAATACCTTAGTGCAGTATCTTCAAGTTCCCATTTAATCGTGCTGATACCAAGACGATGGGCAAGCGGTGCGAAGATTTCCAACGTCTCGTTCGATATCCTTCGCTGCTTTTCCTGCGGCAAATGCTTCAATGTCCGCATATTATGCAGTCTGTCCGCAAGCTTGATCAAGATGACCCGTATATCCTGGGCCATCGCCACGAACATTTTCCGGTGGTTTTCCGCCTGTTGCTCCTGCTGTGATTTGTACTTGATTTTCCCTAACTTAGTCACGCCATCCACAAGCATGGCGACTTCAGGACTGAAATTTTCTTCAATATCCTTCAAAGTGATCTCCGTGTCTTCAACAACATCATGTAAAAAACCTGCCGCAATGGTTGCAGGGTCCATTTCAAGCTCAGCCAGAATGCCCGCCACTTGAATCGGATGAATAATATACGGCTCCCCCGATTTACGGAATTGTTCTCGGTGAGCATACTCTGCATACTTAAACGCTCTATGGATAAATTCAGCTTCTTCCGGCTGAAGATATAAGCTGGCCCGTTCTACAACCTGCTCGGCAGTCAATATTTGATCATTAGCCATTTAATCACCTTAACCCCACTTTAACTGCCACCGGATATGATCCGGATTGAGTATGATTGGTAGCACTTCCCTTTATTCTGCAAAACGTGACAATTTTTGCGAAAAAAAATAAATCCGCTTAAACGGATAAAAGTGCAAATAAACTTATTAGCAGAAAAACTCTTTATTATTACTATTATCGAAAAAAAAGGCAAGGATGTAAAGAGTTAAACGTGTATTTTATTAAGAATAGTGCATTTTTTCACTGGAAATTCGACAAAATCCAGCTAAAATGAGGAAAACAGAAAGAGAGCACCCTAATCAGAGTGCTCTCCTTTATTAAAAGCTCATTAAAGTCAAGACATCATAGCCATCTAATTTATCTTTTCCATCCAAGTCGGTCAATTCAATAAGGAAGGCAATCCCGGCTACAATTCCGCCAAGCTGTTCAACCAGTTTGATCGTCGCTTCGATTGTTCCCCCGGTAGCAAGCAAATCATCCGTAATCAGGACACGCTGTCCCGGTTTAATGGCATCTTTATGGATTGTCAATACATCCTTGCCGTATTCTAATCCATATTCGACTTTTATCGTTTCACGTGGAAGTTTTCCTTCTTTTCTCACTGGCGCAAAGCCCACTTCCAATGAGTATGCGACTGGACATCCGATAATGAATCCGCGTGCTTCCGGCCCGACCACCAAGTCGATATTTTTATCGCGAGCATACTCGACGATTTGGTCTGTTGCGTATTTATAAGCTGCGCCGTTATCCATTAATGTTGTAATATCTTTGAAGACGATACCCGGTTTTGGCCAGTCTTGCACAATTGTTACATATTGCTTTAAATCCATTGCTTTGTTTCCTCCTCAAGGTCTGTTGCCTCATGACCTAAATAATGATTGAACCAATCGAATAATTGCTGATAGGAAGAATATACAAGCTCTTGTTCAAGCTCAAATTGCTCTTTCTTTCTTGTATACGATTCAGATTCACTGAGATCGCGTTTTTTCGCATTGGTTGTGAGCATAATTAACCCATTCTCTATTGTAACAAAATCAAGCTCAAAAAACACCTTCGAAATGAAATCCACTGTATCTCTAGACCAGCCCCGATATTTGGCTAGGTCATCACCATATCTTTTCACGTCTAGCGGACCCTTTTTGGCAAGGAAGGCATAAAACCATTTAAAATGATCCCTTGTCGGCATCGTACTTAAGAAATGGTCCTGTTCATGTGAAAGGTGAGCGTAGATACGAGAAGGGTTCTTATTGGCAATCGCCCGTTTCAAATATTCCCTGGACGGCGGCATGTCCATGAATACCAAATGACCTTCGAAGCAGTCGAGCTGCTCAGCATCCAGTTCATTCTTGATAGTAACGAGATCTGGATGGTTTTGCAAAAATGGATATCTGCCATAAATATCTTCCGAGAAAATGACGATCTTCCGGTTTTGTACAGGAATGTCAGCAAGCCACTTCTCAGCCTGTCCCTTTCCGCGGTAATCGAATAACTGCCAATGGTTCACAGAGACATCCTGGACAAAGATCTGGGGCTTTTTCACATTATTCCACTCATTGATGGAGAGCTCTCCAATAACCGAAACTTCAGCGTGCGGAGCTATTTCATCGACAAAATGACCGAGACCGAAGCCAACACCGTCAAGTTTGTGTTTTCCATCATCCTCCAGCTGAACCTTCAAGTGATTTTGGTTGGCACCAATTTTGCGGACACTTGAAAGCTGTACGGAATCTATCAAAATCTTCGGCTTAGGATTCGTAACCCCAAATGGTGCCAGCAAGCTCATTTCCTGAATCGTTTGAATGGAAACTTCAGCTAAAGTCGTAGCCCCGTCCAAGTTTGTAATCGGTGTGAAGTCCTCTTCGTTCAGTTGTTCCTTCGCAATCAAGTTCATGCGGTCCCTAAGCTCCTGAACATCTTCAATTTTCAATGTCATTCCAGCAGCCATCGGATGTCCACCGAAATGAGGCAGCATTTCACGGCATTCGGAAAGACTTTGAAAAAGATCAAAACCAACGATGCTCCGAGCAGAACCTTTAGCTAATCCCTTTTCCCGGTCATAGCTCAATACGATCGTGGGCCGGTAAAAGCGTTCAACAAGTTTAGAGGCCACAATCCCCACAACTCCGGCGTTCCAGCCTTCCCTGCCGATGATGAGCACGCCATTGGACTCCGGCGGGAAGTTTTCCTCTACTTCAGCAATCGCTTCCTCCGCCATTGCTGCAACCATTTCCTGCCGCTCTTTATTGATCTCATTGATTTCATTGGCAAGTTCCATTGCTTCTTCCAGACTTTCGGACATCAATAAATCAACAGCGGGATCGGCATCTCCAAGCCGCCCGACAGCATTAATCCTCGGTGCCATTGCAAAGCCGATCGATTCCTCATTCAATGCTTCCTGCTGGACATTCGCCACTTTCATTAACGCAACAAGTCCCGGGCGGCGAGTCAATCTTAACTGCTCGATGCCTTTCGCGGCAATGACTCGGTTTTCCCCTTGTAAAGGCACTAAATCCGCTATCGTGCCGATTGCCGCTATTTCAAGCAAATCCTCAGGCAATTCCCCAAGCAAGGCGTGTGCCAGCTTAAATGCGACCCCTACTCCGGCAAGGTCTTTAAATGGATAGGAACTGTCCTCAAGTTTAGGATGGATGATCGCCAATGCCTCAGGAAGTTGCGGCCCCGGTTCATGGTGGTCGGTCAAAATATAATCCATACCCAGCTCTGCGGCAAGTTTCGCTTCATCGACTGCGGATATTCCGGTATCGACGGTTATTAATACCTTCACACCTTGCTCAGCTGCAAGGCGGAATGCCATCGGATTCGGACCATATCCTTCTGTAAACCGATTCGGGATATAAAAATCAACATCGGCCCCCAATCTCGTCAACGCCGTCATCATCACTGTGGTTGATGTCACGCCATCCGCATCATAATCACCGAATATACGTATTTTTTCTCCATTTTGAATGGCTTCTCTTATTCTATATACTGCTTTATCCATATCCTTCAATAAAAATGGATCATGAAAAGTTTGATTTTTTACAAATAAAAACGATCGGGCGTTTTCAATCGTATCCAGGCCTCGATTCACAAGCAGGGCTGCAACCAAAGGTGTGATATGAAGCTCTTCAGCTAGTACAGCAACTTTGTTTTCATCGGCAGTTCGCAAGTTCCACCGGGTTTTTGGCTTTAACATTTATTCACCCCTCAACCTACTCATTATACAAAACGGATATACCAGTTTCAATTTTATTTTAAACTCATAATTGGCTGTAATTCCCTATACAATAAGCTTGGTTCAACAAAAAAAGAAGGCTGGCATCATGCCAGCCCCCTCTCACCTATTAAACTTGTCCTTCAAGACTTTGTTTCTTTTCTTTTGCGGTATTCAGCGGACCTTTCTTCTTCAATTCCCTGATTTTCAAATCAAGCCAGAATTGGGAAGCGATCAATAGCGATGAATACACGCCGCATATTAAACCGATAAACAGGGCAATGGAGAAGTTGCGTATAGCTTCACTGCCGAAGATCATCAACCCGATGACCGTAATGAGAACGGTCAGAACCGTGTTAATGGATCTCGTCAAAGTTTGCCTGATACTGATGTTCACAATGTTCTCAAGTTCTTCGACGGTTTTGATTTTACGGCTGAAGCGCAGGTTTTCACGAATACGGTCAAAGGTTACGATCGTATCATTGATCGAATAACCGACGATCGTCAGAACCGCAGCAATGAAGGTGATATCCACTTCGAGCCGAGATACACTAAATATCGTGATGATGAAGAATGCGTCATGTATAAGTGCGACGACGGCCGGTACAGCCATCCGCCATTCGAATCGTATCGATACATACAAAATGATTCCGATTGATGCAATCGCTAACGCAATCATGGCATTTTTCGCAAGTTCTTTCCCTACTGTCGGCGAAACGGTGCTGACATTCGGTTCTGCCCCATAATCTTCCTTGAAATGGTCCTTCAATTCAGCGATTTCCTGTTTATCAAGGACACCGACTGTCCGAACGACAGCGTTTTTATTGTCTTTTCCAGCGAGCCTGACATCCTTGATATCCTTCTCATCAATACCGACCTTGCCCATTTCGGTTTTAACTTGCTGAGTCGTCAAGACGTCTTTGGAGGCAATCTCGATTCGGGTACCGCTCGTGAAATCAATCCCAAGATTCAATCTGAAGACGAGCAGGAAAATGATCCCGATAATGGTGACACCGATTGAAATGCCATAAAAAACTTTCCGATGTTTGACGAAATCGATTTTATCAAAGCGTGTTGGCAATGACATTAAATCCATTTTCTCGGATAAATCGTGAATGTATTTCTTCTTCACTCCAAACCATGATGTACGTTTGTCCAAGAACCCGCTATTCACCCACAGGCTCATGAAGAGGCGTGTGCCATAGACGGCTGTAATGAAACTCATTAAAATCGAAATGATCAAAGTGGTAGCAAACCCTTTAACCGAGCTTGTTCCATAATAGAACAGAACGGCAGCAGCAAGTAAGGTCGTTAAGTTCGCATCCGTGATCGTAGCAAGTGAGTTTTTCGTACCTTCTTTATAAGCCGCTTTAACGGATCTGCCAAGTTTCAATTCATCCCTGATTCGTTCATACGTTATGATATTGGCATCGACAGCCATCCCGACCCCGAGTACCAGTGCCGCAATACCAGGCAGCGTAAGGACTGCATTCATCCAATCAAACACTAATAGCGTCAAGAAAATGTAGATGCTTAAAGTGACGACTGCAATGAATCCCGGGAAGCGGTAATACACAAGCATGAAGATAAAAACAAGTGCAATTCCGATGATTCCTGCAAAAATAGTATCATTCAGTGCACCTGCACCAAATTGGGCACCTACAGAAGTGGAGTACTTTTCTTTTAAATCTACAGGCAGGGCACCAGCATCCAGAAGATCTGCCAGCTCTTTTGCTTCTTCCACCGTAAATTGACCGGTGATATACACCTTCTTCGTATTGAAAACTTCACTGACAGCTGGAGCTGAAATCATATTGTCCTGAGAAGCTGTATCTTTAATGGAATCTTTTCCTTCCTCGAAATCCAACCAGATTGCAAGGACATTAGTCGGACTTTCCATCGAGGATATTTTTTGAGTGATTTCTTTAAACTTTTTCTCATCTTTCAGCGTGACTTCGACAACCGGTTGATTATCTTGGAACGTTTGTTTCGCGCCGCCTTCTTTCAGGTCGGCACCGGTCATCATTTCCTTATCGTTGTAGTCACGGAAGGATAATTTAGCTTGTGTCGAAAGGATTTCCCGAGCGTTGTTTTGGTCTTTGACTCCGGCCAATTGAACGCGAATCCGGTCTTTCCCTTCAATTTGAATGTTAGGTTCATTAACGCCCAAAACATCGACACGCTTCAAAAGTGAGCTTACTGTAGCCTTCAAAACATCGGGGGTGATCTTTTCCCCATTCAGCGGTTTTACTTCATATAACACTTCAAAACCGCCTTGAAGATCAAGACCCAGCTTGATATCCTTTAGGATTCCTTTTGAAGTCGTCCCCATCGCTGCGAAAATCAAAAGTGCGATTAGAAAAAACGCAACGATCCTGCTTCTTTTTACCATTATGTAGTAGGCCCCTTTCTATAATACGCCTGTTCCTGAAGTTAAAAAAACTTTCATTTTTTGTTTATATGATAACTGCATACCCTTTGCTTCTTGAGAAAAAAGACACAGCTTCCCATGCTTTTTCCAAAAAAAAGCATAACCATATCTATTATGAGTCATATACAAACAGCTGTCAATTTAAGTATATCTTTGCGTTATTCCTTCAAAAGCTCCTTCAGTTCCTCTTCGGAAAGCGGCTCGAATAGGTTCGGTGATTTATAAGCTTCGACCATTTGGAAGGTCATGAACTGATTGCTCGAAAATGTCACGATATCTGCGACAAGTTCATGAAGGTGAATGTTTTCCTGCGGGCGCTTCCATTTATTTTTGGTTAAGGTTCCCCATATGTCTTCCTCTGTTACGGCATTCAATCCGACCATTTGGAATTCCTCACGCTTGCTCTTCAAAAAAGGACGCACCTTAAGATAATACCTTTGATAGGGATGATTCTTTTTTGCCATCACTTTGCCTCCAGTAAAATGATTCTCATATGAATGCGCATTTTCTTAGAAGGGTTTCTTATCATTTGTTAGAACGCAAACAAACACTTTTGTCATGCTTTGTCCAAGTACAAGCATATAGATAATTGTATAGCATAACCGCTTTTTTGAGAAGGCAGGGAGGGAGTTCAATGTCCAAATTTTTAAAAGGGACGCTGATTTTATTAATCGCAAGCCTGATTACAAGGGTTCTTGGTTTCATTAACCGTATTGTCATCGCCCGCTTCATCGGCGAAGAAGGCGTTGGTTTATATATGATGGCTTTACCGACACTCTTTCTCGTCGTGAACATAACCCAGTTAGGCCTGCCAATCGCCATTTCGAAATACGTGGCCGAGGCCAATGCCAGAGGTGATGAACGAAAAATCAAGAAAATCCTTGTCGTCTCTTTGGCCTGCACCTTTACTTTATCGATGGTTTTCACTCCCGCGATGCTGCTTTTCGCGCCGGTACTATCAGAATACCTATTCACTGACGAACGGACGATATGGCCGCTCATGGCGATTGCCCCAATCGTACCGATCATTGCCATTTCATCCGTACTGCGCGGTTATTTCCAAGGCAAGCAAAATATGAAGCCCTTCGCTTTCTCACAAGTTATCGAACAGGTGGCCCGAATCACTTTCATAGCCGTCCTGACCAAGGCCTTTTTGCCATATGGAATCGAATATGCGGCAGCCGGGGCAATGTTTGCATCGATTATCGGTGAGCTTGTATCTCTCATCTACTTATTGACCAGCTTTAAAATAAAGAAACATTTCAAGTTCAGAAAGGGTTTCTTCAAGAATGTCAAATCCGGAAAAGGAACGTTCACCGAATTGATGGGGATCGCCCTTCCTACCACCGGAAGCAGGATGATCGGATCGGTATCGTGGTTTTTCGAACCAATAGTGGTCGCCCAGAGTTTGGCACTTGCCGGAGTCACCGCGGCCGCAGCCACAAGTCAATACGGGGAGTTAACAGGGTACGCTCTGCCTTTACTCATGCTTCCTTCCTTCGTTACATCATCATTGGCGACGGCACTTGTCCCGGCAGTGAGCGAAGCCCGTACGACCGGAAACTTTTTACTCGTTGAACACAGGCTTCAACAAGCCCTGAAAATCACCTTTATCACAGGCTGTTTAGCTATCGTCATTCTGTTCATCTTTGCCGAACCGATATTACAAGTCATGTATGGGTCTTCGCATGCTGCTGTTTTCATTAAATTCCTGGCACCTTTTTTCATCCTATATTACTTTCAATATCCGCTGCAATCCATGCTGCAAGCACTGGATCTTGCAAAGGCCGCAATGTTCAACAGCCTGGCTGGGAACATCCTTAAAATCGGTGTGATCTGGCTGCTGGCTTCAAAGGAAAGTTTCGGGATCATGGGAGCCGCAATCGGGATAGCTGTCGGTACGATGCTCGTTACTTTCCTGCATTTCTCAACCGTGCTGAAGGTCGTCCCTTTCACGCTTCATTTCCGCAGCTATATTTCAGCTTTGGTCCTTGCTTTAATTTCAGGATGGGGCGGTTATTATCTTTATCAATTCCCGCTCTCCTCACAGCCTATCGGTACACGGCTTTTGCTTTCCGTAACCGTCGTTATCCTGCTGTTCACATTTTTCCTGCTCATGACCGGCAGCATAAAAAAGGCCGATCTGATCAGGATTCCTGTAGTTGGCGACTTTTTGTCAAAATTGGCTTGGAAATAAAATGAACCGAAGCACTCAAAGGCTTCGGTCATTTCTTCATTTCATTTTTATCAATGTAAAATTGTCCATCTATGTACCCGCAAATCGAAATCTCTTTAACCTTCGTTTCTCCATGTTCTTTTAACTGATTCAGAAGCCAAAAATGGTTTTTCCCAATTTTATCAAGATTTTTTTCCTGTATCTCTCCGTCGACAATCAGCGGGAATGGTACCTGACTTTCCGACCCTTCTTCGTCGCTTTTTTTAATCACCGAGAGCCTTCCTGAAGTTTCAAGGATGGCAAATTGCACTTCGTTTATATCAATAATTCCTTGTTCACGAAGTTGGGTCAATAAGTCATCAAAATTATATCGTTGTCTGCGCATCGCTTTTTCATCTATTTTCCCTTGATTAATGATGATCTGCGGCTTACCGTCCATGAAATAGCGAAATTTAACACTTTTCAATGAGGCAAATGCCAATGTAATTTGGAGGATCGCGAGGACAAACATTGGGATAGTCTGTCGGATAAACGGTTTTTCCAAATCTTCAAAGGATAGCACAGCAATGTCCCCTATCATGATGGATACCACTAAATCGAGAACACTCAGTTCCCCAACTTCCCGCTTACCCATCATTCGAAAAAGGAACCAGATGACCAGATAGATTACCGTCGTTCGAAAAATAATCCCTAGATAGATATCCACTTCAACAACACTTCCTTCATCCATAGCATGGCTTGGGAACTGAAAAATTACTCCATAATCTTTTCTAATTTTACGGGAAGCTGCTGGTCTAAAGGTTCGATATCGGGAATATGCTTGTACAAACACATAAACAGGCTATACGTACCAGCCTTTTAAAAAGGAGGAATACCCATCGAAACTAAAAAAATGAGTGTCGCCGTAATTTATGGCGTAGGCTCCATCTTTGCCATAGCGATGATTGCTAGTTTAATCGTTTCCATCCTTCTTCGTTTTACTTCACTGACGGAATCATCCCTGACATACGTGGTCATGATCGTATCCTTTTTATCGCTGTTCATTGGTGGATTCATTTCAGGAGGCAAAGGGAAGAAGCAAGGACTATTCTTGGGCGGAAGCACTGGGCTGCTTTATCTGTTGGTCGTGTTCCTTTTTCAATATTTAGGTCACGATGCCCTTTTCACCATCAAGCAATGGATATACTATGGCTGTTTTGTGATTACGGCCATGATGGGCGGCGTTCTTGGGGTCAACATGAGTTCCGACTCACGCTCCGATTAAAAAAGACAGCAAAAAACCGGGCACATGGCCCGGTTTTCGTTTGTTTTATAGGGATGTTTCTTTATTCGGTGCGCTTTCCGTAATTTCACGGATTGCCGCACGGTCAAAAGTCAGTTTTGTACCGTCTGGTGATTTAATGACGATTTGCTGTTCATCGATTGCATCGATTGTTCCGTGCATGCCGCCGATAGTAGCAACTTTATCACCTTTTTTCAAACTGCTTTGCATGTTTTGCGTAGCCTTTTGGCGTTTTTGCTGCGGGCGGATCAATAAGAAATAGAACAATACGAACATTAAAATCAACGGAAGTATTTGTGTTAAATTACCCATTTAAGTATATTCACTCCTTTCGTTCATTAAAATATTTATGGAATTAGAAGTTTCTCGCATTTGGTTCATTGAAACCATACTGCTCAAAAAACTCTTCCCTAAAGTCTCCAAGGCGATCTTCTCGAATAGCTTGTCTGACCTGTTCCATCAAGTTTAACAGAAAATGAAGATTATGGTAAGTCGTAAGACGAATCCCAAAGGTTTCTTCACATTTAATTAAATGGCGGATATATGCCCGGCTATAATTCTTGCAAACATGGCAATCGCAATTTTCATCGATAGGACCGAAATCGCGTGCATACTTCGCATTTTTCACAACCAGCCGCCCCTTGCTCGTCATGAGCGTACCATTACGCGCGATTCGCGTCGGCAGAACACAGTCAAACATATCAACACCGCGGAGTGCACCATCGATCAATGAGTCCGGTGAACCGACACCCATAAGATAACGTGGTTTGTCAGATGGCAGCAGCGGAGTTGTAAACTCAAGGACGCGGTTCATGATATCCTTCGGTTCCCCTACGGATAGTCCTCCAATAGCATAACCCGGAAAGTCAAGGGAGACAAGGTCTTTTGCACTTTGTTTGCGAAGATTTTCAAACTCCCCGCCTTGAACGATACCGAACAGCCCTTGGTCATTTGGACGCTCATGTGCATTCAAACAGCGTTCCGCCCAGCGTGATGTCCGTTCAACCGACTTCTTCATATACTCTTCTGTAGCCGGAAATGGCGGACATTCATCAAATGCCATCATGATATCGGAGCCAAGCGCATTTTGTATTTCCATCGCTTTTTCCGGAGATAAAAATAATTTATCGCCATTCAGATGGTTCCTGAAATGCACACCCTCTTCTTCAATTTTGCGGAACTCGCTTAAACTGAAGACTTGAAAGCCGCCTGAGTCGGTCAAAATCGCCCGATCCCAATTCATGAACTTATGCAATCCGCCAGCTTCCTTGATGATTTCATGCCCCGGACGCAGCCATAGGTGGTACGTATTGCTCAGGATGATGCCTGCCCCCATCTGTTTCAAATCTTCCGGTGACATCGTTTTGACAGTAGCCATCGTTCCAACCGGCATAAATGCCGGCGTTTCAAAAGAACCATGCGGCGTATGGACCCGGCCTAGCCGTGCCCCTGTCTGTTTACATGTTTTGATTAACTCATATCGTATTGCAGTCAACGCAATAACTCCCTTCAAGAGCTTCTCACTCTTATATTACTTAATTAACATTGCATCTCCAAAACTAAAGAACCTGTATTTTTCTTCCACAGCCGTTTCATAGGCATGAAGGACATTCTCCCTGCCTGCAAGTGCTGAAATAAGCATGATTAACGTCGATTTGGGCAAATGGAAGTTCGTTATCATCGCATCGATCCCTTTGAACTCATAACCAGGATAAATGAAGATGCTCGTCCAGCCATTCTCTTCCTTGAAAACCCCATCATTGCGGGACGCAATCGTTTCCAATGTCCTTGTGGACGTAGTGCCTACCGTAATGATTTTCCCGCCTTTTTCCTTCACGTCATTCAGTAATCTTGCTGTGCCTTCCGTCATTTGATAAAATTCCGAATGCATTTCGTGGCTGTCAATATCGTCGACACTTACCGGGCGGAATGTACCAAGCCCAACATGCAGCGTTATGAAGGCGATGTGGACACCCATCCCTTTAAGTTTCTCAAGCAAATCCTCCGTAAAATGCAGTCCAGCGGTAGGTGCCGCTGCAGATCCCCGTTCCCGCGCATATACGGTTTGATAGCGGTCCTGGTCGTCGAGTTGTTCCTTGATGTATGGAGGTAACGGCATTTCGCCAAGCTGCTCCAGTATTTCATAAAATATGCCTTCATATTTAAATTCAAGGATTCGGCCGCCATGCTCGAGTACACCTGTACAGACGGCACTTAGCTTACCATCGCCGAAAACGATCGTCGAGCCTTCTTTAATCCGTTTGGCCGGCTTCACAAGCGTTTCCCATACATCATCATGATCTTGCTTAAGCAGCAATACTTCGATTTTTGCACCCGTCCCTTCTTTACTGCCGTATAGTCGGGCCGGAAGCACTTTTGTATCATTCAACACCAGGCAATCTCCCGGTTTGATATATTCCGTGATATGGCTGAATACATCATGCTGGAGCTTACCGGTTTCTTTGTCCAGTACCATCAATCTACTTGCTTCCCTATCCTCCAAAGGAACTTGGGCAATCAGTTCCTCCGGTAAATGAAAATCAAACATATCCAATTTCATCTGTTCCACTTCCTTACGTGTCTATCAAGCTGTAATCATTATTTAAAACGGCCGATCAAATAAAAAATCGCGGACAACACAACACTGACGATGATTGATGTAACGATAGGAAAGTAAAACGTCGTATTCCCCTTTTTCAGAAAAATATCCCCCGGCAGCCTGCCAAGATGGATATATTTCATCGCAAAACCAATCACGAATATAATCACACCCAGAATCATGACCATCTTTGGAATATTCATCATTCAGGCATCTCCATGCCGAAATGTTCATAAACAAGCTGTGTTGCCATCCGGCCTCTTGGGGTACGCTGAAGAAAACCGACTTGCAAGAGATATGGTTCATACACATCTTCGATCGTATGTGCCTCTTCGCCAATCGTTGCAGCAATCGTTTCCAGACCCACGGGCCCGCCACGGAATTTTTCAATGATCCCTTTAAGTAATTTATGGTCAATATGATCGAGTCCTAAACGGTCGACCTGCATTAATTCAAGTGCATAATCGGAAAGCTCGGCCGTTATCGTCCCATCACCGCGTACCTGGGCGAAATCCCTGACCCTCCGTAAAAGCCGATTGGCAATTCTCGGGGTTCCCCTTGACCTTCTTGCAAGTTCTGCCGCTGCTTGATCATCCATTTCCGTATCCATGATTCTTGCTGTACGGATGATGATATCAGTCAAATGGTTTTCCGTATAATATTCAAGACGGCTCAAAACGCCAAATCGGTCCCTGAGCGGTGCAGACAGTGAGCCTGCCCGTGTCGTGGCCCCTACGAGTGTGAACGGCGGCAAGTCGATCCTGATCGAACGGGCTTCCGGTCCCTTACCGACTACAATATCCAGACAGAAGTCCTCCATAGCCGGATATAGCACTTCTTCAACGACACGGGGAAGACGGTGAATCTCATCAATGAACAATACATCACCTGGTTCAAGTGCACTCAGAATGGCCGCCAGATCTCCCGGCCGTTCAATGGCGGGACCGGAAGTCGTGCGGATATTCACACCCATTTCATTGGCGATGATGACGGCAAGCGTCGTCTTTCCAAGTCCAGGCGGTCCATATAGAAGTACATGGTCGAGCGTTTCTTCACGCATCCTTGCAGCCTCGATATATACACTCAAATTCGCTTTCACTTTATCCTGTCCGATATATTGCTTTAAGTTTTGCGGCCGCAGGCTTTGTTCAAAGGACAGTTCGTTCAAATCGGCTTCCTGATTGAATATTCTCTCCTCCATTGCGCCACTCCTTATCTTAACATCATTTGCAATGCTTTCTTAATATATTGCTCGGTCGTCATATCTTCAGCTTGCAATTTCTTGGCTACCTTTTGGACTTCCTTTTCAGAATAACCAAGAGCCTTCAATGCAAGAACGGCTTCATCCAATTCCTCCGTATAACCATTTGAACTGATTGCAGCCGTGACGCCTTCGTTAAACAAGTTGGGAAACGCATCCGGAATAATGTTCTCAAGTTTCCCTTTTAAATCGAGAATCATCTGCCGTGCCGTTTTCTTTCCGACTCCCGGGAATTTCACCAAAAACGATTCATCTTCATTTTCGATCGCCTGCACCACCTGATCAACCTGGCCTGAAGCCAATATCGCTAGAGCACCTTTCGGCCCGATTCCGGTTACATTCAATAATTTTGTGAATAACGCCTTTTCTTGACGAGTCTGGAATCCGTATAACGCCACCATATCCTCACGAACATAATGATATAAGAAAACTTGGATTTCTCTCTGGTATTGAGCGGAAAAAATAAAAGGATTCGGCGTCATCACTTGATATCCGATCCCCCCATTTTCCACAACTATGTATTCAGGCCCAATATAATCGACCTTGCCTTTTATATAATCATACAAATTAATTCTCTCCCTGATTTTGCTGTACCTCTCATTTTATCATAAAAAAGGGGTGTTGTTCATTAAAAGTTATTTCATACTCGGCAAAGACTTTTCACAAGGAATTCCGGGTTTTACTATCATCCTTAAAAACAAAGGTGATTGGAACGGGGTGCAAGGTTCCTGCGGGATATACGCGTCAAAGGGAGACATTACAGGCGCAAAAGCGCCGAGGGCGGACCGCCCGCTGAAAGCCAGTGCCTTCAGTGGAAGTCAACGGTCAAATGGGAATACTAAAAAAACTGTAGACAAACTCCATCATTATCGAGTTAGTCTACAGCCTGGAGGATGGGAGATCATCCCCCCTAGTTTACCGAATATGGCTCATATTCTTTAATGAGCTGTTTATATTGGTCTTTATTCATGATCGGAATCCCTTTTTGCAGTTCCTCCTGCTTGTATGCTTCAAGTTTACCAACGTCTATTTGGTAGAATGTATGAATGATCTTGGCGTGCTCAGGCCTTCCGATAAAAATGGATAATGTACCATCTTCCCTCATCCCAAGGTAACCATTCGCTTTTAAAAGCGGAGATATGTCATTCTCAATTTTCTTCATGACAATCTGCTCTTCATTTTGATCGACTACTTTCCATCCTTCATATTTTGCCCAAAAGTCTTCCATCGACCAAATCGTTTCTGTCAATTTCTCTTCACTTAACTCGCCATCCAGATACATACGCTGAAGAATGACCTTCCTTTCAATTGGATCATTTTCCTTTTGAACGGTTTCTTCGGCAAAAACGGTTAAGCAAAATGGCAATATGAAGAGTGTCATGAAAAATTGGATTCTAAGTTGATTAAACAATATACTCACCTCTTAAGGCGTTTACTTTTTATGTAGTTTGACCCAAATAAGGATTATTAACCAGAAAAAAATCAAAAAGAGCTGACTCCACATCGGGTCAGCCCACAAATTATTTTAAGTGATTTTCGTGAATGTTAAGGTTATCGAACAGGTCATTGGCATCCAAAATGATCATTTCCCTCGTATCGCCATCCCGAAGATTGTTATCAAGAGTCATCGTCCTGAAATAGACACCTTCATCGGTGGTTACATATAGGGTACGGCCATTGGTAAGCGGTCCGATTTCCTTCTTGATTCTTTCTTTAACATCTTTTGCTTGGCTGTAGTCATCAAGCAGCAAGGCTACCAGCATTTCATCTTTCATGATGATTGTCCTGGCATCGATAACCGGCTCCACTTTATTAGCGACACCATTTACTTTGTCGGCTAAAGAGCCTTCATAAGAATTATAATAAGATGATTTTGCCTTAAGCGGCTTACTTTCATGTCCATGGTAGTTACGGTCACTCTTACTGTACGCATCATCTTTATTGTATAAACCTTGCACCATATTCTCATAATTGATGTTCCGTACCAATGCATCTTTTTCATGGTAACCTGTATCATTCGTGATATTTTCATTTTCCGCTGTATCATTATTAGCACATCCAACCAAACTGACGGCGGCCAATACCGTACATAGCGGCTGGGCCCATTTTATTTTCTGCACCAATAACCCTCCCATTGCAATAGAATGAGCTATATTCCGCTCATAATTAGCATGGGTGTCGAACGGGAAATGTACTCTGTAAGATACGGCCAAATACCCGTTTTAATTCCTATTAAGGGAAGAAATCCTTTTCGCCAATTTTTCATTCATCTCCATCCGCTCCGAAAAACCTTCCACGGACATTTTCCAGACCGAATGAAGCTGGGAAGAACTTTTATTAAGACGATTCCATTCACGGAAAATATCGGTAGGATAAGTTAAAGCATATAAAAAGGCCAGGTCTGACTGATACCTTTGCAATTGCGGCACTTCCCACAGCTCGTTGGCCGCATCTTCCAAATGCTGCGAAATTCGATTTGCATACTGTAAATAATCAATGCACCTCGGGGCATTTGCCATTAAGTCAAAATCGATTAAAGTCAAAGTGCCGTCCGCTCTACGCAAGAAATTATGGTGGGCACAATCACCATGAATGATGACTTTCTTTTCCTTATCCCATAAAGACTGATTTTTATCAAACCCCTCTAGCGACCATTCCCCCCATCTAATCCATTCCTTGATAATATCTTCGGAAACATATTGGCGAACATAAGAAAAATTCTTTTTAAAGAGTGATAAGCGTTCTTTCCACTTTTTAGATTGATTGAATACAGGCGCGTTAATGGAGAGATTTTCCGACACATCATGGAAGCTTTCCAGTAACTGAACGCCTTCTAAGCGGTCCTTATGATTGGAAAATCTGAATTTTTTCTTACTCGGCGGAAAATAGTCCATACTGCCATACCATTTCCCTTTAAATTGAAAGGGCATTAAATTCTGATGAATATAATACGTTTGATGAAATCCCTTTTGTTTTAACAAAGAAGTCAATTCTCTTTGGCGATCCCATTTTTCAAAACTGTCGAATCCTTTAAGAATCATTGAATGACCCTTTTCAAAAGTTATTAAATAGACACTGCTTTGAATATGGCGGACATTCTTTGGCTTACGATTTAAATAAGAGAGGAGACGAGTGTTAAAAACACTGTCTCCTTGATGATTAATAGTCATCGCTTTCATCTACATATGTCGGGATCCCAAATGTTTCAGGCGCACGAACGCCCCCGAATTGGCCTGGCTGGCCTCCCATTTGTCCAGGTAACATTGCTTCAGGTTGCCCCCCAAGCTGACCGCGCATCATGTCTGGCTGACCACCAAATTGTCCCGGCATCACCCCTGGCTGGCCTCCGTTTTGACTGCCCATCATCCACGGCTGACCTCCATTTTGACCGCCCATCATACTTGGCTGGCCACCGTTTTGGCCGCCCATCATCCACGGCTGACCTCCATTTTGACCGCCCATCATCATACCTGGCTGACCTCCGTTTTGGCCGCCCATCATCATACCTGGCTGACCTCCGTTTTGGACGCCCATCATCATACCTGGCTGACCTCCGTTTTGGACGCCCATCATCATACCTGGCTGGCCTCCGTTTTGGCCGCCCATCATCATACCTGGCTGGCCTCCGTTTTGGCCGCCCATCATCCA